>JACPHN010000143.1 GCA_016188575.1 Candidatus Schekmanbacteria bacterium
GGACCGTTGCCAAGGCCCTTTCCCGTCGCTCTTGATTGCCTGATGCTCCCCTGAAACCGCGACTCAGTTGAAATTTCGGATTCGCACCCTGGTCGACTTCTGGCCGGCACAGATGGCCTGATTTTCGCCAGCGGCGAAGGTATATGTCGCTGCGGTGGTCGCCAGGAAAGTGGCAGTCAACAGGAAGGTCAGCCGCCGCGCGGCCGCGCCGGGTGTGCTCTCGTCTCGCCTGCGGCGACCGAGGAACAGGAAGTTGGTCAGGAGCAGAGCAGCGTCCTGGACGTACGACTTGGCGTAGATCGGAATTGCCAGACCTCCGTGATGTTGGATGACGCAGTAGATTTTCAGCAGGAGCAAGAACACCAGGGCGTTGATGGTCAGATTCCGGGGCAACGACGGCGCAAAAATGACGGTCCTCATGATAACGACTTCCTTGATGAGAGCTCCGTTTCTGGGCTTGCGGTACGCCCGAGCCATTCGGGCGTGGCTGCCATGAAGTTGGGGCTCCGATGGAAGAAGGTTACAGGCCGTTCCAATCGTGGGCCAATCGCGTGCGCGGACAGAAAGAGCCAGGCAGACATGGAGACCGGCCGGGGCGGACCGCACTATCGGTCGGGCAGTTACTGGGCCGGTGAGCCCCCGGTGCCCTCGCCAAAAAGCCTGGCCTGCCGCTCTGCGGCGATTGCGCGGTGTCGTGCACGCTGTTCCGGAGTCAGCGGCCCCTCCATCTCGCGGATCATGAGGTCGTGCTCGTGCCGAACGGTCCTGGCCACATTGCCCAGGTGGGTCTCGAGAATCTGCCGAATCTCCGTCGCCTGAGCGTCGGAGAGATGGAGGTCGTCGCGGACATCTCGAAGCATGTCGGAGGCGAGTGCGGGCGGGTTCCGGAGTGCCACGGTGGCGCGCTCGGATATGCGCTTGGCGGCGAAAAGCGAGCCGACGAGTGCCCCGAACAGGAAGCTGCCCAGGCAAGCCATGGTTAGCCAGAGCCCGAGCCGACGATGCTGGGGTGGCGGCACCAGCCGCGTCGATCGCGATGCGGAGTCGCGCGACGGCGCACCGCCAGATACCCCGCCTGGTGACGGAATCTCATCAGTGGTCCGCTCGACTACCACGCACCCACCGCCTGGGCAGCGCCCAGCAGCCACGCGAACGGATCGGTCGTGAGTGACCACAAGCCGAGGCCCGCGAGGGCGGACCCGATCATCGCTGCCAGCGTCACGGACTGAAGCAGCCAGATGATTCGCCGGGGATGCCGGCGAGGCAAGACCGTCAGTCGGCGCAGCACGGCATCTGCGACGTCAATCGGCGGCGACGCTTCGCGTCGGGCAACCGCCGCAAGGTGCTCGATAGTAGTCAGCTTGCTCATGACTTTTTCTTCACTCCGCTGCGGATCTTTCTACGAGCTTCCTCAGTCTTTCGCGGGCACGATGGGCCTGAACCCTGGTCATTGTCAGACTCCAGCCTGCCGATTCCGCGATCTCCTTTACGGTGCACCCTTCGAGATACATGAGGGTCAACACCAGGCGGTCTCGATTGGAGAGCCGTGCAAACAGGTGCGTGAGCGTCTCCGCGGCCTGCTGCCGGCAGCGACCAGCGTCCTGGTCTGGCACGTCCTCGATCGCCTCGATCGGAACCTGCTTGCGATCCTTGGCCCGCGTCTGCCAGAAACGGTACCCGACGCGGATGGCGATCGCTCGCAGCCAGGGGGAAAGCGGTCTGCCAACCGCGAAGCTCCCCAAGCTCATGTACGTCTCGACGAATACATCCTGAACCAGTTCCTCCAGCAGGTGCTCATTGCGCGTAAAGCGTCGCATCAGCCCTGCAATCATGCCCTGGTGTCGCTCCACGATACGCCGATAGGCCTCGCCGTCGCCCTCGAGCGCCGCCACAAGGTCCGCGTTTTCCACATCTGAGGCCTCGGTGCTCACCATTGTATCCTGGGCTGCAGCGGGGAAAAACGGCTCGGCGCGGCATTGTCCGGTGACCTGAAGCGCGAGGACGGGGCCGAAAAAACTGTGGACGAAGGCTTTTTCTGCTGCCCTGGCGAGCCTAGCGGCCAGCACGAGCGCTGTCAACATGGGGCTGCGAGCTCTGTCAAGAAACGGGAATTAGAGCCTATCCCAGTAGGCGTTGAGCGTTGTTCCCGGCCGCCCCCGAGTTGCCCGTAGCCGTAGTCTTCGCCCTCGGCGTGGTCGTGTGGGAGCCCGACGGCTCGACCTCATGGTGCGCTCCTCTTCACCAGCATGGAAACGAGCCAGTTCACGCTCCTCGCCTCGACCGACCGATGGAGCCTGGAGGCGGCCGCGCATACGGCGCTGCAGGCATCGTCGGCCGCTTCGGTGTCGACGGTCGCGCCGGTGTCGCGGGGCGCCGCCGCGGGCGCGTTCGGATCAGGACGGCGCTTCGCTTCCGCCCGCGGCCAAGCTTCGAGGCGACGGCGGATTGACCCTCAGCAAGCGTAGCGCCTATGGGTGGCCCCCGCTGACGACGACGAAGCTGCCGGGGAACGCGCTCCAGCTCTGGCTCACATTGCCCTGGCGGTTGCTGCCGACGTACTGGCTCTGTCCGGGGCGGATCTCGATGGTCACCATACCGGCGCTGCCATAGGACAGGGATCCGGCGTGGACGGCGGCGGCACAGATCGACGAGTCGTCGGTGTAGATGTCGGTGCCGTAAATGGGCCCGCCGATGTCCTTGGGACAGCAGAAGGTGAAATGCTCCCCGTTCCTGCCGCGCAGGGACGTTGCCGTGGTGCCATTCGCGACAGGGTTGCTGCACTCGCCGCCGGGCATGACTATCGCTGCCGAGCCGGTGACCGCCGAGCCGCAGCGGAACCGGACATGATAGTCCAGGCACCCTCCGTTGTTCTCGGCGTTGAGACACCGGCCGCCCGTGGCGAGGTCGCAGACGTAGCTCTGGCCAGTTTGCCGCCAGTCGCGCCCGTCGTGAGCGCAACACTCGATCTCCGAGGGGTTACATTTCGCATCGACAGCATATCTGTCCCGGGTTTCGTGGTCGCCCGAGGCATCCGGGGCATCCGTATTGAACCAGTCTGTCCACTCTGGACCGCGTGGACCGCAGGGAGTCGCGCCTCCGCCGGTCACGGGCGGAGGGGGCGGCGGCGGAGGCGCGGCGCCTGCCATCATCCGCTGCAGCGTCTCCCGCTCGGCGCCCGGCATTCCGGAATCGCTCGTGCCCTCGGTGGCCACCACGATGTCGACCACCTCCTTGTCGCCCACGGTCACTTCGCAGAAGATCGACGCCGAGTGCGGTCCTTTGTCGCCGTAGGAGCCGTTTCCGAGCTCGCCCCAGTTGGAATAGCCGGCAGCGCGCAGCGCAGCGCTGGCACGTTGCAGGCACTCCGCGTGCGAGATGGCCAGGATCTGTTGACCGCGCGACATCGCCGGGCCGGCCCAAGCCGACGCGGCATGACCCAGCGCCACGGCCACCGCGATGCAAAGCCCCAACGACAGGCACTTGCCCCGCTCGCTCTTGATCCGGCCGCCGTGAGCGTCTCGCGTAGATGTTCTTGCCAATATATGCCTCCAATCGCTTCCCGTTCACACTCGTCTCTGCGCCGCGGCAGGTCAATCGGCCAGGCTGAACCCTGGTAGGCGCCTCGGCCGGCTCGCGGGGGGGCGAACAGATACCCGGCGAGAGCGCGCGACGAATGCCGCCGCAACACTCACGATTGCGACGCGTCCCCGCCGTCCTCCGCGTCCCGGCGCGGTGCGGGCCCGGAGGTATCGTCCCTTCTCCAGCCGGGTACGGGTGCCGTGGTTGCGCCCGACGGCCGCTGCACGGGTTCCTGACCCGAGGCGCTGGAATCGACCGCCGCCTGCTCGCCCGCGGCCTCCGCAGCGGCCTCCGTCGCCCGCGACTCCACCCGCCAGCGCGGCCGTCTCGCCGTTGTCACGCCGGATCCGCGTGCCACGAGCTCACCCTCCGGCCGGGCTGGCGCCACGGGCGCTGCCACCGGCGCCGGGTCCGGAATCTGCCCCGCCAGGGGTGCCGCCTCCGCCGCCGCCCCCAGAGCCTGCGGTGCGCCCTGCCGCTGCCCCGCCGCCGCCACAGCCGGGAAGCGCGCCGGGTCCAGGATGCCGTGAAACTCGTAAACGAGGGTGCCGCTGGCTCCCACATCCACCCCCACGAAGCCCTTTTCCACCAACCTGGAAAGGAGCTCCTCCGCTTCGCTCATCGACAGCGACGTGCCCAGCGCCACCTCGGCAACGCTCAGGGTGCCCCCCTTGGCGACCGCGAGCTTCAAAATCTGCTTCTCCTTCTCAACTGCCGTTGCCTCCGGCGGCCGTCGTTTTCTCATTTTCGCCTCATCCTCCTCGAACACCAGCTCCTGCGCGTAGCGCACGATCGATCCCAGCAGTCTTCGCGTTCGTCCCATTCTTGTGTCGCCGCCTTTTATCGTGGTTGGGCTGCGGTCCGGATCCCGCGCCGGCTAGACGTCCTCGTACAAGAAGTCGCGGATTCGCCTCCTTAGCCCTGCCAGGAAAGGTCCTTTCCGGGGTGCCGCGGGGGCTGCCGCCGTTGCCGGCGCGGGTAGCGCCACCGTCTGCTCGGCTTCCTCGAAAATCAGATTGCTGATGCGCGCCCACGCTCCGGCCCCGCCCGTGCGGACCCTGACCGCGGGCGGCGGCGTGCCGGCAATTATCCGGGGAGCTGCCGCGGTCGCGCCGGCACTTCCCGCCGACACGACCCTGGCGATCACCGACTCATAACAGGGCACCGGTTGCACGTCCTGGCCGATCACCAGCCAGCGCATGACATCGGCTGCCGCCGTGATCTTCGCAACTGCCCCGATGTGCCCGGGATCGCTGCGGCACGCCTCGGCCAACAGCTCCGCCATCTGCCTCACGTGCTCCTGTTTTGCCCTCAGACCGCGACGCAACACGGCGGATTCTTCCGGGCTCTCGTAGTCCGCGCGCGTCAGGATCAGACGCTTGTCTCCCGAGAGCTCCTTCCACGCTTCCCGATCGATCACGCTGAGTTGAAAGAGAATGCTGAGCAGCGAGAAGTCGTCGATCGTCCTGGCGAAAAGGGTCGGGGACCGCCGCGGGTGTTGGTAATCCGCCAGCCCGATCTCGCTGGCGTCCTTTCCCGCCAGCGCCGGAACGAACATTCCGTCGTAATCGATCAGCACGACGCGATTGTCGTCGGTCACGAGGATGTTTCCCTCTTGCAGATCTCCGTGGCCCATGTTCCAGTCTTGCAGCATACGCACTGCACTGAACAGGCTTCCCGCGACGTGGGCGGCGCAGTCGAGCTTGCCGTCATCTTCCAGATCCTGGGCGATCGCCTGATCGAGTTGAACACCGCATCCCCACTCCATGACCACGACCGGATACGTCCGGGAGCCGACCTGGATTCCCTCCTCAACATATTGAAAGTCGACCATGAACGGAAATTTTGTGATCTGAAGCGTCTCGTGCAGCGCTCGGTAGCGGTCCGCGCGACCGGGCGCACCGCTTGTGAAGACCTTGAGGGCGTACTGGTTTCCCTCCTCGTCCTGATATCGGAACACTGCCCCGGCGCCGCCCACCGACATGAAAGGCGACCCGCGCCGATTGAGAAAGATCTGCATCGACTCCCGCCGAAAGAACGGGATCCTCACGTTTGCGCGGTCCTTCACGGCCTCCAGATAGGCGCGCAGCGGCGGATAGGTCGACTGCGTCCCGCCCCGAGCTCCGTCAGGCATCGCCGCCATCCTGGATCAGGACGATAGAAACATCGTCGTTTTTCATGCCATGGTCGCGGCGAAGCTCGGCGACGAGAGCGGCGAAACGCGCTTCTTCCTCGCACTCGAGCAGCCGGCGAAGCAGCTCGCCGCTCTGGCGACATGCCACCTTCCGCACCACGAGCTCCGCAAAGGCGTCGGTGGCCGCGAGCAGCGTGCAGGTCCCGCGCACGGGCGAGCGGGCGTTTTGCCTCCTGTACGGAGTGCGCTCCTGCAACTTCGCGGACGAGCGAATCAGGTTCGGCGTGTTACCGAAGTCCGCGGCCGAAACGCAAGGAAAGGCAAGCACGCACGAGCCGTCGGCGTCAAGCGCAATCAAACACGCGTCCCCCACGGCCGCCATCGTCAGCGCATACGATCGTTCACCACCTCGACCGGCGTCCTGCACCAGCTCGACACGCGCCGCCAGCAGCGTCGCGAAGCTGCCCTCCGTCAAGAATTTCCGCAGCGCGGTGTGACGCGAGAGGTCCGGAGAGAAGGTCGCGCGTGCGAGCTCCAGCACCGCATCGAAGCTCTCCAGCGCGCAATCGAGGTGTTCCCCGAAGGTTGCAGCGAGGTGAGCCGACCAGCCCTTCGAAAACACCCCTGTGCTGGCGCCATCGGCCAGCACGATTCCCAGCTCCCCGGGCGAGCGGCGGCGGAGGTCTACCGAATCCTCGTTCTCATGGCGCGCGGCGCCTGCCTTGCTGGCCTGAAACGTGCGCACCTGCATGCTCAGCCTCGCAGCCGCGTGCCGATGTCGAAGAACTTGCTCAGATCTTTCGGCTGAGCGTTGAACATGTACCCCCGGGCGCCGACCTCGACGAATGGGTAGATCTCCGTCGCGCGCCGGAAAAACGGATCGGGTAGCACGCTGGACATCGCAAACAGCGCGAGCTGGTGCTCCGTGCCCGCGGTCAGCCGCGCGGGGAAGGCGAGCGTTTCCTCGTCCTTGCCCGAGATATGGATGTTCAGCACGATTGCGCTCCCGTCTGCGGTGCAGACGCCTGACAAGATCTCCTTTGCGATGCCTGTCGGATTCTCTGTCGTCCAGACGCCGTCACTGACGTGGATGAGCACGGGGGGAAACGAACCTCCGTGCTGGATTATCCACTGCGTAAGCGCCTTCTTCGCCAGTCTGAACCCCGCCGCCATATCGGTGTTGACCTTCGCGGTTGGATCCTCGAGCCACATGGGCACCTTGACTTCGATCCCGTCGATTTCTGACCTGGTGAACCGCAGCGGGTGATACGCGAGATCCACCACGGACTGGATGGGCACGAGCGCGGTGGCGGAATCGCCGTAGCCGAGCACGCCAATGTGAAAATACGCGCGGATCTCGTCCCCTTTTTCACAAGACAGGATCACCTGGTCGATGCTCTCGTTGCACAGGCGGGTCAGGTATTGGCCCTTGGTGAGACCAGTGCTGCCGTAGCGCTCTGACATCGAGTATGAGCAATCAAACAGGAAGAGGATCAGCGCGGGATTGCTACGGCTGATTTCGGCCTCATACATGCCGGGCTCTCCTTCTCGGGTCGTGGTGTCGACGTGAACGCGTGCCGCGAGCAACGATCTGCTTGCGGGCAGGAGCAGACGTCATTCGGCGGGTCCTTCGGTAGGGAATCGTAGGCTCCCCCGCGACTCGTTTCAACCGCCGCGCCGGGCCATGACGCCTGCTCCCACCGCTGGTCACGGACGTCGAAGGTAGGTCGACAACACTGCGAGCTCGCCGGCGATGTCGGCAAAAGCGCGCGCAAATCCGTGCTTGAGGTCCTCCATCTGGGCATTCTTTTCCGCGACGCGGGCGTCGATGTCCTGTTTCTCCCGCTCCGCGGCTCCCAGCTCCGCACGCATCTGCTCGAGTAGCCGCTTCTTGTCCTCGATCACCGCGCCGAGCGCGGACTGGCGAGCCTGGGCGTCTTTGAGGTTCTCGTCGCGGAACCTCAGCAGCGCGCCGGCAAACTTCTTCCGCTCTTCGTTCAGGATTGCCGCGTAGTGGTCATGGTGCCGCAGGAGCTCATCCTTGCTGACGCGCATCACGCCAGCCGAGTCGAGCGCTTTCTGGATCGCCGTCTCCGCGGAGCTTCCGGCGCGCACCTGGGCGGCGAAAATCTGGTGGAGCTCGTAAAAGTCGAAGCCGGGAAGGTTGCTGCGGTCGATTGCCTGTTTCAGTGAGTCGGCGAACAGCTTGTGCGCGCCGTCAGACGATACGACTTCGGGGGCCGCCGCGGCGCCGGCCGCGGTGCCGCTCGCACTCGGATCCGGTGTCGCCACGTGGGTCACTGCCAGCGCGGGTTCGGCCTGCTCGTTTTCCTCGAATACCAGGTCGCGTAGTCGGTCGAGCAATCCCACTGTCCAGCTCCTCGCTCCCGGTCTGTCACATCGTCTTGAAGGTAGCTTCGATGTCGTTGACGAGCTCGTGGAAGACCGGGAGGGCCTTGGGGTTGTCGCTCCACGCAATCCCACTCGCCAGCAGGTCGAGCTCGCGAACGACGTGCGCCGCCCGTTGCCGCCGTCCGCTTTCATCAAAAGCGCGGCCGAGCAGGTGCACCCGATCACAAATCGCCACCACGGAACGAATGTCGTGCGAGATGATGAGCAGCGTGTTGAGCTCGTGCGCGTTCGATACTTCGCGCACGAAATCGGTGACCGCGCCGATCGCGTTGGGGTCCAGGCCGGAGAACGGCTCGTCCATCACGAGGAAAAACCGATTCACCATCAACTGCTGCAGAATCGCCACGCGCTGCCGCTGCCCCCCCGACAACTGGGATGGCCAGAAGCGGGCGCGGTCGTCGAGCCGAAACCGCCCTAGCAACTCCATGGCCTGTTGGCGCGCGAGCCGGCCGGCCATCCCCGATGCTCGGCCCGCCAGACTCAGATTCTGCAGCACCGTCAGATGCGCAAACAGCGGGTAGTGCTGAGCCACGACGCCGACCATTCCCGGCCGCACCGGCTGCATCGTCCCGGTGTCGTCTACTGCCACCCGGACGCCGCCGCGATCGGCCCTGGACAGCCCTGCGATGACCCGCAATAGCTGCGTCTTGCCGACGCCGCTCGGACCAATGATGCCGCGAATCTGCCCGCGCACGCTGCCGCGCTGCCGCAAGTCCCGCACCACCAGGTCCACGCCCTCGAGAATCGGCTGGCCCCCGAGCGCGAGGTGCACGTCAAGCACTTCGAGGATCGCATTCTGCTCGAAGTAGTCCGCAGCGCTGCGCGCCGGCGTGTTCCCCGGTGCCCCGCTCACGCGCCGCTCACCGGGAGCCCGCGCTCGCATAGGGCGCCGCGAGGCGCTGAAGCCACTTGAGCACGATGTCTTGGACCACCCCGATAGTGAGGATGCAAAACATGATCGCCAGTGCCTTCCCGCGATCGAAATGCTTGATGCTGTCCCACAGAATATCCCCGACCCCACCCGTCTTGACGATCGTCTCTACGGCCGGAATCATGGTCCACCCGATCGCGGCGTTTTGGCGCAACGCGTCGAGGGTCTCGGCAATCGTGCCGCGCACGACCACGTGCCAGAAAACGCCCCATGACGAGAGCCCCAGCGAGCGCGCGTAGTCGAAATTGGCCGCCGGAATTTCCGTCACGATGCTGTACATGGACGTCACGAAGAAGACCGTGATGCCGAACGTCAGCAATGCCAGCTTGAGCGAAAAGCCGAGGCCGAAGGTCACGATGAAGATGAAGTAGATCCCGAGGAGGCCGAGAAATCGGCCCTTTGAAATGATGAAGGATGCCGGTCTGAAGAGCGGCACGGAAGCCAGGTAGGTCAGTGCGAGAGTCAACGCCGTGGCCAGGCCGATGGCACTCAGGCTCAGGCGGAGGCTCTCCAGGATGTCGCGGGAGAAGCGGTCGACCAGGAAGAGCTTCCTCAGGCTCAGCAAGACCTCGCTGAACGGGCGGAAGGCCGGGCCTATGTTCCCTTGCCAGATGGCCACGAGCATCAAGAGATACAGGAGAACCAGCGCCCAACGCGCGCCTGCCGCCAGGGACCGGTTGAGCTCGAGCAAGTCGAGCAACGGTCTCCTCATGCCCTGGATATCTGACTGCTTGATGTGCTGTTCCGTATGCACGCTGTTACTCGGTGGCCTGGCCTTCGCGGCGGAAGATCTTGAGCACGACGCGCCTGTTCACCGCCATCTTCTCGGCGGTGTGCGCACCAGTCGCGGGATCGTAGTCGGCCACTGCCAGCTCCTGCTCGCCGTGCGCGACGACGGTAGCGCGATTCTCGGGAAATGAAGTCCCCGCCCGCGTCTTGAGCCACGCGGCCACCGCCTCGCCGCGCCGCTGCGAGAGCACCAAGTTGGCGTCATCATTGCCTTGCGAGTCGGTATGGCCGTGTATTTCCACGCGCGCATTGGCCGCGATGACGAGCTGCTCGAGCGCCTCCTCCAGGACGGCGGTGGCTGCAGGCGTGAACAGTGCTTTGCCGCTTTCGAAGCTGATGCTGTACGAAAGCTCCCCCAACTGCGTGCCCTTCTCGGCGCTCGCCGTAAACTGGGGCAGATACCCCTGCGCTGCCGTGAGCGCCGGAAACGCCTTCTGCGTCGCGAGCAAGTACTCGGGGTTGAAGACAGCTCGCCACTCCGGGTAGGCGTCCATGAAGGCCGGGTAGTAGCTCATGGCCAGCGTTGCGAAGCGGTTGTAGACGACCTCGCCGATGTCCACGCTGCCATCGAGACCGAAGTAGGCCAGATTGCGCGGCAGGTTGCTGACAGAAGAACCGCCGATCTCCACCTTCAGCCCCATCGTATCGGTCACGGTCACGACATCGAAATACCGGTACCAGTAATCCGGCGTTTCCGAGTCGAATATCTCGTGGGCGTATCGAGCGGCGTCCCAGCGCCGGTCTGCCGCCGATTTCGCCGGCATGGCGCCGGATTTCAGCTTCTCGTCCGCTTCATTGATCTCATCGGCCGCCTGGAACAGGGCGGCAAGCATACTGGTAATGACCTGTTTGTTCTGCTCGTCCCATTGCTTGAGCCCGACAATGTACTGAGGCATCTGATTGCTGTATTCCCGCGTGGACGCAATCGACACCACGCCGCCCCTCTTGTTGGCAATGTTCTTGTCGCCGGGTGTCCAGGTCACGGCTCCGTTGACGGCGATGCGGCCCTTGCTCCCCTTCCTTACCAGTTGCCCGCGGCTGTCCTTGCCATCGGCCGTAAACACGCGTTCGACCTCACGTCCCGCGATGAGCGTGTCGGCCGCCTCGAGGAAACTGGCAGTTTTCATGAAATTCAGCGCCTCCGGGTCGAACTGCGTTTCGTCGCTGTTGAACGGGACGCGGTTCTGGGCGCACCAAAAGATCATCACGTTCCAGTCGCCGTCCGCCGGGACGCCTGCCACGAGGCCGCCCCGGGCGCTCTGTGGATTCTCCTTCCACCGCGGCGGCCCGAGGAACTTGTCCTCACCCGCGCTGAAGCCGCCAAATCCGATGATCTCGGCCGAGTAGCCTGGATCGACCGCGCGCAAAGCCTTGTTGGTGTCGTTCAATACCCAGCCGCCCGCGTCACCCATGATCGTGAAAAAATGGGCTCCGGTTCGTGGCGCCGGATTACCGCTCTTGAGCTCCGCGGCAAACGCCCTGAGCTCCGCGATCTGCAGCGGAATCTCCTCGATGCGCTTGAACTTCAAGCTGACTCCACGTTGCGCAAACAAGCTGTCGGCCGCCGTCATCTTGCCCTTGTTGGCCAACGCCCAGGCCTGGTGGGTATTCCACGTCCAGTGGGCGAGCCTGATTTCCTTCACTCCCGGGAGCAGCGGGATATCCTCGAAGGTGGGAACTCGGGCGCCTGTGCTGGGCGGCGGGACCGCGGGCGCCCGGTTTTCCGTTGGAACAGCAGTTACCATTCGCGCCGCAGGCACGGTCGGCGCCGCAGTGGCCTCCGGCGGCCGGTCCACGACCTTATCGCCGCTGCCAAAAAACATCCGCGAGACGAGCAGCGCCGAAAGGACGAAGAGCCCCGCGAAGAACAGCTTTGCAGAGGTCTTCATTCGCCTGGCCACTGACTGATGCTCCGAGAACAGTTTGAAGTTGGGTCCGGGAGGGGCTCCCGCCGCGGATCACTATGTTGACGCGAGCCGCGCTTAGCTCTTGATCAGCTCCGGATAGTTCTTCTTCACGCCCTGAACATAGACGGGGTTGAACACGGATGACCATTCCGCGTACGATTCCATGAAATCCGGATAGTACTGCATCGCCAGCTTTGCGAACCGCTCATACATGATTCGCCCCTGGTTCTCACCGCCAGCGAGCCCGAAGTAGCGCAAGTTCTCCTCGAGATTGCTCACGGCAGAGCCGCCGATCTCGACCTGCAACCCCTGCTTGTCGGCAATCGTGACGACATCGAAGTATTTGTACCAGTACTCCTGGTCTTCGGAGCCAAAGATCTGCTGCGCAAAACCCGCCGCGGTCCAGCGCACGTCGGCCGCAGCACGCGGCTGAATCGCGCCGCTCTTGAGCCCGGGCGCTGCCGCCTTGATTTGATCCGCTGCCGCAAAGACTGATGCCAGCATGCGAATGACGGCGCTTTGATTTCTATCGTTCCACTGTTTGAGCCCGACGATGTATTGCGGCATTTGCTCGGAGTACTCTCTCGTGGAAGCGATGGACACGAGCCCCCCGCGCTGGTCGGCAATGTTCTTGTCGCCAGGCGTCCACGTTACTGAGCCGGTGATGGCGACAAATCCTCTCTCTCCCTTTTTTACCGTTTTGCCCTGAAAATCCTTGCCGTCTTCCTTGAAGGTGAGCTCTACGGGTTGCCCGGCGATGTAAACTTCCGCTGCCTTGATGTAGTTTTCGGTTTGCAGGAAGTTTAGCGCGCCCGGGTCGTAGAGCCGCTTGTCCGAGTTGAATGGCACATCGTTCTGCACGCACCAGTAGATCATCACGTTCCAGTCGCCATCGGCCGGAACTCCTGCGACCAGTCCGCCGCGCGCCGCTTGCGGGTCTTGCTTCCACGCGGGCGGGCCCATGAGCTTGTCTTCTCCGGCGCTGAAGCCGCCGAAGCCTACGATCTCCGCCTGGAATACGGGATCGACGCCTTTCAGCGCCTTGTTCGTGTCGTTGAGCACCCAACCGCTGGCATCGCCCATGATCGTGAAGAAGTGGACGCCGTCCGCCGGATTGGCTTCGCCGGCCTTGAACCCCTGCGCGAAACTGACCAGGGCGTTGATCTGTACGGGGATGTCCTCTATGCGCACGAAGCCCATGCGGATTTTGTTTTTCGCAAAGAGCGAGTCCGGAGCGGTCTCCTTGCCGTGGTTTGCCAGCGCCCACGCCTGATGGGAGTTCCACGTCCAGTGGCCGAGTCGGAGCGCGATCTCGCCCGCCGCTTCCCGGTCAATCGCCGGCGCTTCCATTATCGTGGCGGGCGCCGGCCCGCCGGCGTTTTCGGACAGGAGCTTGTCAAGGATGCCGCCCGCCTGCAGCGCGACAATGACCAGCGCGGCTGCGATCAGCACACCGACAATCTTACCCGTTCTCCTGGATCGCTCTGCCATGGCTCACTCCTGTGCTCGCCGTCGGGCGTCACCAAACATTTCCGCCGGATTCTCCCGCGCCTGCTCGCCCGACGCGCCCGAACGAGTGTAGGCATACAGGGGAGGAGATGCAAGCAGGGAAATGGGTCATCCGCGCGCCCCGAGATTCCTCCCCCCGCTTGCGGGGGGAGGGACGGAGGGAGGCGCTGTCGCGTCCACGTCGAAGAGGCGGTGGATTCACGGATTCGCGCTTCATTGACATTGGCCGTTGGCCGCGATAGACCTCTGTTCACGGGCGGTTTCTTGCTGTCGTAATCCAGGAGGGCAAGAGCGTGAGCGCATGTGTACGGTGTGGACAGATGGGCGTGGTGGCGCTACTCACCTTCATGGCCGTCGACGCGAACGCCGCCGACCCCGTCCTCTTCGTTTCCGATAGAGACCAGAAGGCCAACTGGGATATCTATGGCATGAACCCGGACGGATCGTCTATCCAGCGCCTCAGCGATTCCCCGAGTATCGAGAACCACCCCGGTCTCTCGCCTGACGGCCAGTCGGTCGTGTTCAGCTCGGACCTGTCGGGAAACTTCGAGGCCTACCGTGCGCCGCTGGCCGCGCTCGCCAACGAGGACGCGTGGATCAAGCTCACGGACTTCGGCTGCGCGGGCGGCGATGACCAGCTCCGCTGCACGCCGGCGCGGCATCCCGAGTGGTCGCCTGATGCTCTCACCATCATCTATACCGCCAAGGACGGCTGTTGCCACTCAACCAAGAAGATCGTCAGCCAGTGCAGTGTTCCCACCCCGATCCTGGATCCGTGCGGAGATCCGCTACAGCCCGGAGAGCGCTACGAGCGCATGCACGTGATCGATGCGAACGGGGCGAACGACAGGGTGATTGACACCGTGACGCTTGGCGGTGGCAACTGCGACGCGCCTACGGTGTTTCACGCGGGACATCCGAGTTTTAGCCCGGATGGCGGAAAGATCATCTTCACCGGCGCCACCGATCGCACCGGTACGGACTGGGAAGTGTTCGTCGCCGACTGGAGCGGATCCGGGATCGCCAGTCTTCGCCAGATTACCCTCGGATCTACGTATCCGCCCAATCCCAATCCCATCCGCATGACCGGTGGTGCGCACTTTTCCGATGATGGCCAGGACATCCTCTTCTCATCCACGCGAACCTGGAAAGGAAACTCGCAGCTTTTCCGTATTCCCAACTGGGCGAGTGAGCCGCCGCAGCAGCCGGTTGGTCACGATCCCGCCGCGACGAGCGTCACCAGGCTCACCTGGCACTGCGGCAATGACTATGTCCCACACCCCACGTCATCCGCCGGCGCGCCCGGCAGCCTCCGGAATGGTGACGCGATCGTGTTCACGTCCGACGCTGCTGCCGACTGGAATAACCCTCAGGATCTCGATGTTTGGGTCATGAACCCTGACGGATCAGAACGTGCTGACCTCACGAGCAACAACGCCGCGAGCGAGATGCAGCTCATCGCGGATGAAGTGAGCTGGTTCTGCGGGCTGCCACGGAATCTCAGCCCCTGCGTTTTCATACCCCGGGCGGTCACGATCGAGTCCAAGTATATCATGGAAATGGATCCTTACTTCAGTTTTTTGCCAGACGATTTCCCGAACAAGGAAAAATATCCGGTATACATGAACGCGTTGGGACAGTACATGCAACATAACTATCCTGAGTATTCGGAGCAAATAGGATCGCTGTTTGCAATGTACGAAAAGGCAGACAATGACTTTGACGGTCTTGCCAACGAAGACCCTACTGCTGATGGTGTGGACAACGATGCGGACGGGCAGGACGGCGAGGATTCGCCGAGCGTTGCGGATACCGCGGCGCCGACGCACCAGGTCGTTATCCCGTCGTTCATGCCGCCCGTGGGGGAGGGGACGTGGTGTCCGGAGTGTGTGCCCTGTAACCAGTGCATTGTCGTGGAAACGGCGTGTCCGCTCCCTGCCGGCACGGTGGGACAATCCTACAACGCGAGTCTTCAAGCCAATGAAGCCGGGGTCACGTGGCGCATCGTGCGGGGCGCTCTCCCGGCCGGTCTCGGCCTGTCAAATGGCGCCATTGCCGGCGCTCCCACCCTGGCAGGGACGTTCGCCTTCGGCCTTGCCGCTCACGACGCCAATGGCAATGCGGATGCGAAGGACTGCTCGCTCACCGTGGAGCCGGCTGCTGCAACTCCCGCGACGACTGTCTGGGGCGTGGCTGCGCTCGCGGTACTTGTGGGCGCCGGCGCGTGGCGGCGAGCCCGGCCCCGCCGCATGCTCAGCTAGGCCGTACCCGCAGCCTGGTATCTGTTCACCCCCTCTCGACGCTTGCGGGGGGGAGGACCGAGGGGGGTGGCTGTCACGCCGGCGTGACGATGATGACAGCCTCGCGTCGAACCGGCGGTGAATTATAGGATGAAACTGCGTCGGCCGGTGGCGCTGTAAACCCGTCCCGCAATGGCCATGGAGCTCTGTTTGTCAGCCGACTCTTCGCGTCTCGATCTGCCGTTCACGTCGATCGGCCCATATCGCATCCTCGCCGAGCTCGGCCGCGGCGGTATGGGTGCGGTCTACCGCGGCCTTCATCCGTCGCGCGAGGTGGAGGTCGCCATAAAGGTTGTGCGCGTCCCGGATCCGGGACTGCTTCGCAGTATTCGCCGCGAAATCAGCGCCCTGACCCGGCTCCGACACCCGGGCATCGTTGCCGTGCGCGAAAGCGGCATTCAAGGCGGCATGCCCTGGTACGCGATGGATCTGGTTGCCGGAGAGCCGCTCGATCGCTACTGCCAGCGCCGGTGGAACCCGCAGTCGCAAGCCGCGGCCGCTGTGAACCGCGAGGCCTCGACGCTCATCTCTCCGGGTGATGGAGAACAAACCGCCTTTTTCTCGCCGGCAACCAAACGGACCGGTGCCGCCCAAAGGCTTGTGATCGCTCCGGCCGCCATGCACCACGTGCTCACGGTCTTGCGCCGCCTCTGCGGGCCGCTCGCCTACCTCCACGGCGAGGGCATCGTCCACGGTGACCTCAAACCCGCGAATATCGTCGTCACCCCGGACGGCCTCCCGCTGCTTCTCGACTTCGGCATGGCCAGGCTCGTGCGCCGGCACGGCTCTGCGCTCGATAGCGGCACTCATGAGGCGCTCGACGTCGTCCCGCCCGGTGGGACTCTCCAGTATATCGCCCCCGAGCTGCTCCTCAACCTCCTTCCGGACGCCCGCACCGACATCTACGCATTTGGCTGCATTCTCTTCGAGCTCCTGACGGGGGAACCGCCGTTTTCGGGCAGGGGCCAGCAGGTAGCCTCTGCTCATCTGCGCCAGGAACCGCGGTCGTTGCTCGAAATTCTCCACGGGATTCCGGCGGAGCTTGCCAACCTCGTCGCTCGCCTGCTCGCCAAGCGCCCCGCCGATCGCATCGGCTACGCGGACATCATCGCCGCGAAACTGGGTGAGCTCGGCGGAGAGAACGGTGCCTGGCGCGACGCTCCTGCGCCCAGGACGTTCCTCTACCGGCCGGAGCTGCACGGTCGCGATTCTGCTCTCCGGCGCCTCGTTTGTCGTGTCGATCGCATCCTCGCGGATGAGCCGGGCGGCCTGCTGATGCTTCGCGGCGAGAGCGGCGTCGGCAAGACCCGCCTGATGGTGGAGCTGACCAGACTCGTCTCCAGCAAGGGCGCCTTGGTGCTTGCCGGCGAATGTCAGCCTGGCCGAGGTCGTGAGCTCCAGGGGGTGCGCCGGCTCCTGGAGGCCATCGCAGATCACTGCCGATCGCGAGGAGCCGACGCCGCCCGGGACATTCTTGGCGCGCGCGGGCGCTTGCTCGAACAGTATGAACCCTGCCTTCGCGGCTTGACCGGCCTCGAGGACTTTGCACCACCGGTGGAACTGCCCGCGACCGAGGCGCAGGTGCGCCTGTTCTCCTACCTGGCCGAGTGCCTGAGGCGGTTCGGGCAGTACGAGCGCATCGTTCTGGTTATCGATGACCTGCAATGGGCCGATGAGCTGACCCTGGGCTTTCTGCGCTTTGCGCTGCAGGGTGGGCACCTCGCGTCACCGCCGCTGATGATCATTGCCACCGTGCGCAGCGAGGAGGAAGGCGCCAGCGTTTCCGGGCTCGCGACGCTGCCGAACGTCGAGATAATTGAAATCGCGAGGCTCGATCAAGATGCGGTCCGCGCCCTGATTCGCGACATGCTCGACCGGCGCGCGGCTGACCCCGTGGTCGAAAACCTCGTTGTCGATCACTCCGAGGGCAATCCGTTTTTCGCGGCCGAGTACCTTTACGCCGCCGTTCAAGCCGGGCTGCTTGCGCGGGACGGTGCCGGCAGGTGGCTCCTGCGCACGCCAGACACCGGTGGCGCTGGGCTGCGGTCATTGGCGCTGCCGCGCAACCTCCGCGATGTCATTCTGCGCCGCCTGGATGGGCTGTCCGCGGCAGCTCGTGACCTCGTGGAGGCTGCCAACGTGCTCGGGCGCGAGCTTCCCCTCGAGGTCCTCGAGGGCATGATTGGTCCGGACGCCGGCGATCTCTCCCCGGCGCTGCACGAGCTGCTGACGCGCCGCTTCCTCGAGGACACCGAGCGTGCGGATGTCCTGCGCTTCGGGCACGACAAGCTCCGCGAGGTCACCTGTGACGCGCTTGACCCGAACCGTCGCCGGCACCTGCATGAGCGCGCGGCGACCGCGCTCGAAGCGCTACCCATCGGCGCGGACGGCTACCGCTCCGCGGCGCGGCTGGCACACCATTGGGAGCAAGCCGGTGACGCTCTGGCCGCCCAGCGCTACTACGTCCAGGCCGCGCGCGACGCCGCCAGGCTCTATGCGAATGAAGACGCGGCACAGTATTTCGAGCGCGTCTTGGCCCTGCAGACCGCCCCGACCGCCGCATCGGTGGTCTGGCGCTGCGAGCTCGGCCGCCTGCCCCGACGCATTCGCAAGGCGAGCGACGCTGCAAGCGCGTTTTCCGCGGCGCTGACAGAGGCCACCGCCCTTGGGGATGAGGAAGCCCAGATCCCCATCCTCACCGATCTCGGCCTCGTCTCTGAGGATATCGGTGACCTCGCTCAGGCCGAGGATTGGCTCAAGCGCGCACTCCTGCGTGCGACGCGTCACCACGATTGCATATCCGAGGCGAAAATTCTCGCCGCTCTGGGGCTTACTCTGCGCCGCCGGCACTGCCTCGACAGCGCGCGATCGACATTGCGGCTCGCACTTGAAACCGCGCAGTCCTGTGGAGAACGCAAGACCGAGGCCATCCCCGGTCGCACCTCGGATCCGTGGAGCGGGCCTCAGGCGATGTTGATCTCGCTGCTCACCACTACCAGGAAGCGTCGAGAATCGGCCTCGAGCTCGGCGATCCAGGTTTGGAGGTCGAGGCGCTCACCAACCTTGGCGTCGCCAGCAAGGAACGCCAGCGAGATGCCGCGGCAATTCGCCTGTCTGGCCAGGCCCTGGACAAAGCCCGCGAGATGGGAGACCGCCGCAAGGTGGGGCTGATCTTGAACAACCTCGGCACCGCCCTTGAGGCGCTCGGACGCCTCGAGGAGGCGCGCGGCCACTATCAGGAAGCGGTTACCATCGCCCGCGAGCTTGGGCAGCGCTCGAGCTGGTCACTGCGGCTGAGCAATCTCGGGCTCGTGTGCGGCTTGCTCGGCGAGGTCGAGGCGGCGCTCGCGCCCCTGGAAACGGCGGCCGCCACCACCCGGGAGCTCGCCGATCCCCTGCTGGAGGTGGCGGCTGAGCTCGAGCTCGTGCGCCTCCTACGGCGTCGCGGCAGCTCCCCGCACGAGCTCCTCCCGCGCGCCCGCGCGGTGGTCCGGCTCGCCACCATGGCTGGAGCACGCGTGGACTGGGTAGAGGCCCATTGCGAGCTCGGGCATCTCCTGCTGGCGGGCGGCATGCCGGCTTCGCCAGTCCTCGCAGAGCTGCGCGCGGCCCTTGGCGCTGAAACTCTCGCCGCGCTTCCCGAGGAGAGCGCCCCGGCGCGGCTGCTCCGCGCCCAATCCGCCTCCGAGCGCGGCGCCCCCCTTATCGCCGGAGAGTGTCCCGAAGACCTCCCCGAACGACTTCGAGACCGCTAGTTCCCGGTTTCTCCCATGACCTCGCACCGCCCCACCGGATCGCACGTGCTCGGGCATTCATCGGTGCATTCTTTCTCCCGGATCTCCAAATCCGGGCCCGCCGCCACCGCTTCTGCCAGGTCGAACGGGTTGCAGGACCTCCCTTCGGCGAGAATGCGCCCGAGCGAGTAGATCGGGGCACAAGCCTTGAGGACCGGGGATCGACCGCATGCGCCTGAGTTGATGAAGTCAATCAGGTCGGGACATTCGTAGGCGCGGACGATCTCATAGCAGCCGCAAATGAACAGGGAGGTATCCGGACCGTCGTCGACCACCCCACCCACGATCCCGCTGCCCACTACCGGGCTCAGAAGCCCACTCGCACGCAAACCGCTGCCGCCACATGATGAGCACGTAGGATCCGGGGGGCCCTCCCAGACGTAGAGCTTGCCGTCCCACATCCACTCCGCCGCGACTGGGGTCGCTGCAAGGCTGCCGGCAACAACGAGCATGAGCAGAATTGCGGCGAACCAACGAGGGTCTTTCACGATCTTCCTCCGCGGCAGGGGATACAGTCAATGATCAGCTTTGTGCACTCCTCTCGAACGTTGCAAGATCAGCGCCATGATCCCCGAAATCAGTGGCTGTTCGACCCTCCGTCCCTCCTCCCGCTTGCCGGGGGAGGTGAGGTGGAGGTCTTCGTGATGCACTTTCCGCGCAACGCGCAGTCAAGCCGGCGGCGGATTCAGGTCGCCGCGACCGGTTGCTTGCAGCGCCCTCCCTGCTACAATGCTTGGCGTTGCGCCCACTGCGATATCTCGGTCCGCTCTTTGCACCCATGCCGTCACCTCACCAACATGAACGCGCTCTCCTGAACCAGATGCGCCCATCTCGCGTCGTTGCTGCGCTTCGGGCTCTCGAGCAGAGCGATCGCTTCGACCGGGCTTGGCGTCGGCTATCGGCGACCTACATCGTGACTGTCGCTCTCCCCGACAACGTCATCCTACTTCCGCGCGCTGGGCGGTGGTGTGTCAGAATGAGAGTTACACCCCATGGATTCGCTGACGCCCGAGCAGCGGCGATGGCTCGCGGAACGTGATTTACTTGCGAAAGGACATTAGGGATCCTGCGCTCGCTACGGCGTTCCCGCGCGTCGAAGTGCCGACGCGACCGCGCCCATCAGTGCCAACAGAAGAGCAACACCAGCAGCGCCACCTATAGGAGCCTCTCCTGGATGTGGTACTTCTGTCGATGACGGTGATGGTGACGGTGATGGCGAAGCGTACGCGTGAGTCGGCGACGCTGCTGGCGATGGACTGAACGTAGGTGATTCCGTTGGCGTGGCTGTGGCCGGATGTGTCGCGGTCTGAGTCGGAGACACCGCTGGCACCAAGGTCTGAGTTGCGACGCTTGTGGGCGAAGTCGATGGTGAAGCTATTACCGTCAGTGTCGCGGACGGTGTCGGCGTCCGAGTTGGATCCAAGCCGACTGAACACCATGTCCAAGCAGCGTCGATCGCCTTCTGACGATCATTGGCAGTCGACAGGGCTTCGAATGGGAATCCCCAATAGGTCGTCTTGAACGTATCATTTTCGACGAAAACTGCGGCGTCCTTACCGTTGCTGCCCGAGAATGCCAGCGATCCGCTGCTTCCTGGCGAAACGACGTCAGAGTAATCTTCGAAAGGATACGACAAGGCAACCGTTCCGAGACTCGAAAACGGTCCAGCCTCAGCCGAAACGCTAGTGTAGTCGCCGTCATCGCTGCTTCCACTGCCAACACCCAGGTAGGTCTCCATGAAGACGGTCTGCCCGCGATTATAACGATAGTCCTGGCTCGAGATATACAGGCACTTTCCTCCAGCATCGAGAAAACCGGCAAGAGCGGACTCTCCCAATACGCCGGGCCCGGCTGATCCGTCCCACTCTGATCCCGTAAACCAAATGACCATCGCATAAGATGAGAGGTCAGAGACAAGAGGTTCGTTGTCCGAGTTGTTCGTATCCCAAACGTAGTACTGAATGCCAAGACTATCAAGAGCTGACACATAAAATGAGCGAACGTCTGGTGCGTTATCATCGTCGTCTACAAGTAATACCCGAAACCCGGATGGAGTCCTAGTGGGAGTTGAAGTATTTGTTACCGTCGGTGCTAGCGTATAGGTCGGTATTGGCGTCGATGTCACTGTCGGAGTTGGGATGGAAATATCAATCGTAACGCCATCACTAATAGCAGTGCTGGCCATGCCCAGGCCGTTAGATGCACGTACCGAAACGTAATAGGTCGTGCCCTTCACAAGATCTAGGCTGTCATTGTACGCACTTGTCAGCAGGCCAACCGCAACAAAACCCTGTACCTGGGCTCCGCCTGGGGTGGTTCCAATCGACCATTCATGGCCTGAAATCCCACTCTCTGGGTCGGAAAAATCGAACCAGGTTGCCTCGATAGTGGTCGTCGAGCCTTGAGTGTCACGATCAACTTCAAGACCATCGCGCACAACGCCAGCAGTCGGCGCCGTCGTATCCACGGTCACGCCATCGCTGCTCGACACGGTCGTCATGCCGACTCCGTTGGTGGCACGAATCGTCACGTAGTACTTGGCACCACTCGAGAGGCTGAGTCCCGCATTCGAGGCGTCCGTGGCGAGACTAACATCTGTGTAACCCTGGACATCGGTGCCGCCGGCGGTCGTCCCGATCGCCCACTCATATTTGGCAACCCCGCTCTGGGAGTCGGAAAAGCCCGCCCAGCTCGCCTGGATCGTTGATGTGGACGTTTGGTAGTCGACATCGGCCCCGAGGCCGTCGCCGACCGCTCCTGCCGAGGGTGCCGTCGTATCCA
>JACPHN010000137.1 GCA_016188575.1 Candidatus Schekmanbacteria bacterium
CACCACGACAGCACCTACCAGGGCGTCGCGACCGCGCTCGAAGGTCTCTACCGCCTCGCTGGCCGCGCCGACCTTGCCGACCTGGTGCGCCCCACCGCGCGCCGCCGGCAAGGTCTGCCCGAACCGGCCGATACCGCCCCGGCACCGGCGCCCGCGCCTCCGGAGGTTCCGGCGCCCCCCGCGTAAATCCCGCCGGCCACCCCGCCATCTCGCGAGGTGGCCGGGTGGCCGGCTCCTCCCTCCGCAAGCGGGCGTCGGCCGAATGTCCGGTTTCGTCCTTTACACTTCTTCCCGCCGCAGGCTTCGGTGAGCAGGGGTGCGATTCACTGCGCCCCACTGCCGGGCCGGGGATCAGCGGGTCGAGAATGATCCGCCCCGACTACCGGCCGCGGTGGCTGCGCGCGATCAATCGCGCGCCTACGCTCTTCGCGTGACCGTAGCGGCGCGCTTCATCGCGCCGCCATGCGCGTGCGGGTGCGACTCAGAGAGCGGGCACCTGCTCGTTGTTGCGCCATTCCTACTTTCACCCGCTCGCCCGCGGGCGGAGGTGAACAGTTACGCTTCCGTCGCCAAAGGTCAACGCCCCGGCCGCGTTCGGGAGCCGCGGAATGCGGCGCCATCGGACACTGGCGCTGAGCCGCGCCGGCGAGATCATTGACGACATGCTTTTCCAGGTTGCTTGCGAGCACCGCGCAGACAACGTACGATCGTCACCAGAATGGATCGATCGGCTGTCTGGTGGCATTTCGAAAGCTGCGAGCCATGCTCTCCAAAAGGTCATGTCGATGGTCAGGAAGATCGCTGTCGCACTGTTGTTGACGGCGCTTTTGGCGCCAATCGTCTCGTATCTTGCGGGTTTCGGTGCAACGCTCACCAACCTCGGCGAAGCAATCGGCGACGCATTCAAAGACACGTGGGCACGGCGCGAGGTTTGGGGGGTCGAGGAGCGGCGAATCGAGGTCGGTGCGGTAAGCGGCTACGACCTTCATGGTTATCCCATCGTCTCGATCGATTACGCGCGAATCTGGTCGCTGTTCGAGCGGCGCGAGCTCGAGGCGCTCAACGAGCTGTTCGCGGAGGCGCAGCGCGAGCTCGCGACGGATTCTCGCAAAGAGACCGCGCTGATGGATATGGTCGGCGCCTTCCAGGTCGAGGACGAGCGCCTGGAAGCAGCGTTCAGCCAGTGGGTCGAGAAGACGCCGGAATCGTTCGTGCCCTGGCTGGCTCGGGGGGTGTATCATGCGACGCTGGCGTGGGAGGTCGCTGGCTGCCTCGCGCCTCTGGAGTCATCCGAGGCCACCCCCCAGCGCAAGTTCCACTACCACACGCTGGCGATCTCGGATCTGCAGGCAGCGCTCGCGCGGCAATCCGGCCTTCTCCCGGCGTACGCCGTCTTGCTCCTGATCGCGAGGAGCTACGAAGGCGGTCGGATTCCCTGGGAGGATCCGGTGGGCAACCCGGTCGCAATCTCGGACCTGACGTTGCTCGAGCAGGCGCTGGTGAGCCATCCGCGGTCATATGTCCTTCGGAACGCGGCTGTGCAGGGAAGTGTCCGGCGGTGGAACGGTTCCTACCAGCCGACGAAGAGCCTGGTCAAGGCAGCAGAAAGGCTGGCAGCGGAGAATCCCAAGCTCGTGGTCTTGGCGGGGCTGGAGTGGCTGGACAAAGGAGAGCTTGCATGGGGGAACGCGGAGCACGATCTGGCGCTCGCGTACTTCAACAAGGCGCTCGGTGTCGCCATCCACTGGTCATTCCTCGAGGCTCGGGCCCGGAAGTATCGCAGCCAGAACCAAGAGCTGAAAGCACTTGCCGATCTCAACGCCGCGCTCGTGCTGAGACCGCAGGTTCTCAGACTGCACCGGCAAAGACTGGAAGTGCTACAGGCGTTGGATCGATCCGCGGATGCCCGCGCTGCGCTCGCCGAGATGCGGCGAGTTTTCCCGTCGGTCATGTTGGGTCAAGATCATCTGCGCATCGTGCTGGCCGCGCTCGGGTGACCGGCGGAGACGATGCTCGAAACGCGCAAGCGGGCGGAGCGACAGCGGGGGGCGCAGTCGCCGCGACGCCGATGGACGTGGACTGAGGATTCCATTGACCGATGTCCCCATCCGCGGTACACCGGTACGCAACGAACCCGCATGGGTGCCGCAACGATCCTGGCGGCGAAGACAGGATGATCGCTGCCGGTTGCAACCGTAGGTAGGCAAGATGGACTTCGGAGCCGCGCTTCTCGGCCTGCTGACCGCCGGAGTCGTCAAGGTTCTCGTCATGCTCCTCGGAGGGCACTTGCTGCTCGCGCACACGGGTGGTCATGCGCTGCCCACCGCGCGTCGCTATCTCCGCCAGCTCCCGCTGCCGGAGGGCACGGAGTTTCGCCTCCTTTGGTGGTCCCTGGTGCTGTTCTGCGTGTCGGAGGTCGTGTGTGGTGTCGAGCTCTACATTCTGGCGCAGGCCCACGTCGCGTTGACGACGACTCATGCCGTCACTTCGTCGCTCGGGATGGGACTCTTTGCGCTGGCGATGCTGCTCTACTTCGACCGGCGCATCTTTCGCTTTCAACGCGATCGCTGTATCGGGCGCCGCGTTTGCGGAGGCTGCACGCTGCGAGCTGCCGCGGAGGGCTGCAAGGCACACCAGCTTCTCCTGCTCGGCGCGGTTTTCATGATACTTGCCGGCGCCTTTCCGTTCTTCGTCTCGACGGCGAGCATCCCCGCCTTGCCTGAACGGTACGCCCTGCCCATACCGGCGCTGAACCAGTGGTACGACCACACCGTCGTGCCCTGGCTGACGGCGAATTTCGACAGCTACCGGCGCACCGGCGTCGCGTTCGTTCTGCCGGAGTGGGTGTGGCTGCTCGAATTTCGCGCCCTGCCGGCACTTGCCTTGTGCCTGTCCGCCGGCGCCGCGGTGCTCGTCGTCCGCCGCAGGGACGAGCTTGCCGTGCAGCTCATGGTCTTCGGGACCGGCGTGCTGGCCTATGTGTATCTCGAGATCCTGATCTATCGGGGCACGGGTGAGGCGCTGCTCGGCTCCCTCATGCACGAGGTGGCGGAGCTCTGGTTTCTGCTTGCCCTCGGCGAGCTCCTGCAGCGGATCGTGGCACAAGCTCCCGCATCGGCACGTGTGGAGGCAGGAGCTCGATGATATCTTGCCCTGGTTGGAGCAGCGCGATGCCCATCCCGACTGGCCCGAGCACGTTCGCGAAACCGTTGATGACCTGCGCCGGCGGCTCGGCCATGGCTGATGACCATGCCGCAGCTCGTGCCCTCCTGACCGGAGATGAGCTCACGACCGCAATGGTCGGCATCGGCATGGGCTTTGCCGCCGACCCAGAGGCTGAGCCCAACATCGAGGATACGCTCATCGCTGCTTCGATCGAGGGCATGGAGCGCGACGATATGCGGGTCCTGGCGATCCTCGTCACGTGGCTGGAAGCACACCACGCGTACATCAACGCCCACTGCCTGCTGCGGGCGATACGAACGCTGAACGCACCGCGGGTGCGTGCCTTTTGGGCCGCCGTCGGGCAATGGTTACACAAGGACCGCCGCTTCGCGCGTTTCACGGGACTTTGCGAAAGCGAACGGATTGACTTGTTGCGGACCGGAACCGACTTTCACGTCCGCCGGTGCGGAGAGGATTCTCGCTTTTCCGGTAGCTGCTTACGCGTACCCGCCGGTGTGCTGCGCGACCGCAAGCGAGACGTGCTCTCGTCAGGCGCGCTTGCCGGGATTCACCGGGCCTATCGTTTCCGCATCCTCATGGGACCCACTTCCCGGGCTGACATGTGGGCCGCGCTGGAGCAGGATCCGACCCGTACGCCAGCGGATATTGCACGCCGAGCTCATGGTTGCCACCGCGTGGCGGGTCAAACGGGACTGGGAAGTTGTCAATGGTGAGCCGCAGCGCGGGAATGGCGACCTCCGTGACCCAAAGTGGTTTCGCATGAGCAACGCGACAGAGGAGCCTGCACGGGAGGTTGCTCGCAATCGTCTGAAGAGCTAGAAGGAACCTGGCCCCAGTTGGCAAGATAGGAAACATGCCGGAACGTAATCTCATCGTTGCGCAGCTCTCCCCCGGCGCCATCATCGCGGGGCGCTACGCGATCGTTCGCCTGCTGGGATCCGGCGGCATGGGCGCAACATACGAAGCTCGGGATCAGCGCGATGGTCGTGCGGTCGCGATCAAGGAGCTGAGCCTGGCCCGCATTACGGACTGGAAAGTCCTCGAGCTCTTCGAACGAGAGGCGCGAGCTCTCCGCGGCCTCGATCATCCGAAGATCCCCTCGTACGTCGCCTACGTGGCGCCCGATGATGCTTCAGGTGGCGCGCCCCGCAGCTTCTTCCTGGTGCGCGAGCTGGCTAAAGGCCGATCGCTGGCCGAGCTCGCCGAGCAAGGCTGGCGTCCAGACGAAGACGCCGTTCGGGACGTGGCTCGTCAGATCCTGGAGGTCCTGGTGTATCTCCAGTCGCGCGTTCCGCCCGTCATTCACCGCGACATCAAGCCCGAGAATCTGATTCGCGACGACGATGGCATGGTGCGACTCGTGGATTTCGGATCCGTTCGGGACTCGCTTGCGGGGCAAACCTTTGCCAGCACCGTGGTCGGTACCTACGGCTACATGGCGCCGGAGCAGCTCGCGTGCCGCGCCGTCCCCGCGACGGATCTGTACGGGCTTGGCGCCACGCTCATCCATTTGCTGACGGGACAGCGGCCGACGGCGCTGCCGATGCGGCGGATGCGCATCGATTTTCGCGGTGCCACCAATGCCTCGGGAGCTTTTGCCGAGTGGGTGGCCAAGCTCGTGGAGCCTGCGGTCGAGGATCGGTTTCAGTCGGCGCGTGAGGCCGCGGAAATGCTTTCCACGCTCGATCGCCGCGACGCGCCGCCGCCCGCCATCGGTGGTCAGAGCCGGCCCGCGCGAGCAGGATTAGGGCAAGTCGTCCTGGATCCACCACTTGGTCGACTGCAAGCTGCGCGGAATGCGCATCACGAAGACCCCCCACCTCACCTCCCGCATGACGGGGGAGGGACGGAGGGGGGCGGTCAGGTGCGGCCCGCGCGAGTAGTAGGGCGGTTCGTGCAGCTGGCGCTAGGTTGTACTCTAGCAGTAGTCGCCGCCGAGCATCCGCAATATAAAGAGATGTGCCTCTGGTGCGGGTTTTTCGCTTTAGCCCTGATTGAGGCTTTTTGTCAGGCACAGGCGCCGTCGGCAGTGATGCCGCAAAGCGAGCGTTCACCGGCGAGCTCAGCTAGAAATCAATGCCTCGAGTCCTGTGAGGACACTACCCCGTCGGCCACGCGTCTCCTAGCGTGCATCGAATGTGGTGGAACCGTGAGCAAAGACGCTACCAAGTGCCCTAACTGCAAGTGTGATCCAATGGGTGGGGTCTGCGTCATCTGCAGGAAGCGGATAGAATAGCAGATGGAGTGAGAATTAAAGGCTGGGGTACTGAAATTTACAGGAATGGGATACGATTGGACAAGTTCGCTCACCAACATTGCATACTCAGGCTTCTCCCTGATGTTGAAGCCCCCTGTAATGATTGCGGGGCGATGATCAATGTCAGAGCAAATGGACTGGCAAACTCGCCGTTATCCTTTCCAAAATCGCCGTTATATTTTGACGCATCACTAAAATGGTCTAGTTGGTCGGAAATCATGGATTTCGGTTGGGTTCGCTCTTCCGAGCTCGGCAAATCGAATCCCTTTTTCTATGACCGCAACCACGCTTCCTGTCCACAGTGCGGCAACCCGGATCCGCTAAGACCCTCCCGGTTTACCAACCGCGATCCACGTTGCGAGAATTGCGGGCTACCGTTGCTCAAGACGGATCCAGGGCGCGGCAAGTTGCACGAGAAATGCATCGCGGCCTGGGAGGCGAGGAGCGACTGAGGTGCCACCGTCCAGCGTTCTTTCCAGGTAGGAGCTCACCCGATGTTCGACGCGCGAGAGGACCTGCTGGCGCAAATCCGGCTCGGTGAGGACAGCCGCCTGGAGCTGAAGGCCGTGACGTTTCGCGGCGACAGAGTCAGCGGGCCGCACGCGGACGGGTTGGCCGACGAGATTGCGGCCTTCGCGAACAGCTCCGGCGGTGTGCTCGTGCTGGGCATCGACGAGCGCACGCGAAGACCGCACGGGATGACCATCCAGCAACTGACGGCCCTGGAGCACTGGGTGCTGGGGATATGCAACGACCGGATCAAGCCGCCTCCGTGGTATCGCATGGAGAAATGGGAGGTCGAAGACGCCGATGGCAATCCGGCACCCATCTTGAAAGTGGACGTGCCGCGCAGCCTGTATGTGCACGAAAGCCCCAACGGCCACTTTTATCGCGCCGGCAGCAGCAAGCGGAAGATGAGCATGGGCTACATCGTGCGCCTGGTCCAGCAACGCAGTCAGACCCGCGTCATCCGCTTCGACGAGCAACCCGTCGTGCGGGCGCCGCTGGAAGCGCTCGATGCCGCGCTCTCTGAGCGATTCCGCACCGCGCGCACACGGGACGAGGAGGTGGACTTCCTGCGCAAGCTGGGCGTGGTCGCTCTTGATGACCAGGGCATTGCGCATCCCTCTGTAGCTGGGATGCTGGTCGCCGGCCGCGAGCCACGGGACTGGATGCCGAATGCCTATGTCCAGGCCGTCGCCTATCGCGGCACGTCGCCTGCCGCCGTGGACGGCAGTCGCCTGCCCTATCAGCTCGACGCGCGGGACATTTCCGGGCCACTGGACCAGCAGATCCGCGAAAGCTGCCGGTTTGTCGCCCGGAACATGAAGATCGCGGCGGTGAAAGATCTCGGCCGGCGGGACATTCCTCAGTACGACCTGACGGCGGTGTTCGAGGCCATGGTCAACGCCGTGGCGCATCGCGACTACGCGATCTACGAGTCCAAGATCAGGCTCAAGATGTTCGCCGATCGCCTGGAGCTCTACGTGCCGGGATCCATCCCCAATACCATGACAGTCGACAGCTTGTTGTATCGACAGGCCGCCCGCAACGAGACCCTGACCAGCCTGCTCGCCCGTTGCCCGGTGCCGACCGACATCGAGGGGATCGACACCGAGCGCCGCACCCTGATGGACAGGCGCGGTGAGGGGGTGCGCATCATCATGGAGAACAGCGAGCGCCTGTCGGGAAAGCGACCGCTCTACCGGTTGATTGACGAGGCCGAGCTGCTGCTCACGGTGTATGGCGCGCCCGGGTGCGATTGACGGCGCCGGCGAGGCCGGCCACGCCGGCCATCAGCAGGGCGGCGGGCACGACGCCGACCGCCGGCGCCGCGACGTCCGGGTAGAGCGGCGCCACGGTGTAGTCTGCCGCGACGCTGATCGCGAGCACTCCAAAGCTGTCGGCGCGCGGTCCGCCGCCCGGAGCCAGGGTCAGCAGCGTGCCGCCGCCGCCGTCGCCGCTCGGGGCGGCGGTCACCGCGTAGGTTCCGAGCGGCGCCAGCGCCGTGATCCACACCCGCAGCGGCGGCGCCGCGTCGATGGTGACGCTGACCTCCGCACCCGCACCCGCGTCCCCGCTGCCGTCTTCCTCCCAGCCCGCCTCGGGAAGCACCACCGCGTCCGACCCGCTCACGACCACGCGCCAGTCAGCCCCCGCCGCGGTGCGCGGCACCGCCGGCGCCGGCGCGCCGATGTCCTGCGCGCTCAGCACCGTCACGAAGCGCAGCTTCGGCGCCGCCGCCGTGCTCGCGTTGGCAGCGGCGACCAGGCGGTGTGTATAGAGGGGTCCCGGGTAGGTGTCCGGCTCGCCCTCCGGGACCTGGGCCGACAGCGTCGCATCCGCGGGCGCCAGCACTGAAACCTCGACCCGCTGCGGCGTCTCCCCAGGCAGCAGCACCGTCGCGTGCGGCGCGTCGATGACCGGAGCCGCGTCGAAATGGAGCTGGATGCGCCGCTCCAGAGTCGCGGGCGCCTGCGCTCCGGCATCGATGACGTCGTACACGACGACCACGTCCGGCGCCCCCGCCTCGTCCGTCTTCAACCAGAAGAGCGCCCGCTGCACGCGGTCGTAATTCTCGCTGTGCTGCCGGAACGATCCGTACGCGCCGGTCATATCCGCCACCGAGAAGGCGTGGTAAGCGCCGCTGCTCGCGCCGAGCAGGCGGATGATGTTGCCGATCGGGTCGTAGAGATACTGCCCGACGTGATCACCGCCGCCACCGCTCTCGTCGGCGATCTGCAAGAGCGGAATGTTGTGGCCGCGGTCCTGCGCTGCCGGGCCGTCATAGCCGATCGCCTCGTGGGTGATCCAGCGGCCGGCGCGATAGAGCTGAAAATGGCCGCTGTCCGCGTGCCGGTGATCGACGTAGCGCCAGCCCGACTGAAAGAACAGCGACGACGCCTGCGCGCTCCAGGAGCTGCGGTCGAAGAAGACGCCGAACCCGGAGTCGAGGAAGGCCGTCGCGAGCGTGTCGCGATGGTCGCGCTCGGGGATCTGGTCCGTATCGAACAAGAGCATCGCGATCGCCTCCGGGGACGCCGCGGGCGGGTAGAGCGCGCGCTGCATGCGCCGCGCCCAGCCCGCCTCGGTTGTGAGCCCCGCGCGCCCGAGCAGGCCCTGGTGGAAGGCGAGCACCGTGGCGTCCACGGCTTCGAGCTGGAAACTGCTCGGCTCGACCCCGTAGTTGTAGGAGAAATCCTCGACGTCGCCCATGGTCACGAAGCCGCGCTGGCGCGGCGATAGCGAGTAGAAGAAGTAGACGAGCAGGTTATGCAAGAAAAACCCGCTGTTTTCGGCGGGGGAGATGCCGGCGTTGGCGAGCGCCCAGGCGGTGTGCAGCCAGTAGCTCGTCGTCCCCTGGCCGTAGTCGCTGCCGTCGGGGAGGTAGCCTCCGCTTTCCGCGAAAAACCCGCGATCGCGCCGCGCCTTGACCAGTTGAACCCCGTACCAGCCCCGCAGACCGGCGTCGAGAATGGTGCACGCGCGCTCCTCCAGTGCGGCCGGCAGGCCGCTGGCGCCGCACAGTACGAGGCCATCGACGATCCACGTGCGCACGGAGCTCGTGTACTCGTCGGTATCGGCCATCCGCAACGGCGCGATGTAGAGGCGCCACTCGTCCGCGGCGACGAGCGTCGTGGCGGCGCGCTCGCGCGTGGCGGCGTCCACCGCATCCCAGCTCAGGTCCAGGCAGATCGCGAGCTGCGCGTCCGCCCAGCGGTAGCTGTTGCCGCCCCACTCGACAGTCTCCCAGTAGGTGATGAGGCGACCCATGAAAAACGCGGCGGCGTCGCGATACGCGGCTTCGCCCGTCACCAGGTAGAGCAGCGCCGCGGTGGCGCAGTAGTCGTCGGCGCGGTAGACGCTGTCGGGGTCTTCGACGGCCTGCTCCACCCGGGAAGCCAGCAGCGGCTCCCACGTCGCCCAGGTGGAGTCGCCGGCACCGCGCCGCTGTTTCAGGGTGTCGATGACCTCGCTCGTCGCCCAGACGCGCGGTCGGGTGGCGGCAGGCTGCGGTTGCGGATCCGGCAAGGTCGTGAACGCGATGATGTTGCCGATGTCCGACTGCAGCCCCTCCCAGGTGATGCGGCCGATGGCGGCGTAGTAGGTGGTGCTCGGGGTCAGCGCCGTGACGATCATGGGTTCGCGGATCTCACGGCCGAAGGGGGCGTCGACCTGGGCTTCGACCGAGCTGCCGCGGTCGATGAGCTGCTGAAAACTGGCGGCGCCGGCGAGCTCGTTGGCATCGGTGCTCCAGGCCAGTACCGCCTGCCACCCGTACTCCTCCGAGCGCGGCGAGGAGAACGCAAACCAGCCGCCGTAGGGCGTGACGTTCTGTGCTCTGAGGTCGGTAACCGGGCCATCGAGCACGGGCGGCGCGAAATCCGGGTCGCAGAGGTCGCCGCGGCCATCGCCGTCGCTATCTGCCTGGCCGGGATCGTAGACGTAGGGGCAGCGGTCCGCGGCTGTTGCGACGCCGTCGCCGTCGGCGTCCACGTGCCAGTCCGACCCGAGCACCCCGGCGCCGGCGGCCGATGCGGCCAGTAGAACCACCCATGTTGCCGAGACCGAGCGACCCAGACCACGCATGGTTTTTCTCCTTTCGCGAGGCCCGTCCACGTCCTCGCCATCATTGTTCTGTACTCTACTCGGTTCTCCCCTGGCCGCGCGAGCGATGTATCTGCTCACGTCCCCCCTCTGTCCCCCCCGCAAGCGGGGGGGAGGGGAACAGCCACCGAGCGATCACTCCTGCGGCATGTAGCGCGCGACGGCCCTGGTGGCAACCATGCCTCCCGCTGCCTCGGCAAACCACAGGGTGATGTCGTAGTCGTCTGTGCGCACGCCTACGACGGTCTGCCCGTTTTCAGTCCAGCGACGCGGATAGCCCATGCCCAGCGAAACGCTTCCGGGCGCCTGGTGCTTTGCAAAAAAAGCCTTGAGCTCCGCGGCAACCTCCGCCGAGGCCAGCGTCGCGGTTTCTCCACCGCGGTGCACGGCGGCGAGCAGGCGATCGGCCAGGCGAAACTCCGGCTCGTGCGGCACCACGCCACAGTCTTGTGGCCCGGTCGGCGCAATGCGCAACGTCCAGCTCGCCGTGGGCCCAGGGGCGCAGGAGCCACAATTGAAGAACGTTTCGTATTGCTCGGCAACCTCGATCACGAGGTCGGCGCCGCGGAGCGCCACCGCGTGCGCGCAGTAGTGCGTCCGGTAGTCGGCGACAAAAAGGGATCGGGCAGTCGTTCCGGTCCACTCCCAGACGCTGATCTGGCCAGGACGTTCGAGGCCCATGCCCGGCAAGCTGAGCGCGTCGATATGAAACCGCGGGTGGCCAGCAGGGGACGCCGGGAGCACGTGAACGGTCCCGTCCATCGGGCCATCGTGGTACCCGGGCGGCCCCGGAATCCAGTGATCGAGCTCCGGCGGGTGACTTCCACTGGCATCGACGCCCTGCTCGATACGCCAGGTGACGGACCACTGCCCATCCGCCTGTGAAATGGCGAAGGCCGCGCCGCTCCAATCCCAGGCGGGGGTCACCACGAAAGCGGGAGACTTTCCGGGAAGCCGGACGGCAACGGCAAAAACGCCCAACAATCCAAGGTGGTCCTCCAGGTGCCTGGCGGCGACGTCACCGCGGCTGCCAAGCAGGGCGATGCACCTGTCCGCTACTGCTCCGTAGAGCTGCTCGACCAGCTCTCGGTACTCCGTGGATGCCATGAGATCCACGGGGCCGTCCGCAAGCGAAGTGACGCGTGCGGCAAGCCGGGAGAGCTGGGCGATCCCTTCGTGATCACTGCCGGCGCCAGCCAGGGCCGAGCAAGCGGCATCGAGCGCGCTCGCGTCCTGAGGCGAGGCGTCGTCGCGCGGGCGACCGCACATCGAGAGCAGGAGTCGGCTGGCGCGAAAGGCCGCGGGGCCGATCCCTTCTTCGCCTGCGGCCGGAAGTCCCAAGTCGTGGCACGCGTTGCGGTCGATCGTGGGGCAGGATGCGCTCGTACGCGCGCGGTCATAGAACCCGACCGCTGCCGCCAGCGATGGTGGCACGTGTTGCCCCGCTTCGAGCAGCTCCCCGAGGTCCACGCACGCCGTGGCGCTCCCGCCTTCGCAGGCCTCGGCGAAGACGTCCGCGGCAGTTGGAGGAGCGCCGATGCCCGGGTTCCAAATCAGCATTTTTCCTGCGGCCTGGCAGTCCATCACGTTGCCCGCGCGGCAGGAGGCCAGCAGCAGCTCCGTGGCCCGCCCGGCGTCCGCGGTGTCGCGCGAGTCGTACCAGCGGCGGTACGCGACGCTCGCACAGGCAGAAGCATCCCCGAGAGCGCACGCCCGGGCAAGGAGCGTTGCTGCGGCTGCTGCCTGGTTGGGCTCCTGGTCGCGAAGAGCCGCGAGCTCGGCGCAGGCGGCGCCAAATCCGCCGCGGCAGGTGCTTGTGAGCAAGGCCGCGACGTGCTCCGGATCGACCGGCCCGCCGGTGCCGTGGCGCCAGAGCCAGGCGCGGCGATAGCAAGCCGAGAGCTGCCCCCGAGTGCAACTGGCCTCCAACAGTGGCCCTGCCTCCTCGGGGACAAGAATGACGGTTCGCCTGGCGGCACCTCGTACCACGGCGACCTCGATCGGTGTCGCGCAGCTCATCTCCAAAAAGAACCCCCCGGATAAAGCGAACGGCCGCCGGCCGCCTACCGTCTCGATGAGATCTCCGACAGCAAGGCCAGCCGCCTCCGCCGGCGATCCCGCCAGGATCTCGACGGCGAGAGTCCCCCCGACCTCGCCGCGGGGAAGGAGGTGCGCCTGCCGGAGCGACGGTGTGGCCGCCACGGTCTCGACACCCAGTGCCGCCACGGAGCAGCTTTGCGGGGATATCCGCGCGCTCGCCCGCGGCAACGCGGACGGCCGGTGCAAGCAGCCCGCCAGCAAGGAGCAGCAAGCGATAATCACCAACTCTGTATGTCGCACTCCCCACCTGCCACTCTTGCGTACCCGTTTGTGTGCTTTCTGGATCGCTCGTCACCATGTTGTTGATGGTCGCGCCCGGCAACGGTACAAAGCGGTGATGCCGGCAACATCAAGGGGCGATCGTCCTGGCGCCTCCGCCTGTCCGCCCGGAAGCCGCGCGAAAATGGCATCACGACCCCCCTCCACCCCGACCGTCTTTCACGGGTGGGCATATCAGGCGGCGTCTGGCTCCGTCGTTGCGCCATCGCCTGCGGCCGTGGTAGTACGCGGGGGGGTAGGTCGCGGATCTCGCGATCTCGCGATGAACCAAAGCACAGGAGCACGGAAGATGGGATGTCGGCAGCTCGTTTCGATTCTGCTCTTGGTGTCGGCGCCGCTGGCGCTCCTGGCGGGCCATGCTGTAGCCCTGGAATCCGGGCCGATTCCCGCGGACAACCCGGGCGAAGCGCGCCGCGTCACCTGGGGCGCCGGCGGTATCGCTTTCTTTCAGGCCCAGGACTTCGAGGTGCGCGAGCTGTCCGTCGCCGGGTTCGATCTGAGCGACGTGCGCGGGGCAGACGTCGACAATGCCGTCCTGGGCAGTGCCTTTGCGGTCGATTTCGAGCTGTTTCCGTGGCTGACGCTGATCGGGGTGCTCGGCGTTGTGGACGGCGAGACGGAGCTTTCGCTGCGGAGCTACTTGCCGCGGATCACGGCGGAGTACAGCGGCGTTCTGTATGGAGGAGGGGCGGTGCTGCGGCACACCGCGAAGTCCCTGTTTGGGGAAGTCGCTATCCAGTACACCGGTGCGGATCTCGGCGTGCATCACGACCTGAGCAGCCTCACCGTGCGGCCGCGACTCGGGTATCGCCATGGCGACGGCGACGTGGAGCTGTGGGCGGGGCCGGCGTACTGGCGGGCACGGGAACGGCACTCGGGGACGGTTGACGCGCGCTTTGTCGGGGACGTGAGATACGATCTGTTGCTGCGCGAGAGCAGCGCGTTTTCGGTGTTGCTGGGCTGCCGGGCGCGGGTCGCGGCGCGCTGGCGGCTTCAGGTGGAGCTGGCGGCGTACGAGGCGCTGGCGGTGGATGCGGGGTTGGCGTACCGGTTTTGAGGGAGTGCGGTGGGGGAGAGGCGGCGAGTCTGGCCGCTGGCCGCCCACCTGTGCTACCTCATATATGCGCGCATGGCCTACCAGGCAATTCCCGGACCTTCGGACAGCTCCACCAATGACCCGTCCGGGATGACGTCGAATCGCGCCACTGCTCGTTCGATCGGCACCTGCTCCACGAGCTCCCCGCGCCGCACGGCGGCCATGCGCCAGGTGGACGGCACGCCGAGCTCCACCGTGAGCGGCACCGTGTAAACCGCCGCCAACGGGTGTCCGGGCAGCGTGCGCAAGCGCAACGTCACGGCGATGACACCCCCGCCGGAAAGATCGCCGCGGTCGACGGCGAGAGTGGCGTCGAGCCGCTCGCGCAGGTATCGCGACACGTTGCCGACGGTGTCGATCCACAGCTCGCCCGCGTCGCGCCGCGCGGCCGCGTACGCAACGAACGCCACAAAGGTGTCCGGGTTCAGATAGCAGCAGAAAATCCGCCCGAGTCCGTGCCCCCATTGGTGGAGCCAGCTTCCCGAAGCGATGGCGGCATCTACTTCCGAGATCATCTTGGGGAGATTGTCGGCCTCCCAGGCGACAGCGGGCATGCGGCGCCAGTCGGGCGGTCCGACAGCGCCGTCAACCGGGCCGCCGGCGGCGAGCCGTGCCGACACGTAGTGAGCACCGGTTTCGCGGTAGGCCGCGCTGTCGCCCATGGGATAAGCGAAAGACAGCACCGTATAGTCTTTCAAGGCGGGGTAGCGCGCGGCGCGGGCGCGAAGCTGTTGCTCGATGCGCCACTTGCTGACGGCGAGCTCGTCGGTCGGGGCGCGAAACGACCGATTGACGCCGTCTTCCCGCGCCTCGAGGTACTCCTGCCACCAGCTCGGAAACGCCGGCAGCCAGCCGTGAAACGGCGGATCGTATCCCGCACCGCTCCACAGCGGCGCGTCTGCGTGCTCGGAGTCGATCCCGCCGGTGGGATGATTGACCGAGTGGCTGCCGATTTCGTGGCCAAGGCTCGCGACGTTCGCCCAATCGTCCCAGGTTCCGGCGTTGCCGGGTCCCTGCGATTCCCCGGGCCAGAAGCCGTAATTGTGCTCGAATGGCGGATTGGGCGGAGCGGAGAAGGGCGCCGGCGAGGCCGGCGCGTGATCGGGCGGCTCGTCGATCTGGCGGGTGTCGAGGTAATGGGTCATCTGGATTCGGTACTGCGCCGAAATCGCCAGATAGGTGGTGGGAATGGACTCGACGCGGAGCTGCTCGCCCCAACCGTTAGGGTCATCGGGGTCCTCGAGGCGCCGCGGATCGCCGTAGTAGCGCGCCTCCGTGGACACGACCGAGCCCAGGGCACCGTCATCCGTGCTGATCGAAAGCGCCGCCGTGGCGCAGTGCCGGAAACGGCAGACGCGGTCCTCGGCGCGCGCCACCTGGGCGAGGAGGACGAGAATGCCGAGCACGGCAAGGAGCGGCGCGCGACGCCCGGCGCCGGGATGTGTGTGTTGCTCTTTGTTTTGCATGGGGCGGTCCCCTTTCTCTTTCCAGTCACCCGCAAATGTCAAGGCGGTTGTTGACACGGCCCGTCGCGGACAATAGACTTCGCAAGCAAACATCGTGCCACGGGCGCCGGCGTGCCGGGCATGGGCCCGGATGAAGCCCACTTGGAGGGGGTCCCCCCGTTGTCAGCTCAACCTGCTCCACTGGCGGCCGGCCCCGCCATACCCGCGACGCTGGGTCGCTACGCGCTCGTCGCGGAGCTCGGCAGCGGGCCGCTCGGCACCGTGTTCCGGGCCACTGCCGGCACACCGCCGCGCGACTTCGCGCTCAAGGTCATCGATACGCGCACGGCCGCGGCGGCAGCGGCGGCCGATCGGCTCCTGCCAGCCCTCATGGAGCTGCGAACCCTGTCGCGGATTCCCCACGCCGCCGCGGTTCCGATCGAGGATGTCGGCGCGTTTGGCCCGTTCTGCTACGTGGCGATGTCCCTGTTGACCTGTCCGAGCGTCGCCGCGCGACTCGATTCCGGTGCGGTGCTGCCGCGAGCAGCGGCGCTGGCGATCGGCGTCCGCATCGCAGAGGCGCTCGTGGCCGCCCACGACATGGGAGGTGTCCATGGGTGCGTCAGCCCGAGCAACGTCTTCGTGGCGGCGGATGGTCGCATATTCCTCACCGATTTCGGAGCGTACCGCCTGCGGTCGCGGTCCAGCCTCCTGGCGCCGAGCTGGCTGGCTCCGGAGGTACTCGGCGCGGCCGGCCAGACCGGCCAGGCCGGACCCGGTGCCGACGTCTACGGTCTCGGCGCGCTACTGGCGCTGATGCTGCGCCGCGAACGCGATCACGGCGCGCCTACCGCCACCGCGCCCCAACTGCCCGCTACCGCTACCCAAGGCCGCGGCGAGACCGGCGCGGGCGACCTGCTGGCGCGCGCGATCGATGAGGTCATTGCCCGGGCCGTCGCCGTCCGTCCCATCGATCGCTATCCGAGCATGGCCGAGCTTCACCGCGAGCTGCGAGGGTTGCAGCAGATCGCGGCGCGGGCAGATTGCGGCGGCGTGGCGGCGAACGACCTCGGCGAGGCGATCACCGCGGAAGCGGCCGCGGTCATCACTCGTGCGCAGTCCGGGCGACGGGGCAAAGGCGATCACCCCGCGGCGACGCTCGCCGCGGACCAGGTACTGTGCCCGCGCTGCGCGGCGAGCAATCGGGATGACGATTCCGTGTGCCGCCTATGCGGCAGCGAGCTCTTGCAAGGCGTGCTCGACGACTCCGAGACAGGAGACCCCGAATCTACCCAGGGGGTCGCGAGGGCCGCGCCGGACCTCTCCGCCGGCGCCCTGTTCCTCGGGAAATACCGCATCACGACCGAGCTCGGACGCGGCGGGTTCGGCGTCGTCTACCGCGGCCACGACATCTTTATCGATCGCCCCGTGGCGATCAAGACCATCCGGGTCGAGGGCGCGGAAACCGCCCGGAAGGCTCACCGCCTGGCGCTGCGGATGGTGCGCGAATCGCGCTCGGCGGGCCGCATCGTGCACCCCAACGTGATTTCGATTTTCGACGCCGGCGAGATCGGTGGCCTGAGCTACATCGTCATGGAATATCTGGCCGGCGGCTCACTGGCGCAACTGCTCGAGCGCACGCCGAGCCTCCCGCGACGCCGCGCCATCGAGATCGCGAGTCGGGTCGCCGGCGCCCTGGGTGCCGCTCACGCCCTCGGCGTCATCCACCGCGACGTCAAGCCGGCCAACGTGCTGCTCGGCGACGGTGATACCGTGAAGCTCGCCGATTTCGGCATCGCCAAAGCGCTGTCGGACGCCGTCGCCATCACGCGTCCGGAGTCGCGCCTGGGGTCCCCGGCGTATATGTCGCCCGAGCAAATCCGCGGCGAGACGCTCGACGGCAGATCCGATCTTTTTTCGCTGGCCGGCATGTTCTATGAGATGATTGCGGGGACGCGCCCCTTCTCGGCCGACAGCGTTCATGGCATCTTCTTCCGCATTCTCGAGACGCCGGCGCCGGAGCTGGCGGTTCCGGACCCATTGCGAGAGCACTACGGCCGCTTCTTTGCCCGCGCGCTCGCGAAACGGCCGAGCGACCGGTACGAGGACGCCGGGACAGTCGTCCGCGCGCTCGCGGAGCTGGCCGCGGCGGAAAACGCGTATGAGCTCCGGGTTGCGGAGCTCGCCTCGGTGGACCGGACCGCGGAGAATGCCCAGGTCGATCTGCGCGACCTGGCGTTTCCCGTGCTCGGCATCGAACGCGCCAGCAGGCAGCGGCGGGGGGTGGGGAGCGGCGACGCACGGCGGTGGCGCACCGGCGCAATGGCGGTGGCCGTCACGATCGCGGCCATCGCGGGGTTGGCACTGGTGAGATGGATGCCGCAAGACCCGCGGCCCCTCAGCGCTTCCCGGACGGCGACCGCACGGACGACGCTGGAGGCCGCGACCGCCGTGCCGGACCCGGCAATCGCACCTGCCGCCACCGCCACGGCGACCGAGGTTCCCGTCGTCGTCGTCGTGCAGGCAGAGCTGTCCCCATCGCCGTCCCCGCCCGCGCCAACCCCAAGCCTCGTGCCTCGCCGTGCCCCGCCCACCGTCGCCGCCACAGCGGCTTCGCCGGGGGCAAGCGAAGTCGCTGCGGCACCGCCGCCAAAACCCGGGAGCCTGCGCGTCGTGCTCATGCCCGTCGGCGAAATCTACGTCGACGGCGAGCACCGCGGCTCCTCCCCGCGCGGTCCGATCGAGCTGCCGCCAGGCGAGCACGAGGTCCTGGTCGAATCCGCAATCGTGGGCGCCCGTGTGACCCGTCGCGTCCTCATCGCGTCGGGCGTGGAACGTAAAGAAACCTTCGACTTCCGCTTCGGGTCACTTGTCGTCGACGTTTCCCCCCCCGCAGAGCTACTCGTGGACGGCTCCAGCCGCGGCATCGGGGCTCACCATAGCCTGCGTCTGGGCCTCGGCGAGCACGACATCGCCCTGCAGGCGGAGGGATACCGGTCGTGGCAAGGCTCGATCCGCATTTCCTGGGATCAGCCGGCGGAGCTGCGGCGGGAGCTCGAACTGCTCGCGGGGCCGTGAGGCGGCGCTCCAAGCGCGGTTGGTTGGCTTTCACCTATTCCTCCCCCGGTTGCGGGAGGAGGCGAGGTGGGGGGTGGGCGCGATGCGCTTCCCGCACAGCTCATGTCAAATGGGCGGGGAATTCAGGTCGCAGCAGGCACTTGTGGTGTACGTAGTGTCCGCATAACCTGAAAGGTGCGGTAGATACCGGCAGGGGATGGGGAAACTGATGCGACGTTGTGGTGTGGTTGCGGTGGCCGCTGTCGGGGTGGTCATCTGTGCGCTCAGCGCGGGGGCGTGCACGCGGAGCAGCTCTGGGGGCGGTTCCTCTCGGATGCGGTTGAAACCGTGCCCGGAGACGGCTACTGCATCGCGGCCGACATCGGCTGCACGCTGCGCGCCGCCGTGCAAGAGGCCAACGCCTTCCCCGGGGCTGACACGATCAATATTCTCCCCGGTACCTACCGGCTGCAGATCCAGGGAGGGGACGAAGGCGCGGCGGCGGGCGACCTCGACATCACCGACCACGTGACGATCCGGTGCGACGGCGCCGAGCCTGCATCGTCGAGGCCGGGGCGTCGGCGAACCTCGGGATCGACCGGGTCTTCGACATCCAGTCCGGCGCGGTCGTGCATCTGGAAAATCTCACAGTGCGCCATGGGAACGCCCCGGTCGGCGCCGGGATTCAAGCAGTCGGCGCGGAGCTGGTGCTGGCAGGCGTGCGGGTGACAAGCAACTGGGCAAGCGGCATGAGTAACGTTGCCGGCGGCGGCATCAGTATCTCAGGGAGCCCTCCCGGACGATTGACGCTCACTGATTCGCAGGTAACGGACAATGACCTGGTCGTCCGCGACGGCCGAGATGGGTACGGCGCCGGGATTCGGGTGCTCAACGAGCTCCCGATCGACATCGTCAGATCGGAGATTCGCGACAACGGCGTGGTGCTGATCGGAACGACGGGGATCGTCCAGGGCGGCGGGTTGTACGGGCGGTTGAAGGGCAGCATGACGGATTCCGTCGTCAGCGGCAACCGCATCACCTGCAGCGTCTCCTCGACCGGCGCCTGCAACACCCAGGGCGCCGGGCTGTGGATATATTCCTACACGGGGTTCGACATTCGCTCCAGCTCGATCGAGGGCAACACCGCGGGCTGCCAGCGGACCTCCTCGACGACCTGCCAGGTGTCGGGCGGCGGGCTGTACGTCGCGGGCGGCACGGTCGCGATCACCGACAGTGCAATCGTGGAAAACGAGGCGTCGTCGGCGCAGTCCCTGGAATCTCGGGGCGGCGGAATTTTCGTGGCCGGCACCACCGTGACGGTCGACAACTCGACGCTCAGCGGCAACGTCGCCGCCGCCGAGGGAAATCGCGGGTATGGGGGAGCGATCTGCGTGGAGCCCATCGGCAAGGTTCCCGGCATCGCGGACCTCGTTTACACGACGATCGCCGCCAACACGGCGGATTGGGGGGCGGCGTTTGCGCTTAGCGATGAAACAAGCAAGATCAAATTGACACGATCCATCGTCGTCGCCGGCGGCGCCGAGAGCTGCTGGGGAATGGCGGAGTCGAGTGGCTCCGGGGGCTTCAACGTCTTCACCGATACAAGCTGCGGGTCCCCAGCGGCCAGAGATCAGCTCGGTGTCGACCCGGGGCTCGGCGATCTGGCCGACAATGGCGGCCCGACGCGCACGCACGGGCTGCTCGGGGGCAGCCCGGCAGCCGACGCGGCGGGGGAAAGCTCGTGCGCCGGGCATACCGCTCTCCTCGCCGACCAGCGCGGCTTTCCCCGGCCCGCCGACGGCGACGGGGACGGCACCGCGGTCTGCGACATCGGCGTGTACGAGGCGGAGGCGCCGCCGGCACCGACCCCCACCGAAACTGCCAGTCCGACGCTCACGGCCACCCCGAGCCTCAGTGCGACCCCGAGCGCCACGGCGAGCGCCACGCCGAGCTGGACCGCTACCCCGACGCGGACGGCTTCGCCATTCCCGAGCGTCACTCCCAGCGCGACCCACACCCCTACCCGCACCCCGGCCGTGGTTTCGACCCCGACCGCCACCCCGTTTCCGGCCGTGGGCTTGCGGGTAGCCGTGGCTCCTGGCCGCCGCTGCTGGTGCTCGCCGCCGCGCTCTCCTGGGCGCTGGCGGTGGCCAGCGGCGGCGTGACGAAAAAGGAGCCCCGCCTATGAAGTCGCTGCACGTTCGCCCGGTCGCGTCGCTTTTCGCCCTGTTGCTGACGGCCTGGGGGACCGGCGCGCTTCCCGCGTCCGGCGCCCCAAGCCTGCTCGCGGGCCTGCCGCTGTGCTTCGAGCCGCGCACCTTGGGCAGCGGGGAAAAAGCCTTCATCGCCCGCGCCCGCGGCTACCGCGTCACCATCACGCCGGCGGAGGCGATCGTCACTCCGCGCGGTGGCGAAGCGATTCACCTTCGGTTCACCGGGGCCCGCCCCGACGCGGACCTCGCCGGGGCAAACCTGCTGCCCGGACGCAGCCACTACCTGGTCGGCCGCGACCCCTCGCGCTGGCGCCGGGATGTGCCCCATTTCGCCCGCGTCGAAGCGCGCGAGGTGTACCCGGGCGTCGACCTCAGCTACTATGGACGACAGGGCACCGTGGAGCTCCACGTCACCGTCCGGCCGGGAGCCGACCCGGGGGCCGCGGCTCTCGACGTGGAAGGCGCCGCGACTCTGCAGGGAGATTTGGACGGTTTTCTCGTGGTGCTCGCGCCCGGCGCGGACGTCTCCGCGGCTATCTTGGAAGACGCCGACCCGGTGCTCGCCGGCGGCCCGCTGCGCTACACCCTCACCGCCCGCAACCTCGGTGAGCTCGCGGCCACCGGCGTCGCGCTTACCGCCACCCTCCCGGAAGGCGCCGATCTCGTCATCGCGACGCCGAGCCAGGGCGAATGTAGCGGCACGGCGCCGCTGGCGTGCGCGCTCGGCGGCATCGCCGCGGGCGGCACCGCCACTGTGGCGCTGGAGCTGACCGCGCCCGCCGCCCCCGGTTCCGTCACGCTCACCGCGGCGGCCGCCGCTGACCAGGCCGACCCGCGAGACGACAACGATTCCGCGTCGGCAACGACGGCGATCGCCGCGGCGATGGTCGGCCCGACGAAAGCCGACCGCACCGTCTGGGAGAGCATGAGCGGCTTCGACATTCCGGTGCGGCTGCGCACCTGGGATGGGGCGCCCTCCTCTGCGGAGATCCGCGTCGACTACGCCACCGCGGACGGCACCGCCACCGCCGGGCAGGACTTCACCGCGACGAGCGGCTCTCTTGTGTTCGCCTCCGGCAGCCCCGACGGCGCCACGCAGACCATCTCGGTCAGCCTCCTGAGCGACGCGGAAGCCGAGGCCGCCGAGACCTTTACCGTAACGTTTACTGATCCGCAAAGCGCCTCACAGGTAACGCCGGCCGCGGTCACAGTGACGATTCAGGACGGCGCGCCTGCGGTCCCGCTCGGATCCGCCCTGATCCTGGCCGGTGTCGCCATGGCGTTGGGTGCGCACCGACAAGGCTTCGCCCGGCGGCTGGTCGGCGACGGAAAGGCGGTGCGCTGAGCTTATTGCTGAACGGGGTCTGATACTCGTCGCAACTTCGCCCAGAAAAGTCGTTCAGCGCCGGTCATCTCGGTTCTCAGCGAGCTGGGGGGGAGGAGAGGAGCTCGCTTCGCTGGACCTCGACCCGCCTTGACGGGCCCTGAGCGTGCACGCATAATTGACCTCAAAGCGTAAGGCGTCTGGCCCAGAATCCACCGCGGGTTCGACGTCGGCGCGACAGCGCCTCTCCGGCCCTCCCCCGCAAGCGGGGGACGTGTCGAAGAGGCGGTGGGCCCAGGTGGCGATTCCCCCTTGCAGAGCGCAACCCCAGATGCGGCGGCAGAAATCGGACCTTGTTCTCATCCTGCTCGCGCTTGCCGTGATGGGTGTCGGCTGGAGTTGCGCCCCGCGCCGCGGTGTGCCCAACAGGGGCGCGGAGATCGTCGTGCCGATGCGGCTCGTGGAGCTCACGACGGGACGCGGCGTCGAGCCGGGCGCGCCGGCGCGACCGCTGCAAACCGGCGACCGCTTTCACGTCAGCGAGCCGCTGGTCACCTGCCTCGCGAGGTTTCAGCACGGCATCGGCGCTCACCGCGTGCAGTTCAAGTGGTATGGCCCCGGCGGTGAGCTCTATGCGAGCAGCGACGAACGCCCCATCGAGCCCCCGGGCCGGTACCACGAGTTTGTCGTCATCTGGCACAGTATCAGCATCGGGGGAGAGATGGCCTCGCGTCTGCCGGGCCTGTGGCGGGTAACCGCCTGGCTCGACGGGGCGATGGTCGGCAGTTCCGGTTTCGAGGTTTATCTATGAGTGACCGCCTTCTCTACGGCATTCGGCCCGCGGGCCGCCGGTTGGGTCGCCCGCCGCGCGCGCTTCTTGCGCTCGTGCTCGCCGCGCTGGCAATAGTAGGTATGCCGTTCGCTCCCGTGCGTGCCGCCGAGCCGGCCGCGACCGACCCGCTCGATGGCGCCATGGACCTCATCAACGAGGGGCGATTCACTGAGGCGCTCGGGCTCCTCGATGCCGTCGCGGAAACCAACCCTTCCGGCGATCGGCGAGTCGAGACGCACTTGCGGCGCGCTCTCTGCCTGATGCGCCTGGACAAGTTCGAGAACGCGGAGCGGGAGCTTTCCGCCGCGGCCAAGGTCGCGCCCACCTATGCCGCCAGCCCACTGTTGTATCCGCGCGAAATTGCCGAGGGGTTCGCGGACGCGCTCCGGCGCCTGCTGCCACCGGTCACGGCCGCGGTGATCACCAAGCATCCGGTGGGCACGTCCTTCTCGCCTGCCACCCGGCCCCCGGAGCCGTTTGCGCGGCCGTGGTACAAGAAATGGTGGGTGTGGGCCGTTGCCGGCGCCGTCGTCGCCGGCGCGGCCTATGCCGCCGCGGATGAATCCAGCGCGGCGTCCCCAGGTCCTTCCGCGGCGCGGCTGCTCGTTAATCCCCCGACCTACGACTTCGGGCCGCTTACCGCGACGAGCCAAAAGGAGACACAGCTCTTCACGGCCGTCAATAGCGGCGACTTGCCGCTCGATGTCACCGCGGTAACGCTCGTCGAGCCGCGCCAGCCGTTCTTCTTGGAGGCAGAGCGCTGCTCGGGAGTGACCCTGCTCAAGGAAGAGACGTGTACGTTCCGCGTCAGCGTCACGAGCACGGTGACTGGGGACTTTTCCTCGACGGTTGCGATCGAATCGACAGACGCGGCCGCAGCGCAGGTTCTGGTGCCCGTCCACGTGGCGTACAAGATTCCGATCGTCAAGATCGACCCGACCAGCCTGAGCCTCGCCCTGCGCTCCCGACCGACGGACACCGTGAAGGTCACTAACAGTGGCGACGTCAAGCTGATCTGGACGGGGCCGTCGATTACCTCCGGCTCCAGCTACTTCAAGCTCGACCGCAACCACTGCGGCGATGAGGCGCTATTCCCGAACGAGTCCTGCGAGTTCACCGTCGAGTGCTATTACGTCCCGCCCAGCGTGCAATCCATCTCCGGAACGCTGATGGTTTTTACCCAGGCAGGCGTGCCGTCCCTGGAGGTCTCGCTCACCTGCCGCAACGATTGAGCGAGGCCGCAGCTCGGGGCGGCTACGTGCGCGGAGCGAGCACGTCGCGGACCGAGAGCCCGGCACTGCGCAGGCGCGAGATCAGCATGGTATAGCTCATGCCGAGAGCCTCCGCCGCGTCCGAGGCGTATCCGTGCTCCTGGACCGCGGCAATGATGCTTTGCAGCTCGTCCTGCTTCTGCTTGCCCCGGACGCGTTTGAGCGGCGCCACCGCGGGCAAGCCGGCGGGAGCCGCCGCGCCGCCGGGCCTGGCTGGCTCGGCCGCTCCTCCCGCCGGCCGCCCCGCCGGAGCGCCGAGCTGCTCGAATCGCAAGTGCTCCACCTCGAGCTGCCGCGTGCCCGGAGGCGCGAGCAATACCGAGCGGCGCACCGTGTTCTCGAGCCCGCGAATGTTGCCGGCACGTGACCAGTCATGGTTCATCAGCAGATTGAGAGCCTCGCGCGAGATCCCCTCCATTCCCGCGATCTTGAAGCGCTCCCGCGCCCCGCGCAGGAACTGCTCGGCAAGAACGGGGATGTCCGCGGCGCGGCTGGTCAGCGGCACGAGGTGGATGCTGACCTCGCTCAGGCGCCAGAACAAATCCTCCCGGAACCGACCTTGCGCGACGAGCTGGCGCAGATCCTCGTTGGTCGCCGCGATGATCTGAATGTCGACTTGACGCCGCTCGCTCGTTCCGAGCGCCGTGAAAGTCCCGGTCTGGATGAGGCCGAGTAGCCGCGGCTGCAAATCGGCCGGCAGCAAGGACACCTCGTCGATCAGCAGCGTGCCGCCATCGGCGCGCTGCGCAGCACCCTGGCTGCCTTCCTTGGGGGCGTTGGCGAAGCCCGAGCGCGATGCGTATCCGAATAGCTCGGCCGCCAGCGTCTCCGAGGACGTCACCTGGCTGCAATCGAGCGTCACGAAAGGCCCTTGTCGCCGCGGGCATTCGTAATGATAGGCCTGTGCCAGGTGCGACTTGCCGGAACCGGTGGGCCCCTGCAACAGAATAGTGACCCGATCGGCATGCGACAGCCGGCGCAAGGTGCCGATGACCTGCTCGCCGAACCAGCGATCGAGGGTTACGTACTTGCCAAGGCGATATTCCTCCGCCACGACCTGCCGCAGCTCGGCAAGCTCCTGCTTGGAGCGGTTGAGCTCGGCCTCGACGCCGCGCACGTAGCGCAAGAGATTGAGGTGGCGTTCGGCGACCGCGGAGATATCGAGGACGAGCTCGACGTCGTCTCCGGTGAAGGCCAGATCAGCGGACGAGCGGTAGGTGCACAAGCAGCCGCCGAACGTCTTCTTCGGCGGCGAGTGCCGGACGTCCCACCAGAAGAGCGGGACGGCCAGGACGCTGCGCACCTGATGGCTCATGACGCTGGCCGTGCGCAGCTCTTCGGGGAGGTCCGCGGTGATGAGCACGGGTTCCGCGTCCTTGCGGGTGCGCTCCAGGATGGACAGGGAGCCGCGCTTGAGGATGTCGTCACCGGTGAGGCGCTCCCCCTGGCTGGAATACGCGACCCAGGACTCGCTGGAGCTCTCGAAGAGCGCGACCATGGTCTCGCGCGCCGCGAGCGCTTCGTGGGCCATCTTGGCGACGTCGGAGACCGCGTAGTCCCAGTTTGCTCCGGTCAGATAGTCGCGCCGAATCAGGCGGCGAATCGTCTGCTGATAGGAGTGTGATCCCGCGTTTGCGGCTCCTGCGATGAGCTCGCCCCAGCTTGCACCCATGCCCCGTCTCCTGGCCCGAAAAGTCGGCTTTGCGACAACGATTTGACATCAATTTGCCACGAAAAAGTCGCAACCGCAAGGTCTCGGTGGGCCGGGGAAAAAACGGCCGGCCGCGGAGGTAGCGGCCGGCTTATCAGGACAGGCAGAGCTGATGGCGATCCCAGTCAGGCGGTCAACGGCGAATCGAACGTCGGACGACGGCTACTGCGAGGCTCATCAGGGTAACCGCCGCCAGCAATGCCAGAGGTCCGGCGGCGGGGACGATGAGAAGAGGTTGGTTGACGACAGCGACGTCGGCAGGCGCACTGCGTGCGCCGGTGGCGCTCGTCGCCAGGGCATAGACGCGGTAGGTGGCACCGCTGAGCGGCAGGCTGCCGGTGAAGGTGCAGTTGCCGTCGGTGTCGCTCAGCAGCGCCGTCGACGGCGAATCTCCGGCGACGAACACCTGCACCGTAGCCCCGGCGCAGGGCGCTCGCAGGCTGATGTCAATGGGCAAGAACGCGGCGCGCGCGGTTCTTTCGGGGGATGCCGTGGAGTAGCCGTGGACGCCGGTGAGCGCATCGAACATACCGGTGAGGACGTCGCCGAGCTCCAGGATCGCCGGCGCCGGGCTCCATTCGGTGCTCGGGTAGCCGACGAAGATTTGCGAGACGATGAGGGTGTCGGCGGCCGGGCTTTCGCCGAGCACGCTGATCACGGGAGTCTGCGCGTCCTGCGTGGCGCTCTTGATTGCCTCGGCCCCGAGCAACGCCGCGATGCCGAGCGACTGATTGGCGGCGATACCACTCCAGAAAGAATCGCTGAAGGATATCGGCACCCCTGTGCCACCATCCTCACCGGGGAGCTCCAGGATAGACTCCTGATCAGCGGCGGCACTGGCGATCGTGAAGGTCGTGAGGTTCAGCGGGTCGCTGCTCGCGAGGCCGGGGGCGAGCGCGCCGGAGCGATCGGCCTCGAGGATCACGATGCTGGGCATGTCGGCGAGCTCGGCAGCGAGCCACTCCGAGGTGAGGAGCTCGCCGTCCGCGATGACGACCCCGGGCTGCTCCGGGCTGCCGGCAGGTCCGACGAGATAGAGCACAAACGGCCATTCGCGCGATACCGCGGAGTCGCCGCGGGCGCCGTCGATGACGGCGGCGATGGCGTCGAGCGAGGTCGCGGCGCCGGTCGTTTCGGGCAAGCGAGTTACCGTCGCGGCGGTGAAGCCACGCGACATGAGGATGTCGGTTGCGCGCGCGGCGAGATCGTCGCGGAGAGCCTGGTCGTGGGCGTTCGCGGCATCCTGTCCAACCACGATGAGGGCGCGCCCGGTGCCCGGTTCACCGACGGGAAACACGGCGCGCCCTGCGGACGGGCCGAACTGGGTGCTGCCCTCCCAGGCCGCAGTGACTTGCCACTGGCCGTTTCCGGAGGCGAGGTAGTCGGAGCGATCGAAGTCGAAGGCAAACGATCCGTCGGCGGCGAGATTGGGCCAGGTATGCGCGGTTCTTCCCGTGGGGCTGCGGAGCTCGACGCTCACTTCGGTGGCTTCGCCGTCGAGGGGTGTGGGCACGATTTTTCCGGAGATCTTCCCGGTCGTGCTTGCCGACGACCCGCCGGTAGGCTGGTAGTACAGCACGAGATCCGTCTTGGCGGCGAAGACGTCGAGGTCCCACGGCGTTGAGGAGCGGCCGTCGGCGGTGGCGGTCACCGACCAGGAACCGATCTGGTCCGGAGTGAACGCGGCCTGGAACCAGCCTTCATCGTTGGAGAGCACGGCAGTGACGTCCAGGGCCGAAGCGTCCGGCCGGCGAACATCGAAAGTGACCTGCACCGGGACGGTTGGACGCGGGAGGATGCGGCCGGTGATCGTCACGGGTTGGCCGATTTCGGCGACGGGGGCGGTGAAGGTGGTAATGAAAGACTGGCTTGGCGCCATGACGTAGGCGAAGAGCTGGGTTTCGTGGACGAAGTCCGGCTGCGCGGAATCGGGCGCGTTGAAGGAAAGGGGTAGCCGGACCCATTCATTGACCGGAACATCGGGCCCGATTTGCACCCAAACGACGGAGAGGGTAAGGGATGCCGCGGGCTGGAGGTCGACGACAGGGGGGCGAGCAATGAGATCGAAACCGGCCGGCCAGTCGGCGCCCTTGGAGATGACGACCTGACCCTCGAAGTCATTGGTGCCGTCGAACACGAGAAGGTAGGGCATGGCGGTTCGCGAGAACGCGGGCCAGGCGTAGGGGAAGGGACGGACGCGGAAGCCGGCGCTGCCGACGAGGACGGAGACGACCTGCGAGGGGTCGCTTTCCTTGCCTTCGGAATCCACCGACGTGAGGTAGTAGCTGTAGGTCATGCCATCGACGACGTCGACGTCGCGGAAGTGGTGGACGGGTTGAGGCAGGAGGGCGGCGTTGACGCGCTCGAAGTCGTCGCTGGTTGCGGGATCCTGGTCACTCATGGCGCGATAGACGTTGTAGCCTGCCACTTCCTCGACGGGCAGCCAGCGGAGGGCGGCGGCACTGCGCAGGGGCATGGCCTGGACGGAATCCGGCGGGAGCGCCGCGGAAGCGAGGGGCGCGGCGATGCAGGGAAGGGCGATGGCGAGGAGAGAGAGGGCGGAAGCGATGGCGTAACGTAGTGTCATAGGAACCTCCGACGGGGAATCCGAACATCTGAGACCTCTGGCGGCGCGAGCTAGAATGCGGGAATCGTGCCAGCTTGGAGATGGGGGGGCGATGGCGGTGTGGTGGGATTTTCGAGCGAGCGGGGCGGGGGCGGGGGGGCGATTCGTTGGCAAATACGAGACGAATACTTGCGTTCAGGAGGCGGGGCGCGGTGGGTGGGGATGGGGTCGGCGCGACCCGAGCAATCGACGGGAGCGGCATGTGGGTTGCAAAGAAGCGAGTTGCAGCATGCGTGGAACAACATGGAGGAAACGCGATGAGAACGTTGGAGGACAGCGGCAGCGCGCGCACGGCGGCGGCGCCGCGGCGGCGGAAAGCGGACTGGGAGGAGATATTCACGGTTTCGGAGGTGGAGTTGGTGGTGCGGTCGGAGGGTGCCTGGTCGGGGCGCTGGGAGGCGGAGGCGCTCTTGCGCGCGGTGCAGTCGCGTTTGCGACGCGCCGATCGCGTCGCGGTGGACTGCGAAGGGGAGGGGTATGCGTGCCGGGTATTGTTGTCGGGGGCGGCGGGAGCAGGCGCGCAGGTCGTCGAGGAGCGGCTGATTGCGGCCCTGTCGGCGAGTCGGTGGATTGTGTTGACGCAGCGGTCGCGTCGGCTCGGGTTTCGCCTGCACTAGCGGCGAGCTGTCCGGCGGGCGATTGGCACGGGCGTGGTGAGCTGTTATAGTGGGTAGGGGATCGGGCTTGGCGCGCAGCGCGGGCGGTCGGGGCGAGAGGACATGAAGAGAAGGTCATGGAGCGATTTGTGGCGTCGTGATGACGCGAGGCGTCACGCGGGACCCGTGGCTGCGCTCCGCTCCGGCGATGCGCTTGCCCCGTCCGGTGCCCACCTGGCCGGTGCGGTGGGGCTCGAGCAGCTTCTCGGCGACTCCGCGTCCGCGCTGTGGCAGACCAGCCAGTCGCTGCACGTCGTGCTCTCCGCCTTCGTGCTCTTTGGCCTGTTCATCGCCTGGTATGCGTGGCAGGAGCTGGCGGCGAGCCGCCATGACGGCGACGCGAGCGCTCGGCGCCCGCGCTGGCGCGCGGATGACGCCGAGCGGCGGTCGCGCACGGTCGATGCCGTCACCTGCCTGACGCTGACCATTCCCCTCACGGCCGCGGCCAAGTGGTCGTGGGTATCTGCCGAAGAGCCCACCGATGGTGTGCGCGAAAGACTCGCGCGCCTGCTGCGCGGCAGCGACCGCGTCTGCTACCCGCTCGTGGCGCCCGATCGCGTCGTGTACGCGATCGAGCTCGCCGCCGGCGCCGAAGATGCGCGCGCCGTCATGCGACGCCTCGAAGCGGCGTTCGATGCCGTAACGGACCGCCCTGAAACCATCGAATGGGTTTTTTGCGGCCTTACTGCAACCCGGCACTGAGCGCAAACAGGACTTGGGCGAGATAGTATGTCGGCGCGCCCCACGCCTTGTTAGCGAATCCTCGCCGCACGAAGCGGTGCCGCGCCACGGCCAGATCGGAAACGAAAAACAACAGCGCTGCAAGTAGCAGGCGCGACCTCCCCGCACCGCCACCGTACGCCCCTGCCGCGGTCGCTGCCATCGCGGTCACGATCAGAATGTAGCCGGCGACGGGCGACTGCAGCCGCGCCCCGACGTACGGCAGCAGCCAACGCATGACCACGAGCGCCACGATCGCCAGCGGGACGGCCGCGACAAAGAGATGAGGCAGCGAGACCCCGAGCGCGATGAAGGCCGCAACAAACGCCAGGTGGGCAGCGGCAAAACTGGCCAGGCCGCAGGCGAACACCGCCTCGCGCCCGGAGAGCAAGAACACGTCCCCAAACCACGACAGCGCGAGCGCCACCAGCAGCGCGCACACGTACGGCGTGGCGTTCGGCGCCATTCCCACTGCGCACACCAAGAACGCGCTCGATGCCACGATTTTTGCGGCGCACACGCCACCGAATCGCTGCCGATACTCCGCCCACAGCATGGCGGTGACGCCGACGAAGACGATGCCAATCCAGATTCCGGGCGACACGATCCTCCCTTTGCTCGGGTCGCTATCAGTAAGAACTGCACCGTAGCGCCATTGCCGCCCGCCCGCAAGCGGTGACTTCCCCCCAGGCTTGCGCCAATCGTACGATCGTGGAGAGCAAGCAAATTTGCTTGCGGTGCAAGGTTTGCTTGCACGTTGCGAAAATAACCCATCATGAACATTATGTTCACAATAACCTTTATCGCGCGATTTCGGAGATGTCGACTTGACCGGTCACTCCATTCGGCTGGCCACGAACGCCGAGGACGCCCTCAAAGCCCTCAGCGAGATGACTCGCGTGCTCTCCAACACCGAAGTCGGCTTCTACCAGGCCGCCGATATCGCCATGCGCGAGCTCCAATCCGCCGTACACGCCTCGGCCGCGCTGCTTGCCGTGCCCGGCAAGGAAGGCGCCGACCCCGTTATCCTGGCCCAGAAAAACGTCCGCGGACTGCGCGCCTTCAGCGCCACGCTCTTGCGCAACACGCTTGCTAGCGAAAACCAAAACGCGGTCATCACTACGCCTCCCGATTCCAGCAGCGTCGCGCGCCTGGTGATCACTTCGGTGCTCTGTGTCCCCGTCTGGCATGACAATCGCTCCGTCGGCGCGATCTATCTCGACCGCCGCGGACCCGGTGCTCCCCCCTTCGATGAGACCGCCTGTCGGCTCGCCGTGTGCTTCGCCCGCTCGCTGGCGCCTGCGATCGTCCTGCTCGGCGGCGTCGAACAGGACCGCGCGCGACTGCAGCGCATGCAGGCCGACTGCGAGGAAGCCCGCTCCGCCTCCGCTCACTTGCTCGGAATGTATTCCTTCGGCACCATGGCGACCCAGAGCCATGCCTTCTCGGAGACTCTCCGCAACGCCGAGCGCGCCGCCCATTTCGATGTCGACGTCTTGTTGATGGGCGAGCAGGGCACCGGTAAGGAACATCTCGCCCGCGCCATTCACACCGCCTCCGCGCGCGCCGCCGGGCGTTTTATCCCGGTGAGCTGCATTGGCATCCACGAGACGATCATCGAAACCGACTTGTTCGGCGCGCCCTCACCGCGCGATCAGCTCGCCGCCGCGCGCCGCCCCGGAGCCTTCGAACAGGCCAGCGGAGGCACGATCTTCCTCGACGATTTCGATGGCCTGCCCCAATCGGTGCAGCCCAAGGTCCTGCGCGCCATCGAAACCCGGCGAATCTATCCCACCGGTGGCAGCGAGGAGGTCCCCGTCAACGTCAGGGTGATCGCCGCCACCACCGCGGATCTCTTCGAAGAAATCGAACGCGGCAGCCTGCGCGAGGATTTGCTCTTTCACCTCAACAAGATGACCATCGACCTGCCGTCGCTTCGCGATCGCGCCGAAGACGTGCCGCTGCTTGCCGAGCATTTTCTCAGGCTCGAGGCCGCGCAAATCGGTCGGACGGATCTCAAGGGGTTCGACGCCGCCGCGCTGCGCCGCCTGTCCGCGTACGATTGGCCCGGAAACCTGCGCGAGCTCAAGAGCGTCATAGGTCGCGGCGCGATTCTGAGCAAGGGCCCCATGATCCGTCTCGGCGACGTGGCTCCCTCCCTGGCGCCGTTTGGCCGCCGGCGCCGCGAGCGCATCCGCGGCGGCATGACCCTGCGCCAGCGCGTCATCAAGTACGAAGTCGATCTCATCCGCTCGGCGCTCACTCAGACCGGCACCATTGCCAGCGCCGCACGGCTGCTCGGCGTGCGCCGGCAGGCCCTGCAGCAACGGTGCCGCCGGCTGGGAATCGACGCGCCCAGGACGAAGGGGGGCGAGGGGGATGACGAGGAGGAGTGAGCCCTGAATCCACCGCCTCTTCGACGTCGGCATGACAATGCCCCCTCCCGTAACTCCCCCCGCTTGCGCGGGGAGGTGAGGCAAGGGTCTTCGTAATGCGCATTCCGCGCGGGTTGCGAGCGAACCGGCGAGGGATTCGGATGAGCTCGCTCCCTTTGCGCGACCGGAGACGTTCCGCTAAACTGGCATCACCACCGGAGGTGCCGGCTTCGCTGCTAACCTGAGGCGCTCATGGCAACATCCGCACTCATTCTCGATGACGACGAGTCCTTCCAGAAGCTGCTCTCGATCAGCATGGGAGCGCATGGTTGGGTCACCTATGGTGCGCGCCGCATCAGTGAAGCGCGCCGGATCCTCGCTCGGCACGTCGTTGACGTCGCGCTGATCGACGGGCTGTTACCGGATGGCAGCGGACTCGACTTCGTCGCCGAGCTCGGCCGCGAGCCCGGCGGACCGGTAATCGTCTTTCTCTCTGCATTCAGCGCGTTTCACGACACCGCGACCTACGCGTGGCTCAAGGAAAACCACGGTATCCACTTGATCCGCCGCAAGCCCGTGGTTGTCGACGAGCTGATTCGGCAGGTTGAAGAGGCGCTCAGGGTGCACGGCGGCGGTGCCGCCGCCGGCGTCCGTGACCGCCCCAAAACCGGCCCGACCAGGCTTGGGGAGGCGGTGGCGAGGTTGCGGCGCGAGTGCCTCTCTCGCTCCGGGGAAACTGCACAGGTGCTGGCGCGCGAGATTACGCGCCTGCGCTCTCCCAGGCAACGGGAAGCTGCCGCCAAGAATGCGAGGTTTGTCGCGCACAAGATGAAAGGAAGCGCCGGCACGTTCGGTTTTGCGGATCTGGCGCAAAACATCGAGCAGCTCGAGGAGCTGCTTGGGCGCGTGGCCGACCAGCCGGCAGCGCTGGAGCCGGAGCTGTCGGTCGCGCTTGACTCCGCCATGGAGGCGATCTTGCGCGCGGTCACCCGATTGCTTGCTGCCGAGGCGGAGTCCGAACCGACGCCGTCCGCCGCGCCGGCGGTTCTCCCGCCGCAGACCCTCTCCAAGCCGGACCGGCCCGCGGCGAAAATCTTGCTGGTCGGCGCCGACCCCAGCCTGGCTGCTCGTGTGACCGAGGTTGCGCGGCATAGCTTTGTGCACACCGCGCTGGCGGCCAGCGTCGAAGAGGCCATGGATCCGGCGTTGCACGCCAACGTCGACGCCGCCCTGATCGTGATCGACGAAGGCACGCTTGCCGCCGCCTTGGGGCTTGCCCGCTTTCTGCGGATGCTCCCGGGCCGCCGGCACCTGGGGCTCGCGTTTATGCTGCGGTCGGCCACGCCGAGCCTATGGCTCGCCGCGCTTGATGGCAATGCAACGCTTATCCTGGCCGAACCGTTTGCGGCAGACGAGCTAGGCGATGGGGTTCGCAGGCTGATTGCCCTGCCCTCCCGGCCGGAAGCGCGACTGCTCTTGGTGGCGCGTATGGAGCCCTCCGGATCGCTGCGACAGCTTCTGGAGGACGAGGGCCTGCGCGTGTTCGCCTGTGCGGATCCGGCTGACTCGGTCGCCGAGCTGGAGCGAGTCCGGCCCGACATTGTGCTGAGCGATCTCTTCCTGCCGCAACGCGCGGGCCTGGACGTCTGCCGCCTGGTGCGCTCCCACCCGGAGTTTCGTGAGCTGCCGGTGTTGCTCCTGGTGCCGCGCGGGGCTGACGAGGTATTGGGGCCGGCTTTTCGCGCGGGGGCTTCCGACTACCTCAGTATGCCGCTCGTCGCCGAGGAGGTTGTGGCACGTGTCTGGTTGCATCTGGAGCGCGGCGCCATGGATCGGGAGGCGAACCTGCTCGATGCGCTCACCGGCTTGTTGACCCGCTCGGCTTTTACGCGGGCGGGCCGCGGCACGCTCGCCGATTCGCGGCGCCGCGGTGGTGACTGCGCGGTGGCCATGATCGAAATCGACGGCATCGAGGGGATCATGCTCCAACACGGTCCACAGGTGGCCGACCACATCCTGGCGGTCGCGGGTAGGCTGCTGGCGATGAAGACCCGTCTTGGCGACCTTTGCTGTCGCTGGGGGCAAGCGTCGTTCACGATCGCCTTCGCCGACGCCTCCGCGGCCAGGGCTACCGAGGTGCTCGAGCGGATACGGGCCGAGCTAGAAGGCCTGGTCTTTCGCGGCGCCGGCGGTGAGCCGGTCTCGGCTTCTTTCCGGGGTGTCGTGGTCGTAGCTGGTGCGGACACGCAGACCGTGGAAGAGCTGACGGCCGTGGCGCGTGAGCGCCTGGACTTGGCGATGCGCAGCACGGGCGCTGGCGTGACCGCTGCGCGCTGACATCCCCGCGTGCTCGTGCGGCGGCGGTACAGCTCTTGAACCCCGCTGCGCGTCGCGCTAGATTATGGTTAGCTGCGCCCGGCAGACTTCTTCTTGTAATCGGTAGCGGTGCCGGCGCGAGGGTGCTCTCAGGAGCGTGGACGAGGCCGCCACCGTGTGCGAGGCATGGTGCGGGGAGGTGCCGAAAGCGAGCGGCCCCGGCGGCTGTCGCGAGTCCGCGCGGAGCTGAAGAGACTGTGCGTCGTCAGCAGCCCATTCAGCGGTTCTTCTCAGGTAGGGCGACGGTGGACGATGCTCAGGTGACTTCGCGTGGTGTCTCGGCTGCACAGGCGGACAATGACGGAAGGGGGCGCGCATCCCCGCAGGTTGAATCGGCGGAGCTGATCTGCCACCTGCTGACCGAGCTGTCAGCGCGCGGCATTCGCCCGGGTTTGTGCGCGGTCGTCACTGCGATCTGTGAGGCGTTTGGTTTCTCAGGGGGGTGGGTCGTATACCGCTTGCCGACGGGCGAAAGCGAGACCGTGCGCGCGGTGTATCGCTTGCCGACGCCTTTGGATGAGCATGGCGAGGAGTTTTTCGCGGCCTATGGCCCGTGCACGGGCTGTTTGGGCGGACGTGAACAGACTGGAAAAGCAGTTGCGGTGGTGCAGTGTCACCGCGTGGCGAGGTATTCGCCTGACAACCGCGTGGTGTCCACGCTGCTGCGCGCCGGTGACAAGACGATTGGGGTGATGGACTTCCTGCTGCCGGCCACCTGCGATCTTTCCGCCGAAACGCTCCGCTTTCTCGGGCGGCTGGGCGGTCTGGCGGCCGCGAGCGTGGCGCACGCGCAAGCCGCCGAAGCGCTCGAGGTCCTCAATGTCACGCTCGAGCGCCGCGTCTATGAGCGCACCATCGAGCTGAAAACGATTGCCGAGCTCACCGAGGAAGTTGCCCGAGTTGGCGACTTCGAGGCGCTGGCCGAGCTCATCGCGCGGAAGGTACGGCGCGCCGTGTCGCCCTCGGTCGCGGCCTGCCTGCTTGCCGTCGAGCGGCACGAGGTGTTCTGTATCGATCCGGCTGGCGGTGTGCCCGCGGGCACCGCGGACCAGGCACGCGCGGCCCTCGCTACCGGCCTTGCGCGCCTGCACCGCGACGCCGGTGCCGGCGCCCGGAAGGAGCCTCCGGCGCTCTTGCAGCTCGATCTCGGGACTGGAGAAATCGGCAGCCTGGCGCCTCGACCGGCGCTGGTCGCTGCTCCGCTCCTGGCCGAGGGTCTCCCCGTCGGCGTGCTCGCCATGAGCCGCTGCGATGGGACCGAGTTTTCCGAAGACCAGCTCAGCGTCTTTCACGCCATGTCGAACGTTGCGGAACATGCGGTGGAGCGTATTCAGCGACTGCGTTTGGCCGAGCAGCGCCGGTTCGAACGCATCTTCCGCTATATGCCTGAAGGAATGGTGCTGCTCAGCGCGGCCGGGAGGCTGGAGGTCGCCAACCCGCTCGGACGGTCCTATCTGGACGTCCTCGCTGGCGCGCCCGCGATCGGCAATATCGTCGCGAAACTGGGTGACACCGACCTCGCCACGCTGCTCGCGGACGGCAAGGAACGAACGACCCATGAGGTGCGGACAGTGACCGCCCCGCTACGGCGCTTTGAGATTGAAGTCGGCGCCATGGGGGACACTGGCGACGCCGAGCACTGGATTGTGCTGCTGCGGGACGTCACCGAAGAGCGGGAGCTGCTCTCCAAGGTCCAGGAGCGAGATCGCCTGGCCGCGGTCGGACAACTCGCCGCGGGGATTGCGCACGATTTCAACAACCTCCTGTCTGTGATCATCGGGAATGCGAGCTTGCTCGCCGCAACCGCCGACGCTTCACCGGATCTGCGGAGCGGTCTGGAGCGCATCGTCAAGACGGGGGGAGTTGGCGCCGACCTCGTCCGCCAGATCCTCGATTTCAGCCGTAAGTCCTTTCGCCGGCCCGTGCCACTCGACCTTGGCGGGGTTATTGATAGCTCTGCACAGCGTCTGGCGCAACTGCTTCCGGACCGCATCGAGCTCACTACGCGCATTGCTGGCGGCGGGCCCCATCGGATTTCCGGAGACGAGGCGCAAATCCGCCAGGCCCTGGCGAATTTGGCGCGCAACGCTCAGGAAGCCATGCCGGATGGTGGCGTGCTCGCCATCTCGCTCGACAGGTTCGAGCTCGCGGAGGATGAGGCTCCCCCGTGCGTGGACATGGCACCCGGAACCTGGATTCGCCTCGTCTTCGCGGACACGGGACGGGGAATCCCCCCGCAGCACATCGACCACATCTTCGAGCCCTTCTTTACGACCAAGCCAGCGCGACCGGCGTCGGGGCTGGGGCTTGCGCAGGTCTACGGCATCGTGAAGCAGCACGGCGGAGCGATCCAGGTCGATAGTCGCGTCACCATCGGCACCCGGCTCACCATTTTTTTCCCGGCGCTTCATGCCGACGAATCGGCGCCCGCGCCCAGCACGGCGCGGGCTGCTACCGCGCCCAACGACACTGTCCAGAAGCGGATTCTCCTGGTCGAGGACGATGACGATGTCCGCGAGACGCTGCAAATGATGCTCCGGGTGTTGGGGTACGAGGTCGCTACGGCGGGCAATGGGGGAGAGGCCCTGGCGTCATTCGGCGCGGGACCTCGCGTGCATGCCGTCGTGACGGATCTGGTAATGCCTGTCATGGATGGCATCACCCTGGCCGAATCGCTGCGGATACGCGCTCCGGATCTGCCGATTATCGTCATGACCGGGTATCAGCACAGCCGGGAAATCGATCGGCTGTTGCGGAACCTGGGTGTGCGCAGCATCTTCAAGCCAATCGCCGCCGGGGACCTGGCGGGTGAGCTTGCCGCCGTGCTCGGCCAGGCGTCTTCGCTACGTGGCGCGCAATGACATTGGCAAGGTAGGGCCGTACGGGGCGTGGTTGGCGACGTGGCTGTTGGCGGCCCTGATAATCGTGCCGCGAAAGAGGTGAGGAGGCGGGTCCTCAGGCGCCTGGCCGAATCGATGTTTGATCCCGTCTTGACACTCGGGCACACTTCAGTGTCAATGGGCACCGACCTCCCGGCAGTGGCCCGAGCAGCTCGCCGGCGGTCAGTTGACAACGCTCCTTTCGCGGCGGCGGTGGTACTCGAGTGAATCCCGCATGGCGCGCGCAACATCCTCCATCGTCATGGCGCCGGAGACAACATGACGAAAGTATCTGCCGAGCCCGCCCTCGTCGGGTGATCGAAACAAGGTGTCGCGATACAGGCTGCTGATGGCCGCGACGATGTCGGCTTCGCGGCGGATACGGGGGCTCTTGATGCGACCTTGCTCGATCATGGTTCGCAGCTCTGCCGACGAGAGCAGTGATACCCGCACGCCGGTCAGGTCGGTCTCGCCGTGTGCCGCACGGTGGACGAAGTAGGTGTAGCCCGACAGATCCGGCTCGCGGCCGAGAATCTCCCTGTACTGATTCGCAATGCGCTCGCCAATGGAGTACCCTTCGTAAAAACGGCGCACTCTCACCTGCGGTTGACTGGCCAGTCGCAACCGATTCTGCAGGTACTCCGCGTAAAATACGTTTACGGTCCAGGCCGGATCGGGCTCCAAGTCGGCGGCGGAAAGCATACCCATGCGCGCGGGTTCGGGAACCACGATCGGCGGTGCGATTAGCGGCGCGTCAGGCGCTTCGCCCTTGGTGTTCCCGATGACGCGCCGGCGCTCCACTTCCCGTCGCACCCCGTCAAAGCGCTCCGCCAACTGCTGCCGAACGCTTCCCGAGTAGACAACGCCCTCAATGGCCCAGGCAAGTCCCAGCCCAATCTGCAGGACAGCCGCCGCGTGAAGCACCGTCCCACCGGCGTAGGTGCGGAGAAGACGGTCGGGCCAATCCGTCTTCCAGCGAGCCAGCACATCCGCGGCCCCGACACAGAGGAGGACCACTGCCGGCAGTGTCAGCGAGTAGTACAGGAACTCGACCCGTCCCGGACCGACAGTAAAGGCGTTCACCTTCGCCACGAGCTGAATCGTCAGGAAGAACAGAATCGAGGCGCTCGCACCTGCAAGGAGAAGAGCTCCGGTAAGCAATGCTCGTCCCCTTCTCGCATCGCCTTTCCGCCGCGCGAGCAAGCATGCCGCGGCGACCAGGCCGAAAGGAAGCGCCATGGCGACGTAATGGAGACTGGCGGCGAGCCAATACTCCAGCATCTGAAGCGTTGACCGCAGGTACTCCCCGGCTCCCCAGTCCACCCGTACCGTTCCCGTAGCGAGACGGGCTCTTCCGCCTGGCGCAGTGAGATAGACTGCGAGAGTCAGAACATTCGAGCTGACGAGGAGGGCAGTGAGGCCTGCCGCGGGTAATCGCTCATGGCGATACCACAGCCACAGCGCAGCAATCAGCAGCGGCCCCAGAACGAAGGGGAAAAATTCGTTCAGCCCCAAGGCCAGAAGGAAGAGCACCGTGCCACCTGCTACGCGCAGCCGGCGGCCGCCCGGCGTCCCGCCTGTGCCCGGTTTCAGCAGATACAGCGAGCCGGCAAAGGCCATCAGGGCGAACAAGTAAGGGTACGTTGCAGATTGCCAGAAGACGGTCTCGCCGACCAGGCCGCTCGCCAAGAACCCCGCCAATAACAAGCTCCCGACCCAAAAGGCGGAGGCAGGGCCGGCGGCAAAAGCTGCTGCTAACCAGGCTGCCAGTGCCAGAACGCCTGCGACGAAGACGCCTGCCACGACCATGCCGTAGGCGTCGTGCCCGAGAGTCGCGGGATCGGGCGATACGAAGGAGGTGAGCCAGATGAGCAAAGACTCGGCCCAGCGGGGGCTCCACGTCCGGTAGCGAAAGGCGATCAGGTCGAGCAGATTCGGGTGCGCGCGAGCTTCGAGCAGATGGTGATAGTCGTCGGCGATGTAGTACGAGCTCGCGCCCCACTTCACAACGAGCAGGGCGAGGATGGCAAATAGCAAGGCTGGCGCGGGCCAGCTCCGTAACGGCGGCTCTGGCGCCCCGCTCGCGGCGCTCGCTCGATGTTTCGGCGCAGCTAGATCATTCATGGCTATCCGGTCCGCCGCCGTCAGGGGCGCTCACTCCGATTGAGCGCTGCCGCTCCTTCGAGCAGACGCCAGCCGAAGGCGGGGACCTCGCCGAGCGGGTACGCCGCCATATTCGCGGCGCTCAGCGGCGTGGCGGCCGCGGCAATCCACAGGTCGGTCACCGCGCCCTCGGCTGCTCCCGCGGCGCTCAGATCGAGGGTAACACCTGTTAGCGGAGCTCCCGTGGTATTCGCGACTACCATGGCGAGCTTTCCGGCAGCGCGCCGCGCGTAGCTGACCACCGCCGGCTCCGCCGCGCCCAACGCGTGCACCGGCACGAAATCCCCGACCGCCAGTGGTTCTGACTGCTTCCGGATCGCCAGCAAGCGCCGATAGCGGTGCCACAGCGAATCCGGGTCAGCTTGCTGCGCCGCGGCGTTGGTTTCCGCGTAGTCCTCGCCGAGGGGGAACCACGGTGTGCCGCTCGTGAAGCCGCCATTGCCTGTGGCATCCCATTGCATCGGTGTCCGGTAGGCGAGGTCCGCGGGATAGTCGGCGGGAATCTTCGCGTTGCGCATGCCGATTTCCTCTCCATAATAGAGAAACGGCGTCCCGGGCAGCGTCGTCTGCAGAACAGCCGCCAGCGTCAACCTGGCGGGGTCGCTTTCGAGCCGCGTGGCCAATCGCGCCATGTCGTGGTTGCCCAGAAAAACGGCGTCGAGCGCTCCGGCGGGGTACCCGTCGGCGAGCGCGCAGAATACATCCGCGAGAAACTGCGCCGAGCGATATTGCAGGGTCTTGACTATCGCGTCCTGAAGAGCGAAATCGAAGGTCGCGTCCATTTCGTCGAGCGCCCCATAGTAGCGGCCTACGGTGCGCGTATCCGCCCACGCCTCACCAACCAGAAAGGCGTTCCCATTGCCATCCTTGGCGCGGCGAGCGAAATCGCGCCACCATGCATGGGTCTCTGGCGTGTCTTGCTGCCCGGATCCCGGTCCAGTCTCAATCGCGTACCGCACGGCGTCGAGCCGAAAACCGTCGACGCCACGCGCGAGCCAGCCTCTCGCGATCCGCACGATCTCGTCCCGGACTGCGGTCGACGTCAGGTTGAGGTCTGGCATGCCCGACCAGAATACGCCATAGTAGAACGCGCCTCCCAGAGGGTGCCAGACCGAACCCCCTCCCCAGGGCTGCGACCAGCCGGGATTGTCGCCGCGCCACACGTACTTGCTCCGGTCCGGGCTCGCTGGATTGCTCGCGGAGATGAACCACGGGTGCTGATCTGAGGTGTGGTTGACGACGAGGTCAACGATGACGCGGATTCCTCGCCGATGCGCCTCCGCGATCAGGCGATCGAAATCCACGCCGCTGCCGTAGGCGGCGTCGACCGCCTCGTAGTCCACCGTGTCGTAGCCGTGGTAGCTCGCAGCCGCAAAGATCGGCATGAGCCAAAGCGCGTCGACACCGAGGTCCGCGCCGCCCACGCGCCCATCATTCAGGTAGTCCAGGCGCGAGATCAGACCGTTCAAGTCGCCGACACCATCGCCGTCCGAATCCTGGAAGCTGCGCACGAATACCTCGTAGAATGCCGCCCGCCGCGCCCACTCGGTGGCCGCGGACGCGGCCGCACGCTCGCCGCAGTCATCCCCGGCGCCCCCGCCACTGCCGCCGCAGCCGAGCCAGACTACCAGTCCTACCCAACAGATCCCTCGCGATGCCGCTGTTCTCACCGTGTCGCTCCGCAACCGAACGCGCCAGGACGCTACCTTACCGCTGCTCACCGCGCGCTTCGCATCATCGGTTCATGCGTTCGTGCGCCGCCGCGAGGTCAGTCGCCGCCACAGCCGTGGAACCTGTCGTCGTCATCGGCAAACAGCACGTTGAAGCTCGTCAGACTTCCATAGCACGCCGTAATGTAGCTCTGAAGCTTGACCTTCTGATCGTCGGGAATTTCCGTCGCGTTGACCTGCTGTTCGAGCACCCGCAGGCGGTTGCGGAGCATGACGACCTTGTGAAAGAACGTCTCGATCGGCCACACCTTCTCTTGAAGCCCGGCGGTTCCCGGGCGCAGCACCAAGTCGCCGCCCCGCCAGCGGTCGGCCGGCGTCACCGCGGTCAACCCGGATTCCTCGCGCAACACGGTGCGAATCAGCATTTCGAGATCGACGGGCTCGCCATTCTCAGCAGCGACATGGGTCACCGGAAACTTCCTTTCTCGTTCGGACACGGCAGGCAGCGCATCGCGGCCGCGAGCGGCGCTGTGTGAAGAGGCCGAGGCGCGGGGCGTCGGTGCCACGGCGCCGCCCCCCCGGTAGTTGTGCTGACTGCCGCAAGTCACGCAAATAACGCGGATGATCCCGCCTCGCCCATCCGTCGCGATTACGGTATGGGAGCGCCGGTCTTTGCAGACCTGGCAGCGGTCATCCACGGTGTCTCCCGCCCGAAACCGGGCGACGCCTGGGTTGGTGGACACAGGTGCTACCTCATCTCCTGGATTGCCTTGACGCGCTGGCCGGGCGCGCATGAAGTCAGGGAGCGCGCGCCGATCGCAGTCTCTTATGGCGGCCACCCGGCCAAGCGCAAGAGGCGTCGCGGCAGACCCTGATTCTGCCTCCCCTCCCCCCGTACTCGAGACGTGTGAGTGACATTGCTCGTGCCTGGCAGGCCTTCGGTTGGGTCGCCGATGGCGCCAAGCCAGGAGCAAGGTGGAGTGCCGTGTCCGGCTGCGGCCCCTTGCGGCGCCGATGGGGCAGAGACTTTGGGCATGAGTCTTTGCAAGATGTGCCGATACTGGATCTCCCGCGGCTTTTCGGCACCAACGTCGGCTCTACGTCCTATCATCCTGTGCACCCGAACACCAGCCGCCCTCTGATCGTCGCGCGCTATCATGCTGCGGCAGACAGAACGCAAAAGCTCACCCGCCGGGGCCGCCTCGGAAGGCGTTGAACCCTCAGAGGCCGCGCTGGCGGCCCCGGTCGGCTGCAGGGCCTGGTCCGGCTCTACCTTGCGCGGAGGGAAGGAAACGAACTTGCGCCCGCTCTTCTTCTCTTGTTCTTTGATGTCGCGAAAGATCGCGTCCAGATCGTAATTGAAGCGGGCAGCATGGGCGTCGCGCACTCGCCGAGCTTCATCGACAATGGGGTCGTTCATGGCGTTGCCTCCAAGAGCTCATCCGGCGTACAGATGATCGGGGCCTTGAGGCCCTTGGCTGCGCAGACCGACTCGATCATGGGCCGCATCGCGGCATTCGCCAAATGGCGGCAGTTCCACGTCAATAGGAAGGGTACTCCGTTCGTGGCGGCGATGGCAATATGCAGCGCATCGTCTGCGGCCTTTGCCGGCAGCGCATCTGCCGCGATCAGTTCTTTCGCCAAGGCCAAGGCCTCAGGCGTCGTTTCCCGAAGGGTCATGGCGTTCAAGACCGCAATCCGCTCAAGAGCAGCTTGCGAATCACCGGCGCCGGCCTCCCCCAAGACCAACTGGGAGACGCAAAGCTCGTAGCTCTGCCGGCGCGTGGCCCACCATTCGTGGGTGGTCTGCTGATGACCAGCAATCACCACATCCCGGCTGGGCCTCGCCGGCAAGTAGCTGACGAACGTGGTCTCGATGTAGACTCGCTCCGCCATGAGCGTTGTGAACTCCCCCGCTAATCCCTCGGTCAGCTTGAGCATGACCTGCTCGGCACCATGGTGGGCGACCAGCCCGACGAACCGCTCGTGGGAAATGGACGCTTTGAAGCCGAACGCTCAGCATCAGCGGCGGCACGAAGCGCCGTCCGCTGCATGCTGTTGTTGGGCCGTGTCATCGCAGCACCTCCACCAGTTCGGCGATCACCGACACTTCACCCTCGTCGACGTCTGCCAGCACGATGGTCTCGAATTCGCGGTTCTCCGGCCGAAGTCGAATGACCTTGTGGCGCCAGCCGTCTCCATCGTCGCCGCCCGGCTCCTTCTCGCTCTCGTAGCGCTTGACGGTGTAGCTGCCGCCGCCCTCGGGATCCTGGATGGACTGGTGCTGCACGAGCACGATGCGGCCCTGGCGCGATCCCGTGACCGGCGAGTGGAAGAGACACCACGCGCCGTCGGGAATGCGGGGCTGCATCGATCGCCCCACGACCTGGGCCACGAACATACCCTCCGACAGCGGGCGCGAGGTTCGCGGCACGACCCAGCCGTCGGGGTCAACGTGCTGGTCCGCTCCGAACGCGCCGGCGGCGGCCTTGAGCGTGTAGAGCGGCACGCAGGTGCGGAACCGGTCCGCCGCCTTCGGATCGACGCGCTCGAAGGGCTCGCCGTCGGAAGTCGCGGCCCGCGCCTGCTCGCTGCGTGCCTGCTCGTAGACCTTCTTGAGTAGGTGCTTGCAGACGACCTCCTGGAACTCCTGGTCGTTCATGAAGCGCGCGGTGATGTCCTCGTTTTGCTCCATGCGGTCGATGAAGAGGCCCTCGAGCGCCTTCAGGAACACGTAGCCGAAGTTCTCCATCGTGTTCGCGAGCGCCGCCTGGCGGATCTCGGGATCGGCAAGGGCGTCCTCGCGGATCGACTCCAGGAAGAGCTGGTCGCCCGGCTTGAAGTCGGTCCCGAAGCGCTCGTTGAGGATGTCGATGAGCTGGGAGAGCTCGATCATCGCGCCCTGGGCGGCGCGGCTCCCGACCGCGACGGGACCCGCGACCTCGCCACCCTTCCCCGCCTCGAGGGCGATCGAGCCGTCGCTGATCTTCTGGAGGCGGTAGTACTTCAGCGCCACCTCGTCGTCGAAGTCGTAGACAGGGCCCCGGTCGCCCTTCGGCAGCTTGGTGAGGAGGAAGCGGATGTAGGAGTAAAGCTTCTCGAGGTCCGAGTCCTGGAACGGGATGACTTGCGCGAGGAAGGCGTAGAGGTTCCGGTAGACCACGAGCGTCTTGCGGAGCTCCTCGCGCTCCTCTTCGGCGAGTTGCGTGTAGCGGTGCACCGCGGGATCGATGCACGCGTTCATGCGCGCGTGGTCCGCGCCCGTCTGGTTCTGCCGGGGCTTGTAGAAGACCTTGCAGAGCTCCTCGACCTCGCTCTTGTGATAGACCTGATGGCCGTCGAGCTTGGCTTGGATCTCGTAAAGCTGGCTCGGCTCGGCGCGCTCGCCGACGAGCGTCTGCTCGTAGTAGGGCTGGAAGGCGGCGAGGATCTCCTCCGGCTCGTTCACGAAGTCGAGGACGAAGGTGTCCTCCTTGCCCGGGCACGTCCGGTTGAGGCGCGAGAGCGTCTGCACGGCCTGGATGCCGGCCAGCCGCTTGTCGACGTACATCGTGTGCAAGAGCGGCTGATCGAAGCCAGTCTGGTACTTCTCCGCCACAAGGAGCACCTGGTACTCCTCGGAGCCGAAGCGCTCCGGAAGCTCCTTCTCGCGGATGCCGTGGTTCATCCCGACCTCGGTGTACTCGACGCCCGGGGCGTCGGGGTCGATCACCGTGCCGGAGAAGGCGACCAGCGTCTTGATGCCCTGGTAGCCCTTCTCGGAGATGTACCGGTCGAAGGCCTGCTTGTAGCGCACGGCGTGGAGCCGGCTGGAGGTGACGACCATCGCCTTCGCCTTGCCGCCGATCTTGTGCATCGTGAAGTGGCGGAAGTGCTCGACCATCACTTCCGCCTTCTGCGCGATGTTGTGCGGGTGCAGGCTCATGAAGCGCGCGAGCGCGCGAGCAGCCTTGCGCTTGTCGACCTCGGGGTCATCCTCGATCGACTTGATCAGCCGGTAGTAGCTCTTGTATGTCGTGTAGCTTGCCAGCACGTCGAGGATGAAGCCCTCCTCGATCGCCTGTCGCATGCTGTAGAGGTGGAACGGCCGCGGCTTGCCATCGGCAGCGGGCTCGCCGAACACCTCGAGGGTCTTGTACTTCGGCGTGGCCGTGAAGGCGAAGAAGCTGATGTTCGGCTGCCGGCCGCGCCTGGCCATCGTGCGCAGGATCTCTTCCTCGTGGCCGGGGAGCCCCTGCTCCTCCGCCTGCTGCCGCGCCTCCTCGCGGACCGCGGCGCCGCCGAGCACGCCCTTGAGCTCGGTCGCGGTCTCGCCGCCCTGCGAGCTGTGGGCCTCGTCGATGACCACCGCGTACTTCCGCCGCGGCAGGTCCCCGATCTTCTCGGTGACGAACGGGAACTTCTGGAGCGTCGTGACCACGATCGGGACGCCGGTGCCGAGGGCCTGGGCGAGCTGCGCCGAGTCGCGGTCGATCTTCTGCACGACCCCCTGCCGGTGCTCGAACTGGTAGATCGTGTTCTGGAGCTGCTGGTCGAGTACGACCCGATCCGTGACGACGACGACCGAGTCGAAGATCTTCTCGTCGTGGGCATCGTGCAGCGTCGAGAGGCGGTGCACCAGCCAGGCGATGGAGTTGGATTTGCCACTCCCGGCCGAGTGCTGCACGAGGTAGTTGGCCCCGGCCCCACGCTCGCCGACGTTGTGGACGAGCGCCCGCACGCAATCGAGCTGGTGGTAGCGGGGGAAGATCATGCCCTCCCGCTTGACCTTCTGTTTCCGAGGCGCTTCTCCTCGACCTGCAGGTGGATGAACCGGGCCAGAATGTCGAGCAGGCTCCGCCGTTCGAGGACCTCTTCCCACAGGTAGGCGGTCTTCCAGCCGCCGGGGTTCTGCGGGTTGCCGGCCCCGCCCGCGCGACCCTTGTTGAACGGCAGGAAGTGCGTGTTGCGGCCGGAGAGCCGCGTCGTCATGTAGATCTCATCCGGGTCCACCGCAAAATGGACGAGGGCGCGCTTCTTGAACTGGAACAGCCGGTCGGCCGGGTCCCGGTCGTGCTTGTACTGGCGCAGGGCGTCGCGCCAGGTCAGCCCCGTCATCGGGTTCTTCAGCTCGGCGGTGACGATGGGGATGCCGTTGAGGGACAGGATCACGTCGAGCGTGTTCGCGTGCCGCGGCGAGTAGCGCACCTGCCGCGTGACGGTCAGGCGGTTCGCCGCGTGGCGCCGCTCGGCCTCGGGGTTCATGCCGCTGGCTGGCGCGAAGTAGGCGGCGCGGAAGAGCTTGCCGAAGCACTTGAAGCCGTGGCGCAGGACCGAGAGGCAGCCCTCGTGCTCGGAGTCGAGGGCGCGGCACAGGTCGTCGATCAGGGTCTGGGCCGCCTTATCCTTCTGGAGGCTCTCGAGGTAGGCCCACTCGTCGGACTGCGTCTCCTTCACGAAGGCGAGCAAGGTCGGCGGGTCGATGCAGCGCTCGGCGTCGAACGCGTCGCGGTCGCCAGTCGTGTACCCGCCCGAGGCCGTGAGGTAGGCCTCGATCGCGGCCTCGAAGGCGGCTTCGGTGTGGCGGCCAGGCATCAGCGCACCCCTCCGAACTCGAACCGCACGGCGAGATCCTTGAGCATCCGGAACGAGTCCGTGTAGGACACGTCGAACTGCGCGCAGACGTCGGGGAGCTTGATCTCTCGCTTGGCCTCCGGACGCCGCTCTTCGTTCGTGACGACGATCGCGCCGTGGACTCTCGCGTAGGCCACGAGCCAGCCGTCCGCGCCGGTAGCGAACTTCGCCTTCGCGTGGTCGAAGTACTGGGGGCTCCGTTGCACCCACAACATGACGTCGGTGTACGCGGTGGTCACAGGATCATCGTCCACGCCGAGGAAGAAGGTGTCGGGCAGGTCCTTCCTCACCCACTGCACCAGATCCTCCGTCTTGTGTCCCGCGAGCAGCTCGTTCCTGACACGGTCGATGCTGTAGGTCCGTCCGGCGCGATGATGATGGATGAGGCTCGCCCAGAACCCGGGGCAGATGTCGAACGCGTAGTACCGGTTCTTCGCCGTGATGAAGACGTCCGCGTCCAGGATGTACTGACGCTCGGCCGCCATCAGAACCCGAACCCCAGGCGCTCCGCGTATTCCTGGAAGGCCCCTCCACGCAGGCCGGTCAGGTCGTATGCCTCCTTGAAGCCCACACGGCCCTCGATCGCGGCGCGGATGACGTGCGTGGCGAAGAGTGCGCCGACGCGGGTGTTCTGGTTGTTGTAGAAGTCGCCGCCTCCCGGTCCCTTGCTCCGGCGCCGCTCTTCGGCAACGTATGCGCGGTAGAAGGTGAAGAAGGCCTCCCGGTCGACCAATCGGAGGTCCATAGCGCGCCGGCCAGCGACGATTGGGCTCACCTTGAATCTTCGCGCGAGATCCTCGAACGGTCGCTCGGCGCGCTTGGCGTCGCTCCAGCAGGCCCTGAGCTCGCGCTCCGGGACGAGGAACTCCGCCGCCGCCTTGTCGCAGAAGTCCTCGATCTGCGATCCGCCGGGAAACAGATCCTCAAATCCGGAAACGCCCTCGTTCCCGAGCCAGACGTGGGCAAGCTCGTGCGCCAGCGTGAACATCTGGGCCGACTTGGCGTCGGCACCGTTCACGAAGATCAGCGGGGCATGAGTGTCGCAGAGGGCGAAGCCCCGGAACTCCTGCACGTCGAGCTTCCGATGCGTGTTGTTCCCCACGACGCCGTTGATCACGGCCATGACCCCGAGGTCCTCCACCGCCTGCCGCAGCCTCGACACGGCTTCCTGCCACGTCCGCACCTCGGCGGCCCAGCCATCGCCGAAACCGATGATCCGCCGCATCTCCCGTCCCACCGCCCCGGGCGCGTCCCTCAGCCGTGCACTGCCGACGAACTCCAGCGGATCCGCTTCGCCGTCGAGAAGCGTCTCCCGCAGCCACGCCTGGCGTTGCTGCATGGCGTAGATCGAGTCGAGCAGGTCGGGGCTCGGCCCACGCAGCTCGGTACCCGCCATCGTCCGGAAGTCCGGAATCGGGAGTCGCTCTTCCGGAGGCTCTGGCAGGAAGAGGTACCCGATCGGAACGTGCGTCGCATTGGCGAACGCCTCGAGTTGCCTCATCGTCGGCTGCGCCTCGCCCCGTTCCCAGGCCGGGAGCTTGGGGAATCGACTCGCCAATGCGTGCACGGGGAGACCCGCACGCTCGCGCGCCCACTGAACGAGGTCAGGCTTGATGGCGACGCGGCTCATCAGTTCTTGTACCCCCTGATCCGCTTGAACCACGAGTCCACGAGATTCAGTTCCATTTCGAGCGCGTCGACCTCCGGGGCGACGTAGTTGACCAACACGCTCTTGTCGTGGCGCTTCGCCCATTGCGACACTCGGCTGTAGCTCGCCTGGAACTCCTTCTCGTCGTCGTTCGAGAACCGGGCCAGGATCTTCACCATGTTCGGGCAGACCTCGATCACGGTTTCGAAGGCGGCTTCAGTGTGGTGGCCAGGCATCGTTACTCGACCCCTGGGATCCAGCCTTGCTCCTGAAGGCGATGGTTCGCGGTCTTGATGTGCTCTTCCTTGAACATATTCCGCTTTCGGTTGTTCCAACCGTGAACGGCTCCCACGACTTCCCGATCTCCTGAAGGCCTCGGCTTGGAGTGTACGGCCACCCAATGCACCGATGACAGGAGCTCCATGCCGTACGGCGTCTCGAAGCCGTCGATGAGATCCGCGACGCGCCGCAACCGCGTTGTCGACTCCTCGTGCGCCTTGAGGAAGTCGTCGGCTTCCTCCATCGCCCCCGCGAGGAGCTCGATTTCTACATCGGGCTTCTGGCTGTCGCCATAGCCCCGGATAAAGTGCCCCTCCAGAACCTCGAACACTTTGTTGAGATTGTGAGCATAGGGCCCGTAGTGACCTGCCTCGTAGCTCAAACGCAGGGGCTCCCCGCCTTCTTGCAGGAAGTAGGCGAGCTTCTGCATCTCGAGTAGGGTCAAGCGGTAGGCCAGGAGCGAGTATTGCGCCATGAGACGGATGAATAGCGCTCGGGCGATGGTGAGGTGAGGTCGCTCCGTACCCACGGGCATGGCGCTCGCCGAGGGGGCGCCGGCCGGCTCGAACAAGGTCACCTGCACATCGTCGAGCCCAGCGAAAGCGCCCTCAATCAAGGGCCGCACTTCTGCCCAGTCGAGGCCGCCGAGACCGCAGCCCAGCGGCGGAACCGCGACGGAGGAGATCTCGTGCTGGCGGATCACCTCGACGAGGTCTTCCAATCCATCGGCGATGTCCTCGATCCGCGACTTGCCGCGCCAGTGGCGCTTCGTGGGGAAGTTGATGATGAACCTCGGGTTGACCATGCGCCCGGTGGGGAAGACGAACATCCTCCCCGGGCGCACTTCCTCGGCCCGACATGCCCGCTGGTAAGCCTTGAAGTTCTCCGGAAAGCCCTTCTTGAATTGGAGAGCGATGCCCTTGCCCATGTGGCCTACGCAGTTCACCGTGTTGACCAAGGCTTCGACGTCGGCTTCGAGAAGGTTGCCTCGCTTGAGCGTGATCACGATTGCAGGCTCCTTCAGTAGTACCATTCTGGGTGGACGTTGACGGGGCGACCGAGCGGCGCTGGATAACCCGCGAGAATCCCTTCGACTCGAGCCTTCACCGTGCCGTTGAGGACGCCGATCTCCTGGATCAGCCTCCAGTCGCACGCACGGTGTACCAGAAACTCGGCCTGCTTGCGGCGTTGCCGATCCATGTCGTCCACAGTGTCGGCCCAGTACTGTGCTGCCACCGCGCCCCAATCCACCTTGTCCAGGTCGGCCAGGTTATCGAACCACGACGTGAAGGCGGCGATGCCGTGTCCGTCCGAGAAGACGAAACCCACCCCGTTCGCCTGGACTTGTTGTGCGGTGGACACGAGGTAGATCAGCGGCGCCTGGCCTTCGGTGTATCCCGCAACCCGTCCTGTGTGGAGTTGGAAAAGCATCGGCGAACGAGGCCCAAAGTAGAACGGAACGTAGTCATGGATGACGCCGCCGGGTCCGCAAGCCACCGTTCGTGTCCGTCGCTGCTGCTGAATGTCAACGTTGTGGATCGTCTTGTATCCATGACCGTCCTGAGGCACATGGTTCGGTGCGTGGAGCGCGGCCCGCGCGAGACACACTGGCAGATTGTCCACGTGGAGAAAGCGGTAGACGGGCGTGGGCAGGGGCACGCTCACGGGACCGTCTCCTGGCGCACGTCGAGCTTGCCGGTCACGGCGGCCGAGATGAGCGCGGTGCGGTACTCGCGGAGGCGGTCGATGCTGAGGTTGATCTTCGCGACCACAGCACTGATACGCGCTGACTGGCGCTCCAGGATTGCCGCAATGGCCTGTTGCTCTTTGAAGGGTGGGAGCACAATCACTCTGTCTGCTGTTTCCGACAGATTCATTCGTGCTCGTGTCGTACCAGTCGCTAGCGCACCGCCCAATGCCGAAGCCGTCATTGAGAGTTGAAGTGCCACGTACTCAGGGCTCGTTTCGCACGCGAGTCGAAACCGGAAGCAGTCAGCTTTGACCATCGTGCGCCCAAGCCAAGGCGGGGCAACGCACGCGCGGCCAACGGGATTGTTGTCGTCACCGAGTCCAGCAATCAGCAGGTCCCCAGGCAGAACGTCATGATCGCCCAGCGTCTCGTAATGCTCGGGATCGATGAAAGCCTGATCCGTGTCATCGAACCAAGCGAGGCGTATGTTCTGCAAACGAACAACTCGGATTCCAGCATCGACGTAGTGCTCAGACTTCAGGCCGCTCCCAAAGGGACCGTCACACCGAGATTGTGTTACCCGGCGCAGCTTGATAACAGCCCAATGCGCTGGAATCGCACCGAGCCACGCGACGCCCGAGTCCTTCATCGGGGCGTTCGGGTCGAGGCCCTTGGTGACGGCGTGGCTGATGAGGGCGGCGCGCTTCTCGTGGAGCAGCTCGATCTGGCGGCGCTTCTTCTCGATCAGCGCGTCGATCCGCGCCGTCTCGCGGTCCAGGAACGCGGCGATCGCCCGCTGCTCGTTGAGATTCGGGACAGGTATCCGTAAATCCGCGAGCTTCTCCCTGGTGAAGTGAGCGATGGTCGCGCGGTTGCATAGAACGTCGAACCACCCGGCTGTGTCCACCGCATGCAACACATGCTGGAGAAAACGAACGTCGGCTGAATCCATGGCGCGCAAGCGGTGAACCGCGTTCTGGATGATGCAGTCGGGCGGAGGGACATCAACGACACCGGCTCGGCCAGCCTCCCCACCCTCGCAGACCAGGAGATCGCCGGGCTGGATTCCATACTGGCGAAGGTCCGTAGGGCCTGCCCACATCTCAGGCAGATCGTCGGTGTCGACGCGCCCCCATTGAACGTGGATGGCCTTCAGGTAGGGCACGGAACGGTCTTCCGGGCTCGCAGGTTCGTTTTGCAGCATCTTGCCGAGCTGAACGTCAAAGTAACGTTTCACCGGATGCGCCGGCCAGGTAACCGGAGGATCGCCCATCCACTCAACGCCCCGATGATCGAGGTGTCGGACTGCTGTCATTCCGACACCTCCGCCAGCATGCCAGCAATCTCCCGCTCGATCTGCCTCAGCTCCCCTTCGATCTCCGCGAGCGGGCGTGGCTTTCAAGCTGCCGTCGGTTGCCACTGAACCACCTCGACCAGGGCTTGCTTGCGGCGGGCGTCGCCAACGACCGCCTCCAGCCGCGCCGCGACCGGATCCTCGATCCATGCCTCGCCGCACTGCGAGCAAAGCCGGGCCGGGACGTCCCGGACGACCAGTACGCCGAACTTCAGGTCCACGGCGAAGATCGTCGTCCCGGACTCCTGTGGCCCGCCGCAGAGGGCACACCGAATGGCGTTCGTCTTCATGATTTCTCCCTTCGGGTCTTGTAGTCCGACTCGAAATGCTCCTGATCCGGCCTGTAGGCGGTGATCACGTAAGCCGTCCCCGTTGCCGCGTCCAGCGAGGCCACGACGTGCAGGGGTTCCTGCCTCTTGTGGAATACGAGACAGCTCGGAAGCGGCCTGTCCGTCAAGTATGTCTCGATGGCCTCTCCCTTCAGGATAGCGGTAAAGACTTCATCGCGGGAGATGCCCCGCTCCTGCAACCGTTCCAATGCGTGGAGCTGCCACTGCACCTTCGCGTGGGCGACGGCATCCCGCAGACCCGCCAGGTCGAAGTCAGTGGCCATGCCCCGCCTCCGGCGGACGACCGTTTCGCGCCATCACTCCGTCACCTCCGCCAGCATGTCGGCGATCGCCTGCTCGATCTGCTTCAGCTCCCCCTCGATCTCCGCGAGCGGGCGCGGTGTAGGTGTAGATGTAGCGGTTGAGACCGATCTCGTAGCCGACCTTGGTCTTCGACTCGTCCACCCAGGCATCGGGAACGTGCGGGAGGACCTCGCGCGCCATGTAGGCGGCGACGTCTTCCTTCAGCGGCACGCTTTCGTAGTCGCGCAGCGCCGGGTCCGGCTCG
>JACPHN010000135.1 GCA_016188575.1 Candidatus Schekmanbacteria bacterium
GAGGGCGAGGGCGCGCTCGCCGCGGGCAGTGAGGCGGCACTGACAAGCAGCAGCATGGAGACGTCGATGCGACAAGGCGAGCCGGGTCTGCTCGGAACGCTCCTGGAGAGCGCCTACGATCGGTTCGGCGGCTGGCTGTTCGGCCGCTCGGTGCGGGACCTTCTTGCGGATCACTTCGAGCAACCGCCGGGAGGGCTTCCCGTCGTGGAAGAGCCCATTGGAGTCGCCGAGCATCCGAACCTGCAGCTCGCCATCGACGATTTCACGGCGCGAGCGGGGTGGTCGTCGCGGTTGATCGGGCTCACCTCGTCCGGCCTCTTCGGATTCGAACCCATCACCCTGACCGGCATAGTCAACGGCAGTGGGCTCGGCGGCGTGCGCGCCGGACCTGTCAGCTACCGGCGGGTCGCGCTCGATGATGACCGCGCTGTCTCGTGCATTCAGCAGGGCCTGTTTCTGGTCTCGGGCGGGGGCGGAAAAGTCGCCTTGCTCGTCAGTCGGCCGTTATCCATTGCCGGCGAAGGCGACCTCCGAATCGAGGTGATGGCGCCGGACCGAGGTGCGGCCGAGCAGGTGCTGGCCGACATCCGCGCGGCAGCGGCGCGGCGCAATGTGTACCGTGGCAAGATCATCTCGCTCGAGATGACCAGGAGCAGAGAGGTCAACGTTCGCTTTCACTAGCTGCCGGCCCCGGCGCGGGATGAGGTCATCCTGCCGGCGTCGCTGCTCGCGCGAATCGAGCGCCACACGCTCGGGTTCTCCGACCACGCGGAGCGGTTGCGAATGGCTGGCCGACACCTGAAGCGGGGGTTGCTCCTGTACGGCGCCCCAGGTACGGGCAAGACGCTCACCGCAATGTACCTGGCGGGGCGGATGGCGCAGCGCACTGTGATCCTGATCACCGGCAGCGGCATGGGATTGATTCCGCAAGCCTGCCGCCTGGCTCGGGTGCTCCAACCGGCGACGATCGTGCTCGAGGATGTGGACCTGGTTGCGGAAGAGCGGACGAGACAGGAGCCGGGTTGCTGCGCCGCGCTGTTCGAGCTGCTGAACGAGATGGATGGTCTGGCGCAGGACGCGGACATCCTGTTTGTGCTCACGACCAACCGGCCCGAGATCCTGGAGCCGGCGCTTGCCGCGCGGCCGGGACGAATTGATCTCGCCGTAGAGATTCCGCTTCCGGACGCCGAGTGCCGGCGGCGCTTGTTCGACCTCTACGGCAAAGGAATGGCGATTGACCAGCCGGCGGCGACGGCAATGATCGACCGCACCGAGGGCGTCAGCGCTGCGTTCATCCGGGAGCTGCTCCGCAAGGCGGCGCTGTTCGCCGCGGCAGGCAGCGACGGCGAGCTGAGGATCGGCAGTGACCATCTCGAGCAAGCTCTCGGAGAGCTCGTCCTCGCCGGCGGTGAGATGACGCGGGTGCTGCTCGGCGCGAAGGCCGGCAGCCTTGCTGATCCGCTGCCGCGAAGCGGGTTCTCAGCCGTTGGCGGTGTCGCTAGACATTTCTGAATCCACCACCCATTCACCGTCGGCGCGACAATACCCCCTCCATCCCTCCCCCTCCGCGCGGGGGGGGAGGCAAGGCATGGGCGCTCGGCTTGGGAAGATATCGTGAAGCTGAAGCTATAGTCGATCAGAGCGGCGAGCTCGGAACCTCAGTCGTGTGCTCGGGGTCTTCGGCGCGGTGATGGCCTCGCTGCCGGCGGAGGTGGTCCAGCGCCTTTTCGACAAACTCGTCCCGACCCTCGCGCACGCCCTTTAGCGTTCTCTCGACCGGAACCGTGGGAGCGATGCCGACCAGGTGGTGCTGCGAGCCATCGTGCTTCAGCACCTTCATGCCGGTCCACACTACGGTGAAGCCACCGGGGAGCTCGATCCGATTCACGTTGCCATTGGTGCCCGCGGTTGTCTGGCCCACGATGTCGGCCAGCCTGTACGCCGCGACGATGCCGAGAAAGGTTTCGGCATAGCTGATGGCGTTCGCGTCGGTCAAGAAGACCGGCCGTCTTCGCAGGCGCGGCGCTTTCGGACCTAGCGTCCAGCGGCCTCGGGTGTCGAATCCCACAATCCGCTCGTGATCCGGGTAGACAACGAGCGGCACGTTCCAGCGCGCTGATTGCACGGGCTCGTCGGTGAGATGACGAATGATGTCGTGATTGCCATTCGGGTAGCCGCGTAGGTCAAAGATCACGCCATTGGCCTGCGCGAGCTCTTCGATCCGCGCGTCGAGCTCCGTCATCTCGGTCCGTTGGAGATCCACATAATAGATGCCATCGTCGAGGGTCTCGATCTTCTCGTGGCGGTACTCGGACAGACCATACTGGAGCTCGTTCCGGCCGCGCATCGACTTGACCGCGAGCTCCCCGTCGCCGCGCCGCAGCCTGACCTGCGCGGTCGTGCCGAGATCGCCGAGCGTCAGGCGCGACAGCGCCCGGATCCGCCGCCATTGAGGCGAGCCCGAGCCGGTCGCGTCGCGGTCACGCAGGAGCTGTTGGGCTGGAATCCCGTCGATATCCAGCACCACATCGCCCAGGTGGAACGTCTCGGGTTCGGTGGTTGCCGTCACTACGACGTTTCCCTCGACGAAATCGAGAAGGACGGGGACATCGCCCCAGCCTTTTAGCAGCGCGTGGCGCACGCCGGCGTGGCCATCTTGGAGGCCGGAGAGCATTCGCCGCAGCGTCCAGTAGAAGTCCTTTTCCGTCCGGTCGGCAAGGGCGCCACGCAGCGCCTCGGTCAATGCTGCGGCCCAGTCGGTGCTGACGATGTCGAAATACGGGTAGAAATGCTGAAGCACGTTCCACGCGATGACCACGTCGGCGAGACGAAGCGACTCGTCGTCGGCCTGCAAGGTATCGAGAGGGATCCTGGCAAGCTCGGACCGCAGCCGCTCAAGGGCGCGTGGGTTTCCTGCTGGCAAGGTCGTGTTGCCATCCGAGAGCACCGCCACGGGCGCTCGGCAGCGCAGGCCCGGACCCAGCTCCTTGTCGATGACCTCGCCGATGGCGGGGGCCTGATCGAAGATTTTTCCTGAGTAGCGGAGCCGCAAGCTGGTGTTTCCGGTTGCTGGGCGCTGAGAGTCGAGCGTGGCCTCGTAGCCCTCGCCGGCTTGAGCCCACTCGCCGAGCTCCGCCTCGGGCGCGGCTTGCTCGAAGCCCGGATTGTCGAGATCCAGCGGCTTCCAGCCGCCCGCGTCATCCTGACAGGCGACATCGAAATCGTCGGCTCCGAGCTGACCGAAGCCGGTGAGCGCGCAACCGACGACGAGATACGCGGCATCCTCCCCGACCTTGGCGACAAGCTCGACCGGCGTCCAGTCCGCGGCGTCGATGGAAATGGCCTTGAGGTCCTCCGAGGCGTCATATTGGCCGGCGGGAACGACCTTCACGAACAGCCGCCCGTCCTCCTCGGGGCGGGTTTTTTCGATTCGCAGGCGCGCTCGGAGCCGGACAGAGCTCCCCTTGCAGGTGCCGGCCGATACCCATTGCGCGATCTCTCCGGTGCCTGACGCACCGGAGACATGCGGCTTGTTCATCCGGAAGCTCTGGTACCTGCCGGTGGCGTCGCTGGCGGCGTCGAGTCCGTCGCCGCGGTGCTGCCAGGCGACGACCTCGAGGCCGGTGCCCTCCTGGCGAAACAGCTCGCGGACTTTGCGCGGCCGGTCGCCGTCGGCGTAGATCTGCAGGCTCGGCGCCAGCGGCCCAAATAGCTCCGTCAAGAGCGACTTGAGCTCGGCGATGTCCCGGGCAGACTTGACTTTCGCTACGCCGTGGATCGCGAAGCGCTTCCAGTCGACGTTTGCGGCTTCATCGCTGGGATGGAAATACTTGACATACCCATAGAGTCTGGCAAAGGCGCGCAGGTTATCGATCGCGTTGTCGCCGGCGCCGCTGCTTGTCGTAGGCGCCAGCAACAGGCAACCAAGCACCGCCAAAGCTGACAATGGCTTGCTCCTCATCGCGTCTCCCTCTCCTCCAGCGGTCCATCATCCAGCGCGGAATCAGCATAGGCGATCGCGCCCGCATGGACACAGGCGCAGGCCGAAATCACTCCCTCCTGGCGGCAGGCGGATGATGGAAACAGCCGGGCCCTACCATCTACCACTCGCGCCGCCGCCGGACGATCTGCCGCCGGACGACCGGTAGCCGCTCCGCGACCCGGATCCGGACGTGCTGTGGGTCCTGCGCGGGATCGTGTACGTTCTTCGCTCATGATGATCGCAATGGCCGCAACGCGAAATGCTCTCGCCAGTGCCGCTCGATGAATAGGTTGGCGCGATCAACGTTACGGATTTCGTTTCCAATGTCCGGTAACGACATCTTGGGCATCCGGAAAAGCTAGAAAACCAGCTCTTGTAGGCCGCAAGCCGGTGCGCGCCGCAGTATTCGCACAACCAGATGTCATAGTCCACCGATTTCAGCGCCTCTTCGCGTAGTTGCCCGGCCTCCAGGAAGCGATCGTCCTGAGCTTCGTCGAGGCGGATCATTGCAGTGCCGCAGGTAGCGCAGCGGCGCGTCCGGAAACGGCAGTATCGGCGCAGGCCAAGGACGGCGCCGGTGAGGAGCCCCAGCCCGCCCAGCGCGGGAATGATCGGAGAATCCCCGACGTACGCCTCGTAGAAATGCCCGACTCGCCGCAGCGCTGCTGCTGCCGGGCCGAATGTGCGCGCCCCCCAGGACGGAGGAGATGCCGGCGGCTCGGCGGCGGCCGGTCGAGCTTCCGGCGCGGGCGGCGTTGGCTGGGCGTCGACGGTTCGCGCTGCAGGCCTGGTGTCGAGCTTTTTGACCATCTGCTGCACGCCATTGGCGATGCCCTTGCTGAAGGCGCTGCGTTTGAAGTGCGGGATGACATGCTCCTGGATTACTTCGTCCATTTCCGGGCTGAAACCGCTGCCATAAGCCGCGCCCAGCTCGATCCGGACGGCGCGATCCCGGACGCTGACCAGCATCATCGCACCGTTGTTCTTCGTTGCATCGCCGATACCCCAGCGATTGAACAGATTTGTCGCAAACGCTTCGAAGCTTTCTTCGCCCGTGGCATATTCTTTGTACGCGTTGATGGTAACGACCACGGCTTCGATGCCCTGGCGCTGGTCCAGGTCGGTCAGCCAATGTTGGATCTGCGCGTTGTCCGGCGCCGCCAACAGCTTCGCGTAGTCGTTGATATGCAAGGCGGCTCGCCGCGGATATTGGCCAGCTTGCGCTTCCGCCCCCATCACCAAGGACGCTGTCACAATGACGAGCAAGCCGCCGAGCGATCTCGCGATGTGGCGCATGGGCTACGTTTCTCCTCGCATAACTAGCACTGTGGTGCCGGCCGGAGCGGTCAGCCCGCGAGGGCCTGACGGAAAGCGCGCACCGCTTGGAGCACGGTCGGCCGGTCGAGAAAGGACGTGAGAAGGTTCGTGTCAAGCTCGGGGAAACAAGCGCTTGATGCGCTGCGCTCATATCCTTGCGGGCCGCGCAGATAGATCTGGATCACATTGCTTTCCCAGAGCCAAAGCTCGCGGATCCCAAGCCGGCGGTAGATCTCGAGCTTGTCGAGCCCGCCGCGGGTCCAGGCCACCTCGATCACGAGGTCCGGTGCGTCTTTCTGCTGGTCGGCGCCGATAATGTAGCACTCGTCCGGCTCGGCGCCGGCCTCCTTGCTTGGCTGCTTCAGCGTCCAGCTTCCATAGGGTGACAGGTCGAGCCCACGATCCATGGCGTAGGCCTCGATGAGCCTGCCGATGAACGACTTGAGGCGTTCGTGGTCACGAGATGGGCTCATGAGCTCGAGCTCTCCTGCGAGATAGGCGATTCGCGGACCCGCCGCGTCACCGCGCAGCGCGAGGAACACCTCGAAGTGGGACCACGGCATGCCGTGCAGAACGACGCGATGGTCCGCGGTGGGGACATGCTCCCCCGGGGCAATCGTCTCCGCGGTGGGCGATACGGTGGCTGCGGTCATGGCTGATGCCCTCCTGCTCGTTCCGTTCTACCAGTGGGCGATTCGCGTGTCAACGCGTGGCCCGCGACCTTTCCTGTCTGGCCGATTCCGGGCGTCGGCCGAATGTGCCTTACACCAGGGCGAGGGCAATGCGCGTGGCATGCTGCCCCGCTTGTGGGGGGAGGTGGGGGGTCTTGGTGATGTGCTTTCTACTCAGCTTCCGGTCGAACCGGCAGTGGATTCAGGACCGCGCATCCGGTTGACAGCGGGTCCGCCGACCCTTATAATAGTCCGCCACATCGGCCGAGAACGTCGAACCTGTAGCACAGCGGGCCGGTAGCTCAGTTGGTAGAGCAGCGGCCTTTTAAGCCGCGGGTCGCAGGTTCGATCCCTGCCCGGCTCATCAGTCCCCATCGTCTAGCCCGGTCTAGGACATCGCCCTTTCACGGCGGCAACAGGGGTTCGAATCCCCTTGGGGACGTAGTCGGCCGCCCGACTTTTCAGTCAGACGGTAACGGCGTCCGGCGCAACGCCACCACGCTCAGCCGCCGCTGCAGGGCTGCCCCCGGCGGCACTACCTGCCTCGCTTCATACTCCGCCAGCGGACCCCTCGACCAGTCCGTCGCCACCTGCACGGTTGCTCCCTGCCACACCGGCCCAACGACAACGAACGAGACTCCGGCATCCCGAGGCGCTGCCGCCACCTCATGGTCAACGGTGGGCATCTGCCAGTGCGCGCACCGCTCCACGCGCAGGTCTTCCTCACCCGCAGCCCGCGTTACGGCGATGCCGAGCTCTGACCCCATGGCCCACACCGTGATCCTGGCGCCTTGCTCTTGGCCCCGCGCCAGGCCGCCTGCGGTCACCATGGGGCCGAGCGCCGCGGCCGGATCGCGGTAAAGGGCCGCGCACGGGTTCACTCCGTCGGTGGGTGGCCACGCCGTATCTGCGGCGCGCACCGCCATCGACGCGCCAGCAAGCCCGGTAGCGCAGCGCTGCTCGCCGCCGCCGATCTCGGCCAGGCACCACGCGCTCGCACCCGCCGTCACCTCCCGAGCCAGCCGGAAGCCCCGCGTGACTTCGCGATTTGCGCGCACCACAACCTCCGGCACGATGGCTCCGGGCGGCTCGCGGCCAGAACCAATCGCGATGTCCACCACCGCGTCGTCGAGCGGATAATACCGCTGCGGCTCGCCGGCGGCGCGGCCGGTGACCGGCCACATTCCGCGGACCGCCACGGCGCTCAGGTGCTCATCGCGCCCACTGCCCTCGCCGGCCTCCGGCGCCTGGCCCGGTGAAAGCGAGAAGCCGACGGTAGCCGTGCGCCTGAAACCGAGGTCGTCGAGCTCCAGGTAGCTGCACCCTGCCGCCACCACTGAAAAAGAAAGCTCGCGGATCGGTCCCGCGGCGAAGAAGTCTCCGGTCAGCGATACCGCGTCCAGGTCGATGATCTTCTCATGCCACTGGCTGTCGCCGGCGAGCCCAGCTCCGCCGACGCCCAGCACGACCGCATGAGAGCGCATCAGGCTGTGGTTCTCGTTGCCGTATGACAGAATGTCCGCGGCGCTGCAGTCGGTCCGATACCGAAACGCCAGCTCGGCAAGTCCCGCCGGGTCTACATCGAGGCCGCCGACGGTCGCGCGCAAGTCATTGCGAAAGGTTCCGGCCGCGCTTGCAGCCGCCAACAGCGCCGGCATTCGCCAGCGCGCGTCCAGCGCCGTCCACGCCGCCTTGCCGATCAGGGCGAAGGCCACTCGCGGCGCGCTCGGCCTGGACAACCGCAGTGCCCCCTGGGACCAGGTAACGGCTGAAGGAAACCCCTGCCAGCCCTCCTCATCGCGGTCCCAGCCAAAGCGCGCGGCGTCTCCGGCGCGGCGAACGACCACGGCGTCTCTGGCCGCGGCGCCCGCCCCACCCGCCGGCGCTGCCGTGCTCGCTACTGACTGCAACGCGGCGACACCGACAACCGCCACCCCCGCCAGCGCCAAGTAAACTCTCCTGCGCACCATCCTCCGCGCGGCGCTGCTTGCACCGAACGCTCCATCTGCCGTATCCTCAGATCGCACCATGCAGAGCGTCTACCTGAATTCCTCGCCTGCTCGACCACCAGTCGCTCGGCAGGTGTGCCGCAAGGACCCTCCACCGCGCCTTCTCCCGCACCTGGCGGGACGCGCGACGGGCCAGAGCTCCCCATCGGCGTTGCCTCGCGGCGGATTCGGACTTCGCTACAAGCCCTCCCGGCACGACCTCTCCGTGCCCAACCTACGGCACCATCCTACCACAAATGGCCGCGATTTCTGAGACGCTTTTTCTCGTGAGCTTGCCGCCCGACCAGTGGTCGCCCTTTCGGGTCATGACCGAGAGCCTGCCGCTCACGACGCGGGCAGTCGAGAAGGAAGAGATCTCGACCCTGCTCACAACGGCGGTCGGACAGCTCCCGGCCGCGTCGCCCCCGCCTCTGCCGGCCGCGATCCCGGCCGTTGTCCTGGTGACGACTCCCGAGTGGTTCGATGCGCTCGACCCGGAGCTCGTCGCGCCGATCCCCGCGCTCCTCGTGTCCGATCCCACGGACCCTTCGATCCTGCCGCGACTGGACACCGAGCACCTGGTGGACATTCTTGCCGTCTGGAACGGCGCCATCGCGCCCGAATCCTTGACCGTTTGTTACGCGCGCCTTTGCCAGCGTATCGGTCTCCAGCAGCAGCGCGCGCGCCTGCGGGAGCGCGTCGCGCGACTCGAGAACCAACTCGGCTGTCTCACGCAGGTTGGCCCGCGGATCGCTTCACTGCTCAACCTGGACGAGGTTCTGGAGCAGACGGTGCGGTCGGTGGCGGAGCTCCTCGACGTTCATCGCGTCTCGGTCATGCTCGTCGAGGAAGACGGTGCCACGCTGGTCATCCGCGCTACCTATGGGTTTCCTCCGGACGTGCCCCGGCACCTCCGCGTCCCCATCGGCGAGGGCATTGCCGGGCGGGTAGCCGCGACCGGGGAGCCGGTGTTCGTGCGCGACATCAGCAGTTTGAGCTTGCCGCGGCGCCACCCCGAGGAGTACCCGGGGCCTTCGTTCATGTCGCTGCCACTCGTTGTCGGCGGCCGGACGATCGGGGTGCTCAACGTTTCCAGCAAGGGCAGTGGCCGGCACTTCGGCAGCAACGAGTTCGACCTCATGCTCTCCATTTTTGGCACGATCGCGACCGCGCTCGAAAACGCGCGCCTCTATCAGCTCCTGGAACGTCGGGCGAGCGAGGCCGAACGCGCCCGTACGCAGATCGAACGCCTCGAAAAACTGCACCTGACCGTCGCCGCGAATCTCTCCCACGAGCTGATGACGCCGCTGACCGCGATCAACGGCTACGCCGAGCTGCTCGAGATGGATTCGCGCAGTGGCCAGGAGCGCGTTTTGACCAGCGAGCAACGCGTCACGTACCTGAGCGCCATCCTGCAACGAGTCCAGCAGATTCGCTCGACTGTGGATGAGATGGCCGAGCTCTTTGACATCCTGCTCGATCACGGTTCCCTCACGTTGCGTGCTGCGACGGTGCGCGAGCTCTTGCTCGCGGGCTGGCGGGCGGCGCAGGAGCTGTTCGGCGACGCCGCCGACGCCGAAGCCGGCGACACCGCCCCCAACGTCTTGCAGATCGATATCGACCCCGGTCACGTCGTCTCCTGTGACCCCGAGAAAGTCGTCGTTGTGCTTCGCAACTTGTTTTCGAACGCGCTCAAGTTCTCGACACCGCGCAGCAGTCTCGGGGTGCGCACGGAGGTGGTGGCCGGACCAGGTCCCGGGGAGAATGTGCACGCGGACGGCGAATTCGTTCGCATTTCGGTGCAGAATGAGGGGGTCTACATTCCTCCCGAGGAAATCGAGGCGATTTTCGGTTTGTATCGGCAACTTGGCGATCCTCTCGTCAACAAGCCGAAAGGAATTGGGCTCGGCCTGCCTCTCTGTCGGGCGATCGTCGAGCATCACCACGGAATGATCTGGGCGGACAGCCGTAGCGGCGGCCTGACCACGTTCAGCTTCACCCTCCCACGGAGGCGGAGCGCCTGACATGCGCGAAACGATTCCCCACATCATGCGGCAGCAGGCTCTGGCTAACGCCGGGCGCGTCATCCACTACAGCCTGGAGAACGGCGAATGGCGCCCGATGACCTGGGCGCAGGCCCAGGAACACGTCGAGGCGGTGGCCGCGGGCCTTGATGACCACGGTTGCCGCCACGGCGATAGCGTCGCCATCATGGGGCGGACATGCTGGCAGTGGACGGTAGCCGACGGGGCGATTCTGCTGTTCGGTGGCGTCACAATCGGCATCTACGAGACGAGCACTCCGGACCAGGTCGCGTACATCATCAACCATTCGGAGTCCCGTGTCCTGTTTGTCGCGGCAGGGCAGCCCGCCGAGCGGGCCATGGCCGCCTGGAAGACCTGTCCCGGGCTCGAGCTCGTGATCGTCTGGGGCGGAGCGCTTCCCGCCGGTGCTCCCGGTCGCGTCGACTCCTGGGACGCGCTCCTGCAACAGGGCCGCAGACTGACTGCCGTAAACCCGCAGACCGCCGACCGACTGCTGGCGCAGGTGCAGCCCGATGACGTTGCCACCCTGGTCTACACGAGCGGCACGACAGGACCCCCGAAAGGCGTCGTGCTGACTCACGCCAACCTCGCATTCGTCGCGCGAGCTTCCAACGAGGTGTTGCCCATTGGCCCCGATGACGTGGGTATCGTGTTTCTTCCGCTCGCCCATTCGCTGCAGCGGGTGACCCTCTACGCCGGGCTCGTCGGCGGCCTGCTCGGGTATTTCGCACCGTCTCTCGATGCCTTGCCGGAGACGTGGAAAGTGGCGCGGCCAACCATCATGGCCTCCGTTCCTCGCATCTTCGAGAAAGTCCACGCGCGTATCGAGAACACTCTGGCCGCCGCGCCGCCGCACCGGCAAGCGCTCTTCCGCTTCGCGATGAAGATCGCGCGCCACCGCGCCGCACTTGTCCGCGCCGGAAAGCCCGTGCCGCTGCCGCTTCAGGTGCTCCACCGTTGCTTCGATTCCCTCGTCTTCTCGCGCATCCGCGCCGTATTCGGCGGGCGTGTCCGCTACATGGTCAGCGGCGGAGCACCGATCGGGGTCGAGCTCCTCGAGTTTTTCCACGCGCTCGGGATTCTCATCCTGGAGGGATATGGGCTCACCGAGACCTCCGGACCGGCCACCGTCAACGGCTTCGACGCGTTCAAGCTTGGGACCGTGGGCAGGGCGATGCCGGGCACCGAGCTGCGCATCTCGGAGATCGGCGAGATCCTCATTCGCGGCACGGGTGTATTCCGCGAGTACTTCAAGGATCCCGAGGCTACGGCCGCGGCGTTTGCCGGCGCTGGACCGGATCGCTGGTTCCGCTCCGGCGATGTCGGTGACCTCGACGCGGACGGTTTTCTGCGCATCACGGATCGCATCAAGGACCTCATCATCACCGCCGGCGGCAAGAACATCGCACCGCAAAACATTGAAAACCTCGTCAAGTCGCGCAGCCCGCTCATCAGCCACGTGGTTGTTCACGGCGATCGGCGCAACTATCTGGTCGCCCTGATTGCGCTGCACGAAGACGAGTTGCTTGGTTGGGCCGAGCGCCACGGCCTCGCTGGCGACTACCCGGCGCTCTGCCGGAGTGAAGCGTTGCGCCAGCACCTCGAGGGGGCAATCTCCGAAGCGAATCGCGACCTCGCCCGCTACGAACAAATCAAGAAGTTTGCTGTCCTCGAGCAGGATCTCACGCAGGACGGCGGCGAGCTGACCCCGTCGCTCAAGGTGAAGCGACGCGTCGTCGAGAGCCGAAACCGCGCGGTCATCGAGAGCATGTACGCCTAATTGAAAAGCTCTACCAGCAAGAAGCCGTCCCGGCTGCCGCGGCTGGTGGCGTTCGCCATCGGTTTCGGTTGGTTTGGCTGCCTCGCCGTCCCCGCGCCGAGCGCCGCCAGCGTGGCGTCGTTTTTCGGTCGCAGCGCCGGCCACGTCGCGAACGTGGCGTTCGCCGGCGCCGACGAGGCGCTGGCCGACGTGTTGCCGCTCGTGGTGATGGTGCAGAAGCGCGACCTGTTCGACGAGGCCGCGGTGGCGCTCGATGTGGCGCGCATCCAGAGCCTCGGCGTCTACGCGGATGTCCAGGCGGACGTTACCGAGGAAGCTACCGGGGTCACCGTCCGCTACCGCGTGAGCGGGCGCACCAACGCCGCGCTGCCGCGCCTTGACGCCATTCGCATCGAGGGCAACATCAAGACCAAGGAGCGCGTCGTGCTCCGCAGATTACGCCTGGCGGTGGGCGATAGCGTCGAGTGGCAGCGTCTCGTCGCGGCGATGCGGAGACTTCAGGAGCTGCGCTTCTTTGAAAAGGTGCGGTTCTGTTTCGGCCCGCCGCCGGCCGCCGCTGATGACTCCGGCGTCACTCTGGTCGTCACCATCGTAGAGGGGCTGACGCAAATCGGCTTCGGGTGGTTGACCTACTCCTCCGATAACCCTGACCTCGGTGGTTTGGGGCCGATCGCCGGTTACGTCAACATGAACTTGTTCGGAACCGGCGCCCAGTTCGGCTTCGGCGGGATGTGGGCGGAAACCAAGGTCGTCGTCGTCGGCGGGCGTCTCCTTCATCCTCTGGACACCGCCGCCACGCTTACGTTCGGTGCCGGTTACCTGGATCAGGAACAGGAGCTCTTCGACCGCGATGCGCGCGAGACGGGCGACTCCTATCGCGCCTTGGGCACCACCGCGATCGCGTTCTGGGATCAGTCGCTCGATCGCGACGAGCACTGGCATCTCTTCGGCGGCATGATTCTGGCCCGTACGCGGTTTCGCGCCGCGCAGGGCGAGCCCCCGGCCGCCGGCGGCCGATCGGCGCTGGCCATTGCCTCCGTCTACCTGGATCGCCGCGACGACAGGACCGAACCGACGCGCGGCTACGTGGCGGAGCTCCGCCTCGACCAAGGCTACCAGGATGCCGATGCGCCCGAGCGGTCGCGGGGTTTCCTGCGGTTCAACCCCGAGCTCCGCGGCTACTGGCGCCTCGGCCCGCGCCACTGTTTCGCCGCACAAGGAAAGGCCGGGGTGGCGAATCGCGACATTCCATTTCTCGCCAAATACACGCTCGGCGGCTACTCGAGCATGCGCGGCTACCCGTCGGAGGGCATGCGGGGCGACACCTACATCTGGGGAACAGTCGAGTATCGCTTCCCCATCTACGAGATCCGCGACGATCAGGCGATTACGGGCGTCGTATTCAGCGAGGCCGGAGACGCCTGGGACCGCGGCAGCGACGACGCGCCCTGGCAGTTTCGGCTGAGCGGCGGGGTCGGCCTGAGGGCCATTGCCGGCCCCTTCGTGCTGCGCGCCGACTACGGCGTCGCTCGCGACTCGAGCGGCTTCTACATCCACTTCGGGCACTACTTCTGAGCCCGCCGGATACGGCGAACGCGCGGCAGCCGGCGCCGGCCGATCGCGGTCGCTATTCGCGGTTGCCCCTGGACCGGTTTGCACTAGCGTACCCTGCCTTGAACCTTGTTTCCTTGCGAGAGGGCAGTGCGCCGATGGCCGAGCCAGCGATGACCGTCCGAGAGGTGGCTAGCTACCTGAACGTGAATGAGAAGACGGTCTACCGGCTCGCCCAGAAGGCAGCGCTTCCAGGCTTCAAAGTCGCCGGGGCCTGGCGCTTCCGGCGCGCCGACATCGATCGCTGGATCGATGACCAGAAGCGAGCCGTGGTCGACCGCTAAGAGGGGAAGGAGTAGGGGTGGATGCGGCGAGCGTCCGCTTTGGAGCAGGGAGGATCCGCGTGGCGGCGCCGGTGAAGACCAGCGATGTCCGCGCCCGTCCCGGTTTTCACGACGGCGACTGCGGCACGCACTCCAGCCGGACCCTGATGTTCGCCGAGCTGGAGCTCCTGCTGGAGGCCACCGCGCCCGACGCTGCTATCTCCGACTACCGTCGCGCAACCGTTGAGCAGAACGTGCTGGGGAAGCGGACGCGTACGACGCGGGAACATACGGTCCGAAAGCTCAAGGCACTCTACGGGCTGGATTCAGTACTCCCGGTGTTCCGCGCGCTGCGGACCTTCTGGCCGCTCGACAACGAGGCGTTGCGCGAGATCAACCCGAAGCTGAGCGTGAGCTTCGGGTGCTTCGGTAAGCTGTTTGGGGACTACGCGGAATGGAGCGACCGATCCTGTTCCTCCGTGCTCCCGCCGCCGACGACCGGTTTGCGCGGCCCGCGGCCTTCAGGAGAAACTCAAGCGTATCCTCCATGGCGCCCTCCTTGCGGCATCTTCGTGCGGTGGAAGCCCATCGAGCAGCAGCCGCCGGGATGGGATCCGGACATCAACGATGGCGTTGGGGTCAACATCCGCCCGTTCATGCGGGTCGGCGATGTCGGCAAGAAGGGCGCGGGGATCCTGAGGGAGAAGCCGAACATCGACTGGGGCAAGGACCCGGCGGGCGCGCCCTGGTAAGACCTCTTCGCGGATGACCGGATCAACGATCACCACCTCACGCTCGCCGAGAAGCAGGCCGCGCGAGAGGCGAACGCACTCAGGGAGGAAGCATGATCGACTGGGCGCAACTGGAAGCGCGAATCGCCGTCGGCGAGGACGAGCACACCGAGCTCAAGCGCGGGCCGGGCGATCTCAGGCCGATCGGTCGCGCCATTTCGGCCATCGCGAACACGGACGGTGGCCTCGTGATCCTGGGAGTCGACGACAATGGCAACATCGTTGGGGTTCGCGAGGATCCGGAGTCCGTGTCCGAGCGGCTCACGGGCTTCCTGCAGTCCGGGCTGAATGCGCCCGTTCAGGCGCGCCTCGGACAGCATCGGGACGCCAATGGGTGGATTCACTGGGTCGAGGTGCCGCGGCAGCGGGGTTTCGAGCCGCTATCTCACGATGGGCGGGTCTTTGTCCGCCGAGCGCGGGCGAGCGTGCAGCCGTCCCCTCAGGAGCTGCAGGATCTGTACAACCTGTTCGGCTACATCATTACGGAAGAACGGGCGATAGCTTCCGCCGGGATCGAGGCCATCGAGGTGCAGAGCTTCTGGTCCTATCTCGATCGTCTGGGGCTGGACCGAACAGGCGATCCACAGCCTGGGCTGGAGGACGACTTGTTGGCCAGAGGCGTGCTGGCCGAGATCGGCGGGGATCTGCGGGCGACTCTGTACGGCGCCCTGGCTTTCGGGAAGACGCCGCAGTCCTATCCGCAGACAGGAAGGTTTTGGGTAGAATGCGTCTCCTACGGTGGAAAAGACCGTGCGGACGAGGTCCTTCAGGTCGCCGAAGGGAAAGGCCGTCTCGACGAGCAGGTCGATCGAGCCCTCGGGTGGGTGCGTGGGCTTGGAAGAGGCGAGCGCTACGAGGGCATCACTCGGATCGACATGCCACTTGTCCCGCGAGCTGCGGTGCGGGAGGCGCTCGTGAATGCCGTGGCTCACCGCGACTACGCCATTATCGGATCGCAGACTCTTCTCGAAGTCTTCTCCGACCGCCTCGTGGTCACGAGCCCCGGAGTGCTGCCGACCACGGTCACGGTCGAGTCCGTCAAGCGCGGGGGTAGACCACGGTCGCGCAACGAGTCCATCGCAAACTATCTGCTCGCGATGCAGAAAATGGAGAGGCGAGGTCGGGGATGGCTCCTGATGCGGCGGGCCATGCTGGAGCACAACGGCACCGAGCCAGAGATTGAAGAGGATCGTGAGGCGCGCTGGGTGAGCGTCACCCTCTGGCTTCGGCCTCCGCAGAATGCAGCAGAGAGTAGGGCATGACCCCGAAGCCAGCCGTACCGCCGTGCTCGACGCCCTTCTCGCGTCGCTGCACAGGGCGGCCGTCTGTCTTCAAGCGCGACGCCCAGGTCGCGCCGACCGCCATGCTGTGGCCCGACCAGGCCGAGCAATGGCGCCCGCTCTTGCCGGTCCTGCGCGAGGTCTTCGCCGATCGCTCGGCGTGGTCGAGGCCGAGAACCAGGAGCCGTTCAGGACCGCGTTCTTTGATCCCTCGGCCACAAGACGAGACCGCACCATTGACGACTATGCGATGGGTATCGTTGCGGAGGAGCTCGCGCTCGACGGTGCGTTCGCGTACCTGCGAGATAGCACGATTGCGCAATTGTCGCCCGAGCTCGCGCCAGGACCCCGAAGAGGGCGGTACGGGGGTGAGCTCTTACGCCGCGTCACGCATCTCGCTGCCTGTACCATGCGAGCGCTAGCTTTTCGACCCGTTTTATCCAAGTGCTCTTACCGGCGTTGTATGCAGCAATATCCGCCGGGTACTGCGAATAGACTTCTCTCTTCAAGTTTTCGTAGTCTCGGCAATGATCCTTGTGAGCTCTCAAATATGCACAGAAAGCGATGTGACGTTCCACGTCAGGATCACCCGTCTGGTATATGTGTATATTATGCGTGCGATGTTCTCCGCAATCCTTGGTGAAAAAGCGGCGGCCGGGGAGCCCGTATTCTCCCCACGCCTTGTAGCCGGCGCCCTGAAATAGGGCCGTACTTGCATCAACTCGTGTGACGCTGAGGACCAGTGGGAGCAGATCGATGACGGGCTTGGCAGCCAGACCCGGGACGGAAGTGCTGCCGACATGGTGCACCGTAACCAGGTTATCGCCGAGCAGGATCTGAAGTCTCCCGGCTTCCCGCGCAAACTCAGATGGCCAGTCGGGCGAGTAGTCAGTAAACGTATACAGGCTAGGCATGGCGCTCGTTCACGGACCTCGCCCAGGCGGCCGGCGGCTAGACGACATCCGGGCTGACCAGACGTGTGCGGTCGCCGAGATACACGAGAGTCGTCCCGACCACGAGGCCGATGACGTAGCCGTAGGGAAGGCCAACGGCGAGCAGACCGACCAGGACGGCGATCGGAAACTCGGTGCGGGATGCGGCCGTGTCCCGCACCAGCCAGATGAGCGCCAAAGCCTCGAAGAGAAGGATGATTCCGAGCATCGGCAGCGGGAATGACGCCGCGACTCGGTCGAAGCCTTTTCCAAAGAACAGGCCCAGCACCAGAAAGAGCGAGCCGTACAGGATGACCGACCCACCGGTTCTCCCCCCAAAGGCAAAATGCCCGGCCATTCCACCGGAGCCGTGGCACGTGGGCACGCCGCCAAACCACGGATTCACGAGATTCATCAGCGCGTAGGTCATTCCGATCTTGCGAATCGTGAATGAGCGGCCGGGAAAAAGATCTTCGGCAAGCTGTCGAGTGGCAAGGATGGAGTTGCCAAGAGAAAGCGGTAGCTGCGGAAGCGCGAGCAACAGGAAGCCGGCGACGATGTCCGCCAGCCGCGGCACGCGCGGCTCGGGTAGGCGGAAGGCAATGCTATCAGCGATGCTGCCACCGTCCCAGTTGAAGGCCACCGCGTAGACCAGACCGAGGGCGACCACGGGGAGCGCCGCGGGAAACCGCCGATTACCAAGAAGCAGCACCGTGATGATGAAGGCAGCCGCCGCCAGGGCATAGCCGCGGGCGCCGTCCGCCTGCACGAACTTCCCCAATGCCACGGTTGCGAGCTGCAGCCCGAGTCCGAGCTGAATGCCGCGCACGACACACTTTGGGATCACGCGCCCGAGCCAGTCGAGCAAACCGGTCGCGGCGAGCAACAGCATGGCGAGCCCAATGGCAAAGCCGGCGCCATAGAGCGTCGCGGCGGATGCCTGCTGCGCGATCACGATCGCCGCCACCGCCTTGAGCGGTTGCACCGGCATCGGCAAGCGGTATGAGAGGCCGGTAAAAATCTGCATGGCGCCAAACAGTACGAGGACGCTGGTACCGTCCAGGCCGGCGGCGAGCGCCATGCCGATCAGGAGCGGCACGTCGGTTCCCACGTCCCCGAAAGCTCCCGCGAGCTCGTTGCGGTCGAATCTGATCCCGGTGGCTGCGGCTGAATGACTGGTCCCGGCGGCAGAGGTAGCTCTCGCTTGCTGCAAATCGCGTCTCCTTTGCCGCCTAACCTAGCGCGAATCAGGACCGCTTGGGCAGCCCCTGGGCGCCGGCAGGATGCGGTAGCGGCCTAGTCTACGCGCGGGCCGGCCGCGCCGGAGTCCGGCGGGCGTGCACCGGGCAGACTGCACCCGTCAAAGAGCGCTCCGTGCAGATTCGCCCCGGCGAGCTTGGCGCCGGCGAGCAGCGCGCGCGAAAAGTCGGCATGTTCCGCATTTACCGCCGTGAAGTCGGCGCCGCGCAGGTCCGCGCCGACCAGATCCGCACGCGTCAGGTTGGCCCAACAGAGACGGGCATCCACCAGGCTTGCCCCGCTCAAGTTGGCGGCGACCAGTCGCGCATTGTCGAAAATGGCGCCATCGAGCACTGCGTTGGAAAGATCCGCCTGGTCGAGCACGCTGCCGGCGAGTTGGCAGCGGTCCAGAAGCGCGCGGCGGAGGTCTGCACCGGAAAGGTCGGCGCCAACCAGGTAGGCGTTGGACAGCACCGCGTCGTGGAGTGTGGCCTGGCGCGCGACACCGGCGCGCCAGAACGCCTGGGCGAGCATGGCACCCGCGAGATCCGCGTGCGAAAGATCGGTTTCCGCGAGCGCCGCGGCGCTGAGTCTGGCGTTACGCAGGATCGCATGGGCGAGGTCGGCGCCCGTAAGCACGGCACCCGAGAGATTGGCGCCGGAGAGGTTCGCATTGCGAAGCACGGCGCCCGGCAGCGACAGGCCACCAAGGTCGGCGCCGATCAGCACGAAACCCATGAGCGGTCGCCGTGCCGCCACGAAGGCGACCAGTTGCTCCCGATAGTCCCCTGGAAGCGACTTACCCGCCGCCATCAGATGCCAGATGCACTGCCCGCACCCGGCCTCGTGCTCCGGAAAATCGCACGCGTGCGGGACACTTCCGGGAGCGGTAGCGCGGAAGCCGCAAGACGCCCGCACGGCTCAGTTGCGCCCGACAGCCTTGAGCTTGGCTTTTCCGTCCTCCACCGTGACGCGGAAGGTGACGCTCTTGCAGCCGAGCTGTTCCTGAATTTTCTTGGCCTGCTTCATGACGAGCTGCCGGAATGCCTCGATGTCGACGTTTGTGCCCTCTCCCGTATCCTGGCGAGCGGACACATACCGGTCAAACAGCTTGGCGACGGAGTCTGGCTTGCTCTTGGCTGCTGTCGGCGGCGCGCTGGGCTCGGCGGTGACGGGTTCCGCCGTGCGCGGCGGCGCTTCCACGGGTTCGGGCGGCGGTGGGGGCGGCGGCGGCGCCTCGACCAGCTTTTCCGAGCGCCGCGCCACCGGCCGGCCGATCGCGATGCCCTCCTCCCGCTCGCGATTCTTCCGCGCCCAAAGCTGATTGTACATCCCGAAGCGGCCGACGAGATTGCGCAGGCGGAACGACGCCTGGGGATTATTCAGCTTCTTGTCGGACAGGCGGTTGATGATCGCCTCTACCTTTCGCTGAATATCCCACGGCGGGTGCTTCTGGTGGCCGGCAAAAAACATGTCGTAGTCCCGCCGGCAGCGTTCGATAAAGTGCTCCAACTGATTGAGCTCTTCGATGATGTTCATTTTCGCCCTGCCGGCACCGTGCCGTCGCCCTGCGCCAAAAACGCGAGGAGAGGCAGCCAGAGGTCACGCGCGTACGGTCGCGGGCGGCCGTTTACCAGCACCCCGATATCCAGGGGCGCCGTCAGCAATGGCAACATGGCGCCGGCCTCCTCGGGCGTGAAGCACGTGTAATACTCCGTCGGTGTTGCCCGTCCCTCACCCGCTGTCCGGAGCGTGCCGTCGCGGCGCCACGAGACGTGCCGGCCGATCTCCTCCGGAACGTCTCCCGCGCTCGTGAAGATGATGGTAAATACCAGGTCGGGAACTGCCTTCGGGTCCGCCGTCAGCGCGCAAACTGCGCACCGACCGCGGGCGTTGTCCCACGACTCGCGGCCGCATCGCGGGCACCAGGCGAGATCGGCCAGGGCTTCCACAGGCTGCTCTCCTTTGCGGGGATCGGGGGTTCTCAAGACGGCGTATCGCCCTTGCATGTGTGTAGCTCCAGATGATTCGGGTGTCAACGCGCGTTGTCGAGGTCCAATCGCAGGCTCGGCGAGCCCCGCGGCCGTGGTTTGGGCATTCCCGCGGCGGTACAGAGTACCCTATCAGCGCACCGCGTGCACCATCGGAAAACCCAAGATTGGAGGATAATGATGACGATCGACGCGAGTGGTGAGCGAGCTCTGCCCGCCGTGGGTCGCCTGCTGTCGCTGCCGGAAGCGCGCGCGCTCGCGGACACCTACGGGCGCGAGCTCCTCGTAGATGCCCTGCGAGCGGTCGTCGCGGAGCTTCGCATCGAGCTGCGGTCGTCGCGAGCTGTAATGCTGCCGGCGGCGGACCGCATCGTTCGCCGCGCCGGGTCGAGACTGGCCGCCTCCTTCGCCGCCCCCCTCGGGCGCGTCGTCAACGCCACCGGCGTGGCACTGCACACCAACCTGGGCCGGGCGCCGCTGGCGGAGAGCGCTCTGCTGCAGGCGATCGGCCCGTGCACGGGGTACTCGGACCTCGAAATCGAACGGACAACAGGCAAGCGCGGCCAGCGCGGGGCTGCGGTCGAGAGGTCGCTGTGTGCGCTCGTCGGCGGCGAGGCGGCGCTATTCGTCAACAACAATGCCGCCGCCGTGCTCCTGGTGCTCGACACGTTCGCGCGCAACCGCGCCGTCGTCATCGCGCGATCACAGCTTGTAGAAATCGGCGGCGGGTTTCGCCTCCCGGACATCCTGGAACGGTCCGGTTGCTCGCTTCGCGAGGTCGGCTGCACCAATCGGGTGCATCTTGGCGACTATGAAGCGGCGATCGACCCGGCCACGGCCATGATCCTGGTGGTGCACCGGAGCAATTTCGCGTTGCGCGGGTTCGTGTCCGAGCCCGGGGTCGCCGAGCTGGCGGAGCTGGCGCGTGCGCGCCACGTGCCGCTCGTGTATGACCTTGGCAGCGGCCTCATTGCGCGGCGCAGCGGGCCGTGGTGCGCCGATCCCGCCGAGCTGACCGTCAGCGAGGCGCTTGCGGTCGGATGTGACCTGGTCTCGTTCAGCGGTGACAAGATGTTTGGCGGTCCGCAGGCTGGAATCGTGGTCGGTCGCGCGTCGCGAATTGCGGCCATGGGCGCAAATCCCCTCTATCGCGCGGTGCGCGTGGGAAAGCTCACGTTGTGCGTGCTCGCCGCCACGATCGCCGCGCATCACCGGGGTGACCGGACGCTGCCCGTGGAGCGCGTGCTCGACGCCAGCCAGGAGGACATACGGGCGCGCGTCGAGCGCGTTCTGGAGCTCCTCGGCGAGTCGGTGATCCAGGCGCTCCAGGCCAGCGCGGTCGCCACGGAGGCGGCTACGGGTGGCGGTGCGTTCCCGGACGTCGCGATCCCAAGCTTCGGCATCGCCATCGGCGCCCCTGCAGGCCGGGGCGCCGAAGCGCTCGCCGCGACTCTGCGCGAGCGCCCGACGCCGGTCATCGCGATTATCCGCCACGACAGGCTCCTGCTCGACTTGCGCACAGTGCTCGAGGACGATGTGCCCGAGCTCGTCAGGGCGATGCAAGAGCTCCCGGATCGGCTCGCGGCAACGTCTCTGCAAACGGCGGCCGATGGACGCCCAGCTCCGTGATGATCCCGGTCACCAGCGGCGCTGGAGTGACGTCGAATGCGGGCGCCAGGGCGGGCATGCGCGCGGGCGCCACCGCGCGCCCTGAAAAGTGTGTGACCTCCCGGGGATCTCGCATCTCGATGGGGATGTCGCCGCCATCCGCCAGCGACCAGTCGATGGTCGACCGCGTTGCGGCGACGTAGAACGGGATTTCATAGTGGCGAGCGAGGATGGCAAGGCCGAGCGTGCCGATCTTGTTGGCCACGTCCCCGCGCGCGGTGATGCGGTCGGCACCGACCAGGACAAGATCGACGCGACCTTGCGACATGAGCCAGGCGGCGGCATTGTCAGTCACCAGGGTCGCGGCCACACCGGCGCGCTTCAGCTCCCAGGCGGTCAGCCGGGCGCCCTGCAGGAGCGGGCGGGTCTCGGGGATGTAGACGTGCGCTACCGCGCCTGCCTGCCAGCCGCGGCGGAGGATCGCCAACGCGGTTCCATGCCCACCGGTAGCGATGGCGCCGGTGTGGCAATAGGTCATGGCGCGGCAGGTCTTGCCGAGGATGGGGAGGCCGTTCGCGGCCAGTCTGGAGTTGTGCTCCCGGTCCTCCTGCAGCAGGTCGAGCGCCGTCTTTAGCAGGCTCGCGACGGCCGCCGGGACGGTAGGGCACGTGTGCGCCGCGGCAACGGCGCGATTGACTGCCCAGGCCAGGTTCACGGCCGTTGGGCGCACCGCCGCGACCGCGCGCGCCGTTCCCTGCAGCGCCGGGACGAGCTCATCCCGAGAGCCCGAAAACCCTCGCAGGCCAAGATAGAGCGCGAAGGCGCCGGCGATGCCGACGGCCGGCGCTCCGCGGACTTGCAGCCGGCGTATCGCCTCCTCCATCTCCTCCTGCGTGGCGATCCGTCGCCATGCCGTCCGATGCGGCAGCAGCGTCTGATCCAGTAGAGACACAAAATCCCCCTCCCACCTGAGCGCGGCCAGTTCTTCCATGGCGACTTTCTCCGATGCGAACGTTGACATTCCCTTGTCAAGTGATATACTACAATTGTTTCCTGGCGCTGCTCCGATTCCCGCCACCGAAAGACAGGAGGCGAGCGCCCTGGAGCGTCTTGGCGAAGTCAGTCCTTACCAGGACGAAGCCCACCGAATGGATACCTCAAGTCTCGATAACGCGGTCGTTCTTCTCGTTGAAGATCAGGCGAAGACGCGAGAGATGATTGCCGTCGCACTTCGGGACAAGGGGTTTACAGTCCTCACGGCAGCCGACGGGCTCACCGGCCTATCCCTGGTGCGCCGTCACCTTCCCGAAGTCGTCGTGGTGGATGCCATGCTCCCGAAGCTGCATGGCTTCCAGCTTTGTCGCGCAATCAAGACCAATGAGGGCACCAAGCACACGCTGGTAATCGTCATCACGGGAGTGTTCACGAAATCCCGCTATCGTCTCGAAGCCATTCAACGCTACCTGGCGGATGGTTTCCTGGTCAAGCCGGTGGACATGGATGAGCTAACCTCCTTGATCTACGGATACCTGGCCGAGCGCACCCGGCGCATGCTCGAGCGCGTCGCCGAGACCGCCCCGCCGAGCGCCGCGCAGGAAGCGCCGCCGCGAGCCGAGAAAGTCCAGCTCGTCGACCCCCGAGTCGATCGGGTGATGCCGACGTGGAGCTCTCCCGACGCCTCCACGCCACCACCTCCAAAACCCGTGCTGCCCTCGCGCTCGAGCGCGGTGACGCCGCCGCCAAGAGTGGTGACGCCGCCTCTTCCCCCGGAGCCGCAGCCGGCGCCAGATCGCCCCGCGGCGCTCGGGACCCCGGCGCGCGAGCCGACCAGAAAGCTCACTTTCGCCCAGGACTTTCAGCGCACCCTCGAGGAACTTGACAAGATCTCAGCCGCAAAGCAAGATGGGACGCGGAAGTAGCCGCAGCGACGGGAAACCTGAAAGTAAGCAGCCAGCCGCGCTTGCTGGCACGGGAGACTGAAAGACACGTGAGCTCCTCGCATCCAAATCGGAATGGCGACAACGAGCAGCCTGGCGCCGAGAGCTCGCCCGGCGACCCCATGGACGACCCTGGTGAGCTTGGCGGAGACGGGGTAACGGGCGGTGCCGAGCAGGCCCGAGAGGGAAGCAGAGTCTCGTTTCCCACAGTCAGGCTCAATCGTCCGACCGGCCAGCCGGAGACCGGCGGCCGCACCGACGAGGCAGCGCCGCCGCGGAGCCAGGCATACCGAGGACCCATTGCTTCAGCTCCCGAGCCGCCTGCGGACACCAAGAACCGGGGGCTCGACGACCTCGACGAGGACGACATCGATCAGTTCGTTGACGATGCCTTCTTCGCAATCGAAGAAGACATCCGCCAGGCAGATGAGCGCGAGACGCCGCAACAGGTCGCCAAGGTCATGCAGAAGGTCACGCCGGCGCCTGCCGCCCGGCCGCCGTCGCCGCCGAAACCCGCGGCTCCGCCCTCCTTTGTCGACCAGCCGACCAGCCCGCCGCAGCGAGCCCCCCGCTTGACCCCAACGGTTGCGCCGCAAGCGAAGGAACCGCCCGCGCCGCGGCCACCCATCAGCGAGCCGTCGACGCAGATTCCTACCGTGCAGGTGCGCGTGCGACCGGCTCCGACCGAGGCGGCCGAGACTATCCCTGTCGTCTCGCCTATCGCCGCCGCGCCGATACCGGTCGTCGAGCCGCGCGTGCAGCTTCCACGTGCCGCCGAACCCCCCGTCGTGGCGCGCCCCCTAGAGCAAAAGGAAACCCCACCGGCCCCCGCTCCCGCACCGCCGCGACCGGCTCCGGCCGAGCCGCCGGCAGGGCTCCAGATTCCCGTCGAAGCGGCTGCAGTTGAATTCATCGAAGAGGTAGAAGCTCGCCCCAAAGGCCGGCCTTTTGGAAAATACCTCCTCCTCGAAAAAATCGCCGTCGGCGGCATGGCCGAGGTCTTCAAGGCCAAACAGCTCGGCCTCGAAGGTTTCGAAAAGCTCGTTGCGATCAAGCGCATACTTCCACACCTTTCCGACAACAACGACTTCGTCACCATGTTCATTGACGAAGCCAAGGTCGCAGCCCAGCTCACTCATCAGAACATCTGCCAGATCTACGACCTCGGCGAGCAAGACGGCGCCTACTTTCTCGCCATGGAATATATCTCTGGCCAAGACCTCAAGGCGGTTATCGAACGCGGCAAGGACAAGGAGGCACCGCTTACGCCTCAGCATGCCGCGCTCATCACCAGCAAGCTCGCCGCCGGACTGGATTACGCCCACCGGCAAAAGGACCTCGAGGGCAGAGATCTCAATATCGTCCACCGCGACATCAGCCCCCAGAATATCCTCATTTCCTACGAGGGAGAGGTCAAGCTTATCGACTTCGGTATCGCCAAGGCCGCCTCCAAAGTCTCGATCACGCGCACCGGGGCCCTCAAGGGAAAGATTCTCTACATGAGCCCCGAACAGGCGCAAGGACTGCCAATCGACAAGCGCTCCGATATTTTCAGCCTCGGTACGCTGCTGTTTGAAATGCTCACCTCGCGCCGGCTTTTCATGGCGAAAACCGAGCACGCCATCCTCGAAAAAGTCCGCGACGCCAAAGTCCTGCCGCCGTCCAGCTTCAACAAGATTGTCCCGCGCGAGCTTGACCGCATCATTCTCAAGGCCCTCCAGAAAAACACGGCAGAGCGCTATCAGAGCGCCGCCGAAATGCAACGCGATCTCGATCTGTTCCTGCTGCAATCAACCAACCGCTCGCCCGCCGCTTTTGATCTCTCTACCTACATGCATCAACTTTTCCGCGAGGAAATTGAACGGGAACGTGTTCTCGGGATCGTCGGTGAACCCGTCGGACCCCGGGACGAGCAGCCGCAGACGCCGCCACCTCCCGTGCGCCCGCGTGTGGCGGTCAAGCCGGCTCCGCAGGAGCCGGAAGAGGCTCCCAAAGTCGTCCAGGCGGTCAAGCCAGAGCCACCCGAAGAAATCATTACCGCCTCCGGTGTCAAAACCGACCCCGATATTCAAAAGCCCCCGCGGCGCGGACTTGCCAAGTCTATCCTCAGCCCGTTCGGCATTGCCGCAATCCTTTTCTTGATTATCGCCATCACGCTCATTGCCATCGGCGGCATTGGGTCCAGGCGCGACGCGCCCCCCGTCCAGGACGAGCAACCTACGGCTGCGAGCAGCCAATCTTCCGCCGACGAGGCACCACCACAACCGTGACCAGGGGCGCGCCAGGCTCACAGTCGCGGCGACAAAACACCGGAACAGGAACAGGCCCAGAGGATCCGCCGCTGAACCCATGATCTGACGCTCATCGAGCTCGTGTACAGGAGTTACGCCATGGCAGTAAAGCTGAGCCAGGAACAGGTCGGTTTTTACAGGAATGTCGTTTCGTTCACAAAGAACGATCTGGAAGACATCCAAAATACCATCGAACGGGAGCTTTCCGGAGTCAAGGAGCGAATAACAAAGCTCAATGGTGAGAAGGAAAGCTCGCGGCAGATCTATGATGCAATTTGTCAACGCCTTGGCATGGAAAACGAGTTCGCCAAGATGGAAGAAGAGCAAACGGCTGAAGTCGATGCAAAATACGGTGACGAAATAGATATCGATGTCGAGCTCGACGACGCCGACCTCGAGTGATCTGCGCGCCACCCACGAACGGCGGTGCGACCGCGCAGGTGCCCCACGGCACCCGCGAAGGGTCGGCGCCGCGCCACGGCTGAAACGTCTTACGGCTACAGGAGCGCTGCTGGTAATGGCATTCTTCGGAGCGCGAAGTGGAGCCACCGCCGCAGCGGACGGCTGGGAGCTAAAAGCCGACACGGACGATATCAGAGTCTATTCGCGCGAGGTCGAAGGTACCAGAGTCCGCCAAATGAAGGCCGTGGGACAGATCGATGCTCCTCCTGCGCGCGTTTTGGCGGTGGTTGCAGACGCGGCATCCTATCGCGAGACCATGCCCTACACGGAGGAATCGCAGGTCGTTCGCACCGAAGGCTCCTCCCTGTGGTTCTACACCGTGATCAACGCGCCCCTGGTGTCTCGACGCGACTACTGCATCCGTATCACCGTATCCGACCTCGGTGGAGGCGTCCTGCGCAGTCGCTGGGTTCCAGCCAACGATTACGCTCCTCCCAAAGCCCCAGACGTCGTCCGCGTCGAGATCAATGACGGTCACTGGTTGCTTACGCCCCGCGACGGTGGCCAGCACACCGAGACCGAGTACTTCCTGTTTACGGATCCTGGCGGCAGCATCCCGACGTTCGTGGCCAACAAGGCAAACTCCGTCGCCGTTCCCGACGTCTTTCGCGCCATTCGCCGCGCTGTTCGGCTCGCGAAATACGCTGCTGCTCGGCTTCCAGATGGTCTCACCCTGGAAGCGGCGGCATCGCCCAACCCCTAGGCGTCCGCGACCAGCGCGTTGCACAGCATGCGTGATCGGATAAGGATGCGGGTCGTGGCGGAGAGCACCGGCTATTTCTCTGGAAGGCAATTTCCCCAAGCTTCCGGAGGTTGGACCTGTGATCCCCGCCAGGTGGAAGTCTACCATCGTGACCGATACCTTGAGGAGCATCCTCGATCGCGAGCGCATCGAGCAGGAGGCGCGAGCGGTGGGTGCGCTGCGTCGCCAGCGCCTGAATGTCCCCCTTTCCACTCTTGTGGATCAAACCTGAGTGGCGGCCGCTGCGTTAGAAGACAAACGGCATGACGGTCTGAACCAAACGCTGCCGCTCCGCATCGTTGTGCTGGAGTTGCGCGTGATCCCAGTATTCAACAGTGCCGGCGCCGCAATCATTGGCCAGAGATTTGCCGATCTCCTCGAAACTGATGTTTAGTGCCTTCTTGAGCGTCTCAGGTTCGTACTTCGAGCCGACCACAAACACGCGCGTCTTGAAGTTCGCTGGGATCTCTTGGTCAAATTCGCGTTTGCGTTTGCCGACCTGGTCATCGAAGTCAATGAGCATGACGACGTGAGCGTCCGGGTAATCACGCAGCCTTGGGATATATTCATCCTGAAACGTCTTGAGCACCTTGGACCAGCCCCCGGCGGGTGGCACGACCTGTATTCGCGCGTCTTTCACCTGGTGATGCAGGACGAAGCCGTCGGCGATTTGCCGATCGCGGTCATCTTCCGGGATGACATAGACGTGAGGAGCGTACCTGTTCATGGTCACCCGATGATCTCGTCGCGAATCAGAGCGTTGATCAGGTCGCCGCTGTAGGGGAGGTCAGCGAGTGGTCTCACGACAGTGGGATCCAGATGAGACTTACGTGTGAGCACGAAAGTGGTTTCGTCGGAGAACTTGCGGACTGTTTCCGGGTGGTGGGTCGTTGCAATGAATTGACCGCTTCGATTGGTCATCTTCCGCAAGCCGGTGATGAAGTGGCCGACTTCTGAAAGCGAAAGGTGGCTGTCCGGTTCGTCCCACATGCAGACGACGGGTGAACCCACAGCATTGGAAGCGATGATGTACGCGCTGAGGAAGTAGCACTTCTCGCCGTCGGAAAGTGACTTGAACTCGACCGAGAGGCTGCGCTGCGGATTCTGTTGCTCGAATTTGACAATCAACTGAGTGCCGCTCTCGCCGCGTTCGACGTTCTCGATCGATGAGAAATCGGGGATCACGGTCTTCATGTAGGCGTCGAACACGCCATATGCTGCGGGCCTTTGCCCGAACAGTGCCCGCAAACACGATGCGTAGTTTCCGGCGTCGTCCTGCAACTCCATCGAGGGTTCTTTGGAGAACCCCGTCATCGTCTTCGGAATCGGTGCAATCAGGATCATTGTCGCGAAAAACGTCTTGATGTCCTGGATCGCTCGTTCGCCGGGCCGCTCGTTGATCACCGGCAGGGCGAAGATGTGCCAGTCGAGGCCAAACGCCGCTCCGCCCGAGAGTTGGATCTGCGAGTGGTGGCGCGTGAAGATGGATTGCCCGTCGACCGCCAGACTTTCGTCCAAGATACGCACCTCTCGGAAGCTCGCTGGCCATTCGAAGGATACCGCGTACTCGAACCGCTTGTCTGACAGTGTCAGTTCGACCTCAAACCTCATCGGGTGATCCGTGCGATGCTGTGTGAAATCACGTGCAGAGATGCGATCGCCAACCCGGTTGGAGCCCCGGCAGATACTTTGAAACAGCGCCAGGCAACGTAGCACCGTTGACTTCCCCGCCCCGTTCTTGCCAATCACCAAGACGGAGCGGTGGCCGGAAAAATCAAGCGTGAAGTTTTCGAGGCAGCGGAAGTTGTGCACGTAAAGCCGTTCGATCATCAGAGATCCCGCAGTGTTGGATTCTCCGTGAGGAGAAAATTCAGTCAAAGCCGCGGGAGTAACCAGATCACCTGACCCTCTTCATGCAGGTGTCTCGCAACTCACTATCGCAACTCCCCTTTCACTTTGAGCGTCGCCCAATCCTGCGTCTTTCTATAGAACAACGCCGTGCGGTCAGGCGCACGGTCAGTCTCCCTCAGCCGACTCCCGCGGCCATCACGTCTCGAAAGACATCTACGCCGTCGCGATTCGAGCACCGATCGACGAGCGTGTCAAGTCTGCGCTCGACCAGCCGCCGGGAGGCCTCCCGGGCGACCGCCGGCAACCAATGATGCTTCTGAAACGCGCTTCCGGAGCGGGGTCTCGGCGATAGAGCCGGCGCTTCGCGGCGAGGACACCGACGCTTCCTGTGCCGAGCGGCTCACGGCGCGCCGGACCGACATCCTGAGCTCAGGCGACATCGACCGCCGGTGAACGTCAGCCGCAACGGCGCGATGGGCAGCGCCCACCATGGACTTGCGGCAGCGCGCCGATACGGCGGAGAGCATGGGCCGCGAGATCTTCCCAACTCCGCGGCAGGTCGGACAGGTTCGGCTCCGCCACGGGCGGCAGGCCGGCGGCGGTCTGCGCGGCGACCCACGACCGGCATTCGCTATCGGCGGCCGCGGCGCAGGAGACCAGCGACGCGAAGACGCAGGCGATGATCATCGATACCCGTCGAGCGCTCATCCGACTCTTGCCGTCGTGCGGTTTCCGATTTCGGTCCTGCCCATTGGACCGTCGAGGTCGAAGGAGGTTGCAGGGCATGCGGTCCTCGTCCCGGACCGCCGGCTCACGCGCGGTTGCGATCGCCGGCCGCGTTCGAGCTCGGACTCGAGCCCGGCTGTCCCGGCCCGGGGAGGGCGCCGTCGCCGGTGACCGGCTCCGCCGCCACCGACTCTTGCTCATGCACATCCTTTACCGATCACACATGCCTTCCACCGCGACGGTTCGGCGTTGCCGCTGTCGAGGGGCTTGTAGGTGTGCGCGCCGCGCGCGTATGCTGGGGTAAGGTGTAGGAGGAGGCCCTCACGATTGCAGCCTGGGGTCTGGATTGTGTGCTCCGGAATCGGCGCGGGCGACAAGATCGCGGTCCAGTGCCGAAGCGCCGGGAAACCCGCCGAGATCATCATGCCCGAGGAGCTGGTGCGTTTTCGCGTTCCCTCCTCAGCTCCGCATGTATTCCTGGTCGAGTGGCAAGGCTTGGAGCGCGGCGATGAGGTTGTTACCGCGCTGCGTCAGAGTCAGCCGCGCGCGACCATCGTGGGGCTCGTGCCTGCGGAGTATCTGCTCGCGGTCGATTGGTCGGCGCCCCCGGCGTGGGACACCTGCTTGCCCCTCCCGCCGAGCGCTGCCGACATTGCGCTGCTCTTGCGTGACCGTATCCCGGACGCCCCTGCGCCCGATGCCCTCCCGCGCAAGTACCGCCCGCGACCCCTGATGCTCGGCGGCGCAACACTTTCCCCGACTGTGCTCGTCGCCGGCGAGCTGACACTGTCAGGGGAACCGATCGACCTGGCGCTGCGAAAATCCGGCTACGACGTCGTTCCTGCTCACGATCCGCGCGACCTGCTGGCGTTTTTCACGCAAGGGTTCACGGCGCCGCTGGCATTGATCGATTCCGGGCGGGAAAACGCTGCGCGCGCGGACGAGCTGCGCGGTCTTTTCTGTCGTCACGATCTGGCAGCTCGCTGCATCGCGGTTGTCGACGAAGGGGACACGGAAACCGCCGCATCTGCCCTGCTCGGAGGTGCTCACGGCGTCGTGGCCCGGCCCCTGACCCCGGAAAAAGTGCTGAGATCACTCTGCGCCGCCTGGGAGGCGTTCTGGGTGGCGCGCCAACGCCGCTTCCAGACCGATCGCCTGCTTCAAGAGCGCACCCGACTCATCGCCGAGCGACTCACCGCCGAGACCGCCAACCGCGCCAAGAGCGAGTTTCTTGCCAAGACGAGCCATGAAATCCGCACCCCCATGAGCGGCGTCATCGGCATGGCGAACCTGCTCCTCGACACGCCGCTGTCGCGCGAGCAATGGGAGTACGCTGATCTGATCAGGACCGCTGGCGACTCTCTGGTCACCGTTATCGATGACATCCTCGACTTCTCCAAGATCGAAGCCGGCCGGCTGGAGCTGGAAATCGCCGACCTCGACCTGCTGTGCGCCGTCGAGGACACCGTCGACCTTTTGGCCGACAAGGCGCATCGCAAAGGCCTGGAGATTTCCACCTACCTGGCCCCGGAGGTGCCGCTGTGGATTGCGGGCGATCCGGTACGGTTTCGCCAGATTCTCATCAATCTCGTGAGCAACGCGGTAAAGTTCACCGAGCAAGGCGAGGTCGCCGTGACCGCATCGGCGGTCGCCGGCCGCGGTGACGTCGAGACGATACGCTTCGAGGTTACGGACACCGGCATCGGCCTGTCGCGTGCCGATCAGGTGAAGCTGTTCAACCCGTTTGCGCAGGCCGCGCTGGACACCGCGCGCAGGTATGGCGGGACCGGACTGGGCCTGGCAATCTGCCGGCAGCTCGTCGAGCTCATGGGCGGGGAGATTGGTTTGCAGAGCGAGCGCGGCCGCGGCAGCACCTTCTTTTTCTCGATTCGCGGCGAGCGTCGCACCCCGCCGGCAACCGATCGACCGCGCCCGCGCCGCGCCGTCGACGATCAGGAAGCGCTCCGCGGCGAGCGCGTGGCGCTTTCCATGGCAAACCCCCTGGCGGCCGCCAACACGGCTCGGCAGTTGCGCGACTGGGGCATGACCGTCGACCTCTGCGCCACCGGCGCCGAGATCATGGCGCTACTCGAGGCGCGTATCGGCCGCGAGGACTGCCCGAGCGTGGTGATCTTCGACTGGTCGCTGCCCGATGTCGAGGGCCCGACGCTCGCTCGCATGCTGCACTCCGTTCCCGGGCTGCGGGAGGTCGGAATCCTGGTCGCTCTGCCGCTTTCCAAGCGAAACCGCGCCCCGGCGCTGCGCGAGCCGTCGGGACCCGTCGTGCATCTGTTCAAACCCCTGCGCCGGCTCCGGCTTGCCGAAGCGGTCCTCTCGCTGCTCGGCGCCCGGCGGCGCGGAGCCAGCGAGAGCGCCGGACACGCGAGCTCCGCTCTGGGGGCAACCGCGGCGTCCGAGGCAGGCTCGCGAGCATCTGGCGCTGCGCATGTCCTCCTTGTCGAGGACGACGCCGTCAACCAGAAGGTGGCCGCGCGCATGCTCGACAAGCTCGGGCACCGCGTGGCCGTCGCCGCAAATGGCAAGGAGGCGTTGCGCGCGATGCGGGCGAGTCGCTTCGACCTGGTGCTGATGGACTGCCACATGCCCGGGATGGATGGCTACGAGACGACTGCCGAAATTCGCCGCCTCGAGCCAGGCGACGGCCGCACCCCGATCATCGCACTTACCGCGGACGCAAGTGACGGAGAGGCCGAGCGGTGCCTTGCCGCAGGCATGGACGATTACCTGCCCAAGCCGGTCCGCCTGGAAAAGCTTCGCGAGATTGTCGCCCACTGGCTGGCGCGCAATCGCGACCGGCGTGCGGGATGAGCCCGCCGGCGCCTCCTGCCGCCGGTACGCTGCGAGCGCCGGGAGGACTGATCGAGCGCCGGGGTTGCAGCGCTCGTCGGGACATGTACATGATATTAGTAGAGGGGAGCTCGGCAGAATGATCATCGCGAACCGTCACTCTGCCGGCCGCCGCCAAGGAGCAAGCTGCGACCTGAGTTTCGGCGCGGGGCTGCCGGGTGGGGCCCGCTTTGGTCAAGGGGGTATGACGCTCTTGGAGCTGATTGCTGTCGTCGGTATCATCGGGATCCTCATGGGTATCAGTCTCCTGTCCTTTGCATCACTCGCGCGTTCGTTTCAGCTCGAGATGGCGGCACAACAGATCATGACGCAGGCCCGCCTGGCGAGATACCGCGCCGCTCAGGAAAAGCAGCGCTACCGCCTGCGCTTCATCTTTCCCAACGAGATCGACGTCGACCAGGAACAGGACGACGGCACGTGGGTCTATCAACGGACCTCCGTGTTCAGCAGCCGCGTGCGGTTTCGGGCGATCTCGGCGGGATTCGACCAACTTATCGTGAGCCAGACCGGCAAGGCGGACCGCACCGGCTGGCTCGAGCTCGAGCTCATTCCCAACCCCAACGAAGCTCTCTGTCTGAAGATCCCGAACGTTGCGAGTCGAAACACGATCAAGTTCGTTGAAAGCCAGGGATTATGCGACGCTTGAGGCTGCCGAGCGCTCCGTCACCATGCTCCAACCCATCGGATCCACGCCATGATCTGCCCAGCAAGGATGAAACAGGCCGGCTTTTCCATTCTCGAGCTCTTGATGGCCCTGGTCATCCTGTCCACGGCAACGGGTTTCATTGTCGGCATGTATCCGCGCGCGATTGGTCGGCTGGAAAGCAGCGAGCGGCGGTCGCTGGCGGTCGCCTTGAGCCAGGAGCTCATGGGGATGATCGCGCTGACTCCCTACGGCGACATCCAGGCAGTCGCCTCCAATCCGAAGCTTTCCGCTGGCCATGCCCTGTTTGGCACGTGCGCGTCGTTCGATCCGTGCTCGGGTGGCTCGGGAACCATCCTGCACAACTTTGGGACAATCGGGGAGGCGACCTCGGTGTACCGCGACTTTCGCGCCGAGGTCACGGTGGATCTGGGACAGCCGCCGACCCCTCTTGGCGACATGCTCACGATTACGATCAGAGTCCACTGGCTCTTCCCGGGCATCGACCCGGCACGTCAGGACCTTCCAGGCGTGACCTATGTGCGCCGCTTCGTCAAGACACAATGAACCCGAATCGCCTGCACGAGGACCCTCCACCTCACCTCCCCCCACGAGCGCGAGGAGGCGATGAATGCTTGCACCTCCCCCCGCAAGCGGGGGGAGGCAGGGAGGGGGGCATGACCATGATCGAGCTCCTTGTCGGCGTGCTCATCTTCGCGATCCTGTCGATGATCGTCATGGAAATGCTGAAACTGGCGCGCCATGGGGCCAAAGAGGGCACCGCCAAGGCCGAGCTCCAGCAGCTTGCCCGCCTCGTGCAGGGCGAGGCAACGCAGATGATTGCTCGGGCAGGTGACGGTACCGACGTCACCAACAAGGGCTACGCCCGACTGCGCCACCAGCCTATCGTCGTGTTCGCGGATGACTACACGTTCGTATTTACTGCCGACCTGGACGAGGAACAGACGCTGCTCGACACCGATGTCTCCGATGCCGGTTCGATCCGCGACACTGGTCCCGCGGTCACCGCCAACGTGCAGCTCATGCACCCGGGGGACATCGCCGGCGGCTGGTACTACTGGTATCTGGCCGGCCCCGACGGGACCTTGGGGACGCTGGACGACCCCTTTGTGCATCCCGGCCCTAACGGCGTCTGGACGCGTTGCGACAAGTGCGACGCCACGCCCCAGGATTGCCCGGAGGACGTGCCGATCGAGGAAACGGAATGCGACGACCTGACCGGGAACGGCGGGACCGGCTGGTTTGATGCCATGGACCGCGCGGGCGCCTTCGCCTACGCGCTGAAGGCCGGCCCCGACCTGTCGTGGGGGACCGCTGACGACACCTTCATGCAACCAGGGCCCGACCGCGTCTGGGGGAGCCTTGACGATCTGACCGCGGCGGGACCCGATGCCACTCTCGGCACCGAGGACGACATCGCGGGGTACGGCGCGACCAACGAAGGCACGACCTGGAACTGGGGGCCGCCGCTCGGAACGAGTGTCAGCCAGTTCGACATCGGAACCAATCTGAACTGGGATCTCACAGGGGCCGAGACGATTGTCCTGACGCTCGACAAGAACGGCGATGGACAGGTCGACCCGGGTGACGGTTGTGCCCCGCAAAACCCTGACGCCTTCGAGCTCGGGTACTACCGCAACGCCAATTCCGCGGAGGCCTGGATCCCGATTGCGTGCGGCCTGAGGGGCCCGGCGCCCTATCCGGACGGCACCTACGCGCCGCCGCTGTTCCAGTACTGGATCGACGAGGATCTCGACGGCGATGGCAACGTCGCCAGCCCGAACGAAATCGACTTCAATCAGAACGCGGGAGAGACTGGCGGTGCGGCGGACGTGGCCCTGTTTGGCGACCACGGTCTGTGCGCCGGATGCACCAGGGCAAACGGCGTCCTGGAGCCCGGTGAGATCGCTTTGCTCGTGGCTGGCGGCGACGGCAAGATCGGCACCGCCGGCGGCGGCGACGCGGTTGCAGGCATCCCGGACGAGGCCGGCGGCAGCGCCGGCGACACGCCGTTTGTCTCCGCCGCGACCGCCCTCGACACCAGGGTTCCCTGGTTGTATCGAGAGAAAATCGAGCGGGTCTCCATCTCCGTGACGATGGAAACCCTGGCTCCGATGAAAAAGACCACGCAGTACTCCGCCGACGGTAAGGAGCGCGTGGACTACGGGCGCGCGCGGTCCCGCGGCGCGGTCGTTCCCGCGATGCTCGCATACCCCGGACTCCAGGGTCTTGACGCGGGTGCCTCGGTCAGCCCGCCGAACCTGCCGTCTGCGACGCCGACTCCCACGCCCACCGATACGCCGACGCCGACTCCTACGCCGACGCCGACCCCGACGGATACGCCGACCGAAACTCCGACCCCGGTACCCACGGAGGAGGCCACGCCAACCTCCATCGGCACCGCGACGCCAGTGCCGAATTGCTGCAGCTATTATGGCCGGCCGACCTACACGCCGCTGCTATGCGACGACTTCGAATCCGCTGTGCAGTGGACGCACAGCGGGGCCAATGACGATTGGCAACAGGGGCGGCCGGCGGCGAGCCCGGGAACTTGGGATCCCCTAGCTGCGTGGGAGGGTGTGCAGGTCATCGGCAACAACCTCGGCATCGCGCCGCAGGCGAGCAGTGGGGACTATCGCGCCAGGCAGGACTCCACGATTCGCTCACCCACCCTGTCCGGCGTGGGTTTCCGCACCATCCTGGTGTACTACAAGCGGTGGGTGACGCTCCGCTACACCGCGCCGCAGAAGGACTACGCGCGGTGGGGCGTCAGCGTGAACGGCTTGCCACCTGACTGGCGTGGTCAGTTCGCCGCACCCCGGGGGCGGGGATGGTCGACGGGCAACTTCAACATCTCCGCGCAAGCCAGAGGACAGGCGGCGTTCAACGTGCTCTTCGGACTGAGCACCAGCCCGAGCCTGCAGCGCGGCGGCTGGAATATCGACCAGGTCGCGGTATGCGCGCGGCCATGAGCAGCCATCCCGCATGCCCCCCTCCCTGCCTCCCCCCGCCAGCGGGGGGTGTAACGGGGTCTTGCCTCCCTCCGCCTGCGGGGGGAGGTGAGGTGGGGGGTCTTCGGCATGCGCGCGAGCGCGGGATCGCCCTGTTGATGGTCCTGGTCGTCCTGATGGTGGTCTTTCTCGGCGGCATGGCGCTGACCCTGACAACGATTACCGAAAGCGAGATCTCGGTTGCCGTCGACCAGTGGGAAATCGCGTACAACGTCGCCGCCAGCGGTATCGCCTCGACCTTGAGCTACCTCGCGACGTTGCCGCCGGGAGCGTTTTCCGGCACCGCTCCGGTCGACGTCACGGCCGCGGTCGCTGCATACTCTGGAAATGCGCTGGGGCCGGAAGGCTCCACGTTCACGGTGGTCGTCGACCCGAGAAATGGGACCGGGACGGCCGCGGAACGGTACTATCTGATTCGGTCGACCGCCTGGGTACCGGTAGTCAATGGGCGCAAGGTACGCCGTCAGCTCGAAGCCGTTGTCGAAGCGCTCAACTTCGCGCGCTATGCCTACTTCTCGAACGCGGAGGAAACGCCGACGGGCGACCCGATGTGGTTTGCCCCGGGCGACGAGCTCTATGGACCGGTACATACCAACGACCAGCTCCATATCGCCGCGGACGCTACCGGGCCGATTTTCCACGGTCGCGTCACCTCCGTCGCGCCGACCTACACGAAGCTCGATGAGACCCAGCCGGCCCCGCAGTTGCTCGGCGGTTTCGAGCTCGGCACCGAACCCATGGCGATGCCGACCAACACCGCGCAGCTCGAAACCTTCGCGGGTGCGGGGATCCTGCTCGAAGGCGCAACCAGCCTGACGTTCTACGTGGATGGGGGCGGCGGTGGGGCGGCGAAGGTACTGATCGAGAACGCCGACTTTGCCGGCTCGGCCTCCTGCGTTCCAGTCGCCGGCGTTACGGCGCTGCAGGCGCCACAGCTCTGCAGTTGGGCGTTGGCCGACCCCTGGTCGGCCGGATCCGGTCCTGGAGCGCCAGGGACCGCCAATGGAGTAATCGCTGTCGTGCCTGGATCGGGCGAGATCTCGGCCCAGGTCCGTCTCTCCACCCACCGCGGCTATCCATCCGTAATCTGGTCGCCCGCCGACCCGGGCTCTTGGGACATCGCCGCGATGTGTCCCACCGGTTGTGTCGATGTCGTCGCCACCGGGGTTGCGGGGACTCCCGGCGTGAAAGGCAAGATCACGCTCGCGGTCGCGGGGGACCTGTTCATCGACAACGACATCACGTACGTCGAACCAATCGAATCGTCCGTGCTCGGTATCGTGACCTCCGGCAACGTCTATCTCACGGATAATGGCCTGTTTGGCGCGACGGAGCAGCCGGACGGCATGCAGAATCGCTATGTCCACGGCGTTGTCATGACCCTTGGAGAGAGCTTCCAGGCCTGGAACTGGGGCACGCGGGGAACCGGCACGCTGGCAGTGTATGGCGGCTTGATCCAGGCGCGCCGCGGCATTCTCGGCACCTATGAAAGCGGTGCAGTCGTTACCGGCTTCGCGAAGAGCTTCGTCTACGATCCCCGGATCGGCACCTCGCCGCCGCCCTACTTTCCGACCACGGGCGCTTTCGAGGTGATGACGCTCCGGGAGCGGGACGCGCCGATCCTGCAGCTTGTGGATACGTTCTGATCGGCGCTAGGCTAGGAAACACCGCGCGCAGGGGATTGCGGCGGCGGAGTGGTTGCCCAGATGACCATCATCACACAGGAAACGATCGAACGCCTCCGCAAGATCGCCGAGACCGCTCTCGCCAGTGGTGACGTGAAGCGCGCCTTTGCTTTGGCCAAGCACATGGATCTCGTAGTCAAGCGCCTGGGCGCGGGCGAGCCGCTCTCCGAAGACGAAGAAGCGGCCATCGAGGCGGATGCAGGGTTCAAGCTACGAGCCGACACGGCGAGCGGCGATGCGGACGAGGCCGGCGCCGACGAGGCTCCCAGGACCACGGCCTGGCTCGAATGGAAAGAGGCCGGTGCTCCTCCGGCGGAGGCCTCGCCGCTGCAGTGGGATGCGACCAGGTCGGCTCAAGCCGCCGCCTCTGCGCCACTGCCCGAGGCCCCTGCGCGCGCTTCCCGGAAATGGCAGGTACTTGCCGTAGCGGCGCTGGCCATCGTCGTCCTCGCTGTCTGGCTGTGGCCGGGGGCACCGCCAAGCTCTGCCCCGGACCCCGCCGCTGCTCGGCGCGACGCGGCCCAGGAACGACTGGAGAAGAGCCGGCGCCCGCAACGGCGTTGGCAGCCCAACCGCGCGCCACAGCAGGCGTCGCCGGAAAGCTCGGGACCCCAGCTCAGCCTCGCGCCGCTCCCCACCGTGCCGCTGCCGGATGCTGCGGACGACAGCGCGCCCGAGCCGACGCCCGCTGGCGAGGACGCGAACGAGTCTGAAGAAGGGGAACGCAAGAAGACGCTGCTGTGAGCTCGGTCGTCTCGCTGTGGCCGGACGCGTAGGTGCCTCTTTCCCGCTCCTCTTCGCGGGCTGATTGCTGTTGATTCGATGAGGCCAACCTGCGATTATTCGGACGCCTGCGAACATCCACCGAGATCCCCGAACGCTGCTACAGTCCCGCGCAGGCTGCCAAGCAGCGGAGGGGCGCGATTCATCGCGCCCCAATGCCGGGCCAGGGATCATCGGGCCGAGAATGATCCGCCCGGATTACCGGCCGCGACGACCGGGCGCGATAAATCGCGCCCCTGCGTGGCGGCCTCAGGTGTAAAGCACATTCGGCCGATGCCAGAAAAATTACCCGGCAGGGCTAAACGCCAGAGCGAAGATGCGGGTAATATAGGGTGTTGGCGCGTTTTTCCGATTCTGAGTTGGAGACAGAGCAATGCAAAACTCGCAGCGAGTCCGATTCCGAACGAGATGGTGCTGGAGCAGGCGAGGCGTGGCGGCTGTCCTGCTGCTCGCGTTGGTTCCGTTTCTCATGCAGGGTTGTGTCCAGATCAAGGTCAAGGTTCAGGGCGCGGCGGAATCGGGCGTCGCGGCAGCGGTCGAGGAAGCGCGTCTCGACGTTCCCGATGGACCGCTGTCGATGTTCCGGTTTCTGGCCGTGCAGAAGTCGAAGCACGCGGACAATCCCCAGTTCGCCGTCCCATACCTCGTCGCCTCCTTGTGGCGCCAGACCGATCACGGGCGAGAGGTCGTGTGGCGGGAACGGCACGGGACGTGGCAGGTCGGCGGCCTGCCATCAGGAACCTATGTGGTGAAGGTCGAGCGCGTTTTCGACAATAAGGGTAAGGAAGAGGACGCGAGCGGGGAGACGGAAAAGACCTTCCACCTCGGGCCGGGCCAGCTCGCGCAAGCGCAGGTCGTCCTCGAGAAGACGCCAGTGGGATTGATCATCGTGCTGGCGGTGACGATCGTGCTCCTGGCCGTGATTCTCTTCATCCTGGCCAGGGAGGGAGCTGACTTGTCGCTGCCGGATCTGAGCGTGATGCCGGCGCCGCCAGGCCTGATCGTGCCGCCAGCTCTGCCCGTGCCCTCAGACCCTGCCGCCATTCACCTGGCAATCGACCTCATACCGCCACCAAGCATTGAGCTCGCGGAGGGGATCTACGTTTCCGGCGGCGAGGAGGACGAAGAACCCGCCTCACGCTCTTTCGTCCAGTGGTACGGCCCGGCGCACGGAGCTGAGCACGTCGGCGCGGGGAGCGCGATCGAAATCGTCCTCCGCCAACCTGTCGATCCGCTTACGGTGGACCAGGGCACATTTGTCGCATACTCGGAGCGCGGCCAGCTTCTCGGGGGCATCAGCGTGGACGCTGAGCACCGCCGACTGCGCCTCACACCGTTGTTTCCGCTACCGCAGGGGGAGCAGGTCACCGTTCGCTTCCTCGGCAGTTACGTGCGCTTGCTGGACGACGACGGCGTCCCCCTGGATGAGGTCGTAGGTTCCAACTACACCTGGCAGTTCACCACCACCGCAGGGTAGCCTACCGAGACGAATGCCCCTCGCCCGTGGGGGGGCATCCGTGGGAGGAGGCACAGAGGCGGTGCCGAGCGCCGTCCTGTGCCCCCCGGCCTATTTGTCGGCAAAGCGTTCCAGCATTTTGGTTACCGCGGGCTGATCTGGATTGAGCTCGAGCGACTTCTTCCAGGAGTCGGAGGCTTGCTGGCGGAGCTCATCTTTCTCGGCTCCCGACGCATCGGCCGCGAGCTGAAAGCAAACCATTCCCAGATTCGCAAACGCTTCGGCATAGGCGGGCCGGAGCTCCGTAGCCTTCAGAAAAGAGTCTCGGGCCTGGCCGAGCTCACCCATCTTGAACAGCGCGGCTCCGGAAAGATAGTGAAGCGTTGCGTCATTGGGAAACAGCGTCAGACCGTGACGATAGGTTTCGGCAGCTTCGGGGAATCGTTCTAGCCGATACAGCGTGGTCCCGACATTGATGATGGCGGTGGGATCGTCGGTGCTGATAATCTCGGCCTGCCGATATTCGCCGAGCGCCTTCGCCAAGTTACCCTGCCGGCGCCAAAGATCGCCCTTCGCGTTGAAAAAGGCAATCTTCAGGCGTGCGTCCGCCTTTTGCACGGCGCTCGCCGGGATGCTTTCCAGGGCGCGCCCCGCCGCGTCGAGCTGGTCCAGCTCGGAAAACAACTGGCTGTGCAAGAGTCGCGCCTCCAGGTTGTCGGGCGCCATGGCGATCGCCTCTTCGACTTTCTTGACCGCAAGGGAAAGCGTTTTTTGGCGCCGCATCAGGCGTGCCATTTCGATGCGCACGCCGACATCGTCGGGCAGAAAGCGTTCCGCTTCGCGACCAAACTCGATTGCCGGGGCCGGCTCGGCGTCCGCGGAGAGCTGCATGAGGCGGCGATACGCCTCGCCTCGGTACGTGCCGCCCAGGCTGAGAATCGTGACCTGGCGGTAGCGCGCCTTCGCATCGCTGGCCCGGTTCAGCTTTTCCAGGAGCGCCGCGGACTCGTAGACGGCGTCCGCGGCTCCGGGGTTGAGGCGGAGGTAGGCGTCATACTCCTCGATGGCCTTGTCGAGGTTGCCGGCGGCCGCGTAAGCGCGAGCAAGCTGCAGGCGAAGGTCATGCTGCTCTGGGGCGAGCGTCAGAGCCTCCGCGAATGCCTGGGCTGCCTCGGCGGGAGACCCCGCGAGTCGCGACCGCGCGCGCGAAACGAGGTCGGCTACCTGGGCGTCCGTGCGCGCCTGAAGAAACGCGAAGACACCGGCCGCAGCGAGACCGGCGACGGCGATCAAGCCGAGCACGATCGCCATCTTGGCGAGAGTGCGCCGGGAGCGAGGGGGCGTCTTTCCTACCGCGGGTCGGGCCTTCTGCTCTGCCCGCTGCTTTGCCGCCGGCGCCTGCGGCGCGTGGGGGACCGTAGCCGGTGGAAGTGGGGACAGTGGCTGGGCGGGTGCTTCAGGGCTCGGCGAAGCCGTCTGGACGGGTGAGAGCGAAGGCAGCGCATCGAGAAGGTCGGGGAGCGGCTCCAGTGGGGGCATCCCAGGGCCAACCGCCATGGTTTCTGCGCCCGTCAGCTCGCCCATGTCGTACAGGGAAGCGCCGAGCACGACCTCTTCCGGCACTTGCTCGCTGGCGTCGTCGAGCGGCCAGAGGCGTACTCTCGAAGTCTCATCCGGCGAGAAATCGCCCGGGCCTGTGTCCGCTGCCTCGTCCCGGTTGCGGTTGCCGGCGCTGGACCCCGCCTCGAGAAAGAGCTCTGATTTCCCGAGTGGATCCGGAGCTGTCGCCGTCAAGCTGCTGCGAAAGGCCGAAATATCCAGGCGCCGGGTCTCCGCGAGCTCGGACAACCGCGGATGTGCCTCGGTCTCGCTGTCGGCGCGCGCGGAAGCGGCACTGGCGGGCGGTGCTACGGCATCACCGAGAGGGAACCATGCCATGGTTTCCATACCTGCCTGAAGCGCCGGGTCTGGCGGCTCCAGCTCGAGCGAGAGCTCGCCCGTCTCGACTCCGGGTTCAGCGGGCTCAGCGAGCTCGGAATGTGCGGCCACAAGCTCTTGGGCAGGCGGTTCGGCGCGAGCTGGTCGAGATCCGGCGAGCTCGCTGATCAGGCTCGGGTCCAGGCGAATCCGCCGCGTCTCCTGAAACGCCGCGCCGCCGGCCTCCTCGTCCGCCGCGGCGGTGGGTGCCGGCGGCTCATCCGGCCAGGCGAGATCTAGCGGGTTCACCGTGAAGATCTCTTCGGCGCCAGGCGCCTCGTCGACAGCGGCGAAAGCGTCGGCCGTGGCCAACGCTGCTTCATCCAACCCGGCAAGCTCATCGTCATGATACCGATGAGCGTCGCGCTCGATTTCGAATTCGCCCTGATCGGCGTCGTCACTGACCGGGATGGGGGTGACCGGCTCTCTGCTCCCCCCGTCCACCGGGATTCTCAGTGCCTCGCTTGTGTCGTCTGGCGGCGCTGGCAGGGGCGGCAGCTCGGCCGCGTCGGCCCCGGCCGGCAGTGGCCGAGCCGTGCCGCCGAGTTGCTGAACCAGAACATTGAAAAACTCGCTGGCGCGGAGATTGGCGGGCTCGATGTCCAGTGCCAGGACCAGCAAGGCCAACGCATCGGAGGCGTTGCCGCTCTTGAAGTGCGCAACCGCCTGATTACGATAGTAGCGCGCCCGATAGGCGGCTCCAATCATGTCTACGGTGCGGATTGCTTCCTCACGCAGCTCTGGATCATGGGGGCGGCTCATGAGGAGGTTGCGATAAACCTCCAGTGCTTCATGGAGCTCGCCCCGTTCCCGCAACGCCAGGGCTTTCTGGACTGGATCACGCTCAGAAAATGTCGAGGGAAAGTTGAATGCCTCGCTCACGGACCTGCTCGTAGAAGCGGGGAACGACCCCTTGGGATTGAAAATGGCCGACGACCGCACTGCCGCTAACGCCGGTCTGGCGGAACTGGAACAACGTCGAACGGGTAATGGTATCGCCTTCCATTCCGGTGATTTCGACGATTTCATTGATCCGTCTGACACCGTCCGGGTAGCGCGCGATCTGCACGATGAGATTGACCGCTCCGGCGATGTAGCGGCGAATGGCCAGCAACGGTAGGTTCATTCCCGAGAGCGCAACCATGGTCTCGAGCCGATAGATCAGATCTTTCGGCGAATTGGCATGCGCCGTGGTCATCGAACCGTCGTGGCCGCTGTTCATCGCCTGCAACATGTCCAGCGCCTCGCCGCCCCGGCACTCGCCGACGATGATACGATCGGGCCGCATGCGCAGGGAGTTTCGGAAAAGGTCCCGAATTTCGACGGCACCTTCTCCTCCGGGTCCTGGAGGCCGCGCCTCGAGCCGGCCGACATGCTCCTGAGAAAGCTGCAGCTCCGCGGCGTCCTCGATGGTGATGATGCGCTCATGCGGCGGAACAAAGGAGGACAGGACATTGAGTAGCGTGGTTTTCCCCGCGCCGGTGCCCCCAGAGATCACGATGTTTTGACGCGTCAAGACCGCCGCCCTGAGAAGCTCCGCCATGTCGGCAGAAAGGCACTCGCGGGAGACCAGGTCCGACATGGTGATCAGATCACGCGAGAATTTGCGGATCGTGAGCATGGGGCCCTGGACGGCAAGAGGCGGGATAACTGCGTTTACCCGGGAGCCGTCTGGAAGACGAGCGTCCACCATCGGCCGGCGGTCATCGACGCTGCGCCCGATCATCTCGGTGATGCGATGGATCGTCTGCAGCAGGTGTTGATCGTCCTGAAACCGCACGTCGGTGACGGCGAGCTTTCCCTGGCGCTCAACGTAGACCTGATCAGCGCGGTTGACCATGATGTCGGAGATCTCTTCGTCCAACAACAGGGGAAGTAGAGGGCCATAATCGATGAGCTTGTCGAGAAAAGCTGGAATGAGATCCCGCGGCGCGCTGGCGCCTCCGGGATCAAGGTCCTGCAGGATTGCCGTGAGCTGCTTGGCGACGGCGATGCGGCGATTTCGCGAGCGCAGCGAATCACCTCTGTCGAGCAGCAGCGCGGCGGGGTCAAGCTCCTGAGAAAGGCGCGCCAAGAGCTCGAGCTGGAGCTTGTTGGCATCGACGGCCCTGGGCGCGGGCGGTCGATGCTTGACGATTTCCATGCGGAGGGTTTCGTCTGCCTTCATGGCTTCCCGGCCGCCGTGTCGCGACCTCGTCGGGTAAGATGCGACCACACCTACAGATCAGTCGGAAACTGTACATCGAGATTCGCCATAGCGTCAACCGCCCGCGCGATCCTGAATCCACCGCCTGTTCGACGCAAGCTGTGCGGACGGCGCTTCACGATGACCCCAACCTCACCTCCCCACGCTTGCGGGGGGAGGGACGGAGGGGGGCGGTGGATCCAGGACGCCTCGCGGTCAGGTCTTGCTTCCGCCGGCAATCCTGCTATAACTGCTGCAATCGTCGACCCACCCTGGTTTGCGAATTCGTTGCGTCTACTTGGGAGAACTACCGTGACTACCGATACCATCGAGAACCTAGTTGAGAAGATCGGAGAAACCGCGGGTCTCGTGTGGCGATACCTCAACGAGAACGGTGAGGTGAACCTGACCCAGCTCAAAAAAGGCGTTGAAGCCCCAAACGATGTCCTCCATCAAGCGATCGGCTGGCTGGCTCGCGAGGGAAAGCTGACCTATGAAAAGGACAATCGCAGCGTACGCGTTGCCCTGCTTGCCGGGAAGTAATGTCTCGGTGGCACCCCAGCTTCGGCCTGGCGCCCTTGGCGCTCGCGCTTGTCGTGAGCATCGGAGTGGTCAGAGCCGCCGCCGCTCCTGCGGTGGACTTTGAAGAGATCGGCCGGCCGGACCTTGCCCCGGTGCCTCCGGGAGTCTCGCCCCTCGAGCTGACTCCGCCGCCCGGCCCAAAGCGGCGATGCGCCGGCGATCGCTTCGCCAACGCGATCATCAATTCGCACTTGCGCTGCGAGGACACGAATCAGCGCTTTGACAACCCGCTGCACGCTCTCGGCGAACCCAATGCGACAGGTACTGACGTGGAGACGTACCGCGGTTTTGTATCGCTCGGGTTCCGCGGCTGGATCGCGGTGGACATGGGACCCGACGAGTGCGAGTGGATTCACGACGTGCCCGATGGGCCGGACGTGCGGATCTACCAGTACGTGGCGACCGAAGCAGTCGAGGTGCTCGCCGTTCCGGTGCTAGACGGTCCGACCTACTCGCTGGGCACGCACGCGTGTGGCACACCGTGCCCGGACATCTATCGCCGCTGCTGCGACTTCGACCTGGAGGGAACTGGTCTGCAGGCCGCCCGCTACCTCATCATCAAAGACCACCAGGGCGACGATAGACCCGATTCGGAGTGCTACGAAACCGCTGGTGCGGATATCGACGCCGTGCGCACCCTGGACCCGGAGCTCGACGCCACGCCGACGGTCACTGCGACGCCGACGGCGACCGAAACGCCGACCGAAACGGAGACGGCAACGCCGACGGAAACCGCCACCGCGACGCCGACACCCGCGCTAGGCCGGCTCTCCTTCGATAGACCGCTATATTCACATTTCGACGAAACCGCCGACATTCGCCTCTTCGACCCAGATCCTGCCGATGATCCCAACGCGCAGAACGAACGCATCGTTCGGGTCTGGAGCGAGAGCGGCGACGCGCTTGGGTTTGACATGACGCTTCGCGAGACGGCCACTGGTTCCGGCTATTTCACGACCTCCGAAGCTGGAGCGCTGTTGCGTTTCTCGCATACGGTCAGCAACCGGGAAGCCGGCCTCCTGTTGGTCGCCAGCCCTGACACCTTGCGGGCGCGATTCGAGGACCAGGCACCGAGCGCCACCGTCGATGCCCAGGCCGTCTGGCAGTATCCGGTAGTGCCGCTTGCGAGTGCGGCGCGTCTTGCTGCCGCCGTGAGTCTCGTGCTCGCTGTCTCCCAGATCTGGCGCCGGCGCAGTCGTTCTTTTCCTCGCCACGGTAAGCGGCGGAGCGTGCCATGAGCTGTCCGGACGGCACCTCCGGAAGCGTCTGCAGCAGCGGCTCTTTGACGATTCTCCCGGGAACCAGAGCGAGCCAAATCGTGTTACACCGAATAGGCCGGTATTGTGCGACAACATTGTTCGGAGCGCGCCAGCAGCGACCATGGGCAATGGGAACCGGCGCCCAGCCAGGCCGATCTCGACGAGAAGATCGCATGACGATTGTTGGCCGAGGCGCGGCTCTCATGACAGCTTCCCACCGTTTGCAACTCCCCGTTGTCATTTCCCTGTTGCTGTTGCTGCCTGGAGCGCCCGGTTGCGGCCGTGAATGGTCCGGCGGAGGAGATTCCCTCTCAACGTGGCTGGCAGGCTCGCCAGCGGCCCAGCCTGGCGAGAAGGTTCTGGCGCGGGTAGGTGGTGTGCCCGTAACCGCCGGCGACGTCGAGCATCGACTCCAGAGCCTCCCGCCGGGCTCATGAGCAATGCCGAGACCGCCGCGTTGGTGCGCCAGCGTGCCCGTGATGCGCTGCGCGGTGTCTTTCTCGCGAAGCGGATCCAGGGGGATCCGGGGGTTCCCGAGGAGCAAATCAAAGCCTTCTATGACGCACATCTCGCCGATTTCGACATTCCCGACCGCTGGCATGGTCGACAGATCGTGCTCGACTCGCAGGAGCAAGCGGATGAGGTTCGCGAGAGCCTCGCCGGTGGTGCGGACTTTGCTGCCGTTGCCCGCGAGAAGAGCGTTGATCTCTTTACCCGAGATGAAGGCGGCGATATGGGCTGGGTTGAAGAGGGAGGCGCCATTCCTTCGCTGGGCGCGAATCCAGGTTTCGAGTCGGTAATCGCCAAGCTCGCGATCGGCGAGACTTCGACACCGATCAAATCCGCGCGCGGATTCCACCTCGTTCAGGTGCTCGAAAGAGAGACCCGCGGTTACCGGCCGCTTGCGGAGGTGCTCCCCGAGCTATTGCCGAAACTGCTGATTTCCGCTCAGGAAATCGAAAAGGTATATGAGGACAACAAGGCGAAATATGTCATTCAGCCCTCTCTACACCTCTGGCACATTCTCGTTGCCTCCAAGAAAGAAGCACTCGATGCGAGGAAACGAATTGTGGGTGGAGAACCCTTTGAGAAGGTGGCCAAAGCGGTTTCGACCGACCTCCAATCCAAGAACGAGGGCGGAGCGCTGGGAGCATTCGCTCGCGGTTCTTCTCTGCGCGGGTTCGGCCGTCTGGAGCCCGTTGAGGCTGCGGCTTTCAAGCTCGCCGAGAACACCGTCTCTGCGCCCGTGGCGAGCGAGGCGGGCTGGCACCTTCTGCTCGTGCGCGACAAGCAGGAGGAGTCGGTCCGGCCGCTGAAGGAGGTCGAAAACGTTATCCGCAACCAACTTTTCAGACAGCGCAAGCAGGAAATTGAAAAGCAGGCCGTGCAGCAGCTCAGAGAGCGCATCGGGGTGGAGATTCTCAGCGCCACCGAGTAGCCTGACCGCGGAGCTCAGGTGCAGCAGAGAGCTATTCTGGCGGTTCGGCATGCGCTGGGACGGCCCATGAACCCACAGCTCGCGATCGCCACAAGCAGCGCACTGCTCGGCGCAGCAATCGTTCTGGCCTCCTGGTACCTGATCAAGACCCGGGGCACGGGGCCGGCCTGGCTGGTGCTTACGCTCGCGCTCTTGTTCCTGGGCGTCCAGGAGCTCGCAGGGCTGAGCTTGAAACGAGACAATCTGTGGCCCAATCGCGAGCTGGCGGGTTCAGTCAAGCTGATCGGCGCCATCGGGGCAGGGCTGCTCGTGGCCGCGGTGGTGCTCATCGGCAGGATGTTCACCAGTCTGGAGAAGGCGGGGAATGCGCTGCGCGCAAGCTTTGCCAGATTGAAGGCCTCCGAGGATCGATTCCGGCGGCTCGCTGAGGGCGCTCCCCACATCCTCTTTCGCTTTCATCTCGGCGAGGACCGCTTCGAATACGTCAGCCCCGCCGCGCTGCGCCTCAGCGGCTATTCCCCAGCCGAGTGGACCGCGGACGCCGGTTTTCTCGAACGGGCCGTGCACCCTGACTGGTACAAGACCGTGCGCCGGCACTTTGTCGCCGTTTGCCGGGCTCAGGAGTCAGAGTCCAATCTCGAGTTTCAGATCTGCAGGAAGGACGGTCAGATTCGCATCTTCAGGCAGAGCAGCGTGCTCGTGTTCGATGCCGCGGATCGGCCGATCGCCATCGAAGGCATCATTGACGATGTCACCGAGCGCCGGCAGGCCGAAGCCGCGTTGCGAGAGAGTGAAGAGCGCTACGCGTTGGCCGTACGCGGCGCCAATGACGGCCTCTGGGATTGGAATCTCCACTCCGGTCAGTTGCACTGCTCCCCGCGCTGGCGCGCAATGCTGGGGTTTCCGGACGATGCGGAACCACTTGAATCGGAAGCCTGGTTGCAGCGCGTTCACCCGGAAGATGTCGCGGCCGTGCGCCGTGAGATCGACACACACCTCAAGGGACTGTCCAGCTTCTTGCGCAGTGAGCATCGCATCAACCATCCCAAGACCGGGGTCCGCTGGATGCTGGTCCGCGGCCAGGCGGTTCGCGATGCGACCGGCAGCCCGATCCGCATGGTCGGATCCCAGACCGACATGACCGAGCGCAAAAGGGTCCTTGAAGCGCTGCGCGAAAGTGAGGAGCGCTACCGACTCGTGGTCGAGCTCTGCCCGGAGGCGATTGTCGTTCACGCGGACGGCAAGGTCACCTACATCAATCAGGCCGGCGCCAAGCTCTTTGGCGCCAGTAACCCCGGGCAGCTCGTGGGCCGCAACGTTCTGGACTTCGTGCATCCGGAGTTCCGCGAGTTCGCCGCGAATCGCATTGCGCGCATTCGCAGGGATGGCATCGACACCACGCCGGCGCGAGAGAAGCTGCTGCGGCTGGACGGCTCCGTCATCGACGTCGAGGTGGTCGGCGCAGCGATCCCGGTCAATGGCAAGACAGCCAACCTCGCCGTCGTCCGCGACATTGCGGAGCGCAAACTCTGGGAGCAACGCCTCATCGAAGCCCGTGAGGGCGCTCTGGCTGCCTCGCGCGCCAAGTCCGACTTCCTCGCCGCCGTCAGTCATGAGCTCAGAACGCCGCTGCATCAGATCTTCATCGCCGCCGACCTGATCGCGGCTACCGAGCTGTCGGCGGAGCAGGCCGAGTACCTCGAGATCTACCGCCGAGCAGCCGACACTCTCCTCAACCTCATCGATGACCTGCTCGATCTGGCCCAAGTCGAGGCCGGACGAATCGAAATCAAGTCCACGCCCTTCGCGATGAGCGACCTGGTGGATGCGGCGATCAAGCCGGCCGAGAGCCTCGCGGTGCAAAAAGGCCTGAATCTCAGTGCCGTCGTCAAGCCGGGGGTTCCTGCCCGGGTCGTCGGTGACACCAATCGCATTCTCCAAGTCCTGGCGAATCTCATCAACAACGCTATCAAGTTCACTGATGCCGGATCGGTGTGCCTGACGATCGAGCCGGATGCCGATGGGCTGTCGGCCGGCGACCTGCGGTTTACGGTCACCGACACGGGCATCGGCATCGCGCGCGACAAGCTCGACAAGGTCTTTCGCGTCTTCACCCAGGCAGATGGATCAATCTTTCGGCGCTATGGCGGTACCGGGCTCGGGTTGGCAATCTGCAAGCGCCTTGTCGAGAAGATGAATGGCCGGATCTGGGTCCTTTCCGAGCTTGGTCGCGGCACGAGCTTGATCTTCACCCTGCCGCTCGGGCTCCCACCAGACGCCGCCGGCCCTGCTCCCGTCTCGGTTCCCGCAGAGTCGAGTCCGACAGCGAGTGCAGGCTAGCGATTCTTGCGCTGACGCCGAGCCCGCCTTACACTGCAATCGATGCTGACCTCGGCGCCGGCCGCTTGCCTGGTGGCGCCGCAGGCACTACTGGCTAGCGCTGAGGAGGATTGCGATGGTGTGCGGTGAGCGGAAGCGTGCGTTGTCCGAATGCAACCGGGATGGCTGCCTTCCCATCTGGCGATTGTTTGCCCTGATGCTGCTGCTTGCAGCGTTCGCCCTGGTTGTCCCGGGGTGTGACTCCAGCTCGGAGGACGACGAAAAGACGATTCGGGTGGAGGTAGACTGGCTTGTCATAAACGGCACCGATTTTCTTCGTCCAGACGTGAACAATATTGTAAATCGCATGGTTCAAGCATTCAAGAACCACGGGTATACGCTGGAGGTAGAAGTATCAAACGGTATCTCACATTCGACGGGTCAGTTGGCTCTCGGGCCGTCAACAACAGCAAACTACAATGACCTGTTCAATTCGTCGACAGAGTTTGGACAGCTAAGATCGCAGAACAAGAATAAAGGTGACGACTGGCACTACTGCATAATATCTTGGGCATTTTACTTCTCTGACCAAAGCACGGTAATATCTGCAAGCGGGCTTGCGCAGCTACCCGGGAAGAGCTTTGTTCTCGGCGCCTTTGCCTATACACCGCCGACTTCTCATAACCAGAACTACATGACAAACACGCTCATGCACGAGCTTGGCCACAATCTCGGCCTTCATCACGGCGGTTTCGAGGACGCCAACTGGAAACCCAACTACAACTCGATCATGAACTATCGCTACCAGTTCGATGGATTCGACGGCAACTGCGACGCCATCGGCGAGGGCAACGGCTCCGCCAGTGGGGGCACCGCGGAGTACTCCGTCGGCCGTAACGTAAACCTCGACGAAACCCGCATCTTTGAACCCGACGGGGTTTGTGGCGGCGGCAATGGCATTGACTGGAGCGGCGACGGACAGATCGACACGGCCAACTTCTATAGCGGCAACCTGGACATCAACCAGCAGACCGGGCAACCGTTCGACCCCTCGCTGAGCGTGCTTCGCGACTTCGATGACTGGTCCAATCTGAATACGACGGCGTCGGGCAGAGAACGAGCGGAGCAGGAGGTCGCGGTTTGTCGAAATGTCGCTCCAGGCGTGGACCTGATTCCCGACTTCGCGACGTGGTGGGAGCGCTACGGCGCCAACTTCACCAACTGAATCGAGAGTAACGGTCACCGCGGGGCGCCGCGCCCGGCGGTGACCACATTTCGGTGAGGGACCTTCAATGAGATGCCGGCAGGTCTTACAGTCGCGTCGGTGGGCGTCAGCCATGCTGCTCGCCGCGGCACTTGTCGCTCTGCAGGCCGCGGGAGTGGCGGGCGAGCTCCCAACGGTTCCCGAGACCTCGTGGCCAAAGAATCTTCCGGAGTATGCAGACGGCCTTCTTCTGGTCAGGTTGCGGCCGACGCTGGGCGCGGCAGCACGAGCCGGCTTTTTTTCTCACCACCAGCTTACTGTCGTCAGCACGCTGGAGGCCATCGGCGTGTATCAGGTTCGCCTCGGCAGCGGCGATTCCGTGCCCGCTGCGCGCGCCCGTCTGACGGCAGATCCAGCGGTGGAATATGCGGAACCGGATCGCTTCAACGTCGCCTGGTCGCAGCCAAACGACGCCTACTACGGTCTGCAATGGCACTACCAGGCCGCGTTCATGACGCTGGAAGCGGCGTGGGATTTCACCCAGGGGAGCACTGACGTGACGATCGGCGTCGTCGACAACGGTTTCGTCTATTCGCACCCCGACCTTGTCGGTCGCATGGATGAGGTCAACGATTTCGATTTCGTCGACTGTAGCGCCTGCGGATGCGCTGGCAACTGCGTCCTGGAGAACGACCCGACCCTGGGCGTGGACGACGAAGCGGCCGACCGGGGTCCCGATCCCAGCCAGGCGGCAAGCTCCTACTCGTCCCATGGCACCCACGTTGCCGGCACAATGGCGGCGACGACGAATAATGGCCTTGGCGTTGCCGGCATCAATTGGTCTGGTCGTATCGTCGGAGCGCGCGGCCTCGACGCGCACGCGCCGTCGGCGGGTCTCACGTCGCAGATTATTACGGCCGCGTTCTACCTGGCGGGAATCGGCACGGCGTACGGAAACTTGTCGTTGCCGGCGAAGGTCATCAACCTGAGTCTCGGTAGCCAGTCGTCGACCTGCGACCCCGTGTGGCAGGATGCAATTGACAAGATTGTCCAGCGCGGCACGGTGATCGTTGCTTCGGCCGGCAACTCTGGCGGTGCGGTCGGAAGCCCGGCCAACTGCATGGGCGTGATCGCGGTGAGCGCCGTCGGGCAGACAAAACAACTGGCATCGTATTCCTCCTTCGGGTCACAAGTCGATGTCGCGGCGCCCGGCGGAGACCTGAGCATGGACAGCAATGGCGATGGCTATCGGGACGGAGTGCTATCGTCGTGCTTCGACTTTGCCGGGGGCAGGGCCGCCTACTGTTTTTTTGCGGGGACTTCGATGGCGGCACCGCATGTCTCGGGTCTTGTTGGGCTCATGCTGGCAAAAGGCGTTCCTGCGCAGGAGGTCGAACAGCGCCTGAAGGACACAGCGGTGGATCTCGGGCCGGCTGGCAAAGACGATCAGTTTGGCTACGGCCTGATTGACCCCCGCGCGGCCGTGGACTATACGCCGCCTGACCCCGGGGATGGGGACGATGACGACGATGGGGGAGACGGCGGCGGCGGCTCGGGGTGCTTCAGCCCCGGGCGCCGAGCAGACAGCGCCGGCCTGCCCGGCTACCTCGACGCGTTGCTGCTCGCGGCGATCGGCGCGGCCAACGTTCTTGCCCGAACCCTCTCGCGGCGGCGCGCCGCCCCGAACGCGCTGCGTGCCTGCCGGCAAGGGCCGCAGAGCCCGCGCCGGTCGCGCTACTCTTGCTCTTCGCCCTCCGCCTCTTCTTGCAGCCCACTATCTTCGTCATCCAGGAGCTCGACTTCCGGCAGCTCATAGAGCTCCGCCACCGGAACGAACGTCAGCCGCATGCCAAAGCCCGCGCGCTCCGCGAGGAGCGCACCGAGCTCGCGCAAGGAGAGCTCCTTGTCATCGATGCCGATCACGACTTCGCCGCTGATATCCGTCTTGATCACGCAGCGCAGCACATCCGCTCTGGCGACCCACGAGGCCAGGCGCTTGGAGTAGCGGATTTGCGGCATCCCCGGTGGCATTTCTCCGGCCGTGGTAGCGCCCTCGTCGACGCCCTCCCCGGTTCCGAAGGCGAGCGCCGCGTTGTGATGATCCAGGATCTCCTGATCGGTCAGGCTGTCCGCATCGACCCCAAGGCACACCTGCGTCAGGGGTATCCCGCTTTCTCGATATTCGATGATCGCGCAATCCCCTTGCCGGCGGATAAGAACCTCGTTCAACGACGCGATGTATCGATCCCTGACCATCTGTTTCGGCGCTGCTCGCCGCGGTGCTCCAAGACACGACTGTACCCACGACGCGCACTCCTTCGCAACAGTTGGCGCCCCGATCGCGCTGTCTTATAATCGACTGTCCCCGGCCCTGGCAAGTAGGCACCGCGATGTCCCCACGACTCCTCGATGACAACGTCTACTCCCACCTTTCGGCGCTCGCGGAACCGCTGCGCGTTCGTCTCCTGTGCCTCCTGGAAATCGAGGAGCTCAGCGTCGGCGAGCTCGGCAGGATCGTTCAGGCGCCACAGTCGACGATCAGCCGCCACCTGAAAATCCTGGAGGCCGATGGCTGGCTGCGCCGCCGCACCGACGGCCCCTCCAGTCTGGTCCGCCTTGCCGCCGACCAGCTCCCCCCCGATAGCCACGAGCTGTGGAACATCGTGCGCCGAGACGCGCAGCGCTATCCCCAATACGCGGAAGACCGGTTGCGACTCCAGGGGGTCTTGAGCGCCCGCCGCATTGACTCCGGAACGTTTTTCGAGCGTGTGGCGGGGCAGTGGGAATCGCTTCGTAACGAGCTTTTTGGTAAGACTTTCTGGCTCCACACCCTCGCCGCGCTGCTGCCCGCGGAATGGACCATCGCCGATCTCGGCTGCGGTGTCGGCGACATCGCCGCATTGATCGCTCCGCACGTGCGACGCGTCATTGCGATCGACCGCGAGCCAGCAATGCTCTCGCTCGCGTCTCGCCGGCTGGCACCTGCCGGTAATGTCGAGCTCCGCCAGGGAGACCTGCATTGCTTGCCCATCAGCGACGATGCCATCGACGTCGCGCTCTGCGTGCTGGTTTTTCATCACATCGGCGACCTCCCAAGTGTCTTTGCCGAGATCTCCCGAGTGCTTGTCCGGGGTGGAAAGCTTGTGGTGGTCGACATGGTTGCGCACGACAGAGAGGCCTACCGAACCGCGATGGGTCACGTGCACATGGGATTCGCTCGCGACACCCTTGCCACCGCCGCGGCCCATGGCGGGATGCAGGAGCGCGACTACGAGCCGCTGCCTGCGGATGCCGCTGCGAGCGGCCCGGGACTGTTCATCGCCACCTACTCGCGCGCCCAGAGCGCGCCACCCGAGCGGCCCGGTCCCGCGTTGCGCCATTGACATTGCGCGCGCTCCAGCGTATATATCCTATCATCCGGATGTACGGATCAATGCAATCCCGTGAACCTCCTCGACCGCCTGGAGAAGCCCCATGAGCTCCGCTACGGCTACCCAGTCCAAACTCTTCCTCGACACCGGCCTCCCGCTTTGCTCCGACCTTACCTACAAGGTGGCGGACTCCCGTCCGCAAACTATCCAGTTCGGGCGCAAGGAGCTCGAGCTGGCCCTGTATGAGATGCCTGGGCTGGCCGCCCTGCGCGAAGAATTCGCGGCGAGCAAGCCGCTTGCCGGAGCGCGCATCACCGGATCTCTGCACATGACCGTGCAGACTGGGGTGCTCATCGAAACGCTCGTCGCCCTCGGCGCCGAGGTCCGATGGGCGTCGTGCAACATCTTTTCCACGCAAGATCACGCGGCGGCCGCGGTCGTGGTGGGGCCGCCCGAGCTCGGCGGCTCGCCGGCGGAGCCCAGGGGAGTGCCCGTGTATGCCTGGAAAGGCGAATCCATCGAGGAGTACTGGTGGTGTGCGCTGCAGACTCTCCTCTGGCCGGACGGCGGCGGACCAAACCTGATTCTCGACGATGGCGGCGACGCCACGCTGCTCGTCCACCTCGGCGTCGAGCTGGAGCGGAGCGGAAGTATCCCATCGCCGGAGAGCACTGACAATCACGAGCTCCAGACGATTTATCGGTTGCTTGCCGGCATTCGCCAGGAGAAGGGCGGCGGTTTCTGGACGGCGATGGCCGCGAAGATCCGCGGCGTCTCCGAAGAAACCACCACGGGGGTACATCGGCTCTACCAGAGGATGGAGGACGGGTCACTCTTGTTCCCGGCGATCAACGTAAACGACTCGGTCACCAAGAGCAAATTCGACAACTTGTATGGGTGCCGGCACTCCCTGATCGACAGTCTGTTCCGCGCCACGGACGTGCTGATGAGTGGCAAACGTGCGCTCGTCTGCGGTTTCGGCGACGTCGGCAAGGGCTGCGTCCAGTCGCTGCGCGGTCAGGAAGCCAAGGTCTCGGTGACTGAAATCGACCCGATTTGCGCTCTGCAGGCGTCCATGCAGGGCCTCGACGTGCTCACCGTCGAAGATGCGCTGGAGGCTTTCGACATCTTCGTGACCGCCACGGGATGCAAGGGCGTGATTTCTGTCGAGCACATGAAGCGCATGAAGCACAATGCGATCGTCTGCAACATCGGGCACTTCGACCATGAGATCGACATGGCTGGTCTCCATGCCCTGCTTCGCAATGGCGAGGTCGAGAAGATCCAGATCAAGCCGCAAGTGCATGAATGGCGCTTCAAGAACACGACGCACGGTCCGGGTGGTCGGGGCCATTCCGTGATCGTGTTGGCGGAAGGTCGACTCGTCAATCTGGGATGCGCCACGGGGCATCCCAGTTTCGTGATGTCGGCATCGTTCACGAATCAGGTGCTCGCGCAGATTGAGCTACACCGCAACGCCGAGCACTACGGACGCCGGGTTGCCGTGCTCCCGAAGTATCTCGACGAACGCGTTGCGCGGCTACACCTCCACCGCTTCGGAGCCAAGCTGACCCGGCTGACAGACGAGCAGGCCGAGTATATCGGTGTCCAGGTGGATGGGCCTTTCAAGCCGGACTACTACCGCTACTGATCGCGCCTTGTCGGGCCCCGGAGCCGCGGCGTGGACGCCGCGGCTCACCCACAATCCAAGGGCTGCTGCGCGCGCGCCCGCCAGCAAGCCTAGGCACAAGCGACTCTGCACCCCGGTTTTCGCCGGAGTGACGGACAGCGGACAGGATGTCCGCGCCGGGCCAGTCCAGGATAGGCGACGGATTCAGGTCACGCGGCCGTATCTACCTTCCGGCGGCGGTGCCGCCGCGCGACATGGTACACGGACGCCAGACCCGCCGCGGCGGCCAGGAGACCGGGAACAACCCCCATCGCCGGCACCTCGGCAGGTGTGCCCACGGTTATCGATCCGTCAATTCCCGACCCGGCCCCGGGATTCCCCGATTCATCGCTGAAGGTGCAACTCTGTACCTGAATCGGGACCTCGGTCCCCATTGCTGCCTCTGCCAACACCGTGAATCTCGCCTCCAGAACGGTTGCGGTCGTGCTGGCGAGAGCTTGGGCGCTCACGCCCACAATGTCCACACGACCGGTCATCGACTTGCTGTACACCTCCCAGGATGCCGCCGGAGACGCCGTCGTGAGCGACGCGAGCTGCACGCTTGCCGGGTCGTAGGTGAGCGAGCACCGTAGGCCGGCGATCGCCTCCGCGCCGGATACGGTGAGCGACACCGTGGCCGTCTCGCCTGCCTCCGCCACCGCATCAGACGCGGCCAGCGTCGCTGCGAGCCCTGCCTGCGCGACCTCGAACAGATGGCCCGATCCCTGTGCCGTGCGCATGTGGATGCCGAGGAATTGGGCGCCGGTCGGTGCGAAATCCACTTGACTGTCGGCGGAAACGGTGCGCGCCAACCCGTTCCGCTGGATCGGTTTTCCGCCCCACAGATGGGGAATCAAGGTCTCGCCAGGCAGCATGTTGCCATGCTCACCGGTGCTCGTGAAGAGCGGATTGCCGAAGAACCAGCCACTTGGGTCCTCGTCCGACGACGGCTTGCCACCCGAAAGGATGATGTCTCCGCTCCGATGATCATCGAGATTCTCGAGGTGTGTGGCGATGTTCAGGTCGCGGATCTGCTCGCTGGAGAACACGGCCGCCGGATCGCTGATCTCATTCGTCGTGCCGTCCCCGGTGTACACATAGTATCCCTCGGACTCGTAGCGCCCGTCGCGAAGCGCCGTCTTCCGCACCAGAATGTAGCGAATGGCTCCCTGCTCGATCGGCTTGTCGGAGTCGTCCGTGTTGCGCCGAAGAGCCTTGGCTACCGGCAAGATGTCCTGGGTGAAGTCCGGGTAGTCGGACCAGTCGTTCGTTGTGCGGTTGCGGATGTAGATATAGCAGGAGTCTCCGTTGAACTCGATAGAGCCTCCCGCGTTTTCGAAGTCCTCGCTGGAGGTTCTCCGGAATGCGGTCGAGCGGCGCTCTACGTCGCGAATTCCCGCCAACGCCGTCAAGACATCGAGCTTGTTGTCGGCCTGGTCATAGAGCTCTCGCGCATACAGACCGCGCGACGGTGAGCTGGCGATGACGATATCCTCACCGAGCGCTTCCTCGATGACCGCTTCAAGCTCGGTGCGATCTACCGGGTCGTCCCCGATGTTTACCTGCCCGTGATCGGGTGAAAAAGCGAACACCGTGTTGTCATAGAGCGTATCGTCGGGGTCGGACGTCGTCGAGTCGGGCATGTGCGCGAGCCCCGCGAACGGGATGGGGTCTTCCTTTCCGCCTGGGTAATTGATCGTGCCGCCGTTGATGAGAATATCGAACAGCGTGTCGAGAAACTCCATGTGGATGGGCTGGGACGTGATTCCTTCTGCATGGGAGCGATGGTCGAGCCCCGCCAGGTAGAGGTAGAAGACTTCCGGCAGACCGTTGCTGACCACCTCCTGCATCCCTCGATAGAAACTTGCCGTATCGTAGTCCTGCGCGGGGTCGAGCAGGAACATGAGGAACTCCGATGGATTCGTCGGCGTTACCCAGCGGTTCGCGCCCTTGGGATACTGGTGGAAGATGACCGACGACCGGTAACCGTGGTCCGCGGCATATTCGTAGATGGACCTCGGAAAGGAGTAGAGGTCATTGAGCGCCAGTGACGAGACGTAGACCTGTTGAGCGTCGATGCCGACGAACGCCCGGTCAAAGAGATCGTCGCGATCCATCATCTCGTTGCCGGCGATACCGGACAAATGAGGATGGACGCCGAGAGGCAAGATGGCCTGGTTGACGAAGGTGACCGACGGGAAGACGGCGCGGGAGCGATCGACGCCGATTGCCATGGAGGATGAAAAGTCGGCCGGGTCATCGTTGGTGCCGGAGAAGACCACATTTCCAATAATGTCGTCGCGCAACGTGTTCGACCCATCTTCGTGCTGCCGGTTGGCGATCCAGTTGTACATGACGTCGCGCCGCACGCCGTCGATGTCGATGATGAACAGGTGTTGGGCGTATTTTGGGAGCAGCGGCTGGACGTAGCGACCGATCTTGCCACTGGAGTCGCGAACCTCGAGAACGACGTTGTGCAACCCCACCTCCGCAAAGGTGTGGGTGGCCTGCGGCGAGGAGGACCACGCGGTGAACGATCCCGTGCCCTCGAAGTCCCAGCGGAACATCAACGTGTTGGCCGGTTCCTCGCGGTCGTAGGAGCCCGCCGCGTCGAACGCGGTTGGATCCGCCGTTTGCACGTATGGCGGCGTGCTCGCGAAGGTGGCGATCGGTGCCGTATCCAGTGGCGGCGCGACGAGCTGCTGCAGAGCTACGGCATCTCCGACATCGATGCGATCGTTGCCATTGGCATCAGCGTTGTCCAGGAGCTTGCCCTTGATGGTGGCAAGGTGCACGAGGCTGCGGGCCAGCAAGCTGGCGTCGTAGCTGTCGGTGGCGCCGCTGTCGTCGACGTCGCCCGACGCGGACTGCTGGGGAATGACGGTGCGCTCCGGCGCGTCGTTGCTGGCGCCGCCGGAGCTGTCGTAGGCGCGCACCGTGACGTAGTAGGTCGCGCCGTTGCGTAGCCCGGCAAGAACGAGCTGGGTGCTCGTACCGGCGTCCACCGGTGAGCTGCCTTGCGTGGCGTCGACCCCGCGATAGGGAGGTCCGGCGGCATCGGAATCGTAGTACACGCGATAGCCGGCAGCGTCGGCGACGGCATCCCACGTCAAAGCGATCTGGCCGTTCGCGCCGCGAGCCCAGAAGTTTTCGGGGGTGTCCGGCGGCGTGTGGGGGGCCCTCTGCACCTCCGTGGAGAGCGCTCCTTCTGAGGTCTGATCGACCGCGGAAACGGCGAGGTAGTAGGTCTGGCCGGAAGTCAGCCCCGACAGCGTGAATGTGGGGTAGCCGGGATCCGCCAAGGAGGCAGCCGGCACGAACACCGGTGAGCTACCCTGCACCGCGCCCGTGCCCGCGTACGGTTCCCCCGAGCCGTCTGTGTCGTAGTACACGTTGTAGCCGGCGATATCCGAAACACCTACGCCTTTCCAGGACAGCTCGAGCGAGGACGAATGGGCGACGGCGTCGAGCTCGGAGGGCGCCGGCGGCGCTGCGGTGGCATCCGTGACGGTGACGATTGCCGAGAGCGTGTTTGCGGGCACTGGCACCTCGACGAGGACGCGATGAATGCCACCGTCCAGGGCCAGATCCTGCACGATGGTGCCGCCGCTGGCCTGCACCGAGTCGGCCTTGACGAGAAACTTCAGGGTGCCCGTTACGGGCTCGGCCAGCAGATTCTTGACGATCGCGGCGACAAATGGCTCGCTGCCGTCATTGGCGTAGGCGCCGTAGGAGTAGTCGATATACGGCACAACGTCCACGGCTCTGCCGGATCGGGCGGCATCATACCCGTACGGTTGCGAAAGTTGGGAATCGCCATTGTACGTGTAGGAGGCAATCTTGTCTGCGATCACGTCGAAGACGCGGAACCCCCAATGAGATCCGAAGCGCCGCGAGCTGCCCGCGGTTGTCGTCAGCACGAACTTCGCTCCCCAGGCGTCTCGTACCTCGTCGTAGTGGTCGTGCCCGAGGAGAATCCACGAGACTCCAAACCTCTGGATCAAATCGTGTATGATCTCGGCCGACGATCGGTACTCTTCGATGCCGTATTCCCACTGGTCATGCTGCTCGTAGTTGGTGGTGACGTCCTTGGCGGGATCATGGTGCATGTAGAGCAGGACGGTCTCCTCCCCCGACAGCGCCTGCAGGTCCTGCTCCACCCATTCGAGCTGGTTTCCGATGTCGAGCTGAATTCCGCCCCAGTACTCGGCCTTGATGCCATCGAGATCAAAGCCGATCTCGCGGTCGGACTGGGGCCGATCCATCGAGTTGAGGCCGACGAAGTGGAATTTTCCATAGTCGAAAGAAAAGTATGTTGGACCGTAGAAGCGGGGATAGTAATCCGCGCCGTCCTTGAGCGAGACGAAAGCGACCTTATGCTCCATGTCGTGATTTCCGGGGACGACGTAGGTGGCGAAGTCAGCAGCTTCGAAGGTGTGGAAAGCGTCCGGGTATTCGTCCTCGTAGGCGCTGCCGAAGGCGAGGTCGCCGGAGACGACGACAAAGGCGGGTTGCAGGAAGTTGATGGTCTTGATGATGCCATCGACCACCTCCTGCGGGTAGGTGCCGTCGTCGGTACCGCGCGGGTCACCCTGGTGCACGTCGGACAGATGCACAAAGCGGAAGCTCGAACGTTCACCGGTGTCGATGCGCACGGCCCGAATCTGCGTATCCTCGAAGAGCTGGCCGCCAGCCGACCCGGAGACCTGTAGATCAAACACGCCGAGCGGCAGGTCGCTGGTGGGCAGCGTTGCGGAGATCGTGAACAGGTCGTTCTCGTCATCTTCCCCGGCGGTGCTCGAAGCGGTCAGGTCAATTTCCACCGGGACGGGGGAGAGGTGCTCGGAGAGCGCAACGCGCGCCACCGAAAGAGCGGTGACCGCCGGATCGAGGTCCAGGTCAAGCACCACATGGAGCTCTTGCCCCGCGGAGAGAATCGCGGGATGCCCGAGCGTGGGGTTCTTGATCTCCTGCACGGCTTCCGATTCGCCGTCGCGCAGGGTTACCGCCTCGAGGTTGTCGCTGTAGTTGGGCTCGGGGAGCTCATCTTCCGGAGTCCATGCAGGGGTCGCTCCTGGAGCCCACAACAGGGAGCAGGTCGCCACGATGGTGCCGAGCGTGGCGGTGCAAAGATGGTTGCGGAGCTGCCCGAGAGGGAGAAAGCGGCCCTGTGTTTGCATTGGAGGAGACCTCGCGCCGGCGGGTTCGGGAGTGATGTCGGCAGAGAAGGCTTGCATCTTCGCATGACTTTTTCAATGAGCCGGGAGCGCGCTGAATCGACCGCAGCGCCACCACCCCGACCCCTTTCACGGGTAGGTAGTTTAGAGAAATTGCTTGGCCATCGCGTTGTCGTAGACCTGGACTGGCCGCAACCTCCGCCCTTGGCGTAGGCGTCTGCGAGGGCAATCCCGAGATCTCATGCAACGCTCCTCTTTACGAGCATGGAAAGCCGCCTCTGCAGCCGTATTTTGCCTTGGGCGTACCGTTGCTGCGCAAGCGCTCCGGCGATCTTGGCCGCGTGAAGAACGGCCTTCGCTTGCTCGCCGACCCGTCGGCACCCGCATGGAAGCGCGAAGTGTCGCGAGGGGTTCTCTTGCCAAAGTCAGCTAATCCTGGCCGATCTGGAACCGTGCGAGAGCAGCCCCGCATGGTTCTGACCGCGAGTCTGGATTGCGCAGATGTTTAAACGGAGGGGTGCACTGTCGCGTCGGCGGAGAAGTGGCGGTGGATTTGGGTTTACCATGGGCGGTTGCATCGTCTGTGGAGAGGTTTGCGATCCGCGGTCCGGCCGCGGCGAACGCGCCGGTAAACTGCCGCGGCGGCGGGCACCGCAAGCAGAGCAGCGGCGGCGAGATCAAGCGGCACGGTCTGTTCGCCGAGAGCGTATTTCGCCACGAAGATCTCGCAGCAGCCACCGCCGGTCAATGTGGTTTCGGTGGAATCGCCGGCGCCGAAGACGGCCAGCGTGTCAAAGTCGCCGGCCACCACCAGCGCCTGCGCTGCGGGATCGACGGCGAGCCCTTCCACGCGGGCACTCCTGGATGCGGCGCCCATCGCTCTTGCCCACACCAGCGAACCGTCAGCACCGTAGCGCGCAATGAAACCGTCCTCGCAAACTCCCGGAGGGGACACCAGCGTCGTTTCGTTGGGCTCGCCCTTGCCGAAGACAGCGGTTTCGGAAAAGAAACCGGCGATAGCGGCTCCCTTGTCGGCGTCGGCAATGGCCACTCCCGCGCAGAGATCGGCTTTGGGACCGCCCGCCGCGCGGGCCCAGAGCAAGCCGCCCGCAGGGTCATAGAGCGCAACAAACGGGTCACGCTCGCCGCTTGCCGTCAGTGTCGTCTCATTCGCTTCGCCCTCGCCAAAGGTAACGGTGTCTTCCATGTCCCCACAGACCGCGATGGTCCCGAGCCGTTGCCCCACCGCGACGCCTTCTCCATAGTCACCGCCGTGCTCACTGCCGATCTGCTTTGCCCATAGCAGCTTTCCATCCCGATCGTAACGCGCCACGTAGGCGTCCTGGTTGGGCGAGGAAAGCACTGTTTCGTTTGCTTCTCCTGGCCCAAAGGTGGCTTCCAAGCCAAACTCGCCCACGACCGCGACGCTCCCCGTCCGCCCCTCCGCCGCCACGGCCGGCGCGTTGTCGAAGGCCGTCCCTCCGGCGCGCTTCGCCCACAACAGGCTGCCATCGGTGTTGTATTTGGCCACAAAGATGTCTAACCCGCCAGCCGCCCTGAGCACCGTTTCATTGACCTCACCGGGAC
>JACPHN010000136.1 GCA_016188575.1 Candidatus Schekmanbacteria bacterium
GCCGCCGACGGGAACCTGCGCCTCGACCCGGCCTGCCCGCCGGCGCAACCACTTTACCAGCAGCTCGCGCTGGTGCTCGTCCCACTCGAATGCCATTTTCCTCTCCGTTGGTGATGGGGGACGTATTCGAGACGACAAGCAGGGCTGTTCGTCCAGGGTTCTGGCGAAGCTCCCAAAGAGAGCGACCGGCCAGCTCTAGCTTGACATTATTCGGTGCGAGCCGCGCCATTGCCGCGGCGTCGCATGATCTCCGCCGCCTGCTCGAGGATCCACTCCGGCCCGAGCGCCTGGCACAGCCGATCGCGCCCGATCTCGGCGATCACGCGATCGAGGCCGACTTCCTCGATCACGCGATCCAGGCCGACTTCCTCGATCACGCGGGCCAGCCCGAGATCCTCGATGGCGCTCTTGATATCGATTGCTTTCCGTACCATTTCGATCTCCTTCTCGCTGGCGACCTCGCGAAGCGCTTCCCTGCGGTACATGTAGAGCGGCATGAGGTACCGGGTCAATTGCTGATTCAGCACGACGCGGACCAGCTCCTTGACGCGGTTGTGACTGGCGTAATGCAGGATGATCGGCAGATTCGGCTCCCGCAGCGGGAGCTCGTCCGCAAGCACGAGGAAGATCGCCGGACGGCAGCCGAGGCGGAGGATCCCGGCGCGGACCAGCGTGGGCTTCTGCGGCCAGTCGCGGACCTCACGCGTGACTTTCGCGGCGATGACGACGCCCGCTGCCTTGCTCTCGAAGCACCTCCCACCCCACCGGCTCTCCAGGCCCAGGCACAGCTTGCCCAGGAAGCGCAGCAGGTCGCGGATGCCGAATGAATCCGCGGGCGCCTTGTTCTCGATCGCGCTCCAGTCGGGCAGGAAGTCGAAGAAGCCCGACCGCAGCGGATGCTCGACCAGAGCGTCGAGAAACATCGTCGCGCCGCCGACGGGAACCTGCGCCTCGACCCGGCCTGCCCGCCGGCGCAACCACTTTACCAGCAGCTCGCGCTGGTGCTCGTCCCACTCGAATGCCATTTTCCTCTCCGTTGGTGATGGGGGACGTATTCGAGACGACAAGCATCGCGCGCCTTGCCGATGGCAAGCCGCCCCTGCGAATAGCGCGGCACGGCAAGCTCTAGCTTGACATTATTCGGCGCGAGCCGCGCCCTTGCCGCGGCGTCGCATGATCTCCGCCGCCTGCTCGAGGATCCACTCCGGCCCGAGCGCCTGGCACAGCCGATCGCGCCCGATCTCGGCGATCACGCGATCGAGGCCGACTTCCTGGATCACGCGGGCCAGGCCGAGATCCTCGATGGCGCCCTTGATATCGATCGTTTTCCGTACCATTTCGATCTCCTTCTCGCTGGCGACCTCGCGAAGCGCTTCCCTGCGGTACATGTAGAGCGGCATGAGGTAGCGGGTCAATTGCTGATTCAGCACGACGCGGACCCCGCTCCTCACGCACCCACGAACACAGCGCCGACGCGCAGGTAGGGCGCGCTGGCGACCTGCAGCGTGTCGGCGAGCCAGCGCTCGCGCTGCGCGCGGCGGTGCGCGATATCACGGCGTTTGTGGTCGCCGCGTTCGGCGACGTCGCGCGGCAGCTTGCCATTGGGAAGGCGCCGGCGCTCCTCCTCTTCCGCGACGCGCCGCAGCGAGCGTTCCTCCCAGGTGCGAAAGCGGACGTTGTCCTCTTCCAGTCGCGCGGCCATCGATGCAATGCGCTGCGCGCCGAGCGCCGCCAGATAGCGCCCGGCGGCGGCGAGCGCAGTCGAGAGGTGGCGCTTGAGCTCGGAGGTCGCGTGGCGCGAGGCGCCGACATTGGGGATACCGGCGGCAAAGCGGGTCAGCGCCAGGAGATCGGGGAGAGAGATTGCCTCGATACCACCCGAAGGCTCGCACAGGATCGCGAACCATTCCGCGATCACGGGCTGGCTGCGGCGGTTGGAGAGCAGCGCCTGAAACAGATAGGCCATAGCGCCGGGAATGAGCTCCGGAGCGACGATTACCGGCGCCTGGTGACGGGCGAACCGGCACATCACCTTGTCGAGCAACCACTGCGCCACGGGATGGGGCTCCCAGAAGAGGTGCTCGGCCGGCCACGTCTTTTCGTCCCCCTTGGCGAGCCGGCGCGCATCGGCGATCGCGCTCTGCAACCGCTCGCGGTCCGCGGTCAACAGAAACTGCCAGTCCTTGGGGATCGCCTCGCGCGGCAGCGATCGGCACCGGAGCTGCAGGTCCTCGGGAGCGAGAAAGGCAAGGGACGTCCGGTGCGGGTGAAAGTCGGGGTAGGCGATCGCTGCGTCCGCGCTCGTAATCTCGTCAAAGGCCGCGCGCGCAAAAGAGATGTCGTCGTCATAAAGCGACAAGGTTTCCCGCAGCCGGTCCGCTCGCGGCTCCGGCACCGCGCCGCCGGCCATCAGCAGGTCCAGGAAATCCTGCTCCCTCGGCGCGTCCGGAATGATGCGCTCGGGGTCGATGCCGGCCGAGAGCGCTCCCTGAATGTATTCGCTTTCGGCGGCGGCGTCATACAGGCCGAGCAGCGCGCCTTCGTCGCCGATGTTGGTGTGCGCCACCTTCTCCTTTTCCACCAGGATCTCCAGAATGCGGAGGTCGGCCTTGATCTGCGGATCCGCCGAGGTCGTCAGGAGGTAGTAGATGCACGGTGGATTAAGCTGGCCGAAGCGGTCGATGCGGCCGTTGCGCTGGGCGATCGTGATGATCGAATGCGGGATGTCGAAGTGGATGACGTGGTGGCAGTAGTAGTGGAGGTTGACGCCTTCGGACGCCACGTCGGTCGCCAGCAGCACGCGCACAGGCGCGTCCGCCTTGCCGAAATCGTCGACGACCTTCATCTGCTCAGCGTCCGACATTCGCGCCGTAAACACCTGGACAGCGCTGTCATCGAGCCCAAAGGTGCGCTTGAGAAACGCCTCGAGCAGGGCGATGGTGCGGATGCGCTCGGAAAACACAATGACACGGATCGAATCGGGGTGGCGGGAAAAGCCGATGGACCGCAGGAGCACCTCGAAGCTCGCGAGCTTGGCAAAAGACTCCTGCGCGGGCAGAAGGCTGTCGCGCAGCATGTCCAACACGGTGTGGTCGTGCTCCAGGGCGATGCGGTTCGGCGGACTGCCGTCCAGGGTATCGGAAATCCGCTTCATGCGCGCCTCGACGGTCTCGAGGCAGGCGTGCGGGCTCGACAGAAACGCCTTGCGCAGGGTCGTCGCGAAGAGGATGTCGTGCTGGCGCGGACCGCGCCGCCGCTGATCGAGCGTGTGAAAGGTGAGCTTCTGAAGGTGGCGGAGCACCTTTTCCTCGGCGGCCGAGGCGGAGGCGTGATGGACCTGAATTTGGCGCTGCCGGAAGTGCTCGCCGACCTCGGCTTCCACGTCCTTCTTGAAGCGGCGGACGAAGAGGCCCTTGATCTCGTCGCGGGTGTAGCTGGACGGATCGGCGACCGCGGTGGGGTCAAGCATGTTGACGAGATTCGCGAAGCTCTCGGCGCGGCCGTTGTGGGGGGTCGCTGAGGTCAGGATGAGACTGTCGCAGGTGCTCGCCAGCAGCTCGGCGAGACGGTTGCGCTGGGTATCGGCGTTGGCGACGTGATGGCACTCGTCGATGACGATGACGTCCCAGTGGCACTGCTCGAGGTAGGTGCGATAGCGGCCGTCATTTTTGAGCGTATCGATGGAAATAATGGCGCGGCCGAAGTAGTAGAACGGGTTCTTGTTGCTGGGGATCTTGCCGCGGACGCGCTGCAGGCCCTCGGTGTCAAGGCGCACGAGGGGAATCGTGAACCTCGTCCACAATTCCTGCTGAAGCTGTGCGAGCAACGAGCTGAGGGCGACCACGAGAATGCGGTCGCCGCGACCGCGCTTGATCAGCTCGGTAAGCAGGATACCTACCGAGAGGGTCTTGCCGAGGCCGACAGTGTCGGCGATGAGAATTCTTGGGCGCAGCGCGGACAGCGCCTCGTAGGCGGGCACGGTCTGAAAGGGCGCGAGACTCATGGCGGCGCGGTGGCCGAGGTAGATGCCGTCGTCGGTCGGCGGGGTGCGGCGCAGCAGGCTTTCCAGGAAAAGGCGGGAACGGCGGTACTGAGGAGAGTCGTCGAGAACGAGCTCGGTGTCCTCGGGGCGAAGCTCGGCGATCTCGTCCAGGTCGCTGAGGAAAATGGCCTCATGGTCACGGACAAGCTCCGACAGGCCGATCACCCGCACCGCACAGGCGCCGTGGCGGGTGGGCAGGCAGGCGCGGACGAGCCATTCCTCGTCGCGGGCGAGGACGCGGCAGCCGGGAGCCAGAGCAGCGGTCATGGACGTGACTCCGGCGCGGCGGGGGAGCGGCGGGCGAGCTGGCGGGACGACAGAATCGACATTTGTTTCATGGGTGGTGGCCTTCAGAAAGCGCGACGCGCCGGTGGCGGCAGCGGGCGAGCGATGCGCCCTGATGGTTGCGCAGCGTAGCGCGGAGGCAGTGGCGGCGTCGACGGCGGCGGCTTGTGAGTTGGCGGGCGTGGTGGTAGGAAATCGTCAGGAGGTCTTGCCATGGCGGGTCGTGGAGTCGCCGCGCTGGAACATACGCTGAAGCTGCCGCATGAGGCGGCCAGGCAGCTCGCCGAGGAGCTCTACGCTGATTTTGCGGAGCGCTTCCGCGAGGAGGGAATCATTCGCGCGGCGATCGGTGCCGCGACGGCGGCCGCCGAAAAGGCGATCGAGCTGTCCCCGACAGTCCAGAGAATCGAGAGGCGGCTCGATGGCATCGACACCCGGCTCGATGGCATCGACACCCGGCTCGACGGCATCGATACCCGGCTCGACGGCATCGATACCCGGCTCGATGGCATCGACACCCGCTTGGGGACGGTGGAGACCGACGTCCACTACCTCGTCCAGGCACGCCACGTGGACCGCACGAATATCGAGACGCTGCTCACGCACTTCGGGCTCCCTGTCAAGCGTGATGACCGCGAATAGGCGTCCTCGCCGCGAATGTGGCCCGGCAGCACGCCGGCAGCAGGAGGGCGGCGAACGGTGACGCCGGGCGCCGCATCGGGCGATCCCAATCTCTCTGGCGAACGCCTGTGCCGCCCGCTGCGCGAGCTCGTCCCGGGCGTCTTGGAGTCGGCGGCGGTTGGTGGTCGTGGAAGCGAAGGCGGTGACCCGAATCGAACCCGTGCACGAGGTCCAGCTGCTGTCCTATCTCAAGCTGTCGAGCGCGAAAATCGGCCTCATCATCCCTTCGTCAGCCGGTCCGAAACCCCGCCCTTCAGGGCGGAATCGCCGCGGAACCCCGGCCTGAAGGCCGGGGTTTCAGCGGTGGTTTGGGCGGGGTCCAAACCCCGCCCAAACATGTCGCCGGCCTAAAGGCCGGCCCTCGGGCTGGACGAATCGACGGAGGTATCTCCGCGGCCTCGGCGAGCTCCGCGGTGTTCTCGACTGCCCAACCCTGAGGTGTTCAGGTTGTTGTGAACAGCGTCCTTACGTCAGGCTGCATGGTGACGCTATCGATTTTCTCCCCTATGCCCCGGAGAGATCGCTCATGGACAGGGGAAATCGCGGCAGGATCTCGTTCGCGGCCAACAATGTCACTCATGCGTTGAGGGGCGGGGTTTCGGACCGGCAGACGAATGGATGATCGCTCCCCTTGCCGCACGGCCGGCCCGCGCGTAGACTGTTTTTCATCCCGTCCCATCAACTCTGCGCCGCCACTGCCCTGGAGGCTCGCCCCATGGAGCAGACCGCCGAAATGCTTGCCGCCGCGCCCGAGTCGCTGCGGGTGCTCATCGTGGAAGATTCCGAAGCCGATGCGATGCTGCTGCAGCGCGATCTGCGCAAGAGCGGCTTTGCGATCACCTCACGGCGCGTCGAAACGGCGGCGGCAATGCGCGAGGCCCTGGCGACGGAGCATTGGAACCTGATCATCTCGGACTACTCCATGCCGACCTTCAGCGGCCTCGCGGCGCTGAAGCTTCTGCAAGACACCGACCTCGACCTCCCTTTCATCATCGTTTCCGGCGCCATCGGCGAAGACATCGCCGTCGAAGCGATGAAGGCCGGCGCGCATGACTACATCATGAAGGGAAACCGCGCCCGGTTGTTCCCGGCGATCCGCCGCGAGCTCCGCGAAGCCGAGGAGCGGCGCCAACGCCGCGCCGGCGAAACCGCGCTGCTGGAGAGCGCCTCCCGCATTCGCTCCATCATGGACAATGTCGCGGACGCCATCTTCAACATCAGCCCTCGCGGCTGCATCGAGACCTGCAACGCCGTGGCGCTGCGCATGTTCGGATACGAGGCCCGTGAGCTGCTCGACCAGCCGCTCGCGCTGCTTTTTCCGCCGCCCGATTGGGAGGAGCTCGCCGCGTGCCTCGCCGGCTTCGCGACGACCGCCGCCCCGCGGCGCTTCGGCGAACGCCGCGAAATCCAGGGACTGCGCAAGGGCGGCGAACAGTTCCCGATGGAGCTCGTGGTGAGCCGCATGCTTCTGGAGCGGGACAGCTCGCTGATCATCGCCGCCCACGACATCTCCGATCGCAAGCAGGCCGAGCAACAGCTTCGCAAGCTGTCCATGGCGGTCGAGCAGAGCCCCAACATGGTCGTCATCACCGATCCGCTCACGCGCATCGAGTACAGCAACCGCCGCTTCACCGAATTGACGCAGTTCACCTCGGCCGAGGCGCTCGGCAAGCGCGCCGACGAGCTCGATCTGCGCGGACTCGCGCCCGAGGAGTACGAACGCGTCTGGACCTGCGTGCGCCAGCAAGGGGAATGGAAAGGCGACATCGAGGGGCGAAAGAAGTCTGGAGAGAGCTTCTGGGAGCACGTCAGCGTCTCGCCAATTCGCGATGCAGCCGGCGGCATCACGCACTATCTCTTTGTCAAGGAAGACATCACCGAACGAAAGCAGGCGGCGGCGAAGATTGCCTACATGACCCATTACGACCAGCTCACCGACCTGCCGAACAAGACGCTCTTCGTGGAAAAGCTGTACCAGGCGATGGAAACCGCGAAGGCCAGCCGGAAGATGGTCGGCGTCCTGTTTCTGGACCTGGACAACTTCAAGGTCCTCAACGACAGCTTCGGGCACGGCATCGGCGATCAGGTGTTGCAGCAGGTCACCGCGCGGCTGCTGACGTGCGTGACGGACCGTCACATTGCGGCACGGGAGAGCGGCGACGAATTCATGATTCTCATGCCCGACGTGGAAAACGTTGGCGAAATCGACCGGTTGGCAGAATGCGTGCTGGCCGTCCTGGACGCGCCCTTCGCGATTCAGGGCCACGACCTGCACTTCGGCGTCAGTATCGGCATCAGCGTCTACCCGCTCGACGGCGACGTGCCGGCGGTGCTGCTGCGCAACGCCGACACGGCCATGTATCGCGCCAAGGGGGAAGGTGGGAATCGCTTCGAGCACTACGCGCGGGAGATGAACGCCCGTTATCTGGAGCGCCTGTCCATCGAAAGCGCATTGCGCAAGGCGATTTCGCGCGGCGAGATCGTGCCGTATTACCAGCCGCAGGTGGATCTGGAGACCGGGCGGCTGCTGGGTTTCGAGTCGCTCGCGCGCTGGATCCACAAGGAGCGCGGGGTCATGCCACCCGACGCGTTCATTTCGGTAGCGGACGAGAGCGGCCTCATCGTGCCGATTTCCGAGCTTGTGCTGCTGCGCTCGGCCGCCGACACTGCGACCTGGAATGGAGGACAGGCGGCGCCGTTGGTCGTGGCGGTGAATCTCTCCGCCCGCCAGTTCAAACCCAGCCTCATCAGGCTGCTCCACCGCGTCATTGCGGAGACGGGAATCCATCCTGGCTATCTGGAGCTGGAGCTCACCGAGGGCATCTTGATGGAGGACACCAATGAGGCGATCTCGCTGATGCGGGCGCTCAAGGATCTGGGCGTGCTGCTCGCGGTCGATGACTTTGGCACGGGGTACTCGTCGCTGCGCTATTTGCAGCGGCTGCCAATCGACAAGCTCAAGATCGACCGGAGCTTCGTCATGGACCTGCCGCACAACAAGGACGACGCCGCGATCGTCGGCGCGGTCATCGCCCTCGCTCACAAGCTCGATCTGCAGGTGATCGCGGAGGGCGTGGAGACGGAGAGCCAGTTGGCGTTTCTGCGCTCACAAGAGTGCGACCAGGCGCAGGGGTACTTGTTCGGGCGGCCACTGCCGGGGCAGGATATCCCGGAGCTCATCCGCACGTGGCGACACGGTCGCCCCGCGGCGGACGGGTCGCGCGACCGCTAGGAGGAGCCATGCGAGGCGTCGCCGCCATGAGCCTTCGCGCCAAGCTCGTGACCATGACGATTCTCATCGTGGCGCTGGCGCTGGTCACAGCGTTCGCAGTGCTGACTTTTCTGGAGTGGTCGCGGTCGCGAGCGCGCCTGGCCCAGACCGTGACAGCCGTAACCCATGGGGTGGTGCGCCACCTCGAACGCGACATCGGTGACCTCGAACCCAAGCACGCCGCGGACATCCTCGCGACGATGCAGTACCTCCCGGGCTTCACGTATGCGGCGCTGTATGATGCGGTGGGGAAGCGGTTTGCGGCGCAGAGCGCGAGCGGCGGCGGTGGCGGCAGTGGCGGCGGCGAGATTCCCGAGCAGTTGCCGTCACCGGAGCCGGACGGGGTCACCGTATCGCCGCTCGCGGCGCGCGCGCGTTTGCCGGTGATGATCGTCGGCCAGCGCGCCGGAACGTTGGTGGTGGTGTTGTCAACGGCGCCGCTGCACGCGGCGATTCGCGACGACGCGGCCTGGATGGCCGTGATCATGGCGACGGCTCTCCTGGTCGTCGCCATCCCCGCATATCGCGCGCAGCGCCGGCTGACCGCGCCGATCCTCCGCCTCGCGGACGCGGTGCGACAGGTAACGGAAACAGGTAACTACCGGATGCGCGTGGTGCGGTCGGCCGGGCACGAGCTCGCGGTGCTCTCCGAGGGGATCAATGCGATGCTCCAGCAGCTCGAGGATCGCGCGCGCGACGTCTACGAGGCGGCGGCGAACCTGGAGGGGTCACGGGCGAGCTTGAAGGAAACGGAGGCGCGGCTGGTGCGCGAGCAAACGGCGTTGGCGCGGCTCGCGGGCCTGAGCATGACGCCGGGAAAGTTCCTCTGTGGCTTCGCCGACGAGGTCGGCAAGACCCTGGAGGTGTCGGCGGTGAGCATCTGGCGGTTCGACGGTGAGCGCACTTCCTTGCGCTGCCTGCACAACCACGGCCTCGGGCCGCATCACGAATCCGAGCTGCAGGTTCCGGTCGAGGCGCTGCCCGATTACGTCGCTGGCATCAAGCGCGGCCGGCGCCTCGTGGTCGCCGACGCCCACGGTGAACCCGCCAGCCGGGGCCTGGCTTCCTACTACGCGGAGGCGTTCGGCATTCGCCTGGGCGCGGCACTCCACGTGCCGCTGCGGATCAGCGGCCAGGTCGCCGGGGTGCTCGCTCTGGACATGCTGCAAACGCCGCGCACCTGGTTCGCCGACGAGGAGAATCTCGCCGTCGCCGTCGCGGAGATGCTCTCCCTGAATTTCGAAGAGGACCAGCGCCGCAAAGCCGAGAGGGCGCTGCGCGAAAGCGAAAATCGCTTTCGGAGTCTGAGCGACGCATCACCCATCGGGATATTCCTCACGGATACCACCGGTGACGTCATCTACCTCAATGCCAGGTTGCGCGAGCTCTCGGGAATCGCGCCGCGGACGTCGATCGGCAACAGATGGCACGCCGCTATCCACCCGGACGACGTTGCCGCGCACATCGGGGCATGGGATGAAGCCATGCGGTCGGCCGCGGAGTATTTCTGCGAATACCGCCTGACCGGCCCGGCAGGGCGCGTCCGTCAGGTGCGCTCGCGGGCAAGCCGGCTCACGGATGATCGGGGCAAGATGATCGGCTATGTCGGCACGGTCGAAGACATCACCGACTTGCGGGAACAGGAGGCGCGCATCACGCGGCTCAACGAAGAGCTTGAGCATCGCGTGGAGGAACGCACTCGTGATCTCGCCGCGGCGCTCAAGGAGCTCGAGTCGTTCAGCTACTCCGTGTCGCACGATTTGCGGGCGCCGCTGCGCCACGTCGACGGGTTCAGTCAGGCGCTGCTCGAGGATTACGACGCCGCGCTCGATGACACGGGCCGCGACTTTCTGCGCCGGATTCGGGCCAGCGCCGAGCGCATGGGACAGCTCATCGACGACATTCTCCGCCTTTCGCGCGTGACCAGCGCAGAAATGAATCGCAGCGAGCTCGATCTCAGCCAGTTGGCCAGAGAAATCGCTCAGTCGCTTTCCGAATCCGCGCCCTCCCGCGTCGTGTCCTGGGAGATCGCGCCAGATATCGCCGGCAACGGTGACGCGAGTCTCGTTCGTGTGCTCCTGTCCAACCTGTTTGAAAACGCCTTCAAGTATACCAGCAAGAAACCGGAGGCTGAAATCTCGTTCAGCTCCAGCCGCGATAGTAACGGCATACGCACCTACTGCGTCCGTGACAACGGCGCCGGCTTCGACATGGCCTACGCACACAAGCTGTTCCATGCCTTTCAGCGCCTGCATGCGGACAGCGAGTTCGCGGGCACGGGCATCGGCCTGGCGACGGTGCAGCGCGTCGTGCGCCGGCATGGGGGGCACGTTTGGGCGGATGGCAAGGTCGGGCAGCACGCGCGTTTCTACTTTACGCTCGGGGCCGATCGCGACACGGACAGGATGCTGTCGGCGCCGCAGCATGCGGAGCCGGCGCCGAGCGAGGGCCGAGGTCTTGCTTTCACGGGGTCAACTTGATAGATTCAGGTGCCGCGCCGATAATAGCATCACAGGAAATGGAGGCAGCACATGTCCCACAGCTTGCGCGGCCAGAGCCTGCTGAGCCTGGCCGACGTCAACTCCGAGACGCTCTTCAAGCTTCTCAAGACGGCGATGAATTTGAAAGGCCGTCTGGCTGGCGGGGAACATGAGTCACTGACCAAGATCCTGCCCGGGCGCGTGATCGTTCTCGTTTTTCAAAAGCCCTCGCTGCGCACGCGCGCGAGCTTCGAGATCGCCATTCGCCGTCTCGGCGGGAGCTCCATCTACCTGGCTCCGGGTGATGTCGGGCTGGACACTCGCGAGCGCACCGAGGACGTCGCCAAGGTCCTGGGTCGCTATGCGGACGCCATTGTCGCGCGCGTTTTCGGCCATGACATCGTCGAGCGCCTGGCCCAGCACGCCGGGATTCCCGTCATCAACGCGCTCAGCGACATGTACCACCCATGTCAGGCGCTGGCGGATCTCCTGACGATCACGGAGACCTTCGGATCGCCGACCGGCGTCAAGCTCACGTACGTCGGCGATGGCAACAACGTCGCCCATTCGCTGCTTCTGGCCAGCGCGCTCGCCGGCATGCAGATCACCGTTGCCTGCCCCCGCGGCTACAAGCCCAATCCGCGCGTGCTCGAGATCGCCGGTCGTCTCGCCATCGCGGGCGCCAGCTTCTCCGTCGTGCACGACCCCCGCGAGGGCGTCCGCGACGCCGACGTGATCTACACGGATGTCTGGGCATCCATGGGCGAAGAGCACGAGGCCGCGGAACGGCGCGTCGCCTTTGCCGGATACCAGGTCAATAGGGAGCTGCTCGAAGCCGCCAGAAATGGGCACGAGCGGGTCGTCTCCGGGCGCCGCCTGCCAATTGTGCTGCATTGTCTCCCCGCCCACTACGGCGAGGAAATTACCGAGGATGTCGTGGCCGAGCATCCTGAAATCTTTGAGCAGGCCGAGAATCGGCTTCACGCGCAGATGGCGCTTCTCGCACAGATTCTCCGACGGTAGCCATGAAATGGAGCGAGCGGATAAACCGACGATCTTGGCAGTAGACGACTGCGAAGAGCTGTTGGACTGGCTCGAAATCGACCTGACGAGCCGGGGATTCAGAGTCCTGACTGCGCTGAACGGCGAGAGCGCGCTCACCGTTGTCCGCGAAAACCCCATTGACATCATGATCTTGGACGTGATGATGCCGGGTTCGCAGCGCCTTGTGGAGTTTCTCGAGCGCAACCCCGTGTACCTGGAGGGCAGCGCGCTCCGGTTGGACGTCGGTCTCATTGTGCGCGAGGGCGGACGATTTCGGAGCCTGTGGGAGGTCATCGCCGACGATACCGTGGTCCCGCCGTTGGCAGGCGAGCTCGGTTCGTCGCGACCCAGCCCCGTGCAGGGGGCCAAGGCCGTGTTCACGCTTGCGGGCAGCGAGCAATTCTGCGCCGAGCACGGGGTGATCCGCCTTTCCTTCGACGGGTTTACGGTCTGCCAGCTCATTTCCTCCAATACCCGCCTGCCGCGGTCGCCCGTCATCTACCTGTTCACCGCTGGCGGGATCGGCTCGGAAGGCGAGCGGGAACGGCGCGCGGCGGAGGTCGGGGCGGAACAATACGTGCTCAAGAACGAGTACTACGATCGGCTGATTCCGCTGCTCGAGCAGCACCTGCCCACCGAGGTGGTGCGAGTGCCACGGGCGAGCACCACCACCGCGAGCTCGGCACCAGGCACCGGGAAATAGCGCGCGCCGTCAACGGGCGCCAGGCCAGCCCTACCGCAGTCACGTTTTCGGTGTTCGCCTCCCCCCCGCAAGCGGGGGCAGGGGGCAAACAGATACGTCTGCGGTGCTCACACCAGACCCGCCCAGACGGCCACCGCCGCGGCGATGGCCGCCAGGCCGGCCGCAACGCTGAAGGCGCGCCGCCAGCGCTCCGGCTGGGCGCTACGAGCGACCTTCGTAGCCAGCGCCGCCATCGCCGCCGCCGCCACGACCGCGCCAACGGCGCCTCCCGACGCGATCCCCATGACGGGGCTCAAAACAACCCCAGAGCCAGTGCTCGCCGTCGAATCGAGGGGGATGACGCGCCGAGCCGCGTCCATGCCCGCGGCAACTCCGGCCACGGCCGCCATCGCGTAGCGCCCCGACGGCGCGCCGGTCGCCACATTCTCGCCGGCCAGATAGAGCAGCACGAGCACGAGCGCCGCCTGGAGGCCGGGCGCCGGAGGTGATGCCAATGCAGATGAGAAGGCTGCGCTTCCGGCGGCGTACGCCGCCACGAAGGCCGCGGTGGTGAGCGCTGTGCCGCGCGGCCGTGTGGCGCCAAGGCAGGCCAGCAGCACACCCGCCACCGCGGTCGGCGGTAGAAAGACGGCGAGCAGCGAGCGCCAAAAGGTCACTACAAAGGTCCGGCTCGCGAGCACCTCCGTATCGACGACCAGCGTGAGCTCGTGCGCGGCCGACGTCAGGATGTGCTCCTTGCGATCGCGATCCGTGACTACGGCAAGCACGTTACGGTGCGCCGGGGCGCGAGCGAAAAAAGCAGTATAGCTGAATACCCAGACGGGCTCCGCCAGTGAGCACTGGCCGGTGAGCACCACGTCTACCGTGGCAGCGGCGGCGATCTCGTAGGGACCGGGCCGTAATGCGCACGTTGCCCCCGTCGCGTCGCGAAGCGCAGTGTTGCTCGCGAGGTAGGCCGCCGTTGCCGCCGCCATCTCGCTCAGCGATCGCTCCATGCCTACTGCGGCTCCGGGCCCGTCCCCCTCCACCCCTTGCGTGAGGTCCACGAGCGTAAAGGTTTGCCGGTAGGTCACCGTCGGAGGCGATATGGTCAGGCGCGCGGTCGTATCGCCGCGCGGGTGCGCGCGGACCTCGATCCCCAGAAGCAGCACCATGGTCACGGCTGAGACGACGAGCGCGAGCGGTCGCGACCCGCACGGAAACCGCAGCCAACCGTGAATCACGGCCGCTTGAGCCGGGCGAGCGCCTTCCGGGCGTCGGCGTGGGCGGGGTTGTAGGTCAAGGCGCAGCGCAGATCCTCCTGCGCGCGCGCGTTGTCGCCCGCCTTCATGTGGATGACACCGAGGATGTAGTGAAAATCGGCGTTCAGCGGTTCCATCTCGATCGACTTGCGGGCGCAGCGCTTGGCCTGATCGATGCTTGCGCCGCTCTCCGCGAGAATGGCCGCAGCGGCGGCGTAAAATTTGGCCACGGTCGGGTCGGCGGCGATCGCTCGGTTGACCAGATCCCACGCGTCTTGCAGGTTCCCAGTCTGATGCGCTTTCTCCGCGAGCGCGAAGAGCTTTCGGCCTGCCTTGGTCGCCACATGCTGCTTCAAGCTGCGATAGTACTGCAGATAGCTCGCGTTCCCAGGGTCGAGGCTCGTAGCCTTCTCCATCATGGTCAGGGCGTCTTCCAGGTGATCGAGCTCGACGGTGCGCTGCACGTCCTTGTAGATAGCCGCCGCTTTGGCAACGCGGTCGGCGTGCTCGGCGGCGGCAGTCGGCACGACCGGGGGTCGCGCCGCGGGCACATCTGCCTGCACGAGCACGGGAGATGCTGGGGCGCGGGAAGACACCTCCGCCTGCTCGTAGGAGACAATGCGCCGCGGCGCCGCGCCATCACCATCGCCGCCGCCGCGATCCCGTGCAGCGCGCCCCTCGTCTGCGGCCTTCGCTGCCGGCGGCCGCGCCACCGGGGAGGCCCCACCACCATCGCCCTGTGCGCCGGCGAGTGGAGCGACCGCCGGGAGGGCGAGCGCCGGGTGGGCGGGCGCCGGCGCCTCGACCGGCTTGCGGTCGGGGCTGGCCGCAGGCTGGTGGGAACGACGCGGCGCGAGATCGATGGCGCCAATCTTCGCGAGCTCCTCCAGAACTTCATAGGTGCGTAACCGGGACAGGCCGCTGATGGTACAGAGATCGCCGTTCGAGGTTTGCCCGTCAATCTGGCTGAGCACGAACCCCGCCTCGATGGTCATGGTTGGTGAGGTACCGATGCCAAACTCGTGCCGCCTGCGAGGGATCTTCCGCTCAGTCCCGACAGTGCGCACCAGAGCGCGCATATACGCGGCCTCGGACACCTTGAGCTCATGCTCCAGGCTTTCGAGGTCCGCGCGGGCACGGTCGGACTCCAGGCGCCCGCGCAACTCGTGCAGCAGCTCCAACGCCTTCTCGAAAGACCCTTCCGCGACAAGCTTCCGGCAGCGATCGCGAATTGCCTTGAAGGACGTTTGTCCAGATGGTTTCTCTGCGCTCGCGCCGGCTGGCGGCCGGTCCAGGAAAGTCGTGGCGTGTGTCGACGGCTCCGGCGGCGCCTCGACGCGGCGCACCAGTTCCCACCGGATGAGGCGCGCGAGCGCCGAACAGGCGTCGAATGCCAGGACGTGGCTTTCGGTGGCAATCATGCGCGCCGTGCGGTGTCCGTCGACAAGGGAAAGGACCTCCTGTTCCGCCGGAGTCAGGAAAGCATGTCGCGGGTGCTTTTCGGCTCCCGTGACGACCTGCAATACCGTATCCTGGCTACCGAGGTAGCGCTGAGTCTCCTCCCATTCTCCGAAACGCCGGATGCCCTCCATCAGCGTGCCCGCTGAGGCCAGGCGAAGAGATTGTGTCACCTTATTGGGAAGCGGCTCCTCGAAACGGAACTCGCCGCTCCGCCAGCGCGACAGGCCGAAAATGATCTTCTCCGTCAGCTCCTTGAGCACGAGCGTGAGATCATGAGCCGTAATCAAGCGCGCCGAGACGAGGTAATCGGTGAGGTTGGTGTGCGACCTCTCGCTTTCGAGGAGGCCAACTTCAAGCTGTTCGGGGCCCAACATGCCGCGCTCGACCAGAAACGCCCCCACGCGTTCGCTCGGTTGGTTCGAGCTCGCGTAAATGAGGTCACCGCGCAGGAAATACAGCAACTTTTCATCACCGGCGGAGGCGAACCGGATGCAGCCCGACTTCCTGCAAAAGTGCAGATGGTGCAGGACCTGCGAAAGCTCAATATCGGCGAGGTTTCCTTGGAGCATCTGCGCCGTCGACAGTAGGGGTGGTTGGGGCCGTGGACGAACCGGCCCCGCCGGGCCATTCTATTCCCGGACGGAGCCGAGGGCAAGATACCTCAGGCGCCCTGAATCCACCGCCTATGCGCCTGCTAGCGACATTGTCCCATCGGCCCCGCGCATTCCCAGGACATGGCTCAACCCCGCGCGGACATGTGGAACCCAGGCCTCGTATTCGTGGCTGGCGACGGTATCGTGGAAGACGGGATTCGCGCCGGCCTGCCGCAGTCGCGCGACGAGCTCCCGAGCGTGCGGACGCTCTTCCTTGTTGCCTACGCAGGCGACGTACCAGCGCGCGTCGCCCGACAGCCGCCTGGGCAGCACCTGATGCCGATGATGATGGTGGGACCACAACACCACCGGCGATAGTGCGACGCCATTGCGGAAGAGCTCCGGCAGCGTCGCCAGGATGCTGACCACGGCAGTTCCGCCGAAAGACTGCCCGACAATCACGCGGCGATCCCGGTGTGGCCTGGTGCGGAGGTGATGGTCGACCCAGGGCACGAGCTCGTCGCTGAGCAGCTTCAGGAATCCGCCGTGCCTGCCGCGCTCGAAGAAGGGGGTGAACTCGTCCCCGCGGCGGCGCCGCAAATGCTCGACGAAAACTGCGATGAAGGGCGGCAGCACCTGCGCGGCGATATCGGCATCGAACACGGACGGCAGATTGGCGCGTCCGAGGTTTTCATGGGCGTCCAGGATGTAGACGCACGGGTAGCGCGTCGCCGCCGAATCGGTGAAGTACGAAGGGGGCAGGTAGAGGTAGATCGACCTGCGGTTACGTAGAGCCCGCGAGTGAAAGCGCGGATGCGCCAGCACCCTGCCGCGTAGCACCGGGTCAATGACGCTGTTGTACCCGCCAAAACCGTCGGGCTGCAGCAGCCCATTTGCCTCGTCGAATCGCCAGCTATGGTTGACGATGAGCTTGTATTGCCCTCGATCGATCGCGGGCATGGCGAGGGCGAACATGGGGCAAGAGCGCAGCGGCCACAGGTTGAGTCCCCCTTGTAGCCAGTGCGTGAAGTCGCCGGCGAGATGGACAGAGTCGGCGCCAGGAGCGTAGCAGAGAAACACGGTCACCGCACCGAGCTGGAGTGGATGACCAAGCGCGGCGGCACCACGCCAAAGGGTGAGCGCCGCCGCGCGGCGGGCCGACTCTTTGCGGTCGGAGCCCGAGAGCAACGCTCGCCGGCAACGCCGGGCCGCGGCCGCCGCCCGTCCCACGAGCAGCGCCGCAAGGGCGTCGAGCAGCGCCGCTTCCCAGGCGAGCGGAGGCGGTTCATTGGCGCTCACCGGGAATAGCGGCGACAGCAAGGAAGTTGACGGCGCAGCGTGCGAAGGCATTGGCGAGATGTTGGCCCACGATTGTCCAATTCGCGCCCCGGTGCGGTGGTCCCGACCGAGCGCGCGGAAGCTGTTGCCCACTATGGTCCGATCGATGATGTCCGTCAACCGTTGCCTGCCGTTGCGTGCGGTGCGGAAAGCGCAGCTTGCAGTCGAGTGGCCGGTGGGCTCAGGCCCGTGAAGCCCATGGCGCCGCGCGCCGCATCGCCGCACAATCGTAGTAGGCGATCGTTCCCGATGTCCTGGGAGGTTCGGATGCCGCGGCGCGTCATGTCTCTCTCTTTTGCTCTGGGGTCTTGCTTTGCGGTGGCGGCGAGCGTTTGCGCCCTCGCCGTAACCGCCGCTCCGACCGTCGCTCTCGCTGTGGTCGAGTCGTTCGAGAGCGGTGACTTCTCAGCGCTGCCGTGGCGGATGAGCCCCGAGGGAGGATGGCAGGTGGCCGCCGGTGACGCGGCCGACGGCACCTACGCGGCGCGTTCGGCGCCGCTCGCGGACGGGGGCGCGGCGGTGTTGGAAGTCGAGCTCGAGCTGCTCGCATCCGGAAGCGTCCGCTTCTGGCTGAAGACCTCGACCGAGGCCGGGAGCGACGCGCTGGTGTTCTCGGTGCGGGGCGCTTCGGGAACGCTCTACGAGAAGGACCGCTGGTCCGGGGAAACGCCGTGGACGGAGGCGTCCTATCCGCTGACCGCCGGGATCTGGACCTTCGTCTGGAGCTATGAGAAGGACGCCGCGGGCAACGCCGGCGGCGACGCGGTGTGGATGGACGCGCTCGACCTGCCGGCCTGGGCGCTGCCGCGAGCTCCCACCATGACCGGGACACCGACCTCCACGCGCACGCCCACCGCCACCCGCACCGCGACGGTGACGCGAACCGCAACGGCGACCC
>JACPHN010000132.1 GCA_016188575.1 Candidatus Schekmanbacteria bacterium
CCGAACCTGAAGCCACTGCGCTTGTCGCATCGCGAGGTGGCGGCCGATGGCGGCGAGACCCTGCGGTTCCGCGCGCGGCGCGCGCATTGCCGGGGTGTCCGCTGGCGGATCGATGCCTGGGCAGTGGCGCCAGCGCAACGTCGAGATCATGCGTGGGCTGACCACTCGGCACAACGTGCCCTGCGCGCGGGTCGAAGCAGCCGCTCGCCTCTGGGAGCTCGACAAGCCGCAGCGGGCCGCGACTTGGCCGGGCACGCGGCAATGCTTGGGACCCGTAACGCAATGACTGTTGCGTTCGGCCGGCTGCGAAGGCCGCCGACTTCGTCTCTCCTCCTCACCGTCTCGCTCCATTGATACGCTTCGTTGTCGTTCCTCGCCTGCGCCTCGAAGTAATCGAACAGCAGAACCAGCGCCTAATCGACCTGGGCCATTATCAAGACATGACCGCTTGGGGCCTGCGAAATCGGGCGGGCAGAAACCTCGAGGACACCGTTGCGAGCATGCTTCGTTTCGCGCTCGATCGCAGCGATCTCAGGGCCGAGCATGCTCGTCTCCGGCAAAAGATCGAAGGCCGCACGGGTCTGACTGGTCCCGCCGGGCGCCGGTACGAGTACGACATCCTGGTGATCAACGGCCTCGTCAGTGTCTTCGAGGTCAAATCGGCCCCGGATGAAGAGGACGTGGATCGCTTCCGCGACAAGCGCGAGCTGGTCGAGAGTGAGCGCGGCCACGGACCAATCGAGCGCATCCTCGTCACCCTTGGCAAGACGCCGGAGCTGCAGCGGTGCTGCGGCGCTCATCGGGGTCGTGCTCGTTTGATTGCCCGCCGCGAACAGGTCTAAGCGAAGATCTCTGCCACGGTGCAGGAGAAGCCGGGCAGCACGGAGCCGCCCGCCAGCGTATCGCCCTCGCCGAGGACGCGTGGAATCTTGGCGAGCTCGTAAATGGTGACGATGCGGGTTTCGGGATCGACGGTCCAAACCTGCTCGGAGCCGCCGGCGATCCACTCGCTGGCCTTGTCGCGGACCTCGCGGGCGCTGTCGTCCGGCGAGACCACCTCCACCGCCAAATCGGGAGCGAAAGGCAAGAACCCGTCTTCGGGAAGGTCCGCAAGTCTTTCCTGGCGAACGAACAGCACGTCCGGCGCGCGGACGCGGCCATTGGGCAGCTTGCACCCGACTTCTCCGGTGCCAACGAATCCGAGCTGCCGCAGACGCACATAGGGTCGCAAGAGCAGGATGATTTGCGCTTCGATATCGCCATGTTTCCAACCGGTCGGGCTCAACTGGACAATCCTCCCGTCGATGAGCTCGGAGCGGCCGTATCGGTGAGCGATACGCTCGAACTCGTCGGCGGTGATCAGGCGTTCTTGAATCGCTGCAGTGCTCAAATCGGGTCCTCTCGCGCAATTGCCTGGTTTGAGGATAGCGCCAAAGCTGGCGGCGGCCAAGCGCCAGCGGCACCAGATGACCCTCCGGGCCGGCTATTTATAGGAGCTTGGACTCTTACCGGTCTTCTCGTCAATCTGAGACGGTGGCTCGTGGTATGGTTGGTGGTGAACCAACATCAACACTAAGTGATGGCTCAATATGGAATCTGGGGAGCTCATCGGATGAGTCCGTGCGCGGGGTCAGAGGAAGGCTCTGGCGTTGCCCCTGTACCGAGCCTTTCCGGGCGTGGCCGAAACCACGGGCATCCCTTTCGCCACCTCCCCGGATTCCATGTTGAGCCTTCGGCAAAGACTGCCCGGCCTCTATCCTTGTTGCTCAGCGGTTGCTCCGGCGCTATAGTAACGCTCCGCGCTAACTCCAACGGACCACGCTCCCTCCGCGCCGATGCCGCCACCAGACGCGCACCTGGCTGCCAGGTACCGGACTGATGCTGGCAACCGGCCATGCAGATCATGTCGAAAAACCCACTGCTGCGATATGACCATCCGCCGTTCGCGGCGCGACAGGCCGCTCGTCTGACCCCCTACGCGCTCGTGAAGCTCGGACTGTTCATGTTCGGGTTCCCGCGAAACGCTTTTGGATCCATTGACGTAACCAAGCGATGTAATCTTCGCTGTTCGCACTGCTACTTTTTCGAGCAGGACATGCAGAATAAGCAAGAGCTAACCATCGAGCAGTGGGTCGAGAAGCTAGAAGACTTGAAGAAAAAGGGCCGCAGCGAGTTTCCCTTCCTGCAGTGTACATGGGTGGGGGGAGAGCCACTCATTCGCAAGGACCTCATTGAAAAGGGAAAGGCCTATTTTCGCTACAACACGGTCGTTACCAACGGCTGGTGGCCGCTTCCGGACTGGCCGGACGTGAATTTCTACATGTCTGTAGACGGCACCGAGGAGGTCCACGAACGCCTGCGCAATCAGCGCGGGCTGTACGCGCACATGAAGCAGAATGCGAACCGACCGGATCTCAAAGTTATCGGTGCGTATTGCATTACAAATGAGAACAAGCATTGCATCGAGGAGACGATTCTGGAGTGGCGCGACATATTTCGCCACATGGTATTCGATTTCTATACACCGATCGAAGGCCTTGACAACGACGGCTTGTGGATAACGTGGGACGAGAGAGACGCTATTATTGACAAGCTCCTGGAGCTTAAGAAAATATACAACATGTTCTTTATCACTCCAGAGAGAACACTACGCCTCATGAAGAGCAAGCACGCATCGTCAGTAACGTCTAACTGCCTCTTCGCAAAACACTCGTTCTCTTTTGATGTCTCCGGGGACCTCAAGGAAAAATGTATGATGGGCGTAAAGGCAGATTGCAGCAGATGCGGGTGCGTGGTGCCCTACTACATGGAATCCCTCGTCAACCGCCGCTTCGTATTGGCAGATCTCTGGAGCACGGCTCAATCTACGGTTGCCGCCCGCCACTAGCGCCGCGGGCGAAGGATGTCTGCTGGCGCGCCGGGGCACGGCGAAACGACTAGCCAATCACCGCCCACGTGTTCTTCCAGTTCCTGAGCGAGCGGTGGACCTTGTAGTTTCCGATCGTGTAGAAAAGGGTCTCCAGGTAGTTTCCCGATGGCGGCGGAAGCATTCTCCGCAATATGTTCCGGGGACTATAGAACTGCTTGTAAACCCACGTAAAACCGTCCAGCATCTCCTGTGACTTGACATTCACTGGCTTTACGATAGCGCTCCCGTAATCGTATCTACCCCAATCATGTGTCGTAATTCTTCCCGCGGCTTCCATATCATCGTAATACTTTGTTCCCGGATACGGACAGGGGAGAAAAAGCTTCAGAAAGGAAATCTTGTTGTCTACTAGAAACTGTAGCGTGCGAGCAAAGCTGCTCGCATCGTCGTGATCGAGCCCAAGCATCATCAGCGCGATGATCTGGATTCCCTTGCCGCGAATAGCGGCGAGATCTCGGGAGTAGCGCTCGGGCTTGCCGAAGCGCTTGCCGACATCGTTCAGATTCGACTCGCTCACGCTTTCCAGACCGATGGACAAGGTCACGCACCCTGCCTTCGCTGCCAGATCGAGCAACTCCGCGTCGCGAGCGATATTGATCGTGCACTGGCTCGCCCATTTTATCCCGAGCGGGGTCAGGGCGCGAAATAGCTCCTTGGCGTACTGCTTGTTGCCGATGGGGTTGTCGTCGAGGATCAGGACTTTCTTGCCACCCATTGCCTTGATCGTGCGGAAATCTTCGATAACCTCGTCGATCGGGCGGCTCCGGAACGATTGGGCGTAATACGTCTGGACCGCGCAGTATTCGCACGTATGCGGGCAGCCGCGGCTGATGCTGATCGGCCAGTGGAAGTATTGCCGGTAGAAGGCGCTGCGCTCCCACTGCTGCCGGTGAAATAGCGGGAGGCTCCAGTAATCGAAGCGCGGCAGGTTCTCGAGCGTGTGCCACCGATCCGCCTGGTATTTCGGCTTCAGGCATCCGGCCGCGACGTCGTTGAGCAGGCTCTCCCACACGTGCTCGGCCTCGCCGACCACGACAGCGTCAGCGTGGGACAGCGCCTGATCGGGAACCAGACTCGCCCAGGTTCCGCCCATGACCACCGGCCGGCCACGCGCTCGGAAGTGGTCCCCCAACTCGTAGGCCCGTGCCATTTGGGGACCCATGCCGGTAATTCCAATCACGTCTGCCGTGCTCTCCAAGTCGACGGTGCCGGTGATCTCGTCGACGATCTCGACGCGATGGCAGGATGGGGTCAGCGCCCTTAGATAGGGAAGCGTGATACCGCTCGTCCAGTAGCGCGGCGCCTTGTATAGAGAACCGTCGGGGTTTCGATGCGAAGCGGAGATCAGGTAGATGTTCATGGTGTCGCTGCTCTATGGGTGGCGGCGGCGGGACCGGGGCGCGACGGGGCGGCGCACTCCCTCCGCGCGGCGTTGGAGCCCGACGGTAGCAGCTTTTCCTGGCTCGCGTCAATACGCTCGAAACGTCTTGCATCCACCGCCAGTGCTACTGCAAGTTGCGCGGAAAGCGCATCGCGAAGATCCCCGACTTCACCTCCCCCCGCACGGGGGAGGCACGGAGGGAGGGAGCTGTCACCTCGGCGCCGAACAGATGGGCGATTCAGGAACGCGGCGGGCGGCGGTTTGTCACGCCATTGACAAGAAATCGCCAAGCTCGCCCGGCCGGCGCCCAATAGCGGCCCGAGGCCCGCATGCCCGACGCCCTCAGCGCCCGCTCGCTGCGTGGCACGAAGCATGCAAGCCAGGCGGCGTTACCAAACGCAAACGTCATCCGCAGCGCAAAGCGATCCGTCCCGAGGAGACCGAAAAATGCAAGCAATCGATAGCTCGACCCTGTCAACGAGTGCCTACCTCTACGCCGATCCCATGGTTTCGGACCCGATCACAACGGAGCCCGTTACGCCCGAACCCATCACGACCGAACCCGCTCCGGCCGACCCCATCGCGGTCGAACCGGCGCCAGCAGACGGCTACGAGGACCTGACACCAGTCGACGAAAGCGCTCCCGCGGACCCCGTCGAAGCCGCTCCGCCGATATCCGAAACGGCACCCACCGAAACCGCCGGCGGCGCGACCGACGCCACGGCCACCGATTCGTCGGGGTCCACGGACTCCTTCGAAAACATCGAGGGCGATGTGGCCGCAACCAGCACCTCAGGCACCAGCGCTCTGCAAGACCTGTTTGCCGCGCGAAAATCTCTTGGCGATGCCCGGCGCAATGTCAAGGACCAGTTCCTGCGAGGCGTCGGTGAGTCCATGGCCTCCGGTTCGGGAGTGGTCGGCGCCCTCCGCGACCAGCTCGCCTTTGCGCGCCTGGCAATGCCCATGCGCGTCTGATCGGCCAACGATCGCAACCAACATGATGGCGACCCGGCGCCCGCGGGTCGCCTTTTTCGTTTGCGCAGGCGGGCCGGCTCCGACTTGCTGTCGCCAGCCCGCGCTGCTAACATCCCCGTCGTCTGGATGTGTCAACCAGCCTCTGGGAGAACGTGCCAATGACTCGCAAGACCTGTGCGCTCGCTTTGGTTGCCGCTGTTTTCATGCTCAACACTGCTGCGGTGCGCGCCGAGGACCCACCCAAAATGACACCCGAGCAAGAAGCCGCGATGAAAGCTTGGACCGAGTTCGCCACGCCCGGCCCCGAGCATCAGCAGCTCAAGCACTTTGTCGGCAACTGGGACGCCGCGGTCAAGATGTGGATGGAACCGGGCGCTCCCGTGCAGGAATCCACCGCCACGAGCACTGGCGAAATGATTTTCGGTGACCGCTATCTCCTCATGAAGCACGAGGGGATGTTCGAGGGCGAGCCCTTCCACGGCATGGCCATCACCGGCTTCAACAACATGACCAAGAAGTTCAATTCGCTGTGGATCGACTCGGAGGGGACGGGATTCTACCTCACGACCGGCACCTGCGACAAGGATCACAAGGTTTGCACGGACACCGGAACCATGGATGACCCGGTCAGCAAAACCGAAATGGCCGTCCGCCAGGTGACCACGCACGTGTCTGACACCAAGATCACCATGGAAATGTACCAGACTCCCGCCGGCGGGAAAGAGTACAAGACGATGGAGATTACGTACACCAAGAAGTAGATCTCTCCAGCCGGGCGGCAGCGCTTCGCTGGCTCCGCCCGGCGCGACCCACGGGAGCATGCAGCATGGAGCTACTGGACCGCGAACGAAGCATCGTAGTCGTCATCGACCTCCAGGGCAAGCTGGTGGACATGGTCCACGATTCGCAGCGGGTCATTTCCGGAGCGATTCGGCTCATGCGCATCGCCGACCTTCTCCACGTCCCCGTTCTGCTGACGGAGCAGTATCCGCGCGGCCTGGGCCCCACGGCGCCCGACGTCCGCGCCGCCTTTGACGGGCTCGCCACGAACAAGGGAATCCTCGAGAAAACGAGCTTCGGCTGCTGCGGTGACACGGGGTTTGAGGCGAGCGTCAGCCGCCTTCTCCCGAATGTCGTGGCCGAGCGGCGGCAGATCGTCGTGGCGGGGATCGAGGCTCACGTCTGCGTCATGCAGACCGTGCTGGAGCTGCTGCGCGCCGGCAGCGCCGTACACGTGGCGTGGGACGCGGTCAGCGGCCGCGGCGAGCGCCAGGTGGACTGGGCGCTTGTGCGCATGCAACAGGCGGGCGCCATCGTCACGAGCTCGGAATCCGTCGGGTTTGAATGGCTGCGCGACAAGCAGCACTCGGCGTTCAAGGGCCTGAGCAATCTGCTCAAGGAACACGTCCCGGCCTGACGAGCTCGCCGCGCTCCGGGCAAGCCGCGCCGCCACTCGCTAGTACTGCCGGAGCGACCGCGAGATATTGGCCGACGCGGCCCGCAGCGCGGGGAAAAAGCCACCGAGCGCGCCCATGACCAGAGCAAAGGCTATCCCGGCGCCGAAGTGGCGCACCCAGTCGACGTGAAAAGAGAAGGACACGTCGGAAAACGATTCCCAGTTCATCGTGCCCGTCTGTAGCCCATCGACGCTCAGCGCCAGCGTGCAGCCGATCACACCGCCAACGGCTGCCAGCACGAGAACCTCGAACAAGAACGACACCAGCACTGCGACGCGACTGAACCCCAACGCTCGCAAGGTGCCGATTTCTCGGCGGCGCGACAACACCGCACCATTCATCGTGTTCAGCGCGCCGGCGATCGCCCCTACCGACATGATCGAGCAGACAACGACGCCAACGACCAGGATGAAGTTTCGCAACGCTCGCGACTGTTGAACGTAGTACTCTTGCTCGCGATACACGTCTACTTGCAGGTTGGTTTCCTTGGCGATCTCGCTCTTGAACGACTCGAAGTCATCGCGGTGCTGCAACCGAACCGTGACCGTCTGAAATCCGGTCCGGCCAAAGGCGTTCAGCATTTCCTCGGCGTCTCCGAATATTTCCGACTCAAAGGCGCCGCCGCCCGCAGCAAAAATACCGGCGACCGTCCACGTCCGCTTCGCAAACTCGATCGTGTCACCCAATCTGGTGTTCGCAAATCGCGCCGCGGCCGCCTTGCCAATGACGAGCTCGCCCTTGCCCGGCGCGAGCCACCGACCCTCGACGATCTCGAGGTTGGCGCGCACCTGGTTGGCCAGCGGAGAAACGCCGCGAACCGCGAGATTGGAGCTCTGGTCAGGATCGTCCCGCCGAGGATGGTTGATGACAACCAGCATCTCCGGGCTGACCAGCGGCGAGCCGTCGCCGGCAAGCTCCGCCAGGCCCGTTGCGCGCGCCGCCACGAGCCGCACCTGGTCGCGACTGAGTCCGCTGTTGAGCTCCGATGTCGATCCAAAGCGCAGTACAATCGCGTTTCGGTCGGAACCCGTGCGCGCGTACGCGCGCCTGAAGCCGTCGGCGAGGGCGAGCACCATGACGAAAGTCGCCACCACCATCGCCACGCCGCCGATCATCATCGCCGTGCTCGCGGACCGCACGCTCAGGTTGCGCAGGTTGTACGAGATTGGTATGGCCATGTCTGCCCCCTCTCAGAGCGCGTGCAGCGCGTCCACAGGCCGCAGCCGCGCAGCGCGAACCGCCGGGACCCCACCGCTGACCGCCCCGATTCCGATCGCGATGAGCAGGCCCATCGCATACGCCCACAGGGGAACGTGAAACGTCGGCGCAAAGCTCGCCAGCGCCGACTTGAGACCCGACTCGAGCCCCAGAGTCATCGCGAAGCCGAGCGCCGCTCCAAGCAGAGCGATCGTTTCCGATTCGACCAGGACCAGCGCTCCCACGGTGCCGGCGGTAAACCCCAGCGCGCGCTGTATGCCTAGCTCCGAGGTCCGTTCCTGAGCCGACATCATGGTCGTATTGATGGCAACCATGCTCATGGCCAGAAACACCGCGGCGCCAATGACCATCAGCAGGAGCTGCACGTTTCCCATCATTGTGGCAAAGCTCAGGCTGAACGCCTTCTCGGTTTCCGTCCGGGTCTGGGCCGTGGCGTTTTCAAAGAGCGCATCAATTGTCTTGGCAATGTCTCCGGCCTGTTCCGGGTCGCGAACCTGAACCATGAAAAACCCGACGGCATCCTGCGCGATGCGTTCGCTCAGATACTCCCAATGGAAAAACATCTGCGTATCGTCGTAGGCATCCTGATCAACGGTGTAGATCGCGCGGATGGTGAAATCCCACAGGCCTGGATAGATGTCTCCCTTGAGCTGGATCTGGTCACCGACCTTCAGGCCGAAACGATCCGCCGTGGACTTGCCGATGGCGCAGGCACCGCGATCGCGCAGGAATGCGTCCCGCTCCGCGGCGGACATGCGGTATTCGGGGTACATGGCGAGAAACCGCTCCGCCTGGACAGCGAAGCGCGCGAAGAAATTCTCGGGCCGCATGTAGACGCCCTGGAACCAGTTGCCTCCCGCCACGGTCTGCACGCCGGGGAGCGCAGAAATCTTGGCGCCGTAGCTCAGGGGCAGCGGAAACACCAGACTGACCTTGTTGCGCGTCACCAGTCGCGCCGCGTCCGAAACCTCGGAGGCGGACGTGAAGGCCGCCTGGATTCCGATCAGGAGTGAAATCAAGAGAATCGCCAGGGCGACCACCAAGATGGTCAAGCTGTTGCGCAGCCGGTTACGGCGAACAATGTTGGCCAGGATGAGGGGAAGGTACTTCATGCCGAGCTTTCCTGCAGCACGACGCGCCCACTCTCGAGCATGAGGCGGCGACCGGCGCGGCGCGCGGCAGCCGCGTCGTGAGTGACCATGACAATGGTCTTGCCGTGCTTGTCGTTCAGCAGCGCCAGGATGCCGAGAATTTCCTCGCTCGTAGCGCGATCGAGGTCCCCCGTGGGTTCGTCGGCAAGCAAGATGCGCGGGTCGGTCACCAGCGCGCGGGCAATGGCGACGCGCTGTTCCTGGCCACCGGACAGCTCGTTGGGGTAATGGTCCTTGCGGTCCCCGAGGCCGACGATGTCGAGCGCGAGCTCGGCGCGCTGCCGCCTCTCCTTGCGACCGAGCCCGGTCAACAGCAGCGGGAGCTCCACGTTGCGCACGGCGTTGAGCACGGGAATGAGGTTGTAGAGCTGGAAAATCAGGCCGATGTTGCGAGTGCGCCACTTGGTGCGAGCGCGCTCGCTCATGCTGCCGAGGTCAGCGCCCGCCACGCTCAGCGTGCCACTGGTCGCTTCGTCCAGCCCCGCCATCAGGTTCAGAAGGGTGCTCTTTCCCGAGCCCGACGGCCCCATGAGAGCCACAAACTCGCCTTCGGAAACGTTCAAGTCCACTCCATGTAGCACGGGCACCCGGGTCTTGGCGCGATAGTAGTCCTTGCTGAGCCCGCGTGCCTCGACGATTCCCATCACTCCCCCTTCCTCATGGCAAGACCTTGACGAGATCTCCCTCGCCGAGATCGGCAGGCGCTTCGAGAATAACCCGGTCTGTCGGCGCCAGCCCCGCCAGGATCTCGATTTGGCGGTCGCCGTCGGCGCCGGTTCTGACGGCACGCTTGCTGACATGCTCATCCCTGAGCACGAACACGAAGACGTCCGATCCTTCTCGGCGCAGGGCGCGCCGGTCCAGGAACGCCCGCTCCGCGGCGGCCGCCGTCCCCTCCTTCAATTCCACTTCCGGCGCGAGAAACGTGATCCTGGCGCCCATTTCAGGCAGGACGCTCGCGTCTGGGTCGAGAATGTCCACGCGCACCTCGATCGAAGCTTTCTCGCGATTCGCGGTCGGCACGATTTGCCGCACTTTCCCCCGAAACGGCCGGTCCGCGTAGGCGTCGAGCACGACCTGCGCTGCGTCCCCGACGTGCACGCGCGAGATATACGCCTCGGCAACGTCGACTTGGGCCTCGAGCGCTTCCAAGTTGGCGATCGTCACAATCCCTTGGGAGGAGGTCGCGTCACCCGAGCTGAAGCCCGGCCCTACGGCCTCGCCGATTTCCGCGTCCTTGCGAACGACGATGCCGTCGAAAGGCGCGCGGACAATCGTATGCTCGAGCTCCACGTCAGCGGCCGCGCGACTCGCGCTCGCGGCGGCGATCTCCGCCACGAGCGCTGCGAGCCGCGACTCGCTGCTCCGCATGCGCGCCTCCGCATCATCGAGCTCTTGCTCGGTAGATATTCCCTGGGAAAAGAGATTCTGCTGCCGCGCCAGCGCCTTTCGGGCGTTGGCGAGCTCGGTCTCTTCAACCTGCAGCGTGCGCTCGGAGACTGCCAATGCCGCCCTTGCGGATTCGAGACTGACCTCCGCGCGGTCGCGCTCGAGGCGAGCCAGCTCCTGGCCGCGCCGGACGCGGTCCCCGAGATCCACGAACAGCTCCGCGAGCGTCCCCGCCGTGCGCGCCGCCACAGCAGCCGTTTGCCGCGTCGCCACGTAGCCGTTCGCAGTCAGGACACCCGCCTCGGCCGCCGGCGCGCCAGGCCGCTGCACGATGAGTTGCGTCGTGGTGACCTCGGACGCGCCGACGCGCTCCCACCCCATCAGAAACGGCGCGCCAATGACGGCGCCGCCGATTGTGACCAGCGAGAGCGCGAGCACCACACCCCACGGCCGCTTTGGGCGGCGCTCCGCCTCCGATATGGCCAGAGCATTCAGTTGTTGCAGGCGCTGCTCACTCATGAGACCACTTCCGGCACGACCACCCTGCTCAACCAGCGCGACTCCAAAGGCGCCTCATCCATTCGTGAGCCGGTCCAAACCCCGTCCGAACATGTCGCCGGCCAGAAGGCCGGCATCTTTATCGGTATGTTAGCTCCCCGGCCGGGACCTCCGCAACGCCGCCGCGCACGGCTGCGAATGCCAGTCCTCTCCACCGCCTGTTCGACGTCGACGCGACAGCGTCCCCTCCGTCCCTCCTCCCGCTTGCGGGAGAGGTGAGGTATGAGGCATTCGTGATGCGCCTTCCGCACAGCTCGCAGGCGAGCCGGCGGTGGATTTCGGACCGCCACAGGCATTGCGGCAGTCGACGGGTGCCGGTACACTTTCTTCCGAGACTGGCTCGCAGCAAGGTCACCGGAAAGGGGACATTACGTGCTTTTCGGCAAAGATGCCAAGGACAAGATTCTGGCAATCGTCGTCGGTGGCGGCCCGGCGCCGGGGATCAACGGCGTCATCAGCTCGGCGACGATCGAAGCAATAAACGACGGCTGGACGGTGTTCGGTGTCTACGACGGCTTCAAGTGGCTGGCCGATGGCGACATCGGCCAGGTCAAGCAACTGGCGATCGCGGACGTGTCCCGGATTCACTTCAACGGGGGCTCGATCATCCGCACGTCGCGCGCGAATCCAACGAAAAAGCCGGAGCAAGTTGAGATGGTCGTCCGTGCGCTCGAGGAGCTCGGCGTTACCGCCCTTCTCACCATCGGCGGAGATGACACGGCGTTCTCGGCGTGGACCGTCGAACAGCGGTCAGCGGGCAGGGTGCGCGTGGTGCACGTTCCCAAAACTATCGACAATGACCTGCCGCTGCCCGGCGGGGTCTCGACGTTTGGGTTCCAGACCGCCCGCCACGTCGGCACGAACATTATCCGCAACATCATGGAGGATGCGATGACCACGGGTCGCTGGTATCTGATCACCGCCATGGGGCGGAAAACCGGCCACCTGACCCTGGGCATCTGCAAGGCCGCCGGCGCGACGCTTGCCATCATCAGCGAGGAGTTTCCCGCCGGCCCCGTGCGACTCTCCCACCTGTGCGATATCCTCGAGTGCTCCATCTTGAAGCGCAAAGCCATGGGGCGCAACGACGGAGTCGCGATCCTCGCCGAGGGCATCCTCGAGAGACTCGATCCGGAAGAGTTGAAGAAAACCGGCCATGTAGAGTACGACGATTTCGGTAACCTCCGCCTGCGTGAGCTCGATCTCGGCAAGCTCGTTCGCGACGAGCTGCGACGGCGTTTCGCCGAGCGCGGCGAATCCTTCACGATCATCGACAAGGAGGTCGGCTACGAGCTGCGATGCGCGCCCCCGATCCCGTTCGACATCGCCTACACGCGCGAGCTCGGTTTCGGCGCGGTAAAGTTCTTGCGGCAGGGTGGTAGCGGCGCGATGATCTGCATTGTCGAAGGCAAGCTCTACCCCATCCCGCTCGCCCACCTCATGGACCACACAACCGGCCGGATCTCGCTCCGCTACGTCGACTGCCGCGCCGAAACCTACGAAGTCGCCCGCCGCTACATGATCCGCCTCAATGCCGGTGACCTCGGCGATGCGGCTTTGCTCGAGAAACTGGCCGCGGCCGCGAAATCCACACCCGAGGAGTTTCGCAACCGCTACGGCTACCTGGTCCAGACGGTCTGACCCGCGGGAAGCGCAGCCCATGCTATTTGCTGTAGACATCGGCAATACCTCCACGCACGTCGCGGTTTTCGACCATGGCGTGCTGAGCCTCTCCTATCGATTCCGCACCGAGACTTTTCGCTCGGCAGATGAATACGCGGTTACCCTGGCGCAGCTCTTGAGCCTGCACGGACGCCGGCTCGAGCACGTGGAAGGAGCCGCCATTTGCTGCGTGGTGCCGCAGTCTCTGGCAGAGATCTGCGCGTTTTTCCGCACCTACGCGCACTGTGATCCGTTTGTGCTGGACCACACCGTGAAGCTGCCCATTCGGCTTGCCGTCGATCACCCGGCAGAGGTCGGAGCGGATCGCATCGCCAACGCCGCGGAAGCCTTCGCGCGTTTTCGCGCCGCGACCGTAGTAATTGACTTCGGAACGGCGACGACGTTTGACGTCGTCGACGGCGGCGGCGCCTACCGCGGAGGCGTCATTACGCCGGGAATCACGCTGTCGGCGGAGGCGCTCTGGAGCCACACCGCGAAGCTGCCGCGGGTCGATGTGCGCAAGCCCGCGTCGGTGGTGGGCGCGAGCACGGTCGAGAGCATTCGGGCGGGGCTCTACTACGGGCACCTGTCGCTCATCGAAGGGATCCTTGGGAGAACCGCGCAGGAGCTCGGAACGCGCCCCAAGGTGCTGGGTACTGGCGGCTACGCGCCGATGTTCGCGGCCGAGACGGATTGGTTCGACGCCGTGGATGAAGAAGTGACGCTGCGCGGGCTCCTGAGGATTCGGGAGATAAATGCCGCCGAGGAAGCTCCGTTTTCCGCGTGACTGCGGTTGCGCAGAAGGTTGAGAAGTGACCGATACCGCGGCCGGCAGCTTTGTCGAGCAGGCGGCCTGCCTGCTGGAAGATCTGGGCGTCGGGTCGGCGTTCTTGAGCCCGGCGGATGTCGCTCTGTTGGAGGAATGGGAGCAGAAAGGCGCGACGCTGGAGATTCTCGAGCGGGGAGCTCGCGCGGTCCTCGACAGGGAGCAGGCGGCTTCCGGCGGTGCTCCGGCAAAGGTGGGGCGCAAGCGCAAGATTCCGCTGTCCAAGGTGCGCCGGCACGTAGAGGAGCGCATTCGCCTGGCCCGAGTCGTGGGCAGCGGCAGGTGGAGCGCGGAGCTCGCCCCGGCATCCGACGCCGCGCCGGATGCGTCCCCGCTCGATGCGTGGCGGCGCGCTCTGGACGCGGCGCGCGCAAGCCTGGCGCCCGACCTTTTTGCGGCGCTGGACGAGGCGCTCTCGGCGGTGGCGGCGGTGGTCCAGGCCGGCGCGCTCTGCGAAGAAGTGTGCACTTTCGACGAGGCGGTCGACGCGATACTGCTGCGAGCCGCCCCAGAAGGCATCCGGGCACAGGCCGAGCGCGACACGCAGGCCCGCCTGGCGAGGTATCGCGGGCATCTTCGCCCGGACGCCCTGGCGGCCGCGGGCAGGCGCGAGCTGGCGGACGCGTTGCGCCGGGCGTTCGCGTTACCGCGGTTGACCGCCCTGTGGATCACCGGCAGCAGGTAGGCGAGCGGTGCTCCGCGCTCCACCCTGGCGGGCCGATCCCGAGGAACCGGTCAGAAAGGAGCGCTTCGCCACCCCGCAGCAAGGGCACACGTTCCGCGACGTCGGCGGAATGGCGAAGCGCCAGGTGCACCGTCCCGCATCCGCGCCCCAAGGTGGTGCTCATTCGGCCGTTCCGCCTGCAGTGGTCAGCGTGAGGCGGAACCGCGGGGCGCGGGCGGGGCTGGCGGTTCTAGGATTGAGCGGGTTGAGCCTGCCCGCTCTTGTTCGGGCGGTAGTAGGCCGCGACGTCCTTCAGGCGGCGCGACTTGCTGGCAACAACCGCGGTGCTGCGCAGCCTTCCGGTCTTCGGGTCGCGATCCTCGGTGTTGCCGGACATGGTTTCCACCGTTCCGTTTTCGTTGACCTTGGTGACGACAGAGTGATGGTATGGATAGTTCTTCTCGACGATAACGTCACCGACCTGGACAGACTTCTCGAACTTGGCTCGATCTTCCTTGTACGTCTTGGGATTCGTGAACTGCGGCTCATCGACGCGGGTCACATCGCCTGTCATCTTCCCCGCGTCCTTCCCACCCAGATTCCACCGTGCGTCGACTCCCGCGTCCCGCAGGGTTTTCGTCGCCCAAATACCACACCAGTCCCGGCCGTCCGGCTTCAGCTTGCCCTGGGGGTTCTTCGTGTAGTAACTTTCCTTGTCCTGTGCTTGCTGCCCGGTTGCCTCTTCATAAGTCTTCTTTAGCTCATCCCAGCCCTTGGGCTTGCCATCGGCGCCTGTCTGGCTCGGGTCAATGGATCCTTCTTTCTTCTCTGCTTCTTCCTTGATCTTCTTCTGAACGGGTGACAGATTGGCATCATCGGGCTTCGCGTCTCCCGTGCCGTGCGTGGCCAAAGCGGGGTCAAATCCGCTGCCCGCACCATCCGGTAGCGCTTGTTTCGGGGTATCGGGCACGGCACCTTTGAGCTCACTTGGGTCCACGCCGTTGCCGTTCGTGCCGTTCGCTGCGCTCTTGAGCCGGGTGCCGACCTCGGCGCAGGAACGGTCGATGGATGCCGTGAGGTCGGGCCGCTCGGCGGTTTCGCTGGTGGCCGAGGTGCCATTCGCTCCGCCCTCGAGGCCCGCGCGCGCGATCCCCAGGCTGTCCGGCGCCGCGACCTCCTCGTAGCTATCCGTGCGCCCCACCGCTCCTGCGTCGCCGCCCTCCTCGGGGACCTCGACCTGCACCGCCGATGCGCTCTGGGTCTCTGCTGAAGCCTGCGTCTCGCCGGTCTCTGGCCATGTGGTAGTTGGTGAGGGGGCCGCTTGCACTTCCATGGACATTGGTTTCCTCCAGTGTGGTCTCGTAGTCGTTGACCGTGCGGTGCTGGCGCTCAGTCGGGCGCCGCCTCTTTTCGTGCATGACCGGAGCTTTGCAAATCCGGCGCCATCGCGGTGCGCAAGCTCGTTGAGAGAGGCGCTGCGGCAAGCAGCACCGCAGTGTGGCGCAGCGCCCGCGCGCGGGGAGGGATGGAGGGGACGCGGTCGCCGCGACTCCGACCAGGCGGTGGATTCAAGCTCGCGCGCCGAATTGTACAAGATGGCGTCATCTTGTACAAATGCCGCTCCCGCGCCCTGGCGTCAGAACACGCGCGCGCGAGCCCGACGCCATTCCTGCGCGTCAACGACGTCTGGCGACGCGCCGCGCGGGAGTCTGCCGGTCCCGCGGCCGCCGCCATCACCGCAGTGATGCCCTACGCCCGCCGGCCACATTGGCAGCAGTGCAAAGATGCCGATTGCCACCTCGCCGCTATTCTCGCGACGCCGCCTCGCATCGTAACCATGGTCCCCGCGCCGTGATGCAGACAGCATGGGGCGCCGTGGCGCCGCAACCAGATACCGGCGCTCGTGGCGCGCGACCGGCCACCCTCCCACCTCGTCTCCCCCGATTCGGGGGAGGCAGGGAGGGGGGCGTGACCGTACTAGTGTTGCTGCGTGGCCGCGGCGGTTACGCCCGCCGGCGCCTGTCGCCCGCAGCGGCCCGCTCTGGGCGCCCCTGCGTGGTGGATTCAGGACCATCCATCCGCTTGCGCGTCCCCGGTCGCCGTTGTACAAACTCTCGGCGAGATCTCCCAATCCTCATCGCGGAGAAAGCGGCTCGGTGTGCCCGGAGTGGATGCGCGGCAACTCATCGTCTCGTGACAAGGCGGCGGCGTCACACCTGCGGGTGCTTCGCTATCTGCTCGGCCGCGACTACCTCAAGCGCGCCGACTGGAGCTTTGCCCTTCGCGACCTCGCGCAAATGGTCAAGGAAGCCCTGGGCGCTCAGGAGGCGTTCGTGGCGCTCTTCGACTCCGCCGCCACGGGGTGGAGCGCGACCACGGCCGAAGGCGACCAGCTCGGTGACGAGGAAATCGGGGCCAGGGCCTCGCGCACGGTCCTCGAGCAGGTGCGCACACAAGTGGAACCGATCCTCGGCAGCCTGCCGCCAAGCGTGACCTCCGAAAGCATCCTGGTCAACCAGCTCGACTCGGTGCTCGCCATACCCATCCACTGGTGGGACGTCAAGGCCGAGCAGCCGACGCGGCGTTTCGGCGGCTGCCTGTACGCTCATCGCAGCTCCCCACAGCCTTCCTTCTCCGAGGCGGATATCGCCCTCGCCCTGGACATCTGCGAGATTGCGCAGCGCAGTCTGAATATCTTGCGATATTTGCGACGCGTTGAATCCGATCTGGAGTCGTCCGAGCTGGAGCTGCAGCGCCATCGCCAGCGCACGGCGGTCGAGTACCGGCTCGGTGCTTACGCGACCCGCGACCCGTATTTCGCCGAGACCGTCCTTGAACCGCTCAAGCGCGTCTCGGGAGCCGACAAGATCGGCCTGCTCATTCTCGGCCCCACGGGCGCCGGCAAGACCTTCCTCGCGGAGGCCTACCACTACGAATGCGCGCGGCGAAACGGGCCATTCGTGGTCCTGGACTGCTCGCAGGTGACCTCCGGCGAGACGCTTTCGGCGGAGCTATTTGGTTACGCCCCCCACTCCGGTTTCGCCAATTCTCCGGCCAAGGGAAGCGTGGGAGCGGCGGAGCGCGCCGACAAGGGCACGCTGTTCATCGACGAAATCTCGTGCTTGCCTCCCGACCTCCAGCAGCGGCTGCTTGGCCTGAGCCATTCAGGGAGCTTCCAGCCTCTTGGCGGCGCCGAGCGAAAACACGTCGACATCCAGATCATCGCCGCAACCAACGAAAACCTGCGAGACCTCGTCGCCCAACGCCGCTTTCGCGAGGACTTGTTCTGGCGTATCAGCGAAGTGACGATCGAGCTCCCCCCCTTGTCCAGCCGCGCCGCGGACATCCCGGATCTCGCCGCCCGCATGTTCGACAAGGCGCGAGACCGTTTTGGGCGAACCGACCTCAGCGGGTTTTCCGGCGCAGCGCTGGACGTGCTCCGCAACCACGACTGGTCGCGCGCGGGCAATATTCGGGGTCTGGAGCATACCGTGCGGCGTTCGGTGCTGCTGGCTCCCCCCGGAATCGGTCAGTTGAGCGGGGAGCACGTCAAGTTCGACGCGGTGCATCCGGGCACGGCGCAGAGCGGTCGCCAGCTCGGGGCGCCGGCGCAGGGAAAAGCAGGCGCGCCCGCATCTGAGGACGACTACGCGCCGGAAGTTCGCGAAGCGATCGAGGCGGTTCGCCGGCATGGCCACGGCACGGCAGCGGCGCGAGAGCTCGGAATCAGCTACGCGGCCCTGATCGGCAGACTGCGCAAGGCAGGGCTCGCGGTGCGAAAGGTTCGCGTGCAGTCATTCGATAGCTGAGGTGCAGTGGCGCCGAAATCCTCACGAGGCGGCTGGGGCGCGGCGCGGCGCGGCCGAATACGGAGCCGGCCCCGGACCCACGGCCACCGGCACCGAACGGACCACAGATGAAGCAAATGCGCACCTTGCTGGCGGCCTCTGGCCCCATCCCCGCGGCCATCGGGCCCTACCGCGTGCGCGAGCGGCTCGGCGTGGGCGGCATGGGAGTCGTTTACCTGGCCGAGCAGCCGGAGTCGGGTGAACGCGTCGCGCTCAAGACCGTGCTCGTTCCCGACGATCGCATGCTGTCGAGCATTCGGCGCGAAATCCGCGGCCTGGCCCGGCTCGCACATCCGGGCATCGTGCGGATCGTGGCGGAGGGCCTTCACGAAGGCTTGCCATGGTATGCCATGGAGCTGCTGGATGGCAGCTCACTCACCGCCTACTGCGACACCGCGGTTACCGCGCCGCGCGCGCTCGCCGAGGGCGGCGAAGAGCCGCTTCCATCCCATCCGAGCGATCTGTACAGGAGGACGGTTGGGGATCCAGTCCCCGGGCCGACCCCACAGGATCCACGCTCCCCGGCATCGCTCGCGAGCGCCGAGGTCCTGCGCGCGAGGGCGTCCGCCCCACTTGCCGATGCGGTGGCGGCCGGGCTCACGGTAATTCACAGGCTGTGCGAGCCGCTTTCCTACATGCATGGTAAGGGCATCATCCACCGGGACCTCAAACCCGACAATATCCTCGTTCGCGACAACGGCCTGCCCGTGATTCTCGACTTCGGCCTGGCGACCCCCGCCGACACGGAGGTCAGCCGCGAGGTCCTGAGCGTCGACCAGGGCGTCGCCGGAACGGTGCACTACATGGCGCCGGAACAAATCCGCGGCGAGCTCGTGGACGCGCGCGCCGATCTCTACTCGCTCGGGTGCATTCTCTACGAGCTCGTCGCCGGCCGCCTGCCTTTTCTCGGAGAAACTCCCGTCGAGGTCATGCGTAAACACCTCACGGGAATCCCCACTCCGCCCTCGCTATTCGCCAAGGATCTTCCCGGAGCGCTCGAAAAGCTGATCATGCGGCTGCTGGAGAAAGACCCTCGCGATCGGCTCGGTTACGCCACCGACGTTTCCCGTGGGCTAGCCCCGTTTGTCTGGAACGATGCCGCCGCCTTTGGCGTCTCGCAACCGCGCACCTACCTCTACCGGCCCGGCTTCGCCGGCCGCGAGCAGGCACTTCACCGGCTCGAGGTGGACCTGGAAAGTATGGACGGCGAGGCAGGCGCCATGGTGTTCATCGGCGGCGAGAGCGGCATTGGCAAAACCAGGTTTGCGATGGAGCTCGCCAGGCGCGCCATCAAGAACGAAATCGAGGTGATGACCAGTGAATGCCTGCCGCCGACTTCGCTCGGCGGCGAGCAAGCCACCGCGCTACAAGCATTTCGCCGAACCCTGCAGCGCATCGGTGATCTATGCCGGCGTCGCAATCGCGCGATCGACGCCGGCGACCTAGCAAAAAGCATGCGCATCCTGAGCGCTTACGAGCCGTCACTGGAAACCCTCTCCGGCCCCTACCAGGCGCCGCAACCACCGCTTCCGGAGCTGCCGCCGGAAGAAGCCCGCCTGCGCGCCTTTGCGGCGCTGACGGAGGCGTTTGAGGTCCTCACGGAAGAGCAACCGATGCTGCTGATCCTGGACGACATTCAGTGGGCGGATGAGCTGACCGTCGGGTTCCTGGAGTACCTCGCCCAGGGCGATGACCTCACGCAGATGCAGCTCGTCGTGGCCGCTACATATCGCACGGAAGAAGTGAGCGAAAGCCTCCGCAATCTGTTGAAGGCACAGAATGTAATCGTGTACGCGCTCGGAAAGTTGGATTGTTCCGCCGTGGAGAGCATGATTGGAAATATGCTTTCCATGTATCCAGCGCCGCGCGTCTTTTCTTCCTTTTTATTTAGATACTCTGAAGGAAATCCATTTTTTGTATGTGAGTATTTACTTGCGGCCGTGCAACACGGAATTCTGTGGCGTGATAGCGTTGGCTATTGGCAGGTAGTAGGAGTTGAAGGAGATGACAGCAGCGCTGACACCGCTACCTATGAATCGCTTTCGATACCGCGCAGCATCCGCGAGCTTGTCCACAGGCGCCTCCAGGGCCTGAGCGGCAATGGACGCTTGCTGGTAGAAGCCGCCGCCGTCATCGGCAGGGAGGTGCCGCCGCCTGTCGCCGAGGCCCTTAGCGGACTGGTGGACGTGGACTTTCTCGATGCCTGTGAGGAGCTCCTCGCACGCTGCGTGCTCGAAGAAACCAGGGCCGGTGGCTTGCGTTTCACGCACGACAAGATCCGTGAAGTCGCCTACGAGCAGATCGCCGGGGAACGGCGACGCGTGCTCCACGCGCGGGTGGCAGGAGAGCTCCGCCGCGTCTACGGACCGCAGGCCGGCGAAGTGGAGGCGCAGATCGCGCACCACTATGAGGCGGCGGACGCCAGAGCGCTGGCAGTAGCAGCGTATCGCCGCGCGGCGTGCCACGCGCGAAGCGGGGCGGCGCTGGATGAGGCGCTCCGCTGTCTGGGCAAGGCGCTTGCGCTTTCCAGCAGCGCCGATCGGCACGAGGAGGTCGACATTCTCCGCGAACGGGCTGCGGTATGCGACCTGGTCGGCCGGTGGGTGGAGGCGCAGGCGGATCTCGCGCGGGCGGAGACCATGGCATCCGTGATCGGCAATAATGAAGCTCTTTGCGCGATCTTGCTTGCGGAATCCGATATCAAGCTGCGGAGCGGCAAAGCCGCAGAAGCTCGCGACCTGGCCACGCGCGCGGCGACTCTCGCGCACGGGTTGTCGGACGAGGAAAAGCGGGCCTCGGCGCTCAACGCTTTGGGCGCCGCAGAATGGCGCAGCGGCTACCATAATGATGCGCTGCTCGCGCTGCGGGAAGCGCTGGTCGCAGTAGATGCCCTCGGCGAGCCGGCGACGCGGTCACAGACGTTTCACTACCTGGGCCTTGTGAACCAGGAGCGGGGTGAGCTCGATGAGGCGATGTCCTGCTACCAGGAAGCGATGCGCTCCAGAAAACAGTTGGGAGATCAGCGGGGCAGTGCAGCAGTGCTTATGGACATGGCCAATCTTGCGTGGCGTCGCGGCGAGGCTTCACAGGCGAAGCGACACTTCGAGCAAGCGCTGACAATCTATGAGGAGATCGGCGATTACCCCCACCAGGCGACGGCGCTCGGCAACCTCGGAGTCGTCGTGATGGTGCGCGGGGAGCTCGGTGAGGCCGTGCAGATGTTCAAGAAAGCGTACGACATGTGCAGGGCGATCGGCGACCGGCGTGGCGCGCTGCGCAACCTCAACAACATGGCACTGGTCGAGCGCGACCAGGGAAGCTTCGGCTCGGCGCTGGAACGGTTCCGGCGCGTGGTAGCGGCACACCGCGAAGCGGATGATCCGCATGGCCTGCAGCTTTCCCTGTACAATGCGGCGGCCGTGCTGGTAGATTGCGGCGGCTTCGATGAGGCTCTGGAGCTTCTCCGGGAGGCTGAGGAGATCTGTCGCCGGCTGGAGGATCGTTTCCACCTGGCCGAATGCCTGCAGAAGCGCGGCGAAGCGGCCTGGTATCGAAAGCAGTGCGATGTGGCCGCGAGCACGTGGCAAGAGGCCGAGGAAACCGCAGTGGCCATCGGTTACGTCACGCTGGAGCTGCCGATTCGGCTGTGGCGAGCAATCGCCTCCTGCGGCCAGGAGGAGGCGCCGCCGGGGGCAGATCCCCTGGCGCTTCTCGAGAGGAGCCGTGAGATCGGCGACGCCGACCTCATCAGTGAGGTCGGGCTCCTGGCGGCGGAGCTCTTGCTGCGACGGGCCGGTGACGATGATTCGGCCCGCGCCGCGCTGGCCGCGGCCGGGGCCGCGACCAACCACATGCGCAGGCAGGGCGCTTCACGCGACCTGGCCTACGCATTCTGGTTGCAGTATGTGGCGCGCGAGCGCCTTCGCGACGCCGCCGGGGCGACGGCTTCCCTGCACGCCGCCATCGGCAACGTCGCGGGGCTCAGGAACAAGATCCCGCCAGAGCTCCTGCCCGGGTTCCTCCACCACCCGAGAATCGCCGCCATTCTTGCCGCCGGGGCGCAGGCCGGCATCTTGCTGTGAGCGTCTCCGGTGGTGCCACCGCCCCGGCCTGAACCCAATGAGAAGGACGACAGCCTGGTGCAGAACGGACGATCTTGTACAAAAACGCATTGATTTGTACAACCAATCCGAGTCGCAGTCCGCAGGCGCGGCTGTCTATTCTCCCCGCCCGGCGCCCGGCGCGGCGGCTCCGGGCCGGCGCATCGACGGCCCGGTGTGATCGGCCAGGGCCACTTGTCTACGCTTGAAGCTGGCGGGCGAGCTTGGCCGCCGTCGTTCTCGTGGTCCGTTGGCGTCCGGTATCGTAGACCTGCGCCTGTGCACCGACGGCCTCGGTGGCGCCAAATGGACCGATATCGATGCCGGGTTTCCAGAAACATCCATGGATTTGGTAGTCAGTCTCGATAATCGTAACCTCTGTCCCGCCGGGGAGCTCCTCAAGCGCGGCAGCGGCGCCTTCGCGGGCTGCCCGTTCGGCAACCTCGCGCCCTATGCATTCCTTTGCATCGCACGTGATCACGTACTTGGTCTCCCGACCTGCCCCCCGCATTGCGCCGCTGGCATGTCGATCCACGGTAATGATCACCTTCGTCTTGCCCTCTTCGCGCCTCTTTGCTGCCGCCTTCGCGACGAGCTCGTCGCCGACCACACCCGGTGGCGCCTCGACTGCGGTTTCGACATCGACGCTCACCACGGTCTCGTTGCGTGTGACCGGCGGAGACTCCGTGGCCGCGGCAATGAGCTGCCGGCTGGTCTGCAAACCGCCAGCGAGCCTCTCCTTGAACACGATACGGATCGGCTTCCCGTCCTCGTCGCGCTCCACGAGCACACTCCGATTTCGCTCAGCATTCGTCTCTCCCCCCGCGTGACGCGGATTTGGGGAAGCTCGCGAGACGAGCGACATCGCGTTCTCCAAGTTGCTGGCGGGTCCTTTGGCGACGATCCGCGCGCGATCGGTGGCGGGCGGGCACACCGCGCCTACACCATGCAACTTCCGCGCCATTACCGCGCCACAAGTGTCGCGCGCAGCTCCGGGGCACCCCAAATTGCCCACCCACTTGGGGTCGCGTCGCTGCGGATGTCGCTCTGTCATCCCGGCCTGGCGAGCTGAATCCACCGCCGGTTTGCTTGCACGCTGTTCGGAAAGCGCATGACAAGGTCACGCCCCGGGCCGTTCCACGGCCAGCGCCACGGCCTCGCCACCTCCCAGACACAGCGTCGCCAGCCCGCGCTGCGCTCCCCGGTCGCGCATCGCATGCACCAGCGTGACCAGGACCCGCGCCCCGCTTGCGCCAAGCGGATGTCCGAGCGCGATCGCGCCACCGTTGACGTTGACCCGCGACCAATCCCACCCGAGCTCGCGACCGTCGACGAGCGCCTGAGCCGCAAAGGCTTCGTTCGCCTCCACCAGGTCGAAGTCACCGATCGCCCACCCATGCCGTCGCATGAGGTTCTGAACCGCCACTACGGGGGCGTAGAAGACGTCAATGGGCACCACGGCTCCCTGGGCATAGCCCGCGATGAACGCGAGCGGTTGGCGCTCCAGCCGCTTTGCTGCCGCAAGCGAGGTCACGACGAGCGCGGCCGCTCCGTCGTTCAGACCCGGCGCGTTTCCGGCCGTCACGGAACCGCTCTTTTCGAACGCAGGCCGCAGCGAGGCGAGCTTTTCGAGCGTCGTGTCGCGCCGAGGCGACTCATCCACGGAGAATGCCAGTGCCTCTCCCTTGCGCTGGGCAACGTGGACCGTGACGATTTCCGCCGCGAGCTTTCCCGCGTCCTGAGCGGCGATGGCCTTCCGGTGGCTGGCCAACGCATAGTTGTCCTGGTCGGCTCGCGATACGTCGAAGCGCCTGGCGATGTGCTCGGCGCAGCTCCCCATGTGCTTGTCGCTGAAGGCGCACCACAAGCCGTCCTGGATCATGCCGTCCACGATCTGCTGATGTCCCATGCGGAATCCAGCGCGGGCGCCGGCGAGGTAATAGGGGACGTGGCTCATGCTCTCCATGCCACCCGCGACGAAGATCTCGCCGTCTCCGGCGCGGATCGCAGACGCCGCGAGCATGACGGCCTTCAGCCCAGAACCACACACCTTGTTGACGGTCAGGGCGCCAACGGTCTCGGGCAGGCCGCCCTTGATGGCTGCCTGACGCGCCGGGGCCTGACCTTCGCCAGCCGTGACCACGTTGCCCATGATCACTTCATCCACAGTCTCGGGCTTCACTCCCGCTCGGCTGACTGCCTCGCGAATCGCCGCGCCCCCAAGCTCGGTTGCCGGCAGCGGCGACAGCGAACCCATGAAGGAACCGATGGCCGTGCGGACGGCGCTAAGAACGACGGGGACGTTGCGATCATCGACCATGGTCAACCTCCGGTGGGCGAGAGAAGCGAGGGGCGGACCCGCGCGCTTTTTTCCGCTTGAGCCCGCCGAGCAATGGTTACGGCCCGCTGTTTACGTAAGCACTTCGCCGATTGCTGTCAATCCGCAGAGCCGCGGCGCGGCGACTTTTCGCTTGCCAGCCATCGCGCCTACAGCTAAGATCACCTCGATTTTTCCGCCGCAGCAACGCCACCGGCCTGTCCCCCGAGCGCCAGGAAATTAGCCATGAGCAATGTGGTTGCGGACTTCCGCAGCGATACAGTGACCCGCCCGACCCCCGCCATGCGCCGGGCCATGGCGGAAGCGCCCGTCGGAGACGACGTGTTTTCCGACGATCCGACCGTAAACGAGCTTCAGAACCGCGTCGCCGCCCTCTTTGACAAGGAGGCCGCGCTCTTCTTTCCGAGCGGCACTATGGCCAATCAAACCGCGCTGCGCTGCCATACGGTGCCGGGAGACGAGGTTCTGGTGGAGGCCGACGCGCACCTGGTGCACTACGAGCTCGCGGGGGCCGCCGTGCACTCGGGAGCTCAGTTGCGCTACGTGCCGTCGGCGCGCGGAATCGTCGAAGCGGCAACGGTAGCCGAGCTCATCCGCCCCACCAGCCCGTTTCTTCCCCCGACGCGGCTGATCTGGCTCGAGAATACCCATAACGAAGGCGGCGGAACCGTGATACCGATCAGCGCCCTGCACGAGGTGAAGGCGCTGGCGGAACGGAGCTCGCTCAGGCTCCACCTCGACGGCGCGCGCATCTGGAACGCCGCGGCCGCCAGCGGCGTCAGCTTTCGCGACTACGGGAACGCGTGCGACTCGCTCATGGTGTCGCTTTCCAAAGGACTGTGCTGCCCGGTGGGTTCGCTCCTGGTCGGCGATGCCGCATTCATCAGCCGCGCGCGCCGTGAGCGCAAGCGTTTCGGCGGCGGGATGCGACAGGTTGGCGTGTTGGCGGCCTGCGGTCTCGTGGCGCTGGCAGAGACCTTGCCGCGACTGGCGGAAGATCATCGCGTCGCCAGGCGCCTCGCGGAAGGCCTCGCCGAAATCAGTGGCATTGACCTTGACCTCGACACCGTGCAGACCAATATCGTTCGCGCCCATCTTAGCCACCCACGCGGCTCCACGGAAGCCCTCGCCGATGCGCTCCGTGACCGGGGTTTCCTGATGCTGCCGCTGGGTCACCGCAAGCTTCGCTTCGTCACCCATCGCGACGTCTCGGCTGCAGCAGCAGATGGTCTCGTGCAGGCTATTCGCGACGTCATCGGGAGTTGGTAGAGGCAGGTATGGAAGAAGTCATTATCCCTGTCGCATTGTTCTTCACAGCGATCGGTCTGCCGGTGCTCGTGCACTTCGGAAAATACTACTTGCGCCACGTCGAGCGCCGGCTCGAGATCAGCGCCGGTTCCGGAGGCCACGAGGCGAGGGCGCAGCTTGAAGAGCTCCAACGCGAAAACAAGGCCCTGCGGGTGCGCGTCGAAAACCTGGAAACCATTGTTACTTCGGTCGACCTCGAGCTCAACGTGCGTCTGAACAAGGTGCTGTCCGAAGTCTCGCAGGCGAACCTGCGAGGACTTCCAGGTGGCGCCGCGGATGCCAGCACGCACGTCTTGCGGCCAGGCCAACTCCTGGGAGCGCGATACGAGATTCGCGGCGAGATCGGGCGGGGCGGCATGGGGGCGGTGTACAGAGCGTGGGATCCGCGCCTGTCCGAGGAAGTCGCCATCAAGGTCATCCTCCCGGTCTACTGGGATAGTGACGCGGCGCGTAAGCGGTTTGTGTTGGAGGCGGGAGCGGCGCGGCGCGTCGCCCATCCCAACGTGCTGCGCGTGTATGACATCAACGTGGACGGGGATCTGATCTATATCTCGATGGAGTACTTTGCCGGACAGCGGCTGAGCGACGTCATGGCAGACCGTGGCCCCTTGCCGCTGCCGGAGATTCTCGCGGTGGGGACGGCAATGTTGGATGGCCTCGCCGCGGCCCATGATGCCGGCGTCATCCATCGGGACCTCAAGCCACAGAACATCCTCGTGGGGACGAGCGGGCAGCTCAAGATCATTGACTTCGGCCTCGCGGCTCCGCCTCGCGGAAGCGGTTTGACCGCCACAGGAGTCGTCCTCGGGACGCCGGAATACATGTCCCCCGAGCAGCTCCGGGGCCAACGTCCGGACATCGGGACCGACATCTATGCAGCAGGAGTGATCTTGTACGAGCTGGCGACGGGGAAGCGCCCGTTTTCGGGTGAGGGTCCCATTGCAATCGCCCTGGCGCACAGCCGCGAGCTGCCCGCGCCGCCGTCGCAGCACCGCCCGCTCCCGCGCGACCTCGAACAGGTCATCCTGCGTGCATTGGAGAAGGAGCCGGAGAACCGGCACCGCTCCGCCAACGCGATGTGCCAGGCACTGCGCGCCGCACTCGGCTAGTGCTCGGGAGCAGAGCGGGCAGACTCCTGAATACTCCGCTCGCCCGCCATTGGCGCGACCATGCCCATCCGCCCCTCACCCCGCTTGTGGACGAGGGGGACAGGACGCGGCATCCGCCTTATCCGAGCGCCTCTGGGCCAAGCCCCCGCTCGCAGGGGGAGGTGAGGTGGAGGGTCTTCATGATGCACATTCCGCGCAGCTTGCAGGCTAGATGGCAGGAGATTCAGGGGCCGCCGCGCGCTTGACAGTGACGCCAGTGCGCCTTACTATGTGGCGTCTGATTTGTCCAACCGTCCCGCGCGCTGAGGAGCGGCGCCGTGTACTCACATAACACACTCAAGGTCTTTGCCCTCACGGCTAACCCCGAGCTCGGCGCGGAAATTTGCACCTGTCTCGACGCGGCGCCGGGCGGCATCTCTGTCAGCGAGTTTGCCGACGGCGAGCTATTCATCCGCCTTGACGAAAACGTGCGCGGCACCGACGCCTTCGCCGTACAGTCCACCTGCCGGCCGGCAAACCGCAACCTGATGGAGCTGCTCATTACCATCGACACCCTCAAGCGAGCCAGCGCGGGGCGCATCACGGCAGTCCTCCCCTACTACGGCTATGCCCGCCAGGACAAGAAGGACAAGCCGCGCGTGCCGATCAGCGCCAAGCTCGTTGCGGATCTGATCACCGCGGCAGGCGCAGACCGCGTGCTCGCCGTGGATTTGCATGCCAACCAGATTCAGGGCTATTTCAACCTACCCGTCGATCACTTGTTCGCTCTTCCAGTTTTTCTTGACCATCTGCGCTCGCGGTCCTTTGACAATCTTTGCGTCGTCTCTCCGGACGCCGGCGGAACCGAGCGCGCGCGCGCGTTCGCCAAGCGCCTCCACGTCCCCCTGGCAATCGCGGACAAGCGCCGGCCACAGCCCAACGTTGCCGTGATTACCCACATCATCGGTGACGTGGAAGGCTGCGACACCTTGATCGTCGACGACATCGTCGACACTGCCGGCACACTCACCGAAACCGCCTCGGCGCTCAAGAAGCATGGCGCCCGCAGAGTCTTCGCCTGCTGCACACATGGCGTGCTGTCGCCGCCCGCGATCGAGCGGATCAACGCCTCGGCTATTGACGAGCTTCTCGTGACCAACACGATTCCCGCCCCGGAAGTATCGTCTCCGCGAATTCACCGGCTTTCCGTCGCGGCGCTCCTCGCCGACGCCATCAAGCGCATTCATGAGGAATCGTCAGTAAGCTCGCTATTCGTTTGAGTAACTGCTACCCAGTCACTCGACACAAGGAGATTGAAAAGAAATGGCTACGGAGATCAAAGCCTCAGCCCGCACAGAAACCGGAAAGAACAGAGTGGACAAGCTCAGGCAGCGCGGCCTTGTTCCCTGCATATATTATGCGCCTGGCGAAAAGAACGTGATGTTGACCATCGATCATCTGCAGGTGAGCCGCCTCTATTTCGCCGGAGAGCTTGCGGGAAAGCGCGTCGAGCTAGAGTTCCCAGGCGGCGACCGACGGTTGGTCACGGCAATCGAGGTGCAAGTGCATCCCGTGAGCGACCAGGTCCTCCACGTCGATTTTGTGCCAGCCGCGACGGCCTGACCCGGACGCCGGGAGCGATGCGCCGCTTTGCGGTGGGGCGAACGGACAACCCGAGCGGGCAAGCGGGGAAGTGTGCAGAGTATGGCGGATGGCGTGTGGCAGGACGGGGCACCGGGTGACAAGGTGCTCATTGCGGGCCTCGGCAACCCTGGGCGGCGGTATGCGTTTACGCGGCACAATGCTGGCTTCATCGCGCTCGCGGCACTGCGACAGCGACTGCAGCTTCCTCCGTTTCGCGAGTGCGGAGTTTCCGGAGCTTCCGCGGATCGCACCTCCGGAACGGTGGGGGAGCACGCCGTGGTGCTGCTCCGTCCGCTGGAGCTCATGAACCTGTCCGGCCAACCCGTGGCGCGGGAGCTGCGACGCCAGATGCTCACCCCTGAGGATCTGATTGTCGTCCACGATGACCTCGACTTGCCAGCGGGTCGGTTGCGCCTTCGAGTAGGGGGGGGAACAGGCGGCCATAACGGTCTGCAGTCCATCGTGGAGGCGCTTGGATCGGCCGGGTTTGCTCGTGTGCGGATAGGAATCGGTCGCATTCCCGGCCGAAGCTCCGCCGACTACGTTCTCGAAGAGCTCGCTCCGGAGGGCGAAGCCATGGAAACCCTCCTGAGCGCCGCCGAGGAAGCTGCCGAGGCCATTGAGGTGCTGCTGAGCAAGGGTTTGTCAGTTGCACAACAGATATTTCACACGAAACCAACTACTGAAACAAGTGATCTGCGGAGCACGGTATAATGGGAAGCATGAGTGAGTTTCTTTCCAGCCTTGCGCCTGTCATCGGGGTCCTTGGCTTGGTGTACGCGTGGAAAGTGTATCAAGACATAATCTCCGTTCGCGTCGAGCGACAGGAGATGGTCGATATCGCCTCCGCGATCCAGAGCGGCGCCATGGTCTATCTGCGGCGCCAGTATCAAATTTTGGCCGCGTTTGCCGCGATCGTTTTCACGCTCCTGTTGTGGCAGTTCGGTCTGGCAATGGCCGTAGCGTACCTGACCGGCGCGCTGTGCTCGGCCAGCGCCGGATTCATTGGCATGAGCGCCGCCACCCGCGCCAACGTCCGAACCGCCCAGGCCGCCAAGGACGAGGGCGCAGCTCGCGCCCTTACCATCAGCTTCGCCGGCGGCAATGTGATGGGCACTACCGTCGCCGGGTTGGGCCTCGTCGGGCTCGGCGTCTGGTTCTTGCCTGTCGTTTTCGCTCTGAACCCTGCCGGCGCCGCGCAGGTCGACTTTGCCCGCAGTTTCTCGGGCATCATCAGCGGCTTCGCGATGGGCGCAAGCTCCATCGCCCTCTTCGCCCGCGTCGGCGGCGGCATCTTTACCAAGGCCGCGGATGTGGGCGCTGACCTGGTCGGGAAGGTGGAGGCCGGCATCCCTGAGGACGACCCTCGCAACCCCGCCGTAATTGCGGACAACGTCGGCGATAACGTCGGCGATGTCGCGGGCATGGGAGCCGACTTGTTCGAATCGTACGTGGGGGCCGTCGTCGCTACCATGGCCATCGGAGCAACCATGGCGGCGGATGGACCGATTCGCATGATGGCCTTTCCGCTGGTGCTCATCTCACTTGGCATGCTCGCCTCGCTGTACGGAAGCCGGAAGGTCAGCCAGCTCGCCGACCAGGACCCACAACGCGTCTTGCGCATGAGCACCTTCTCCGCCGCCGGCCTGTTCCTGCTGATGGCGCTTGTCGCCACGCCGCTCCTCCTCGGCTGGTCTAACTTCGGCGTTTTCTGGGCGGTGCTGTTCGGCATGGCGTCCGGCATCGCTATCGGCCTGCTCACGGAAGTGTACACGAGCGGCGAGCGACCGATATTTGGGCTCATTCAACGGCCCATCGTCAGGATCGCAGAATCTTGTAAGACAGGCGTTGCGACGAACATCATCACCGGCCTCGCCGTGGGCATGGAGAGCACGGTGCTTCCGGTTTTCACCCTCGTTATCGCCATCTGGGTCTCCTACGCCGCCGCCGGGCTCTACGGTATCAGCATCGCCGCCGTCGGCATGCTATCGACCATCGGGATCACGATGAGCGTAGACGCCTATGGGCCGGTCGCCGACAATGCGGGCGGCATCGCGGTAATGGCCGGGCTGGGCAGGGAAACGCGAAAGATCACGGATCGCCTCGACTCGCTCGGCAACACAACCGCGGCCATGGGCAAAGGCTTTGCGATTGGCTCCGCAGCGCTGACGGCCCTGGCGCTGTTTTCCGCCTACCGCGCCGCAGCCGGAATCTCGGTTATCGACCTGACGCAACCAAACGTGATGATCGGCCTGTTGATCGGGGGCGTCTTGCCCTTTTTCTTTGCGTCGGTCACCATGAGCGCAGTCGGTCGAGCGGCACAGGCCATGGTTGCCGAAGTGCGCCGCCAGTTCCGGGAGGTCGCCGGCCTGATGGAAGGTACCGCCAAACCCGATTCGGCGCGCTGCGTGCGTATCAGCACCGACGCCGCCTTGAAGGAGATGATTCTTCCTGGAGTCGTGGCGGTTGCGTCGCCCGTCTTCGTGGGTCTATTCCTTTCCAAGGAAACACTTGGCGGAATGCTCGCCGGGTCACTGATCAGCGGCGTCATGCTCGCGCTGATGATGGCGAACGGCGGCGGCGCATGGGATAATGCCAAGAAGTTCATCGAAGAAGGAAATCTCGGTGGCAAGGGGTCTCCCGCTCACGCGGCAGCCGTGGTGGGAGACACAGTCGGCGATCCGTTCAAGGACACCTCGGGCCCTGCCATGAACATCCTCATCAAACTCATGAGCATCGTCGCGCTCGTTCTCGCGCCGATTCTCTAGTCCAGACAAAAGGAGCAGCTCCTTGCGCTATTACGAGACCATCAGCATCATCCAGCCCGATCTCGGCGACGACGGTGTCGGGCAAGTCACTCGCGGCCTGACCAATATCATTGAACGCGACGGCGGCGAGCTCGTGCAGCTCGAAAACTGGGGAAAGAAGCGCCTCGCCTTCTCGGTCAAGAAATTCCGCTACGGGACGTTCGTCGTGCACCGCTATGGCGGCAACGACCGGGTCGTCGACGAGGTCGGGCGCTACTGCCGGTTTAGCGACGACATCATTCGCGACATGACGGTGCGTCTGAGCGCGCGGCCGGACGCGACCCAGCACCGCTCACCAGTGGCCGATGACGACGATGTCGCCCCCGAACCGCGGCGGCGGGGCCGGGGCGAGGAAGAGTAGACCGCACGAGCAAACACAGAGGGAGTAACGACCATGGAGGTCATCCTGAGAGAGGCGGTCCCCGGATTGGGCGAACCCGGCCAACAGGTCAAGGTCGCGCCAGGATACGGGCGGAACTACCTGATTCCAAAAGGCATTGCGGTCCACGCCAGCGCTTCGAACTTGAAGATGCTCGAGCGCGAGCGCGAGCTGCAGGCGTTGCGCGAGCAAAAGGCGCTCAAAGAGGCCAAACGCCTGGCAACCAAGATCAAGAAAACATCTCTGACCATTGCCAAAGAGGTCGGCGAGCAGGACAAGCTCTACGGCTCGGTAACGTCGAAGGATATTCTTGAGCAACTCGCGCGGGAAGGCATCAAGCTCGACAAGAACGCGATCGACCTGAAGGATCCGATCAAGTCTCTGGGCGTTTTCAGCATTCCCATTCGGCTTCACGCTGAAGTCAAAGCGAAGCTACAAGTCTGGGTCGTGCGCCCCTAGCCGACTGTAGGTGCGCTGCGATCCCGCCGCGTCCGCTGCCCCGGCGGCGGACGTATGGCTGTGTCCTCTAGACGACCGACACCTTCTCAGGGGTCAATGGCCGAGCTGTCCATGGCCGCATTCCGCGGCGCGGAACAACTTCTGCAACGCGTTCCTCCACATTCCGAGGATGGGGAACGCCTGGTGCTTGGGGCCATCTTTAACGATCCCAACTGTTTCTACACGGTCAGCGCTCTCGTCCAGGAAGACACCTTTTTCTTCCAGGCGCATCGCCATATCTTCCGCGCGATGTCGGAGCTCATGGCCGCCTCCGGCAAGATCGATACCCTGCTCGTCGCGGATTCGCTCAGACGCGCCGGCGTTCTCGACGAAGTAGGCGGCTTTACCTATCTCGAGAAGCTGGCGGACTCCTACGTTCCCAGTGCCCACGTGGAAGGTCACGCGCGGCTGGTGGCGGAGGAAAGCACCAAGCGCCACCTGATCGAGTTGGCACACCAGCTCGTAAATGACGGCTTCGACCCTTCTCGTCGGGCCGGGGAGATCATGGAGGAGGCGGAAGCGAGGCTAATCGTCCTCAGCCGCGCCGCTCAGGGAACCGAGGTCGCGGCCATCGGCGACATCGTCTCCTCTACCCTGGACCAGATCGAAGCTCGGGCCCGAGACCCGTCGGCGGTCCCCGGCACCGGGACCGGACTCGTGGAGCTCGACGCGCACACCGGTGGCTTTCATCCCGGCCAGCTCATCATCCTCGCCGGCAGGACAAGTCACGGAAAAACTGTTCTGGCGCTCAATTTTGCGCACCACGTGGGAGTCAAGCTCCACAAGCCGGTCCTGGTGTTCAGCCTGGAGATGACGCGCGAAGAGCTTGTGATGCGCCTCTTATGTGCCGACGCCATGGTCGACGCGAAAAAGGTTCAACATGGATTCGTGCACCCGGCGGATTGGGAAAAGCTAATGCTCGCGGCGGACGCGCTCGCCGACGCGCCGATCTATATCGACGACAATGCCTCCCTCGGGTTGATGGAGCTGCGAGCCAAGGCGCGCCGGCTGAAATCCGAACGCCCCGATCTCGGCCTCATCGTCGTCGACTATCTTCAGCTCATGAGTCTGAACCAGCGGATCGAGAGCCGCCAACAGGAAATCGCGATGATCAGTCGCGGGCTGAAAATCCTTGCAAAGGACTTGGAGGTTCCCGTCTTGGCCCTGTCTCAGCTTTCGCGAAAGGTCGAGGATCGACCCGGCAAGCGCCCCCAGCTTTCGGACTTGCGTGAAAGCGGCGCCATCGAACAAGACGCCGATGTCGTGATTTTCATCTTCCGCCCGGAACGTGCCACGGGCACCAAGCCCGAGGACGGAGGCGGCGAAGGCAGGGCCGAGGTTATCATCGGCAAGCAGCGCAATGGCCCGCTCGGAATCATACCTGTCGCCTTCCTGGGGCCCTGCATGCGCTTCGTCAACCTCGCTCGCGATCGCGACCTGGCCGGAGGCGGTGGAGCGGTGCACAAGTAACCACACAGGGCGGAATCATGGTTCGGCTCCTCAATTCACTCGGCGCTACCGCGATCGGCGCTCTCGAACAAGCGGGGCGCGTCGCCACGTTGTTCGCTCAAGCGGCGCTGTGGCTTTTCCGTCCTCCGCTGCGCCTGCGCCTCATCTTCAAGCAAATGGAGGCAATCGGCGTCAATTCTCTCCCGGTCGTGATCATTACGGCCACATTCACAGGCGGTGTGCTGGCGCTGCAAACCTTCGCCGGATTCAAGCGCTTCAATGCCGAAAGCCTGGTCGGCGCCGTGGTGGCTCTGTCGATGACTCGCGAGCTCGGCCCTGTCCTTACCGCTTTGATCGTGGCCGGCCGCGCCGGCTCCGCCATCGCAGCCGAGCTCGGTACCATGCGGGTCACCGAGCAAATCGACGCGCTGGACAGCCTGGCGACCAATCCCGTGCAGTATCTCATTGTGCCGCGCGTCCTCGCCGGCCTGATCATGCTTCCGCTCCTCTCCCTTACGGCCGACGCTCTGGGGGTGCTGGGCGGCTGGTTGGTCGGCACCAAGCTCCTCGGAATCAACCCGAACCTCTACGTACGTTCGACGTTCGACATCCTGGATATCAACGACATCATGAGCGGTTTGACCAAGGCCGCCTTCTTCGGGACCATCATCGCCCACATCGGCTGCTACTGCGGCTTTTACACCGGCGGCGGCGCCGAAGGCGTGGGGCGTGCCACTACACGATCCGTCGTCATCTCCTCAATGGCCATTCTGATCGGCGACTACTTCCTGTCGGCGCTCCTGTTCAGCAAATAGACTGCGTATCGCTACATGACGTCAGATGCCTCGTCCGGACCCGCCATTCTGATCGAAGATCTCTACAAGCAGTTCGAAGGACACGAAGTTCTCCGCGGCATCGACCTGCATGTCGACCACGGTGAAAGCCTCGTCATCATCGGCGGCAGCGGCGCGGGAAAAAGTGTCCTGATGAAGCACATCATCGGCCTGCTGACACCGGACCGCGGCGAAGTGACGGTGCTTGGCAAAAGCATCGGCAAGGTCAAGCAGCGCGAGCTCTACGAGCTGCGGAAGTCCTTCGGAAAACTCTTTCAGGGGGCGGCCCTGTTCGACTCGCTGCCCATTTGGGAGAATGTCGGCTTTTCGTTGCTGGAGCATACGCGGATGAGGCGATCAGAGGTCCGGCGAGCGGCTTCGGAAACGCTGCGGCAAGTGGGCCTGCCCAATGTCGAGGATCGGTATCCCGCCGAGCTTTCGGTCGGCCAGCGCAAACGCGTCGGTCTGGCGCGCGCGATCGTCAACAAGCCGAGAATCTTGCTGTGCGACGAGCCGACTACCGGCCTGGACCCGATCATGGGCGACGTGATCGACAATCTCATCGTGCGCATGCGCAAACAGCTCGGAGTGACGACCTTTACGATTACGCATGACATGAAGAGCGCCAGTAAGATTGCCGATCGCATCGCCATGCTCTACAAAGGAAAGATCATACAGGTCGACACCCCAGAAGTAATCCTGCGATCGGAAAACGACATCGTTCGTAACTTCGTTCAGGGCAAGCGCCCGAGCGCGGAGAAAGGAGAATAATCCGTGGCGGGAATCAGCACAGAAGCAAAAGTCGGCGGCTTCGTGCTCGCGGGCATGCTCATCTTTGCCTACTTCAGCATTCAGGTGGGGGTGATCGGCATGCCCTGGCGGGACACAGGGCTCACTCTGGTGGCCCCGTTTTCCAACATCGCGGGTCTCGAGGATCGCGCCGCCGTGCGCATGGCCGGCGTGCGGGTCGGATCCGTCGGCGGCATCGAGTTGCGGGGCGGGAGAGCCTGGGTCACGATGGTGTTTCAACCGGGCGTGGCAATTCCCACGGGTTCGCGGGCCGAAGTCAGCAGCATGGGTCTCATGGGCGAAAAGTACATTGAGGTGATTCCCGGCAAGGCCGATGCCCCGCCGCTCGCAGACAAGGCGGAGATCACCGGCAGTCCCCCGGCGAGCATGGATCAGATCGTCGGCGTGCTTTCCGCCATCGGCGAGGACATCAAGGCGATCACGGAGACGTTTCGCGGGGAGCTCACCTCGGCCGACGGCAAAGAGCGCATTCATCGCATTTTCGAAAACGTCGACCAGATCTCCACAGACCTGCAAACCACGATTGCCGACAACCGCGAGTACGTGGGCGACACGCTGAAAAACGTCGCCGACCTCACCCGCGAGATGAAGCTACTGATCGCCGAAAACCGCATCCTGGTAACGCAATCGGTGACCAACGTGCGCGACCTCACAGTCGATCTGAAGGACCGGGGCCCGGAGATCATGGAACGGATCGCCCAGATTCTCGAGAAAATCGACGTGTTGCTCGCCGAAAATCGTGCGAACCTCGACGCGACCGTTGCCAACTTGGAGAAGGCGAGCGGCGACCTCGGTGATACCATGGACTCGGTATCCCACATCACGCGCAAGATCGATGAAGGGGAAGGCACGCTCGGGATGCTCGTCAACGAGGAAACGACTCACGACAATCTCAACGCAGTCCTCGCACAGGCGCAATCATTCCTTGGCGGCCTGAGCACGTTCGAGACGGCGCTCGGGTATCGCGGCGAGTACCTTGGCCGCCACGACAAGGCCAAAAGCTACATCAGCCTCAGGGTGCAGCCCCGTGAGGACAAGTTCTACTTGATCCAGCTCGTCGACGATCCGCGGGGCAAGCTGACCATTTCCGACGAGCTCATCGAGACAGAGACCCCGGAGGGGGGAACGGAGACGAAGAATATTCATCGAGAGGTGCGTGAGGACAAGTTCAAGATATCGGTCCAGATTGCCAAGCGGTACCAACACCTGACGTTTCGCGGCGGCCTGTTCGAAAGCGAGGGTGGGCTCGCGAGCGACCTGAGGTTTTTCGACGATCGGCTCAGCTTCAGCGCCGAGGCCTGGCGATTTGGGCACGACACGCAGAGCCCGCACCTCAAGCTGTATGGGAGCTACACATTTTACCCAAATCTCTTTGTTACGGCAGGTTGGGACGATGCGCTCGAGTCTGCGGAGGAATCGGTGTTTTTGGGCGCGGGAATCAGTTTCACGGATCAAGACATTACCAAGCTGCTAGGACTTGCAGCGGCAGCCTCTTCATCGCAGTAGGACAGGCATGAGCTGGCTTCCCGAGGCGATCCGCTCAGCTTTCTTGGAGCCGGACCGCGTCGAAGCCGAGTTGCGGCGCGCGGCGAATGCGTTCGCCGCCTTGTTTGGCCTGGAGGCGGACGGCCAGGTGCGCAAGCTCGTCGCGGGATGCAGCCAGACGGCCGACCCGGATCTTGCAGTGCGGCACCTTGCCGAGCTCGTCCAGTCGGCGGCCGAAGGCGATGGCGACGCCCTGCGCGCCTGTCCAGGCGGCTCGATCGTCGACGTCTTGCCGAGCATCCTCCAATTGTTCGGCGCATCGGAGGTGCTGAGCCGGCGGCTCATCGTTCACCCCGCCATGCTTGCCGAGCTGGCGCGTGGCAGTCTGCGTTGGGGCGCTGGTGAGCGCGGCGTCGCGGACACTCCGATTGCGTTGCCGGTCGCCGAGCTCGCCAGCGACCTCGCTCAGCTCCGGCGGGTCCGCGGCGCCGTGGAGGCCGCCGTCGCCGTCGCGGACCTTGCCGCCCGCCTTTCCGTTCCGGAGGTCGGCCGGCGCCTGTTCGAGCTGGCGCGCCAGACCGTCGGCGCGGTTTCCCGGCGCGCGACTACGGAAGCCATGGAGGCGCACGAGGAGGCGCCCGATCCCGTGATCCTCGGCCTGGGAAAGTGCGGTGAGGGCTGCATCCCTTACCTTTCGGATCTCGACGTGGTGTTCCTGCACGGAGGGGCAGGCGTCAATCACGCCAGCGCCATGACGACATGGGCACGCGCCTGTATTCGCCACTTGGCGACGATGACTCGGGACGGCAGTCTGTACGAGGTCGACGCGCGGCTCCGTCCCGGTGGCCGATCCGGCGAGCTGGTGCAGAGCGCCGAGCAGCTTGACCGATATTTCAGCCATCAGGCCCGGCCGTGGGAGTACCTGGCGTTTGCGGCGGCACGCATATTGGCCGGCAGGGAGGCCCCAGCAAGAACGCTCATGGAGCTGCTCGCCGGGCACTTGCGGCGCATGGACCCGGCGCCGGTCAGGGATGTCGTGTGGGACATGAAACAGCGCATGGAAGAGGAGCTCATGGTCCGCCGCCCCAACGAGCTCGATCTCAAGTACGAGCCAGGCGGGCGGGTAGAGCTCGATTTCATTTTCCGGTACGCGCGCCTGCTACGCGCCAGGACAGCGAGAGGGTCGCTACCGGATATCGACGAGCCGTCACTGACCGAGCTTACTGACCTCTTGAGATTGCCAATGGCGGCGCTGGAGCGGCTGGGGAGGGCGCGCGAGCTCCTACGGGAAGTGGAGTATCGGTGGCGACTATGCGCGGGGACGCCACGCACTGTCCTCAAGTTCCGCAGTCGCTCCATGCTCGTGGTGGTGAAAAGCCTGGGAAAGGAGAGCAGAGAGCGGTTGGTAGGCGAGCTAGCGGCGGCGCGCGAGGTGGTACACGGCGTCTTCACACACGTTTTCCGGCGTCGGCCGAATGTCGGGTGATGCTCCTCTACAAGTGTCGGAGGCGTCGAAGCGGCGGTGGATTCAGCAGGACTACGAGCCGGGCGTCACGGAACGGTTGCGACGGTGCTGATCGAGGTAGATCTGTTTCTCGCGAGTGATGTTAGCCAGCGTGAGTGCCGCCTCCCTGCGAATCTCGGGAATCGGGTCGCCATCTTTCATTTCGGTGAGTGACGAAACGGCGCGCGGGTCGGCAAGATGGCCGAGTGACTGAATGGCGCCGAGCCGAACCATTCCGGAAGCGTCTTCCAGCGCCAGCACCAGCGGTATCAAGCACTCGGGGCGCGCGACCAACCCGAGCTCGAGGACGGCTGTGTAGCGAGTGTCCGCCCGTGGAGATCGCAGTGCGGTGACGAGATGGGCCAGGCCGCTCCGGTCTCCGAGTCTGGCCAGTGCTCGCGCCGCCTTCGTACGGACGGCCGGGTTGGCACTGTCCAGGAGCGACGCCAACGCCACCCGCGATTGGCGGTCGGCCAGCCGCGCAAACACCGCGATGGCGTTCGCTTGCTCCTGTTCGCCGCCTGCGTTCGCCAGCTTGGCGACGGCAGGAACTGCTATCGGGCCGATTTCGACGATTACCTCGACGCCGAGCGCCTGGACCAGCCGATCAGAGGAGTGAAAGAGGTCCAGAACCGCAGGCACAGACGCGGTACCCAGGTCCACTACGCGACGGCGTGCGGTCAGGTTCTCGCCGTGTCGCCCTGCCGCTTGCGCCTCCGTCATCACGCGAACTGCTTCCCGCCCCTGCTCCGCCAGTTCCTCGGCAGTCGGCGCACAACCTACAAGCTGGGCGACAAACAAGCCCAGCGCGGCAAGGCCGCAAGCCCTCGACAGCGCGGCCGCAGGCGAAAGAACGACTGATCTCATTGGCGACTCAGGTTTGCTCCAGCGGCCTGGGTACAGTGAAAGAAAACGTGCTGCCGACGCCTACCTCGCTGTCAACCCAGATCCGGCCTCCGTGCAGCTCGATGATGCGTCTGGCGATCGCCAACCCCAGGCCGAGTCCCCCCGAGAGAAAGGATACCGTGCCGGACGTATGTTGCGACGCCGGGGCGACCTCATAAAAACGCTCGAATATCCGCTCCTGCTCCTGACGCGGAATGCCGATTCCGGTATCGCACACTGCCACCTCCACTTCGCGTTCGTGCGGCAAGATCGTGACGCCGATGCGGCCGCCGTCGCGGGTGAAGCGGATGGCGTTAATCAGGATATTGCGGAGCACCTGCTCGATTTGGGTCTCGTTTCCGACGACCTCCATGGGGGAGGACGCGAAATCGAGGGTCACGATCTGCTGCCGCCGCTCGAAGAGCAGGCCTAGCTCCGAGACCAGACGCTGGGCGATCTTTACGAGGTCCAGGCGCATCGCGGGCTGATTCTGGTCCGGGCGATTGTCCAGGGAAGCGATACTCGTCACGCTCTCGACGACGCGATTGAGCCACGCGATGCCCTTGGCCATTTTCTCCAGGATCTGTCGCTGCGTCGCGGTGACTTCCCCGGCCTGGCCGCTGGCCAGCACTTGATGGAATGACTTGATCAGGGTCGCCGGAGTCCTGAGCTCGTGCGAAGCAACGGCGATGAAGTCAGATTTCATCTCGTCGAGCTCGCGCAGCGATTCGTGAGCCACCGACAGCTCCTCGTACAAGAGCGCGTTGTCCAGGGCCGTCGCAATCTGGTTTGCGAACGTCTCGAGGAAGGGTCTGTCTTTTTCCCAATCGAGCCCACCGGGGGGCCAGTTGAGGATTTCGAGGGCACCGAGCATGCGCCCTTTGGTGATCAGCGGCAGGCAAACAAGGCAGCGGGTCACCAGACCGGTCCGCTCGTCGACGTTGCGATAGAGCAACGGTTCTTCGGTCGTGTCGGGGACGAAGCGCGGCTGCCCATGCTCGACCACCCAGCCGACGATGCCGAGCTGGGAGGGAATCTTGAAGCCCTTGAGAACGCCTTTCTTCGCGCCGGTGAGCGCAAAAAACGAGAGCGAGCCGCTCTCATTGTCAAGCAGAAAAACGGCGCTGCCTTGAGCGGAAAAGAGCCGCTCGGTCGACTCGAGCGCGGCCTCGACAACCGTCCTGAACTCCAGGCTGGAGTTCAAGAGCACGGACACATCCTGAAGTGTCCTGAGCTGCCGCCCCCCAAAGCCTTCCGCCGCACTATCCATGCTTCACCCGCAGTGCTCGCGGTCGTCGAGGCCCGCGTTCGTCTCTTTCCGGGTCACCGTCCCTCGCCCTTCGGGATGAGATGCTTCACCATCTTGACCTGGTTCCGAGCGCCGTCGCGCGTCCACTCGACCTCATCCATGACCGTCTTCATGAGGTAGACGCCGAGGCCGCCGACGCGGAGCTCGGCGAGGTGCTGGCATGGATCCGGACCCGACATGGCCTCCGGGGCATGCCCAGCGCCGTCATCGGTCACGACAATGGATAGCTTTTGGTAATCGATCGCGACGGCGAGCCGCACTTCTCCCCCGGGTTGCCCGCGGTGTGCGTGCTCGATGACGCTAGCAGCCGCCTCATCGACGGCGGCGACGATGTGCGCACCAGGCGCCGACGGAATCCCGAATTTCTCGCAAATGCGGGCGACAAAGCCCCGGATGAGCTCGAGGTAGTCCGTAGCGCTCGGCACCGACAGCTCAAAAGTAGACGGTGTATTCGGACCGGCGGCAGTCATGATTGCAGCGTGCCGTCACCGCCGCTGTAGCTCCGCACCGCTTCGTCGACGCCCTCGAACGTCATGAACACGGTGTGAAACCCGAGCAGCTCGTACACGGAGCGGACATTCTCTCGCAACGATGCCACCCGCAAGTCGCCGCCGTTGCCGCGCAGGTCTTCGACGACGGCCATGAACACGCCCAATCCGGCGCTCGACATGTACTCCAGCCCGGCGAGATCCAGCACGACACGCGTACGGCCGCTCTCGATCAGTCGCACCAGTTGCCGCTCGAAGTCCGGGGCGGTGTGCGCATCGACGAAACCGGCCACACGCAGCACGGTAACTCCAGAAAGATCCTGTATGTCAAAGCCGATACTCATGATGCCTCAGGTCCTCGGCGCCCGCTCACTGCGGCGCGGCTGGAGTCAGATGCGCGAACCTTCTCTCGCGCTGCGCCCTCGATCCACATGCACTATACCGCTCCAACATGGTCCCCGCAAGACTGTCTGCCGTCGCTGTCCGGCATGCCGGTGATGCGCGGTCTCCTGGCCGGAGCGCGCGCGCCCTCACACGACGACATACAGACCTTGGAACAACCCGACCATAAGTCCGAGAGCAGCCCCCACCAGGATCAAGATGAACTCATCTTCCTTAAAGCACGAATGCAGGATGTCTTCGAAGTCAGGTGCAGGAAGCTCTTTGAGCCTCGTGTATAGCGTGTTTTCAACATCCATGGCCTCTTTCCAATAGGCCTCCGCTCGTTGAGAGTACTTCGGAATCGTATCTATTATTCGCTGGCAAGCGTAATCCTTTAGCTCTCTGTACTGCTTTGTGCCAATCGTGAACAGGATTACGCCTTTGAATAAGTGGGCCTTGCTATCTATTGCGCGTTTTACGTGCCTCTGTACGATCTCGAAGAAAGCTTCAGCTCTATTTCCTCTGATCATCATGTCGATGACCTTTGAGGGCACCATTATGCGGTTCGCGACAATATCAGCATACTCTTTCGATACTTCCGCCTGACGCTTTAGAAATAGACCCTGATATGTGAAGAACCAGTACTTCGTTGGATATAACGGTTCGAATATCATCTTCAGCGCAACCCAATTCGTTATATACCCAACGATGACGCCTATTATGGGAAGAAGCCACCAGCGAGCAAAAAAATACCACACGACGCACTGAGCGAGCCCCATGACAAATCCTATATATAAGCCGCTCCGCTCAATAAACTTGAACTCGGCTTCTCCACACCGCTGGAACATTTCGTTCAGGAGCTGCACGTTTGGTCCAGTCAAGTTGTGCAGGACAAGTCCTTTCAGATCGAACAGGTCGTCGATATTCTCGCGGTATTCTTTGAATACCGACGACATCACGGTGGGGACCTCCTCCTTGACCTGGCGGATAATCTGGTTCTTGAGGGTTCTCGGCATCATTTCCCAGAGCGTCGGGCTCTGCTTGGTGACGATGTCGGCGACGATGTCCTCGGTAATCATGTCGAAAATCGGGGCCAGCTCCGCTGACAGGCGCACTGGGTCAATGCGGTCGAAGACCTCTTTCTTGGTGATCAATCGAGAGGTGATGAGGTCTACGGAAGTGCCCGCGATCTTGGGAGCCTTGCGCGGGATTACGCCTTGCCACCCGAGGTAAGGGGGAATGCCGAAGAAGGACAGCGGATAGAAGGTCATTTTCAGCGCCACCCAGTTGGTGAACCAACCGATGAAGCCGCACGTCACCGGAATGCTTGCGTAGGAGAGGAACACAGGAGAGGTCAGCATGCTGGTCAGCGACGCCATTATGGAGCTCCCGAGCTTTCGACCGGCGGACCGGACCCATAGTCTAGCAGCAGTGGTTGTTCTAGTCCGAGCGGGGTCGTATCGCAATGGGCAGTGGCGAGGCTGGAGTCTGGTATCGAGTGGAATTGGCGCGGTGATTGTGCTAGGAATCTTCCCGCCAGCGGCGAGCAGACGGCGATCCGTCGCGCGGAACACGAGCCAGCCGGGAGGAGAACCTTGGGACGATCGCCCGTACTGCGGGTCATCATGGCGGCGATTCTGTTTGGAGCCGCGGCGCCGGCATGCAAAGGACTTCTTGCGGAGCTGACGTCCTTGCAGCTCACGGGGCTGCTGTACCTTGGCGCCGCCGCGGGGGTCACGCCGCTGTTTGTCGGTCGATCGCACCGCGCGCACTTGCGGGCGAGCTCCCGCAACGTCAAGTTGCTCGCTACGGCTGTCGTCGCGGGTGGTATGGCGGGGCCAATCCTCCTGCTCGAGGGGCTGCGCCGGGCGTCTGCGGCCTCGGTTTCGCTGTATCTGTCACTCGAGCTGGTCGCCACCGCCGTGCTGGGCGCGCTGTTTTTTCGCGATCACCTCACGCGCGCCAGCGCCCTGGGAGCACTGGCGTCGCTGGTCGGAGCGGCGCTGCTGTCGTCGGAGGGCGGCGCCGCGGGCGCGCTGGCCGCCGGATTGGTCGCGGGTGCCTGCCTGTGCTGGGGACTGGACAATAACTGTACGGCGCTGATTGACCAGTTCACGGTGGCGCAGATCGTGCTCGCGAAGGGGCTGGTCGCCGGAACCGTGAGCCTGGGGCTTGGAATCATGCTCGGCGGTCTACCCGCGCCTCTTTCGGCCGTGCTGGGCGCCTTTGGCGTGGGACTCCTGTCGTACGGGCTAAGCATGACGCTGTACATCCAGGCTGCGCAAGGCATGGGCGCCACACGCTCGCAGGCGCTGTTTTGCACGTCGCCGGTTTTCGGGGTGCTGGTGTCAGTGCTTGCCTTGGGCGAGCGCCTCAACGCGTTTCAGCTTGTCGCCGGCGCCTGCTTCGCGGGGGCGATCACCGCGCTGATGCTGGAAAGCCACGCGCACGCGCACCGCCATGAGCCGACGGCGCACGCCCACTGGCATCGCCACGACGACGGCCACCACGCGCACGAGCACCCGGACGGGGAAGCTGCAAACCGGCCGCGCCACTGGCACTGGCACCGGCACGACGCGGCCACTCACGATCATCCGCACTGGCCCGACCTCCACCATCGGCATACCCACTGTTGAAGATCGCCTTTTCCGGCGCGGCGTTGCCACGTCGATCCGCGAACGCCAAACCGGCGCGACATGAAGAGAGAGCGCTCATGAGCACCAGCAGCCGCACTCGCATTATCCGGGGTCTCCTTTCCAGTTCCTTCGGCACGGCCCTGTCGCGAGTCCTCGGTGCAGCGCGCGACATTGCTATCACCAACCGCTTCGGTGCAGGATCCGTGTCGGACGCTTTCTGGGTGGCGTTCACGATTCCCTCCGTATTTCGCCGGTTTGTCGCCGATGAAGGATTGACGGGAGCGCTCATCCCGGCTCTCGCGAGGGAAGAGAGCGAGCGCGGGCGCGCGGGGGGGCTCGCCTTGTCGGACGTCGCCTTCACGGCCTTGCTGTTGCTTTGCGGTCTGCTCTGCGCGGCCGGTATCGCTCTGGCTCCGGCGCTGGTCCTGCTGTTCGGCTGGGGATTCGCCGACAATGCCGAGCAGTACGCGCTGGCCGTGTCGCTGACGCGATGGATGTTTCCGTTCGTAGCGCTGGTTGCCCTGGTCTCGTTTTGCGAGGGCGTGCTCAACTTTCGGGGGCACTTCCTCGTGCCGAAGCTGGCACCGGGGCTCGTGTCCGGCACCCTCGTGGTCGCCGCGGTGTGGGGCGCCGAGCTGTTCTCGGAGCCCGTGTGGGCGCTGCCGGCGGGCCTACTCGCGGGAGGTGTGGCGCATTTCCTGATCCACTTGCCCGTAATGAGACGGTTGTGGCACGTGCCCCGGCTCACGCGCCGGTTCGACCATCCCGGCTTCCGCAGCCTGGTGCGAGAGATGGGCAAGGTGGCGTTGATCGGGGTCTGCGCGCAGTTGAACATCATGCTCCTCCGGTCATTTGCGTCGATGCTCGACCCCGGAGCCGTGACGCATTACTGGATCGCCAACCGCCTGATGGACCTTCCGCAAGGCATCATCGGGGTGGGGCTGGGAAGCGCGTTGCTGCCGGCGATCACGGATGACGTGGTGAGCGGTGATTGGGATGCGTTTCGCCGCAACATGGTCTTCGGGCTGCGCCTGGCAACCTTCATGCTCTTGCCGGCCGCCGCGGTGATGGCCGCCTTTCCCGTCCCCATTGTCAGCGTCCTGTTCCGGCACGGTAGCTTCACGCCGGCCGATCTCGTGACTACGGGCAAGACCTTCGCCTGCATGGTGCCCTATTTTCTCGGCGTCGCGGGCATCCATCTGCTCAAACGCGGCTATTTCGCCATTGACGAACGCGGCGTCGTGCTCAAGGTCGGATTTGCCGGCACAGCGATCGTCGCCGCTTGCGGGTATACCATGAGCAGTCGGTATGGTGTCGTCGGCCTGGCGCTGGCGCTGTCATTCGCCACGGTGTGCCAGCTCGTGGCGTACGTCGCGCTCCTGGGTCCTCGCATCCACGGTCCGCTGCCCCTACGGACATTGGGCCTCGCTGCCCTGCGCATCGCGATTGCCTGCGCGCCGCTGGTCGCGGTGCTGCTCGCGGCTACTCCCCTAGGGCGGTGGCAACGGGGACCTGCCGACGGGCTCAATATCGTTGTGCTGGTTACGGCGCTGACCGTGGCGTCCGCGGTCTACATAGGATCCGCCAAGGCGCTCGGCGTCGAGGAGCTGGGGTGGATACTGCGGCGGTTTCGGCGCCGCCGGGGATGAGCGCGTTATTGGGAGGAGAAGATTTTTGCCAGCACGATGAGCGCGGCGATGCTACCACCGGCAATGAGCAGAAGCAGCCCGACGCTTGCGGACTCTGCTCTCTTCACATCTTTGACCATGAGCTCGCCGGTATACTTGTTCTGCTCGTCCGGTCCAATCGCGAACCGCTTTTGCGGATAGGGCCGGAAAACCATCGTGGGGCCGGTGTAGCGATAGCGCGACGGGGGCAGGTAGTCGGGCTCTTGCTCGATCGGCCTCGCGTAGTCTGCGTCGGGATCCCGGCTCCAGTCGTTCGGTGCGACCTCCTCCCAACTTTTCAGGCGATCTTCGGAATCCGGGTCGGACCGCGCGCTCTTCTGGCGTCGGGGCTCGTCGTCGCCGGCGTAGCCGTACTGGTAGTCGTCGGTATAGGCGGGCTCGTTGGCGTTCACGGCGCCCGCACAGAGCGCGTAAAACGCCACCACGGCCGCACAGCCACGTGTTGCTCGCTTCATCGCCGTCTCCCGTCTCGGTAGCTCACCCTCTCGCTGGAGTTAACCATAGGCTCGAAAGCGAAGCGCGGCAAGTGCCGCGGAAAGCGCTACAAGCAGGCGGCCGGCGGCGGGCCCGGGACAGCCTCAGCGTTCCGCCACAGCGCAGGAAGGCGAGTCGGCGGCCGGAGCCAGTAGCGCGTCCACTTTGGCTGCACAGATGAAGTCGTTTTCCGACAGGCCGTGGATAGCGTGCGTTTGATAGGTTACCACGCAGCGGTTGTAGCTCACGGCCAAGTCCGGGTGGTGGTTTTCTTGGTGAGCGATCCAGGCGACGGCGTTGACGAAGGCCATCGTGTCGTGAAAGTTGGCAAACGAAAACCGCCGTTCAAGCGTCTTGCCGCCGACGCTCCAGGAAGCGTCGAGCTGGGTAGCAAGAAGGCCGGCTTGCTCGGCGGTGAGCGGCTCCACGCCTCCTTCGCAGGGGCGACAGGTGCGACTGGTGAGGTCATTCATGGGTTTCCTCCTGGCCAGGGGACGTCTGCTCCAAAGAGAGCGAAACGCTGTTGGCCCTGGAGTCAAAGTACGCGCGACAGCGGCGCGCGTCAAGGATCGTCGTATCTGCTCCCCCCTTCCCCCGCAAGCGGGGGGGTGAGCCGGTACGGGAAGTCAGGACGTGACGCGGGGGCCGAGGGCCGTGTTTGCGAGTGCGCCGCGATTGGGCAATACTAGGGGCGACGCTGTTCCCTCACCGGTGGACCACGGTGAGACGAATCGACCCTGCCGAGGAGACGGAGCAATGCTCAACGCCCTTGTGAATACCCCCGCGCCCCAGAACGAACCCGTCCTGTCGTATGCGCCCGAGAGCGCGGAGCGCACCGCGCTCAAGGCGGAGCTCCGGCGGCAGCGCGCCGAGTCGATCGAGATTCCCTTGTTCATCGGTGGCCGCGAGGTCCGCACGCACAAGACCGGCAACGCGGTCATGCCTCATTACCATCGACACGTGCTCGCAAGCTATCACATCGCAGAGGCCGTCGAAATCGAGCAGGCCATCGCCGCCGCGCGAAAGGCCAAGACAAGCTGGGCCGCCTTGCCGTGGGAAGCGCGCGCCGCGATTTTTCTCAAGGCGGCGGAGCTCCTTACCGGCCCCCGCCGTGCTCGCGTCAACGCTGCCAATATGCTCGGCGCTTCCAAGACCGCGCACCAGGCGGAAATCGACGGCGTCTGCGAGCTGGCGGACTTCTGGCGCTTCGGCGCCGCGTACGCCCAACGTATCTGCGAGGAGCAGCCCATCTCGGCGCCGGGGACATGGAACTACATGGATCACCGCCCGCTCGACGGCTTCGTCTTGGCGGTAACGCCTTTCAACTTTCTTTCGATCGCGGGAAACTTGCCGACGGCCCCGGCGCTCATGGGCAACACGGTGTTGTGGAAGCCGGCGTCGAGCGCCGTGTACCAGGCCTGGCACGTGCTGGAGGTGCTCCGGGAGGCCGGGCTGCCGGACGGAGTAATTAACCTGGTGACGACGTCCGGTGCCACCGTATCGCAGGAGATTCTCCCGCATCCGAACCTGGCGGGCATTCACTTCACGGGATCAACCGAGGTTTTTCGTCACATGTGGGCGACCATCGGGTCCAACATCGATCGCTACAGTCAGTATCCGCGAATCGTCGGCGAGACTGGTGGAAAGGATTTCATCTTCGCTCATGCGTCGGCCGATCCCGAGGCGCTGGTGGCAGCAATCATCCGGGGCGGCTACGAATTCCAGGGGCAGAAGTGCTCCGCCGTGTCCCGCGTCTACATTCCGGACAACCTGTGGCCGCGCCTTTCGGAGCATCTGGTTGCGGAGATCAAGCGTATCCGCGTAGGCGACGTGGCGGACTTCCGCAACTTCATGGGTGCGGTCGTCGACCGCGGCGCGTTTGCGTCGATCACCGGCTTCATCGAGAAGGCGAGAACCAGCCCCGCCACGCATATTCTCGCTGGCGGAGCGTACGACGACAGCGAAGGGTATTTCATTCAACCGACGCTCGTGCGGGCGGACGATCCTCTCCACCCGCTGATGTGTGAAGAGATCTTCGGCCCAGTCGTCACCCTCTACGTCTATCCCGAAGCCGACTTCGAGAGCACCCTGCACCTGTGCGACACCACGTCCCCGTATGCGCTGACCGGCGCGATCTTCGCCCGGGACCGCACCGCGATCGTCAAGGCTTCGCAGGTGCTGAGGTTTGCGGCGGGGAACTTTTACATCAACGACAAACCGACGGGCGCCGTCGTCGGACAGCAGCCGTTCGGCGGCAGCCGGGCCTCAGGAACAAATGACAAGGCCGGTAGCGTGCTCAACTTGCTGCGCTGGGTCTCGCCGCGCGCGATCAAGGAGACCTTTGCGCCGGCGACCTCATATCCGTATCCCTTCATGGCGGCGGAATAGCGGGCGCGCCGGGCGCGCGCCCTCGGCTCAGGCCTTGACGAGCGCTTGCGACCGCTTGTTCGCGCACGCGAGGGCGGCTCCGCCGATGCGGAGCATGCGGGTGTCGCCGATCGGTGTTCCGGCCACGCGGTTGACCACCAGCGCGACGGCCAGCTCACTGCGCAGATCGCCCCAGGCCCCCGACCCGCCGTACCCGAAGTGGCCAAAGGCGCCGCGAACAACCCCCCGGTTGGTCCCGACGAAGTGGTAGCCGAGGCGCCAGTACATGGGGATGAACAGGACCTTGTCGCGCCGCCGATTTTGCGCAACGCCAAGCGAACGCGCGGTGCTGTCGCTGAAGAGGCGCGGGAGATCCCGCGCGCCTCCGGACACGATGGCCGCGTAGAGCTTCGCCAAAGAACGCGCCGTAAACACACCATTCAGGGAAGGGATCGGCGCATCCAGGACCTCGTCGGAAAACACAAACGGCAGAATTCCGCGCGGTGTCAGAGCGCATCGCGTCCACCGGGGCAACCGGGACATCAGGCGGTCAGCTCGGCGATAGCGTTCGGAGAGCGTGCGCTCGGCGCCGAAGCGGCTGCGAACCGCGAGCGGGTTAATGAGCGTGGCGAGGCGCCGTCGCTGCTCGGCCGGCACCAGCAAGCACAGCCCATCTGCTCGCAGCGGCTCCGCAATCTCGCTGGCGACGAAACGCTCGATCGGAACTCCCGTCACCCGGCGTACGATCTCGCCCGCGAGCCAACCGTAGGTAATGGCCTGGTAACCGTTTGCGGTTCCGGGCCGAAAACGCGGCTCGCTGGCGGCGAGCAGCCGGCATATATGGCCCCAATCGAGCATCTCACGGGAGTCCGATACCAGGCTCCCAATATCGAAGAGTCCGGATTCGTGGCACAGCACGTGCCGGATAGTCAGCTCTCTCTTCCCCGCTGCCGCAAATTCGGGCCAGTAGCGGCTGACGGGGTCGTCATAGCTGATGAGACCGCGGTCAGCGAGCAGGTGGACAGCCGCGCTCGTAACGCCTTTCGTGGTCGAGAAGGAAAGCGCGGCCGTATCTTCCGCCCACGGCGTGCCCTCCGCGTTGCGATTCCCGGCCCAGATATCGACGACCTTTTCCCCGCGGTGATAGACGCACACCGCAGCGCCGCCGTCTTCCGGTCGCCTGACCATCTTGCACAAGGCGCGCGCCACGGGAAGGAAGTCGTCGTGTATCATGCCGCTGAATCTGCTCATTTCGGACCGCCCCATAATGTGGTATTCGGTTGTTGCCGGGCTCCGGCCGGCTCGTCACGGAGTTGCTGGGCCGGCAACCAGCATACATCGACGGACCCGTGCACAGCGAGTACCCTGCGGGCGACAACCCTGTTGTGCCCCTCCCCTCACCCTGCCCTCCGCCCGCAAGCGGCGGGAGGGGGCGAGGTTGCGGCCAGCGCAATCGTCGCGCTGAAAACTGCAAGGACCGCCATCGCCCTGGTTATCGTCGTCGCCGTGGCGACTGCCGCCACCGCCCGCGGCCCCGTGCCACCCCTTTCTTCGCCGGCGCTGAGCGAGCTGAGCTGGCTCGCGGACTCCGTGGTCGAGACCAAGCCCGCACCGGAGCGGTTGCCGTGGAGTTGGGGCGAAGCGGTGATGTTGCTCGGGTTGGCCGAGGCCGCGGCAACCACGGGAAATCGCGCCCACCTGGCACCGGCGCTGCGGTTTCTGGATGCTCACGTCGATAGCTCCGGCGATCCCGGCTTGAGCGTGCTGTTCCCGGACCGCATCGCACCAGCGCTGGTCGCCTGGTCTGCGTGGAGACAGACGGGAGTGGCTCGATACCGGTTGCTGTGCGACCGGTTCGCCGACTGGTTGATGGTCTCCGCGCCCCGCGCGGCCGATGGCGCCTGGTATCATCTGCCCATCCTGGACTGGCACTATGTCGACACGCTCTTCATGACGTCGGTTTTCCTGGCGGGATTCGGCAAGGACGCAGGCCGGCCGGAGCTCGGGGCGGAGGCCGTGCGCCAGCACAACCTGCTCGCCGACAAGCTGTATTCCGCGAGCGATCGCCTGTACTGGCACGGCTGGGACGACAATGGGCTCTTTACGTACTGGGCGACGCCATCCCGGCACCACAACGGCGCTTTTTGGGGGCGCGGGAACGGCTGGGCAGCAAGTGCTCTCGCGTATGTCTTGACGGCGGCCGAGCCCGGCGTGCCGGGCTATGAGCGGGCCCGCGCCCGGCTGGCCGCTCACCTCACGGCGCTCGCCGAGCATCAGGACGCCGGCACGGGCTTGTGGTGGACAGTCCTGGATGAGCCGGGCGGCGCGCTCAACTACACCGAGACGTCGGCAAGCGCGCTGATCGCGGCGGCGTGGCTGCACGCTGCACGCCACCAGCTCGTGGACGCGCCCGCGGGAGAGGTTCTGCGGGTGGCCCTGAGAGGCATCCGCGCGCGAATCGTTGCGGACGCGAGCGGCCGCGCTCACGTCACCGGGATCTCGGGGCCGACCAATCCCGCGGACTACGATGGGTACGTCGCCATCCCGGCGGTAGCAGATCTGCCTTGGGGAGTGGGCGCGGCGCTGCTGGTGTTGGTCGAGGCCGCCGCTACCGAGTCGGCGGCGCTGGCGGCGCGCTGAAATCCTGTCTAGTATCGATAGCGGGATAGCAAAGCTCACCCAGGCCGCTCGCGTGACGCACCTAGCAGGAGAAACCTTCAGATGTCTCAGGTCAGCTTCGAGCTCGCGCTCATTCTGGCGCTGATCGTGGTCAACGGCATCCTGTCAATGTCTGAGATCGCCATTGTCGCTTCTCGCAAGGCCCGGCTGCAGAAACGTGCCGAAGAGGGAGACCGCCGGGCACGGCTCGCCCTGGCACTGGCGAACGATCCCGATCAGCTCCTGTCCACGGTCCAGGTCGGCATCACCCTGGTCGGGATTCTCGCGGGAGCATTCGGTGGGGCGACGATTGCCACGCACCTGGCCGACTGGCTGCGCCACATCGCGTGGTTGGAGAGCTCGAGTGACGCCGTCGCGGTAGCGATTGTCGTCGTCGCCATCACCTTTCTGTCGGTCGTTGTCGGCGAGCTCGTCCCGAAGCGGCTGGCTCTCAGCAACCCGGAGCGCATCGCGGCCAGCGTCGCCGGCCCCATGCGGACACTTTCGCGCATCGCCTCGCCGGCCGTATGGACGCTCACCGCGGCGACAAATTTCCTGCTCAAGGCGCTGCGCGTCGCGCCATCCGGTGAGCCTCCCATAACGGAGGATGAAATCAAGCTCCTGCTCCGTCAGGGAGCGCAACTCGGCACGTTCGAGATCGCGGAGCGGGAAATGGTCGAACGCGTCTTTCGGCTCGGTGACCGGCGGGTCAGCTCATTGATGACGCCGCGCACCGAGGTGGACTGGGTCGACCTCGACGATGCCACCGATGAGAGCTTGCGAAAGATGGCGGCGAGCGGCCACTCCTACTTCCCGGTTTGCCAGGGAAATCGCGATCACATCCTCGGGATCGCTTCGGTCAAGCGCCTGTGGGCACAGGCGGTGGACGGCAGCCCGGCCGATCTCCAGGCCACACTGCTACCGCCAATGTTTGTTCCGGAAAGCCTCCATGCGCTCAAATTGCTGGATCTTCTCAAACAGTCCGGAACCCACGTCGCCCTCGTGATCGACGAGTACGGGGGATTCCAGGGGATGGTGACGCTAAACGACATTCTCGGGGACATTGTCGGGGAAGTGGCATGGTTGGGTGAAACCGAAGAGCCCGAGGTGGTTCAGCGCGCCGACGGCTCCTGGCTCATCGACGGCATGCTACCGGTGACCGAGCTCACTCACGTCCTCAACATCCGCCAACTTCCAGGCGAGGCGAGCGGGACTTTTGAAACGGTCGGCGGGTTCGTCATGGCGCATATGGGTCGAATTCCACGGGTTGGCGACTTCTTCCAGTGGCATGATCTGCGCTTCGAGGTCGTGGACATGGACGAGCGGAGAGTCGACAAGGTGCTGGTGGCGACGGCCGCTCCGGATACCGTGGCGGGCGGCAGCTCCGGCGGCTGACGCGCGCGGCCGGTCGCGGCGTCAGACGCGCAGAACCGTCACGCTGGGCTCGTTTTCGCTCGGGTCGGTGCTGAAGCCGCGCAACACAAGAATCGTCTGTCCGGGCTCGGTCAGACCGAGGTCCCGGACCAGTTGCTTGGCCAGGGAACCATGCAGCTCGATGTCGAGCTCGGAGTCGGCAGCGGTCACGGGTATGACCCCCCACAGCAGACTGGCGAAGGAGAGGACGCGGCGACTCGCGGTTGCCGCGATGATCGGGGCGGCCGGGCGGGAGCTGCTCGTTACCGCAACCGACCGGCCGGCCCGGGAGATCACGACGATGGCGCGCACCAGCAAATCCCGCGATAGCAGGGCCGTGGACTCCGCCATGGCGTCATCGACGGCGAGTGGCGGTGCGGCGCGCCGGCCGTTGCCGCGCAAGGTCCCGAACGCGCCGTGGGCAAAAAGGTGCGCCTCCGTCTGGCGCGCGACCGCGTCCATCGTGGCCACGGCTTCCACGGGGTGCCGGCCCGTGGCCGTCTCGGCGGACAGCATCACCGCGTCGACACCGGACTTTACCGCGTGGGCGATATCCGCGACTTCCGCCCGCGTCGGGCGCTGATTCTCGATCATCGACTCGAGCATCTGGGTAGCGATGATGACCGGTTTTCGATACTCGCGGGCCAGCGCGGTGAGTTGCTCCTGGGCATCGGGAACGGCTTCCGGGGGCAACTCGACGCCGAGGTCGCCGCGCGCGACCATGATGCCATCCGCGGCGCCGAGGATCGCGTCGATGTTCTCCAGAGCTTCGCGTTTTTCGATCTTGGCGATGATGGCGGCGCCTTCTGGGGCTGCCTCGGCAACGAGCGCACGAAGCTCAACGACGTCCGCCGCGTTGCGTACGAACGACAGCGCGATGATATCGACGCCGAGAGCGAGCGCGAAACGGGCATCGGCGCGGTCCGCATCCGTAAGCGCCGGCGCGGACAGCGTCACTCCCGGCAGGTTCATTCCCTTGTGGTCGGTCAGCACCCCGCCATCCAGCGTCAGGCATCGCACCTCGGTGCCCGCCACCTCCTCCACGGCGAGCACGACGTTTCCGTCATCCAGCAGAACGCGGTCGCCGGGCCGGACTTCCCGCGCCAGATCGCGATATTGCGAAGGCACCAGACCCGGTCCGCCCAGGACGTCGCGAGTGGTAATCGTCACGCAGCTTCCGTTGGCGACCTCGATCCTTCCCCCGGCGAGCTTCCCGATACGCATCTTGGGTCCGCACAGGTCAGCGAGCACGGAGACGAGCATTCGGGCTTCGACCTCGGCGGCGCGAATGCGTTCGCACGCCTGGCGATGTTGCTCATGCGAGCCGTGTGAGAAGTTGAGGCGAAACACGTTGACACCCGCACGAATCAACGCGGGAATGCAATCGATCGAGGCGGGCCCGACAGTGGCGACAATCTTTGTCCGTCTGGTCTTGAGCCGTCTCACGTTCGAAAAAATGCCCGAATCCATGTGGGCTCCTCTCTCGTTTAACCGACGGCGCCCGTGGCATCCCAGTCGATCGGCGGCGCTACGGCGTCGATGCAGGCTTTTTCCGCCGCGACGAAAATCCGTTCCGCGACTTCCATGGTTTCGGCAGCCGAGGCGGTTTGCATGAGCGCACCGACCTGGGCATCTACCGGCTGCAGTCCGCGCGCATACCAGCGGAGCTGCCGGCGAAAGGCGCGAACGGCTTCGGGTTCGGACGGAACGCCTTCGAGGTACTCGTTGAAGTGTCGCCGCAGGACCTGGAAGCGCTCGAGCGGCCGCGGCGGCCTGGCGGTGGCGTCGCCGAGCAGGCGAAAGAGAAATGGGTAGCCGCGGGCCGCACGGCCGATCATGATGGCATCGCATCCCGTGGTGCGGAACATCTCCGCGGCGGTGTGCCGGTCGAAGACGTCCCCGTTGCCGATGACGGGGATCGTGGCTGCCGCCTTGACGTCGGCGATCAGGCGCCACCGTGCGGGTCCGGCATATCCCTGCATGCGCGTGCGCGGATGGACACAGAGGGCGGCTGCCCCGCTATCCTGGAGAATGCGCGCCACCTCGACGGCGTTGACGGATGCGTCGTCCCAGCCGGCCCGCATCTTGACGGTAATCGGAAGCCCGCTGCTCCTTGCCATGGCGCTCACGATCGCACCAGCGCGGTGGGGATCCCGGTGCAGGGCCGAGCCCGCGCCACCCCTGATGACGCTGCGAACGGGGCAGCCCATGTTCAGGTCGATCATCCCGGCGCCCAAGTCGCGTGCGGCTTGCGCGGCTTCTCCCATCTGCGCGGGATCGCCGCCGAAAAGCTGCACCCAGAAGGGAGTCTCGATCGCCGTGTCGCGGCGTAGGGAGTGGCGCGACAGCCGGCTCCCCGCAAGCAAGCCGCGCGCGCCGATCAGCTCTGTAGGCGCCGCGGCCGCACCGTGCTCGCGCGCGATCCGGCGGAATGGAAGCTCGCTGATAGACGCCATCGGCGCCAGGATGAAATGGCCTGAGAAGGCATACGGCCCGATGCGAAAGCCATCAGAAGTCATTGCGCGGCGAGCCGCCGTTCACGGTCGAGAATAGAAAAAGGGCTCTCGTTTGCGGTCGCAACATGCCGCTTTCGAGAGCCCCTGTCACCCAGGTTACGGAGGAGGGACTGGGCACGGACAATTTAGTACTTGATTCCTTTGTCGGCAGCCTGCGTGCGGATCATGTCGAGGACTTCCTCGTCGAATCCGGGGCCGGCTGGAGCCTCCTTCTGCTGCTCTTTGATATACCCGTCGCGGGTCTTGGAGACTTCGGCAATCTCCCTCTTGATCGCATCCTGTCGCATCTTGGCCTCGGCCAGCTTGCCCTTGAGCTGCTCGGGAGGAAGGCCCTGCATTTCCGTTGGCAAGTCCGAGGCCGGGATCGCCTCCAGGGCGACGTCTCCCGACTCCACGTCGGCAATCAGGTCTTTTTCGGTCAGCTTCTTGGACTTGGCCAGATAAGACGCACGTGATGCTGCCATGGGCGCTGCGAGGGCGCCACCGGACTCGATGCGGGCGCGCGCCGCCGAGCGCTCAGTCTCTGCGCCATAGACGATTGTGCTGTCCGCGAGTCGAGCATTCAGCTCGGCCAACTTGGCGTCGTACGGCGTCGCGACGAACTGCATACCGCCGGTGGAGTCGATTGAGGCGAACTTGCCGTGGGCGAGGCTGGCGATTTCCGTGAACACTCGCCCCGTGTCATCCGCGTTTCCGCAGCGGATCGTGTTGATGGTGATGCCCTTCAGCGTGGCGTCCGCGGACGCCTTCCGGTAGTCGTAGCCGTCTTGATAGTCGGTGTGCGCCGGGGCATCGCCGACCAGGAAAATGAGCTTCAGCGCCTGTCCAGTCTGCGTCCAGGCGAGATCGTACACCGCTTCGGACAGCGCCCGGCTGACGTGCTCCGGGGTATCGCCGCCGCCATTGGCCGACAGCGAGCTCAAGTTTTGAAAGACGGCGTCAAGGTCCGGGGAGAAATCGAAGCGCTTGGTGACGTATTCGTCCGTCGTGTCTCGGTATCCGATGAGGGCGACGCGCAAGTCTGGCGTCGGCTGACCATCGGCGATCTGAGAAGCGATCGACCATACCTTGCGCTTGGCGCCCTCGATCAGGCCCGACATCGAGCCGGTGGTGTCGAGGACAAAGACCACGTCAACCTTTGGGGCTTCCTGAGAGGGGAGAGCAGCGGTCGCAGGGGCCGGCATCGCGGGTGGGGCAGGTGCAACCGTCAGCGGCCCGATCGGTGGGGAGACCGCCTTCGGGTTGGCCCCTGAGACGAAAACCGCGAATGCCGGGATCGACCGCCACCCTCCCGTAATCCAAAGGACAGCCGCGGCGGCAACGCAAAGCGCGAGAGGTAGCGCAAAGTAGGTCGTAAACCAACGGGGCAATCGTACCGGTGCCGGCATCTTTTTCCTCCGAGTGCGTCGGGCCGCCGACTGACCATACGTAGGTTAAAACGGCGCGACCCGAATCTTGTTCCGACGATCATCCTAGACAGCGGGCGAGCCCGGATGTTCCATGAGCACAGGCCGACCGGTCCGCGCGCTCTGATGGATGGCGGCGATGACCGAAAGCGCCGCCAGGCCGTCCGCACCGCTCGATTCCGGTTCCCGGCCGCCGTCGACTGCGTCCAGAAGCTCCGCGACAGCGCCGACCCAGGGATTGGCGGCGAGCTGCTCGTCCGCGGATGGCGCCGGCGGCTGCCCCGGCACCAGATCGCGAAATCCCGTGTATCTGGCGCTGGTCTGGCCGAGCGCAAGCTCCCAGATGCCGTTGCCGATGCGCAGGCGACCGTCGCGACCGTCGACCTCCAGCGAAAACTCGAAGTAGTCGCGGCGTCCCCCCGCTTCCAGAAAGACGTGGGCGCCGCCGGTCAGCTCGAGCAGCGCCGCCGCGCTGTGGTCGATCCGCGCCGCGCTGTCGACGTCCACGCGCGCGCTCACCCAGGAGACCTCGGCGCCCGTCAGGAAGCGGATCGCATCGATGAGGTGCGTGCCGTCGTGGGCGAGTGGCCCGTGGCCTACCAGGTCCCCGTCTTCGTCGGGGCAGCGCCACGCGTCGGCCCTGACCCCCTGCGCCAGGTCCTTGCCAAACGCCGTGACTACCTTGCCGACCAGCGACCGGACCGGGCCGATCTGGCCGTCCCGGATCAGTCGCCGCGCGAGCCGAAAGTGCGGATCGAACCGCCGTTCGTGATTGATGAGCAGAGCCGTGCCGCGCTCGCGGCAATGGCGAATCATCTTGCGCGCCTCGTCGACGCTCCACGCCAGCGGTTTTTCGCACAGCACACCGCGCGCCCCGCAGCGCGATGCCTCCATCGTCAGCGCCGCGTGCAGCCGCGTCGGTGCGGCCACGACGACAATGTCCGGCCGCTCCGCCGCGAGCATCTCAGCCGCGCTGCGATATAGCGCCGGCACTCCCCACCGCTCCCCGGCAGCCGCGAGTCGCGCGGCGTCCACATCGCACAAGGCCACGAGCGCAAGCCGGTCCGCCAGTGCGCTCATGGCCCCCGCGTGCGTGCACGGTTTGCCGCGCAGAGGATCGTCCTCTAGCAAGCTCCCGATGCGCCCACAACCGATGAGCGCCGCACGATGCCGTGGAGCTCCAGAACCCGCGGTGTCCACGTCAGCGACCACCGGCGGCGCCTCAGCCCACGCCGGTCGCTCGGCGGTTGCCGCGAAGCATCCGCAGAAGCGCGGGTGGGTACGTGGTCAGGTGCTCACCGCAAACCAGCTCATCTTCACAACCCGTCGCAAGGGCGCGCTGCGCGCGGTCGAGCATGCGTAGGGCCCGCCCGGGCGCGCTCGTAGTTTCCACCGTCGTCCCGGTAGGACCCGCCACGCGGAGCGCCTCGTCCAGGAACGAGCTGGCCGACGCGCCACCGGCGAGCGCGAGATGCCCGCGTTCGCACAGGCACCAGGCCAGGTGCAACGGATCATGCAACCGCCTCAGGGTCGCTTCAGCCTCCGCAAGTCTCGCCACCAGCTCCGACCGTTGGCTTCCCAGCCGGCGACCCAGGACGACTTCGCCAATCGTGAAGATTGCCTGAGCGCGAACGTTGCCAATCTCCTTGAGCATCTGCAGAGCTTCCGCGAACCGCCTGCGGGCGTCTTCGGTGTCCCCATTTTCTCCGGCAAGCACAGCGAGGTGCCCGAGCGCGTACGCCTCCTGCTCGCGGTAGCCCGTTTGCTTCGCCAGTGCCAACGCCTGCTCCGTGTATTTCCAGGAGCTCTGGTTGTTTCCCTCCACCCAGGCAATGATGCCCATGTTCTGGAGTGCCATCCACTCCCCGCCGCGATTTCCGAGCGCGCGCGCGGTTTGCAGCGCGCGGCTGTAGAGGCGCTTGGCCTCTTCGGTGTTGCCCTCGAAAGTCGCGACCAGGGCGAGCCCGGCGAGGTTGCGGCCGATGCTCGGCTGATCTCCGCGCTTCCGGGACCACTCGAGCGCGCGCAGAAAGTGCTTGCGGGCGAGCGCCATGTTACCGTTGGAAACTTCCACGAGCCCCAGCGTCCGAAACATCTCCCCGAGCCCGCTATCAACGCCGCCGGCCCGATGTTCCTTGATGACCTCGCCACAGGCCGCGATGGCACCTGCAGAATTTCCAAGCCTGCGCAAGTTCTCCGCGATGCGCCGCTGCGCGTCGACGGCCAGTTGGCGCAAACCCACACGGCGCGCCGCTTCGTGCACCTGTTCCAGGAGCTCCCCGGCCTCCCGCAGCTTGCCCGCAGGCGACAATGCCCGATCGGCCAGCTCCAGTTTCACACGCAGGCAGGACTCCGAGGTAGCGTCGCACAGGTGCAACGCGGAGCGGAAGAGCACCTCCGCCTCCTGATAGGCGTAGCACTGGCACGCCTGGCGCGCTCCGCCGAGATAACACTCGCGCGCGCGGCCGACGGCCCCGGCGCTCTCCCAGTGGTACGCGAGACCCGCCAGGTGCTCGACGCGCAGCTCGCGCACCGCCGCGCCGATCACGGTCGCCGCCGCAACGTGCAGTGCCGTACGGCGACGGGGATCGAGTCGCCCGTAGGCGATATCGAGAAGAGCCTCCTGGGTCACCCTCACGGCTCCGAGCCGGTCATTCTCCACGATGTCGCGGCGCGATAGCTCGGCGATTCCGTCCAGAAACGCCTCATCGCCTAGACCCGACATCACCTGGAGCTGCGACATCGGCGCCTTGCGACCCGCAACGGCCAGCGCCGCGAGGACCTCGCGCCCCGCCGGGGACAACGACTCGAGCCGCTTCTCGACCAGTGAGCGCAGTGACCCGGTAATGGGAAAGGCGGCGAGCTGCCCGGTACCGGTCGTTGCCTGCAGAGCCGAATCCGCCAGCTTCCAGCGGCCGAGCGCGTCGCGGCGAAGCACCCCTTGCTCCACTGCGGCGCGCAGATACTCGGCGGCGTGAAAGGGTATCCCGCGCGCCACCTTGATCACCAGAGAAACCAGTTGAAGGGGCGGAAATGGCGCCGCCAACATGTCCTTGACGATGGCCGCGATCGCGTCCGTGGCGAGTGGCCTCAGGGCCACGACGCTGACCAGAGCGGAGCGCCCGAGCGCCAGCAGCGCGGCGGGCGCTTCCTCGGGCCGGTACGCGCCGACCAGCAGCCAACCCCACTGCTGCGGCGTTTTGTGCTCGAGGCAGTGGGTCAGGTAGGCGAGCGAGAGCTCATCGATCCATTGGAGGTCATCGAGAAGCAGCACGGGTGGTGCGGTCATGGCCAGTGCCGAAAGCACGGCATCGAGATGCTCGAACAGCCGCGCCCGGGCGGCCTCCGGCGGCAGCTCTTCTGGGGCAGCGGCGGCGTCGCGAGGGCTCGGGTACTGCGTGAGCGCTGGTTCGTAGGGCGCCAGGAACGGAATGTGCGGCCCAAGCACGCGATCGAGCTCGCGGCCGCGACGCTTTCGACAGTGCTCGGCGATGGTCCGCAGGGGCCGCCGCAGCACGGCCAGCGGCCCGCCGTCCTCACTGCGGCAGGCTCCCAACATGACCACGGCGCCTTCGGCGCGGGCCATGAGCGCTACCTCATTGGCCAGACGGGTCTTCCCCACTCCGGCCTCGCCCGCCAGCAGCACCGCACCGCCGCGGCCGGAGACCACAGACTGCAGACGCGACTTGATCGCGGAGAGCTCTGCCTCCCGACCGGACAGGCGCGGGCGGTAGAGGTACGGGCGAATCGTGGGGCAGCCGGCCCAGGGACTGTCGTCGGCGCCGAACTTCGCGAGCAGCGTCGCGACATCACTGGCGTGGCCGACCCGATCTTGAGGCAAGCGGGCGAGCAACCGCATCACCAGAGCCTCGAGCTCCATCTGCACCCAGGGAGCGACCTCGCCGAGCGGTGGGGCATCGGTGTTGGTCTTCAGGTAGAGCAGGTTCGCTCCGGCGGCGGCGCCAAAAACCGGCTGGCCGGCCAGCAGCTCATACACGATGCACCCAAGAGAATACAGATCTGTGCGCGGATCGACAGCCGCGCCGCTGATCTGTTCCGGCGCCATGTACGCCAGCGTGCCCATCGGCGAGATCTGGCCGTGGAGTTGCTCGCGCCACCAGCTCCCGCTCTCTTCGTCCGGTATCGACATTGTCAGGCCGAAGTCGACAATTACGGGCCAGCCGTCCGGGCGGACGACGATGTTGTCCGGCTTCAGGTCGCGGTGGACGACTCCCTCGCCGTGCGTGTAGGCGAGCACCTGAGCGACGCGGGCGACCAGCGTCAGGACCGCGGCCACGGAGTCGTGATCCGGCTCCGGGAAGTCGCCGCCGGAGGATGCTGGGGTGGCCGGCGGAATGGCGGCGGATTCCGGGGGTGCATGCGGCGGGTCGGTGTTGTCCGCAGGGCGAGGCGCGGCCATGCCGGCGGGGGTCAGGAACGCAGCGGTGCCGGTATCGCGCATGGGCGGCGCCGTCTCGTAGTACGTCGAGTGGTCTATCGAGGGTTCAGAATCGACGCGTGGCGTATGCGGGGAGAGCGCGAAACGCCCATACCGCCTGAGAGTCTGGCCGGCGAGCAGCTCCATGGCGCACCAGGGCATGCCGTCCTGAACGCCCTGGTCGAGGATCTTCACCACGCCCGGATGCTGGAGCTGCGCCAGCGCGCGGATTTCGGCGCGTATTGCCTGAATCAGGCTGGGCTCGCTAATGCGTACCGTCTTGACCGCCACCTCGCGGCCCGAAGCACCGTGTCTGGCGCGCGAAACGACACCCATCCCGCCTTTGCCGATGAGCTCCAGGATTTCGTACGGGCCGATGCGCACAGGTGTCACTCACCTCCGGGGCGCAGCTAGCGCCTTCGCCACTCGTAGAGATCACAGCCGGCACCGCGCGCGGGTGCGACCATCGGCGACCGGGCGGTGCGAGCAGACCAAAGTCTTGACTGCGCGTGTCGCCATGTCAAGGGGAGTCCGGATCGCCGTTGCGCGGAGCAAGGCGATCATCCAAGAGCCTATCTCAGTAGGCTCCTCGACCGCCAAGTGATGATCGCCAGGGCCAGATGCAGCAGACGTGAGCTGCTTCCGAAGCCGACCTCGAGGCGGGGGAACTTTGGCTGGACCCCGGCTACTCCTCTTCCGGGAGCGACCGCAGGTGGGCGATTTGCTTCAAGGTATCAGCGCGCACCTCCTGCAACCGCTCGCGGGGGTCGATGCTGGTGATGTCCTCGGGGCGATAGCCGGGATCGCCACGCTCGACGGCGGCGGTCAGCTCTTGGAG
>JACPHN010000138.1 GCA_016188575.1 Candidatus Schekmanbacteria bacterium
AATTCCGATTACTGCCGACTCGCGATACGGGGATTTTCGGCCACACTCCGAGGGCCTGAACCTGCCGACCAGAGAGCCTTCCAAATCGGCGAATCGGGTGACAGGAGCTACCGTTCCTCCATAATGTCCCGTCCACTCTCGGACTTGTCTCGGCGGCATTGGTCAACGAGCGCCTGGCGATGCTGCTGCGGTGCTCAAAGCGCGGATCTTCGGCGATTGACGGCTTCAGCGGCGGGGAGTACACTCGGAATCCAGACTTCGTGACACGCCGGCCGCCTCAGGCGATACAGTTCGTCGCGTTGAGAGAGGAGAGGGCACCCGCGCACGGGCCTCGACCCCCGCGGAATCGGCTTGATCACGCACTGCTGAATCAAGCAATCGGTTCTCGACAGTATGTTGCATGGTGCATGGCAGGAGATCTGGAATCGTTCCGTTCGCTGCCGCAAGCAAATACAACACACCCCGTCTCATCTTCGCGCCGGGGGAACGAGAAGGTCCGATGTCGATGGAGAAGGTTTTTCGAAGTTCCTGTCCGTCTCTGCGTCCACGCGGATTCCCTGATCGGTTCGACCAGACTCGACCATGTGCGGCGTCCGATTCATGGGCGCTTCCAGCGCCACGGCGCCGCCAACTCTCCAGTCTCGAGAGATTCCGTGAAACCGTCCGTCAACTGCTGCTCACGAGCTGCGACAGCGGCCCGGCAGCGGAAGGCGGTGGGCTCTGAACCTGGTTTTTCGCAGGATGTTCTTCCGGAAGGGCGAGGAGCCAGTCCCGCTCGCTCCGGCCGAGCTCGCGCGCTGGGCGGAGGAATTGTATGCGGCCAGCGCCACCGAGCCGCCCTTGCGTGGAGCCATCTTCACGATCGAGCAGCTCGAGCTGCACGCCAAGGCCCTCGCCACCGCCCATGTGCTGGGTCGCCGTCGTGGTGGCGGTCAGCTCTTGAAGCGACTGGCCGACTCCCAGCGGGTGATCGCTCAATGCCACGATCTGGTGTCCGGCGCACACGCTGCCGGGCGGCACCTGACACCCGCCGCCGAGTGGCTGCTGGACAACCACTACCTGATCGAGGAACAAGTCGACCTGGCCAAGAGACATTTTCCGCGTGGTTTCCAGCGCCAGCTACCGAGCCTGAAGAGCGGCGAGTCCTCCGGATTGCCCCGGATCTACGACCTCATCCTGGAGCTGATCTCACATGTGGATGGCCGAGTGGATGGGGAAGCCTTGGGTCGTTACATCGCCGCGTACCAATCCGTCACGCATCTGTCGCTAGGAGAGCTGTGGTCGATCGCCATCATGCTCCGGCTCGCCCTGATCGAAAATTTGCGCCGCGTCTCCTTGAGTATGAGCTGGCAGCGGGCTCATCGGGAAAGCGCCCTGGCGTGGGCGCAGCGGATCGATGCCCCCGGCGACACGCATGATACCCCGCTCCTGGTACTCGCGGACATGGTCCGCGAGAACCCGCCACTCTCGACGGCGTTTGTCGCTCAGTTTACGCAGGCCCTCCAGGGGCGCAGTGCCACCACGGCCTTCGTGCTGGCGTGGCTGGAACAGCGGCTCGCCGAACGAGGTCAGACGATCGAGGAAGTGATTCGCGCGGAGAGCCAGAGCCAGGCGGCCGACCAGGCATCGATGGCCAACAACATCGCCAGCCTGCGCTTCGTCAACGCCACCGAATGGGCCAAGTTAGTCGAGGCGCACAGCGCCACCGAGGAGATCCTGCGGGCCGAGCCGGCCGGCGTGTACGGCCAAATGGATTTCGCGACACGCGACCAATACCGGCATGTCGTGGAAACGCTGTCCCGGCGGTTCCACTTGGGAGAAGAGGAAGTGGCTCGGGCCGCCGTGGCGCTCGCCGCCGCGCGACATGCCGCGCAGAGCGAAGATGTCGGCGCCCACGTGGGTTACCTGCTCGTCGATGACGGGAAGCCGCATCTCGAGCGAGCTCTCCGCGGGCGCCATGCCGCCAGCCTCCCTCCGCGGCTGGCGCTGCGCGAGCTACAGCTTCTGGGGTATCTCGGACCCGTCGCCCTCCTGACAGCCGCCATCGCCGCGTGGCCGCTCATTCAGTCCTGGCGGGCATCCTATCTCGCGTGGCCTGCCCTGGCACTCTGCGCGGCCCTGGCGGCGTCGCAGTGCGCAATCGCAACGGCGAACTGGTTCGCCTCGATTCTGCGCCGACCTCGGACATTACCCCGGATGGACTTCGAACGCGGCATCCCCGATGCGTGCCGCACGATCGTCGTCGTGCCCACGCTACTGACAGGGTCCAAACGCATTTCCGAGATAATCGAAGGCTTGGAACGTCGCTACCTGGCCAACCGCGATCCGAACTTGTGGTTCGGGTTACTGACCGATTTCGGTGATGCCGCGCAGAAACGCGTTGCAGGGGACGACGCGTTGCTGGAACTGGCGGCCGGCGGCATCGCGGAGCTCAACGGCAAGTACGGCGACGGTGCCCACGGGCGGTTCTTCCTGTTCCATCGGCCCCGCCTGTGGATCCGCAGGAAGGCTGCTGGATGGGCCGCGAACGCAAGCGGGGCAAGCTCGAGGACTTCAACACCTTGCTGTGCGGCGACGATCGGGATCGCTTCAGCCGCATCGTGGGTGACGTTTCACAGTTGACCTCGGTCCGCTACGTGATCACCCTGGACACCGACACGGACCTGCCCTGGGGGGCCGGCTGGCGCCTGGTGGGCGCCGCCGCCCACCCGTTAAACCGCCCGACGATGGATGTTGGCGACCAGCGCCTCGTCCGTGGCTACGCGATCCTCCAGCCCCGCGTCAGCATCTCACTCGCCAGCGCCCGGCAGAGCCACTATTCGCGGCTGATGGCCGGCGAGGTGGGCATCGACCCCTACTCCCGAGTGGTTTCGGATCTCTACCAGGACCTCTTCGGGGAGGCGTCCTTCATCGGCAAGGGCATCTATGACGTGGGTGCCTTCCGCCGGTTGCTGGACGGGCGATTCCCCGACAACACGGTGCTGAGCCACGATCTGCTGGAGTCGTGCTACGCGCGGACCGGCCAGTGCAGCGACGTGGAGCTGCTCGAGGACTCCCCTTCGCGGTACCTCGATGACGTCAGCCGGCGCCACCGCTGGATGCGCGGCGATTGGCAGATCGCACCGTGGCTTGGCCTGCGGGTGAGCGATGCCCAAGGCCGGCGGATTGAGCCCTGGATCGCGGCACTGGGCTGGTGGAAGATATTCGATAACCTGCGCCGGGCCTTCGTCGCGCCCGCCTATGCGACACTGCTCACGCTGGGGTGGATTTTGCTGCCGGATCCCCTTCCGTGGACGCTGGGAATTCTCTCGTTGCTTTTCGTCCCCGAGTTGCTGCCCGGCATGGCCGAGTTGGTGCAGCGCCCGGCGAAACTGCCGCCGTGGCTGCATCTGACCACTGTCGGCCGGTCGACAGCGCGGCGACTGACCAAGATCGCGCTGTGGCTGGCGTTCATCCCATTCGAGGCGGCGGTCGCCCTCGATGCCGCCCTCCGCTCGCTGTGGCGCATGCTCTACAGCCGCCAGCGCCTGCTCGAGTGGCAGACGGCCGCGGCGGCGGCCGAGAGCGGGGCGGCGTCGGGCATCGGGCGCGTCGTCCAGCGGATGTGGGTGGGTCCGAGCCTGGCGACGGCGGTCGCAGCGTTGTTGATCACGATGGGCACGCCCCGCGCCGCTGCGTCAGCGAGCGCCATCGTGCTGTTGTGGTTCCTGTCACCGTTGATAGCATGGTGGGTCAGCCGGCCGCTGCGGCCGGGTTCGACTCGGCTCGGCGATGGCGACGAGCGCTTCCTGCGCCACGTCGCCAGGCTCACCTGGCGTTACTTCGAAGTATTCGCCGGACCCCAAGAACACTGGCTTCCCCCAGACAACTTCCAGGAGCTGCCCGCTCACCGCGTGGCCCATCGCACCAGCCCGACGGACATGGGCCTGGCGCTGCTGTCCAACCTGGCGGCGTACGATCTGGGTTATCTGAGCGGGGGGCAGTTGCTGGACCGAACGGCCCGCGCGATCGAATCCATGGAACAGATGGAGCGCTATCGGGGGCACTTCCTCAACTGGTATGACACCAACACGCGCAGAAGCCTCCGGCCCCTCTACGTCTCCACTGTCGACAGCGGCAACTTGGTCGGGCATCTGCGGGTCCTACGCAGCGGGCTGCTCGAGCTTGCCGCCGGGACGCTGTTGCCGGCAGGGGCACTGGGGGGCCTGCACGACACACTGCGCGTGCTGGCCGAGCAGAACAGCCAGGTCAAGGATCCGCCGGTCGCTTGCGACCAGCCGGCCTTCGATGCGATCGCACGATTGCTGTTGGGTCAACCCGAAGGCCTTACGGCCACAGCAGCTTGGCTGACAGAGCTCGCCGCCGCAGCCACACGGTTGGCCGAATCGATCGATCGGCAGCGTCATCCTGAAGTCGCCTGGTGGGCGAACGCCTTTGACCGGCAGGTGCGCTCCTTCCTGGATGATTTGACCGCGATGGCGCCGTGGCTTGTCCCCAGCGCCGAGCCACTTCACGGCGGGTCCCAGCACCTGATGTCCGAGATCGACCGCGCGCGCAGCCTGCAGCAGCTCGGCGACCTCACGCAATACGCCGCCGAGGTGCTGGGCTCGATCTCCGCTACCGAAAGCCCCGGCCAACTGGCCCGGGCGTTGCGGCTCGGCTCTGAACGCATCTCGGCGCGCATCCGCGAGATCGACGCCCTCTACGAGCGATGCCTCGGCCTGACGGATGCGGAGTTTTCGTTCCTCTACGATCAGAGGCGCAAGCTCCTGTCTATCGGATACTGGGTGGCCGATCGCAGACTGGACAACAGTTTCTATGACCTGCTGGCGTCGGAGGCGCGGCTGGCGAGCTACGCCGCCATCGCTTCCGGCCAGATCCCGTTCGACCATTGGTTCGCTCTCGGGCGGCTCCTGACGACGGCGCGTGGCAAACAGGTGCTGCTGAGCTGGAGCGGCTCGATGTTCGAGTACCTGATGCCGTTGCTGGTGATGCCCGGCTTCGAGGGTGCGCTCCTGGACCAGACATGCCACGCGGCCGTCGCCCGTCAAGTGCAGTACGGCCGGCAACGCGGTGTCCCGTGGGGCATTTCCGAGTCCTGCTACAACGTGACGGATTCCGAGGGCACCTACCAATATCGCGCCTTCGGGGTGCCCGGACTGGGCCTACAGCGCGGGCTCAGCGACGATGTGGTGGTCTCACCGTACGCCTCGGCGCTGGCCCTGCTGGTCGATCCGCAACGCGCCTGCGAGAACCTGCGACGAATGGCCCGGGATGCGTACCTCGGCCCCTACGGATTCTACGAAGCCATCGACTTCACACCCGGCCGCATACCGAAGGGAGAGCAGCGGGCGGTCGTCCGGGCGTTCATGGCCCACCATCATGGGATGAGCCTGGTGGCGATCGGGCAGGCAGTGCTGGGCCCACAGATGCAGCGGAGGTTCCTGAGCAATCCGGACCTCCGCGCCGCGACCCTGCTGCTCCAGGAGCGGATTCCCAAGTCGATTGCGCTCATGCGTCCGCATGCGCGGGAGGCCCAGGTTTCGCACCGGGTTCTGGGCCCGGAGGCGGATCACGCGATTCGCATGTTCACCAACCCGAACGCGCCGATCCCCGAAGTGCATCTGCTCTCCAACGGCCGTTACCACGTGATGATCTCCGCCGCGGGAAGCGGTTACAGCCGCTGGAACGACCTGGCGATCACCCGCTGGCGAGAGGATCCCACTTCCGAGTCGTGCGGGATCTTCTGTTACATCGGCGACCAAATGACCCACCGCTGGTGGTCAAACTCGTTTCAGCCGACCCTGCACGCCGGCCGACAGTACGAAGCGGTATTCACGTTGGGCCGGGCCGTGTTCCGATGCTGGCGGCCAACGGCAAGGTGGGCGCGTGCAGCTACGCGACGGATCGCGGACGCTGCGTCGGCAGGGGCCGCAGCACTCGTCAACCCGCAGTGCTCGACGACTGGGGCCCTCTTCCGGGAACGGCGGGGCAGGTGCTGGACCCATGTGTCGCGCTCCGGCGTGCGGTGGAGCTACCGGTTGACGGCAGTGCGCAACTCGACCTGATCATCGGTGCGGCTCCGACGCGCGAGGCCGCGCTGGCGCTGGTCTCGAAGTACCAGGATCACCGCATGGTCGACCGCGTGTTCGAGGTGGCGGCCACCCATGGTAGGGCCGTCCTGGGGCACCTCGGGGCCAGCGAAACGGAGGCCCAGCACTACGGACAGCTAGCGTCAGCCGTCGTTTTCCCCGTCGGCGCCTACCGTGCTCCCAGCGGAATCTTGCGACGCAACCGCAAGGGCCAGTCGGGCCTCTGGGGGTACACGATCTCGGGCGATTTCCCGATCGTGCTTCTCCGAGTGAGCAACCCCGAGCGCCTCAACTTGGTGCGCGACCTGCTGCGGGCCCACGCCTACTGGCGGATGCGCGGTTTGCTGACCGACCTGGTGATCTGGAACGAGGACGCCTCGGGCTACCGGCGCGTGCTCAACGACCAGATCCTGGCGCTCGTCGCCGCCGGCACCGAAGCCCAGTTGCTTGACAAGCCGGGGGGCGTCTTCGTGCGGCACATCGACAACTTCCCCGAGGAGGACCGCGTGCTGCTGCAGGCGGTGGCGCGGATCGTCATCCGGGATGTCGACGGTCCTCTCGAGCACCAGATGGACCGCCGGCGGCGGTCATCGCTGCAGGTCAGACCGCCGCTGTTGGCCCCCTCGCGCCTGGCGTTCTCCCCGCGCCGTGACGTCGGCGATTCCCTTCCACGGAACGACTTGATCTTTTTCAATGGAACTGGCGGGTTCACGCCAGACGGGCGCGAGTACATCATCGACCTTCCGCCGGGCCGTCACACCCCGACGCCTTGGGTGAACGTGATCGCCAACTCGCGGCTCGGCACCGTGGTCAGCGAGAGCGGTAGCGCCTACACCTGGTATGGCAACTCCCAGCTCTGCCGCCTTACGCCGTGGAGCAACGACCCTGTCACCGATCCGAGCGGCGAGGTGATCTACATCCGCGATGAACCGAGCGGACGGTTCTTCAGCCCGACACCTTGGCCGCCGACCAGCGATACCGCGTACGCTTGCCGACACGGGTTCGGGTACAGCGTTTTCGAGCACCGCGAGGAGGGGCTCAAGTCGGACCTGACGACGTATGTGGCAGTCGGAGCGCCGGTGAAGTTCCTGGCGCTGAAGATCAGGAACGAGAGCGAGCGCCGCCGCACCGTCAGCGTCTTCGCCTCGGCCGACCTCGTGCTCGGTGACCTGCGGTCTCGGCAGGCCATGCACGTCGTGACCGAGCTCGAGCCGCTGACGGGCGCGATACTCGCCCGCAACAGCTACAACAACGACTTCTCCAATGCCGTGGCTTTCTTCGACTGCAGCGAGACCTCGCGCGGCCTGAGCGGCGACCGCACCGAAATCCTGGGGCGCAACGGTGACCCGTCCAACCCGGCGGCCCTGCGCCTGCGGCTGCTCTCCGGGCGGTTGGGTGCAGGACTGGACCCCTGCGTCGCGATGCAGGCGCGCGTGGAGCTGGCCGAGGGGGAGGAGCGGGAGATCGTCTTCATTCTCGGCGCGGGCAACAGCACCGCGGAGGCCGTTGCGCTCGTCCAGAGCTACCGGGGCGTTGGGGCCGCACGCGTCGCCTTGGAGGAGGTCTGGCAGTTCTGGAATGAGAAACTGGGCGTGCTCTACGCCGAAACGCCGGATGCCGCCCTGAACGTGATGCTGAATGGCTGGTTGCCGTATCAGGTGCTTTCCTGCCGCCTCTGGGGCCGCAGCGGCTTTTACCAGTCCGGCGGCGCCTACGGCTTCCGCGATCAGCTCCAGGACTGTCTGGCCCTGTTGCACGAGATGCCCGATCTCGCCCGGCAGCATCTTCTGCGCTCTGCCGAGCGGCAGTTTGTCGAAGGCGACGTGCAGCACTGGTGGCACCCGCCCGGCGGCCGCGGCGTCCGCACGAGATGCTCGGACGACTACTTGTGGTTGCCGTACGCCGTCACTCGGTACGTAGCCTTCACGGGCGATACCGGCGTACTTGACGAGACGGTCCCCTACCTCACCGGCCGGGCGTTGAACGACCGCGAGGAAAGTTACTTCGACCTGCCGGGACGCTCCGGCCAGACCGGGACCCTGTACGAGCACTGCACGCGGGCCATCATCAACGGTCTGAAGTTCGGCGTGCACGGCCTGCCGTTGATGGGCTCGGGGGACTGGAACGACGGCATGAACCGGGTCGGTCATTTGGGGCAGGGCGAGAGCGTGTGGCTCGGGTTCTTCCTGCACGAGGTACTGTCGAAGTTCGCTGCATTGGCTGAGCGACATGGGGATGAGGCGTTCTCCAAGCGTTGTCTGGCCACCGCCAGCGAGCTGGCGCTCCAGATCGAGAAGCACGCATGGGATGGCCGGTGGTACCGCCGCGCCTACTTCGATGGCGGCGAGGTCCTGGGCTCGGAGCAGAACGAGGAATGCCGGATCGACTCCCTACCCCAGAGTTGGGCGACGATCTCCGGAGTCGGCGAACCCGAGCGCCGCCGGCTGGCCCTGGATTCCGTATGGGACCACCTGGTGCGCCAGGATCTGCAGCTCGTCCAACTTTTCGCCCCGCCGTTCGACCGTTCCACCCTCGATCCTGGCTACATCAAAGGGTACCCGCCGGGGGTACGCGAAAACGCCGGGCAATACACCCATGGCGCCGTCTGGACAGCGCTGGCCCTTGCGTTGGCCGGGCGAGACGAGCAGGCTGCGGCCCTCGTTTCGTGGCTCAACCCCATCAACCACGCGCTGGACCCGCTGGCTGTCGAGCGCTATGGAGTCGAGCCATACGTGATCGCAGCGGATGTCTACAGCCAGCCTCCGCACGCCGGTCGCGGTGGATGGACCTGGTACACCGGCTCGGCGGCGTGGTACTACAGGCTGCTGCACGAAGTCATCCTCGGGATCGAGCGAGAGGTGGACACGCTGTGTTTCCGGCCGCGGGTACCTGCCTCGTGGACCGGGTTCAAGCTTCACTACCGGTACTACCAGACCTTCTACCACCTCGAATTCAAGCAGGATCCGACACACCGCGGACCGGTTCGGTTGACGCTCGATGGTCGGCAGCTGCAGGAAAACGCCATGAAGCTGCTCAACGATCGACGTGCGCATACCGTGGAAGTGCTCTTCGGGCTCGGTGCGGTCGAGTGCGCTCGGCTGCTTGCTGAGCCGGACCTATCGACGGCATGAGGCGACGCTGGAACAGTTGCGACAGGTATGATTGTCCGCAAGACGAGCGGCGCGAGGGCTGGTCACGGCGGTCAGATGCCTGTCTCGTCTGGCGGCGGACGAAGCGTAGTCTCGCTGAACGGTGGTTCCGGGGCAGCGCGGGGGGCCAGACCACAGACTCGCGGCGGCGCGGCCACCTCGCCCATTTCCTCGCTCGTTTCGGTGCCCGTGAGCGGGACGCTATTGCCCCGCGACCGCCACAGTGTTGTCGTCAGGATTGCGATCGATGAGCTTGTTGAGCGGATCGATGCCGGCGCGGGCCGGCCGCTCCCTGACCGTCAGCTCAAACTCCTCGCGCGGCTGCGTAAGGTGCCGTTTTTCGAGGGCCAAGACGCGGTCGGTACCAGCTTCGCCATCCGCGAGGACGCCAACGTCAATCCAGTCGTCGACGGCACCTGGAGTCTCCCCGCCCTGGCCGTCTGCTTGCAACTTCCGCGCTTCTACCGCGAGCTTCACCGTGAAGGCGCCGTCGGACCGAGCAACCGCCGTCGCCTCCGTTGCGCGCAGGTCGTAGAGCGTTATCCGCTCGAACAAGTCCGCGATGATCCCTTGCCTGTCCGGCGGCACCGCCGCGCGGATGAGCTCGATAAGATCGCGCGAGCTCGCATACGGTGGCCCCTGGAACGCGGCCTTCTTCACGAATGCCGAGAGCGCACCGTTCAACGCCTGTTCGCCAATGTAGTCCTTGAGCGCGTACATCACCAGGCTTCCCTTGTGATAGTGAATGTACGGTTGGTTCTCTACCAGCGCGAGCGGCAGCTCCTCGACGAGCTCTCCGCCGCGGCCCTTCAAATACCGGTCCAGCTCGTACCTCAGGAGCTTTCTCATCTTCTCTGCGCCATACGCCTTCTCCATGACCATTAGCGCTGAGTACTCGGCGAGCGTCTCCGAAAGCATGGTCGATCCCTGCACATCGCCGCCGATGACCTGATGTCCCCACCACTGATGGGCGACTTCGTGTGCGGTTCCCGCGACAACCAAGTCGACCGCCTCCGGGTCACGCAGATCGGTAATGAAGCCCACGCTCTCCGAGTACGGAATCGTGTTGGGAAAGGACTGAGCAAACCGCTGATAGCGCGGAAATTCCACGATCCGTAGCTGCCGGTGCTGATAGGGACTGAAGCTCGCGGTGAAGTAGTCCAGCGATTTCTTCACGCCGTCGATCATGCGGTCCACGTTGTACTCGTGATCCGCGTGGTAGTAGATTTCGATGGCAACGTCGTTCCACCGATCCCTCTTCACCATGTAGGCGGCCGACTGAAAGGCAAAAAAATCGAGGATGGGCGCATCCATCTCGTAGCGGAAATGCCGGCGCCCTCCTTCGCTCCACTCCCGCTGCAGATACCCCGGTGCGATCGCAATCTGGTCGGCATCGGTGCTGACGGTCGCGGCGAAAGTGAGCCAGTCCGCTTCTTGCGAGAAATAGGTGTTTCCACGCGCGCGCACGTCGTCGATCTTCGGCATGCGCACCACGGGGGGCAGGCCGTATTTCTTGCGGGTAGCGCTGTCCTTGAGCTCATCCCAGCGCGCGTAGCCGAGGTGAGGAAACGTGTCCATGTTGTCGAAAAACGTCCCGTTCGCCACGACCTTGGTGTCGGAGTGCCCATTGACGAAGCCCCGATTGATGATGCGCGTAGCGAATTCCATCGGCAGGCTGCCGCCGGGCGGTAACGGCGTTTTCAGGTGGTAACGCCGGTAGCCGAGCGGGGCATCGGTCGCGGCGAGATCTGCGCCTGGGACGTCGATGCGATCGGTCTCGATGCCGGCCGGAACCAGCACGTGGAGGTCGGAAATCGGCGCCTCCGTCTTGTTCACGAGGGTATACGTCCCCGCGATGTGCGCCTCGCGCTGCCGCGGGTAGATGTCGACGGTCGCCTTGATATCGACAATGCGCGGTTGCGCGACACTTTCCAGGTACTTGTATTTCTTTTCGAGCTCGCTGGCACGCTGCTCATCGTCCTGCTGGGTCCGGTAGGGGTTCAAACGGCACGTGTTGTAGTAAATATTGCCGCCCGTGGCCAGAAGGCCGAGCAGCAGCGCCGCCGCGACCGTCGCCACCGGTTTCGTTAGCCGCCGCCCGGCCGACCTCAGGCGCATCCCGAGCTGGATCTCGGCGCCGCGCGGCCACAGCAGATGCGTCGCGACGACAAGCAGCCCCGCAAACAGCGCCCAGTACAGCGTAAACCAAAACAGAGGTGCCGCGAAGTGCCCGTACCCATTCATGTCTGAATAGATACTCGGTGGGGCCGTGGCGTAGCTGAGTAGGTGATGCTCGATATGCAGCGCCGGCAGCACCGCCAGGCTGACGTAGTAGAGGATCATGAGCAGGAACCCGAAGTATTTGCTCCCCGTAAGCGCCTGGACAAAAAAGGCCAGCACGACGACCAGCGCCAACGAAGATCCAATTTCCAGGTAGAGCGCCTTGAAATAAAGCAGCGGCTCAATTCGCTGATACCCTTCCGCGAGCTGCATCACAACCGTAGTGGCCCCGGCCGCAGTGAGCAGCAAGAGCAGCGCGCACAGCAGCGAGGCCAGCTTGGCCGCCCACGTCACTCCAATCGGCACGGGCAGCGCGTCGAGAACCCCATCCAACCTGAGGGAACGTTCCCGCCACGCCGTCTCGCCGCTGTACAGTGTCAGCACCAGCAAGGCGAAAATGAGATACGCGCCCTGGATACCCTCGATCATGAGATAGGTTACCGGGTAGACTGGGGTGCCCAACACTTCTTCCCGGGCGCTCGTCGACGCGATCGTGTTGACGACGCCAAGGAAAAGAATAACGAGGAACGGCAGGCCCCGAACGATGCAAGAGATTTCCAGCCGCGTGAGCTGGAAAAAGGCGCGCACGGCATCGCTGCGCCGAAACGACTGGCGCACGACGCGCGGTTCGGTCGACACCGCGAGCGGTCGCTCTCCTGCCGCCGCCTCATCACGCTCCACGCCTCGAGCTCGACCGCGCGCCACCTCGCCCATGCGAAAGCGCAAGGCGGTCAAGCAGAGGACGCCCACGGCAACGATCAGCATCGCGAGGCGGTTGGCGAGCAGAGTACCCCACAGCGGCGGAAGCGCGACGTTCTTTTCGGCAACCGTCCAGTACGCTGTGGCGTGGAAGAAGGCCGCCGCCCCGAAGGGGTCGATGAGCGCTGCATACGTCACGTCCGACACGTCGCTCATCAGGGTGAGCGCGATCAAGTAGAGCACGAAAAAGACCGCCATCCCGGCATACGTGTGCAGCAGGCTTCGCGTCAGCGACGCAATTGCGAAAAAGATCGCCCCCATGACCAGGAGATTTGGAAAGACGAAGACAAGCAGCGCGAATAGATACGCGCCGGGCAGGAACGGTCCCACCCGCCCGGGCTCCAGCCACGGCATCTTTCCGCCGATAGCGATGGCCGCAGCGACGCCGACAAAGATCAGGAAAGTGACGGAGAGCGAGCCGGCGAAGCGGCCCAGCAGATACTCGCTCTTTTTCATGGACGTCGTGAAGAACACGGGATACATCCGGGATTCGAAGTCCCGGTACACGGCGTTGGAAACGAACGCGGTCACCGCAAAGACGCCGAGAATGCTGAGGATCACGAGCGTCTGCATGACGACAAACGAAGCGTTGCGGTTCACGTTGCCGATGGCGCCGCCGATGGTCACCGCGTCGGTGGTCACGGCGCCGAACGCCATGGCGGAAAAGAACAGCAGGCACACCCAGAAGAGTGGTTGCCGCAGGTGATGGCGGAGCTCGAAGGCCGCGATTTCGCGCAACACGGTGGCGCTCATTGCGGTCGCTCGGGTGCCGCATGCAGCGTGCGAAAGTAGACGTCCTCGAGCGACGCTTCGATGGGCGAAAATGACGCGTCCGGCCGCTCCGCGGCGTGCACGTGGATCACCGTTCGCCCGGCGACCAGCCGCGTCATGATCACCGGCAGCTCCATCTCGTACCGCGGCAGCTCCGCTTTCGGAATGGCTTTCGTCCAGGTCTTGCCGCGCAGCTCGTCGATGAGCCGCTGAGGGTCACCGGTGGCGAGCGTGCGGCCGTTGGCGATGATGGCCATCTGCCCACAGAGATCGCTCACGTCGTCCACGATATGTGTCGACAGGATTACGACGACGTTCTCGCCGATCTCGCTCAACAGATTGTGGAAGCGAACGCGTTCCGCGGGATCGAGACCGGCGGTAGGCTCGTCGACGATGATGAGCCGAGGGTTACCGAGAAGCGCCTGCGCGATCCCGAAGCGCTGCCGCATGCCACCGGAGAACGTGCCCAGCTTCCGCCGGCGCACGTCGTAGAGGTTGGTGCGGTGCAAGAGCGCCGCCACGCATTCCTTCCGCTCGCGCGCGTCGTGAATCCCCTTCAGGACGGCAAGGTGCGTCAGCAATGCCTCCGCCGTGACCTTTGGATAGACGCCGAATTCCTGCGGCAGGTAGCCGAGGACGCGCCGCAGGCGGTCTTTCTGTGAGCGCACGTCGAAACCGTCGAAGCGGATGCCACCGCTGTCCGGCTCCTGAAGCGTCGCAATCGTGCGCATCAGCGTTGACTTTCCCGCGCCGTTAGGGCCAAGCAGACCGAACATCCCGGTGCCGATGGTCAGCGTCACGCCGTCCAGCGCGCGCACGCCGCCCGGATACGTTTTGGAAAGGTTTGCGATTTCGAGCTCCAGTCCCATCTCGTCCCCCCAACTTTTCGCTTTCGCGGCAAAACACCACTACTCCGGCGCAGCGATTCCTCCGGCGGCCGGCCCGCTCGCGACGCGAATGGGCCGGCGTCCTGTTCAGAATTCGTCTTGCAAGACAGCCCCGCGACTGCCGCTCGTCACCAGCCGCGCGTAGCGCCGCAGCCACCGGCTGCCAATGCGGCGATCGGGCGGAACCCACGAGGCCCGCCGCCGCGCGAGCTCCGCCGCGTCGACCGCAATATTCAGACGGCGACCAGGAATATCGACCTCGATGATATCGCCATCCTGGACGAGCGCGATGGGGCCCCCCGCCGACGCCTCCGGCGAAACGTGACCGATGCACGCGCCTCGCGTCCCGCCGCTGAAGCGACCGTCGGTGACCAGCGCCACGCTCGTCCCCAGGCCCATCCCCATGATGTTGCTGGTGGGCGCCAACATCTCCTGCATCCCCGGTCCACCTGCCGGTCCCTCGTAGCGGATAATGACCACGTCGCCCCGTCTTACGCGTCCTGCGAGGATTCCGGCATTGGCGCTGTCGTGGCTGTCGAAGCAAACGGCCGGACCGCGGTGGGTCAGCATCTCCGCGGACACGCCGGCAGTTTTCACCACGCCGCCTTCCGGAGCCAAGTTTCCAAACAGAACGGCGAGCCCACCGGTTTGACTGTACGGCTCCTCCAGCGAGCGTATGACGGCGCGATCCTTGCTCAGGCAGCCGATGACGTTTTCCCCGAGCGTTTTTCCGGTGACGGTTGCGGCCTCGAGCCCCAGCAAGCCGGAGCGGCGCGCGAGCTCCGCCAGAATCGCCGACACCCCGCCGGCGCGGTCCACGTCCTCGACGTGGTACGGACTGGACGGCGACACCTTGCAGATGCACGGAATCTTCGCGGCGAGATCGTTGAGCCGGGACAACGGGTATGCCACTCCCGCTTCATGCGCCAGCGCGATCGTGTGCAGGACTGTGTTCGTGCTCCCGCCCATGGCGATGTCGAGCGCGAAAGCGTTGTCGATCGCGGTCGCCGTCACGATCTGGCGCGGTGTCAGGTCGCGCGCGATCAGCTCGAGGATCTGCCGCGCCGCGGCGCGCGCGAGCTCGGCACGCCTCTCATCGACCGCGAGAATGGTGCCATTGCCGGGCAGCGCCATGCCGAGCGCCTCGCAGAGGCAGTTCATGGAATTCGCCGTAAACAACCCCGAACAGGAGCCACAGGTTGGACATCCGAAGTCTTCGAGCTCCTTCAGCTCTCGATCGGAGATGCTCCCTGCCTGGCGGGCGCCGACACCTTCAAAGACGGAGATAAGGTCGACCGTCTTGCCGGACGGCGTCTTCCCCGCCGCCATGGCGCCGCCGCTGATGAAGATGGTCGGAATATCCAGACGCATCGCCGCCATGAGCATGCCGGGCACGATCTTGTCGCAGTTCGGGATGCAGATGAGGCCATCGAAGTGGTGGGCGGCAACGACGGTCTCCACGCAGTCGGCGATGAGCTCGCGACTGGGAAGCGAGTATTTCATGCCCGCGTGTCCCATAGCGATACCGTCGTCCACGCCAATGGTATTGAACATGAACGGCATGCCGCCCGCTTCGCGCACTGCCGTGCGCACGATCTCGCCAAACGCGTTCAGGTGCACATGGCCGGGAATAATGTCGATGTAGGAGTTGGCGATGGCGACGAAGGGCTTGCCCATGTCCTCGTCGCGAACTCCGGTCGCCTTGAGCAGCGCCCGGTGTGGCGCCCGCTCGAAGCCCTTCTTGATCGTATCGGATCTCATCCGTTGTCTCCCTTTTCATGATCGGCGCGCATCGCCCAGTCAGCTTCCCGACGACCACCCGTGCAGGTTCGGGTGCGGCGGCGAGCCCCGGCCCTGCTTGGGCGCGTGGCCACACCCGAGACCGCATTTCACGCTCCGGGATCTCCCGGCGGCACCACCGGGGTCTCGACGCCGGCCCGCCACAGGCCGGTCTCGATGCTGTCCACCAGCGCCTGCCAGGATGCCTCGATGATGTTATCCGAGCAGCCTACCGTCGTCCAGGTATCGTTGCCACTGGTGGAGGTGATGAGCACGCGGGTCGTCGCACCCGTCGCCTTGTCACCATCCAGGATCCGCACTTTGTAGTCGATCAGGTGGATGCCGGCGAGCACGGGGTAATATGGCAGGAGCGCCTTGCGCAGCGCCCGATCGAGGGCCTCGACGGGGCCGTTTCCCTCGGCCGCGGTGTGGACGGTGCAGCCTCCGACCTTGACCTTGACGATGGCTTCGGCAAGCAACCCGCGCTGATCCCGATGCTCGACCAGCGAGAGGAAATCAATGAGCTCAAAGGGGGGGCGATACTGGACCCGATTGCGGCGAAACAACAGCGCAACCGATGCTTCCGCCGCCTCGAACGAGAACCCGCGCGCCTCGAGGAGCTTGATTTGCTCGACCACACGCCGCGCCTCGTCGACTCCGAGATTATCCGAAAAACCGAGCTCCTGCGCCTTGAACAGGAGATTCCCCTTGCCGGAAAGCTCGCTCAGCAGCACGCGCGTGCGATTGCCGACGAGCTCGGGGCGAATGTGCTGGTAACTCTCGGGGCACTTTACGGTCGCGTCCGCGTGAATGCCGCCCTTGTGCGCAAAAGCGCTCACGCCGACAAACGGCTGATGCGTGTCGGGAGAGAGGTTGCAGAGCTCGGCGACAATGCGCGCGACCTCCGTCAGGCGGCCGAGTTGCTCGTCGGTGACGCAGATGATGCCCATCTTGAGCTTGAGGTCAGCGATGGCGGAGACGAGGTTGCAGTTTCCCACGCGCTCACCGTATCCGTTGATCGTGCCCTGGACCTGGGTCGCGCCGGCTCGCACCGCGGATAGCGCGTTTGCGACGGCCAGCTCGCCATCGTTGTGCGTGTGGATGCCGACGGCCGCGGGGGTCGCCGCAACGACCGCGGCCGTTACCTCGCCAACGACCCAGGGCAGCGACCCGCCGTTGGTATCGCACAGGACGACGGTTTCGGCACCGGCTTCGCAGGCCGCACACAACGTCTCTTGCGCGTATTCGCGGTCGGCCCGCCAGCCGTCGAAGAAGTGCTCCGCGTCGTAGATGACGCGCCGCCCGTGCGATCGTAGGAAGCGCACCGTGTTTCCGATCATGACGAGGTTTTGCTCACGGCTGACGCGCAGCACCTCGTTGACGTGCAGGATCCAGGACTTGCCGACGATGGTGACGATCTCGGTCCCGGCGGCGAGCAGTTGGAGCAGGTTGGGGTCATCCTCCACGTGGGTATGCGCCCGCCCGGTATAGCTAAACGCGCAGATTTTCGCGGTCTTGAGCGGCAGCTCCTTGACCCGCTCGAAGTAAGCGACGTCCTTGGGGTTGGAGCCGGGCCAGCCACCCTCGACGAGCTGCACGCCGAGCTCGTCGAGCAAGCTCGTAACCTGGAGCTTGTCGGCCACAGAAAGGGAGATGCCCTCGCGTTGGCTGCCGTCGCGCAGCGTGGTGTCGTACAGAAAAACGGGCCGGTGAGTCATTCCCGCCTCCTCGGTAGCGCGTCGCGGCGGGCGTGCCGAGCGGTCGCGCTCATGAGGCGACACCCGCGGCGCGGGCGGCTGTTGGCGCTGGGGCGAGAAGGTCGAGCACCTGGGCGGTCATGGCGCGGGTCCCTACGGGTTCGCACCCAGGACTCGCGATGTCGCCGGTGCGGAGACCCCGGTCGAGCGCCGCCGCGACCGCGCTTTCGACCGCCTCCGCCTCGACGTTCAATGCCAGCGAATACCGCAGCAGCAGAGCGGCGCTCAGGATCGTCGCAAGCGGATTGGCAACACCCCTGCCGGCGATGTCCGGCGCCGACCCGTGAATCGGCTCAAACAATCCGGGTCCGCGATCTCCGAGCGAAGCGCTCGGCAGCATGCCGAGCGAGCCGGCGATCATGGATGCTTCATCGGTGAGAATGTCACCGAACATGTTCTCGGTGACGATGACGTCAAACTGCGCCGGCCGGCGGATCAGGAACATGGCGGCGGCGTCGACAAGAATGTGTTCGAGGGTGACGTCGGGGAAATCGCGCGCTACCACCTCCATCGCGACTCGGCGCCACAGACGGGACGATGCCAGGACATTGGCCTTGTCCACCGACGTCAACCGGCCACGGCGCAGGCGCGCAAAGCGGGCCGCGAGCCGCACGACGCGCTCGACTTCGGCGGCGGTATAGACCATGGTGTCGAACGCCCGTCCGCCGGTTTCCTCCTGGCGGTCACCAAAATAGAGGCCGCCCGTCAGCTCCCGCACAACCAGCAGATCGACGCCCGCAACGATCTCGGGTCGCAGCGGCGACGCGGCGGCGAGCTGGGGAAAGATGCGCACGGGCCGCAGGTTGGCATACAGCCCCAGCGCCTTGCGAATGCCGAGCAGGCCTTGCTCAGGACGAACCGGCGCCCGCGGGTCGTCCCACTTCGGGCCACCAACCGCACCCAGAAGCACGGCGTCGGACTCGCGGCACGCCGCCAACGTGTCCTCAGGGAGTGGTTTTCCGGTCGCGTCGATGGCGCACCCGCCGATGAGGCAGGACGAAAAGGTGAAGGTATGACCCCAGAGCGCGGCGACCCTGGCGAGCACGTCGCGCGCCGCGCCCACGACCTCGGGGCCGATGCCATCACCGGGAAGCAGGACGATGTTGGCCTTCATACGGCTTCCTTGCGCTCGCGAGCGGTCAGGATCAAACGGTTCAGCGCCTGGACATAGGCCTTGGCACTGGCGACGATGATGTCGGTATCGACCCCGCGACCGCTGTAGATGGTGCGATGCGGGCCGGTCTGGGGATTGACGCGCAACAGCTCGCCTTCACCCTGAACGCGAACGGTAACGTCTCCCACGGCGTCGATGCCGGCCGTGACTCCCTGAACTGTGTATTCGATCAGTTGGTTGGGCGCCTGGACGATCTTCTGGATCGCCTGGTAAACGGCGTCGACAGGCCCGGTCCCCATGGCGGTAGAGGCCAGCTCCTCACCGTCCTCGCGGCGCAGGAGCACTGTAGCCGTGGGAATGTTCTTGTTGCCACAAATGACTTGCACCTGTTCGAGGTGCCAGACCTCGATGGGCTGATAGAGCTGCTCGCCGAGAATCGCCTCGATATCCGCATCGGTAACGCGCTTTTTCTTGTCCGAGAGCTCCTTGAAGCGACGGAACGCTTCATTGACCTGCGCCTCATCGAGCTCATAGCCGAGATCGACGAGGCGGTTGCGAAAGGCGTGCCGGCCACTGTGCTTGCCGAGCACGAGCTTGCTCTCGGGAGCGCCGACGAGCTCCGCGTCCATGATCTCGTACGTGCGCTTGTGCTTGAGCATTCCGTCCTGGTGAATGCCGGCCTCGTGAGCAAACGCGTTGGCACCGACGATCGCCTTGTTGGGCTGAACCACGAGCCCGGTGTAGCGACTGACCATGTCACTGGTGCGATGGATCTCGGGGCTGTCGATGCCGGTGACCAGGCCGTAGAACGGCTTGCGCACATAGAGCGCCATCACGACTTCCTCGAGCGAGCAGTTTCCCGCGCGCTCGCCGATGCCGTTAATCGTGCATTCGACCTGCCGGGCGCCGGCGCGCACCCCGGCGAGGGCATTGGCGACGGCCAGCCCGAGATCGTCATGGGTGTGGACGGAGACCACCACGTCGCGCTCACGCACTCCCGATGTATGGGCGATGATGTCGCGAATCAACCCGCCAAACTCCTCGGGCGTGGTGTAGCCGACCGTGTCCGGAATGTTGATCGTCCGGGCTCCCGAAGCGACGGCCGCGGCGAGCACCTGGTAGAGAAACTCTGGATCGCTGCGCCCGGCATCTTCCGGGGAAAACTCGATGTCGTCGCAGTATTGCTTCGCGAGCGCCACCATGTCGCCTACGGTCGCGATGACCTCGGCGCGCGTCATGCGCAGCTTGTGCTGCACGTGAATGTCGCTGGTCGCGAGGAAAGTGTGAATGCGCGGGCGCGCTGCGTGTTGCACGGCCTCCCAGCACTTGGCGATGTCCTGCGGGTTGGCGCGGGCCAGGCCGCAGATGATGGGACCTTCCGGCTTGCCGACGGTGCGCGCGATCTCGGCTACCGCGTCGAGGTCCCCCGGCGAAGCGGCCGGGAAGCCGGCCTCGATCACGTCGACCTTGAGCCGCGCCAGTTGCTTGGCGATGTCCAGTTTTTCGTGTGTATGCAGCGTCGCGCCCGGCGACTGCTCGCCATCGCGCAACGTCGTGTCGAAAATGAAAACCCGATCTGAGCTCACGATTCTTCGACCTCTTTGGGATCGATCCAGGTCATCATGCCTCGAAGCTTCTTGCCGACCTGCTCGATCTGGTGCTCCCGTTCGGCCCGGCGGCGCGCATTGAACCACGGCCGGCCCTTGCGGTTTTCTTCGATCCACCCCCGGGCGTAGGTGCCGTCGCGGACCTCGTCGAGGATCTTCTGCATCTCGGCCTTCACGCGGCCATCGATGAGGCGGTCTCCGGCAGTGTAGTCGCCGTGCTCGGCGGTATCGCTGATCGAATAGCGCATGTAACTGAGGCCACCCCTGTAAATGAGATCGACGATCAGCTTGAGCTCGTGGAGGCACTCGAAGTAGGCGACCTCAGGCTGGTACCCCGCGCGCACGAGCGTCTCGAATCCGGCCTTGATGAGCGCGGAGGCGCCGCCGCACAGCACCGCCTGCTCGCCAAACAAGTCGGTCTCGGTCTCCTCCGCGAATGTCGTGGCGATGACTCCGGCTCGCGTGCATCCGAGGCCGGCCGCGTAGGAGAGCGCAAGTGGCAGAGCTGAGCCCGACACATCCTGGTGAACCGCCACGAGCGCGGGCGTGCCGCCGCCTTCGGTGAAAACCTCCCGCACGCGGTGGCCCGGCGCTTTTGGTGCGACCATGCTGACGTCGATGCTCGCCGGCGGGGAAATTTGTCCGAAGCGGATGTTAAAGCCGTGAGCGAACATCAGGGTCGCCCCCGGACGCAAGTTGGGAGCGATCTCTTCGTGGTAGACCGCAGCCTGGCTGGTGTCGGGCAGCAGCACCATGATGACGTCGGCATCCGCGACCGCGGCGCCTACGGAGTGGACGGGCAGACCGTCGGCGGCGGCCTTGGCGCGACTCTTGCTAGCCGCGTGCAGGCCGACCCGGACGGACACGCCGCTATCGCGTAGGTTGAGCGCGTGTGCGTGGCCCTGGCTGCCGTATCCGAGCACGGCGACGCTTTTCTGCCTGATGAGCGTGAGGTCGGCGTCGCGATCATAGAAAATGTTGGCCATGATATACCTCGCCAAGAAAACGGCGGTACGCCGTAGGGTGTCAGATGTTGACCTGCTGCGCGGCAGCAACCGCGGGGACTTCCTTGTCGCTGCGGCCTCGTTCCATCGCGACGAGACCGGTCCTGACCAGCTCGGCAATGCCGAACTCCTTGAGCACCTCGATGAACGAATCGATCTTCTTGACCTCTCCGGTGAGCTCGATGATGACGCTGCTGGGAGCGACGTCGACGACCTTGCCGCGGAAAATGTCCACGAGATTGAGGACTTCGGAGCGCGTATCGGGGTTCGTGTGCACCTTGATCAGGGCCAGGTCGCGCTTGACCGCGGGGAGGTCGGTGACGTCCTTCACCTCAATCGTGTTCACGAGCTTGTACAGGTTGCGTTCGACGATCCGCGCATCCGTTCGGGTAGCGTCGACAACGATCGTCATTCGCGAGACTGCGGGGTTCTCGGTCGGGCTGACGGTCAGGCTGTCGATGTTGTAGAGGCGGCGGCGAAACAGACTGGAAATGCGATTGAGCACGCCGGGCTTGTTCTCGACCTTGCAAACGAGGACGTGTTTCATTCGTGCACCTCCTGCGCCTTTGGCTGACTTGGCCTCCGAATCATGTCGGCCAGGTCCGCCCCGCTGGGGACCATGGGGTAGACGCTGTCCGCGGACTCGACGACGAAATTCAACAGGGCGGGACCGTTGACCTCGCGCGCGCGGAGCGCGGCGGGAATGACGTCCTCTCTCCGGTCGACGCGAAATGCCGCAATCCCATAAGCCTCGGCCAGCTTGCAGAAGTCCGGGTTGACCAGCGGTGTTGCGGAGTAGCGGCGCTCGTAGAAAAACTCCTGCCACTGTCGAACCATGCCGAGAAACCCGTTGTTGATGATGGCGATGCGGAGCGGCAGTTTCTCCTGGACCACGGTGCCGAGCTCTCCCAGGGTCATCTGAAAACCGCCGTCACCGGCAATCACCCAGACTTCGGCATCGGGGCGACCGATCTTGGCGCCGATCGCCGCGGGGAGAGCGAACCCCATGGTTCCCAGACCACCGCTGGTGATGAGCGAGCGCGGCTCTTCATGGCGGTAGTACTGCGCCTCCCACATCTGGTGCTGCCCGACGTCGCTGACGATGATGGCGTTGCCGGCTGTCGCCTTCCACAGATCGACGATGACGTGCGCGGTCCACAGCTTACCTTGGGGATCGTGGTGCAGGATGTCGCGCTCGCGGGTGGCCGCTAACCAGGTGTCGATGCGCGCCAGCCACAGCGACCGATCGGCCTTCTCGACGTGCGGCAGGAGCTCGCGGAGAACCTCGCGCACGTCGCCGATGATCCCGACGTCGACCTTGACGTTCTTGTTCAGCTCGGAAGGATCGATGTCGATGTGGATCTTGTGAGCTCCTGGGGCGTAGGTCTTGAGGTTGCCGGTGACGCGGTCGTCGAAGCGCATCCCGAGCGCGATGAGCAGGTCCGCCTCCTGGATGGCATGGTTTACCGCGGCCTCGCCGTGCATGCCCATCATTCCCGCGCACAGTCGATGGGAGGCGGGAAGGCCGCCGATCCCGAGGAGCGTCAACGCCACTGGAATGTCAGCCTTTTCCACGAGCCCGCGGAGCTCCGCCACAGCGCCGCTCATGATGATCCCGTGGCCGGCAAGCACGACGGGGCGCTGGGCGCCATTGATCAGCTCGATCGCGCGCTCGAAGTCGGCCTTGGGGACGATGGTGCGCGGCCGGTAGCCGGGGAGCTCGATGGGATCATCTGGATAGTGAAACCCGGTGCGGTCGAGCTGCACGTCCTTGGGGATGTCGACCAGTACGGGTCCCGGCCGCCCGGTGCGCGCGATGTGGAAGGCCTCGCGAATGGTCGATGCGAGCTCGCGGACGTCGGTGACGATGTAGTTATGCTTGGTGACCGGCAGCGTCACGCCGGTGACGTCCGTCTCCTGAAAAGCGTCGCTGCCGATCACGCCTTTGGCGACCTGACCCGTGATCGCAATCAGGGGAATTGAATCCATCATGGCGTTGGCGAGACCCGTGACCAGGTTAGTGGCCCCCGGACCACTGGTCGCGACCACGACGCCCGCCTTGCCGGTGGCGCGGGCGTAGCCGTCGGCGGCGTGCGTGGCGCCTTGCTCGTGCCGGACCAGAACGTGCCGAATATCGTACTGGGTCATGGTGTCATAGGCGGGTAGGATGGCGCCGCCGGGGTAGCCGAAGACGACGTCGACACCTTCACGGAGCAAGCACTCCCAGAGGATCTCGGCACCGGTTTGTTGCAAAGGATTACCCTCCGTTGTCACGGCCGTGCTGAGGCTTTGGCCGCGTGGGATAAAAAAACTCGGGGCCACCGCGTTGGAGGCCCCGAGTCATTCCAGCGTCATTATTCGGTTAAACCTGGGGCCACCGCGAAGTACGCCGCTCCTCGCCAAGAATGACGAGGAGCCGGTCTACGATGAGGAGGATTTGGCTGGCGGAGCGATCCAGGTGCATCTTCACTAGTACCGAAATGCTCTTCCCAAGCGCATCTGGGAGGCACGGGCAGAAACTATATGACGCGTTTCGCAGTGTGTCAAGAGGTTGACGCTGCCCGAATCCACCGCCTCTTCGCCTGCAAGTTACGCGAAATCGGAACGTAGACCACCAACGAACACTTGCGGGCTGGAAGGCGAGCGGAGAACCCGGGCCCGCGCTGCGGCTTCTTGATGCCCGCCGGCGCCCGCGCTAGACTCGCGGATGCCGGCTCGTCACGACTGCTGCTCACAGCCAGAAGGAGGTTCTCGGGATGCGAAAGGTTGGGGGGGGGGTACGGCCGGATCGTCGCCGTAGCAGTGGCGGCGTGCTGCTGTGCGCTGCTCGCACTGGCGGCCACCGGCGCGGCGGCGCAGGTGGATGAGAGCTTCGAGAGCGGCGGCCTCGACCAGTTGCCGTGGGTGACCGATCCGGTCGGGGGCTGGGCGGTGGTCGAGGGCGTGGCGGCTGCCGGGAGTCGGGCGGCTTCCGCGAGCGGCGCCGCGGGGGCGGGCGCGGTTCGACTGGAGCTCGCGATTGCGCTCGCCGCGGCGGGCACCGTCGGGTTTCAGGTGAAGACCTCCACGGAGGCGGACCGCGACAAGCTGTGGTTCCGGATCGTGAGCGCCTCGGGAGCCGTGGCGGACAAGGGAAGCTGGAGCGGCGAGACCGATTGGACGGCGGCTTCGGCCACCCTGGGGGCGGGAACCTGGACGCTGCGCTGGGAGTATGCCAAGCAGGCCGCGGGTGGCTCCGGCGCTGATCGGGTCTGGATCGACGAGATCGACTTGCCGGCGTACACGCTGCCCTCGACCCCGACGGCGACCGGAACGTCCACCGCGACGCGCACGCCATCCTCCACCCGCACGCCGACTGCCACCCGGACCCCGACAAGAACGTCTACCCCGACCGGCACTGCCACCCCCTCGCGGACGGCGACCGCGACGCGCACGGCTACTTCGACCCGCACCGCGACCGCCAGCGCCACGCCGATTGCCTACGACGAGGGCTTCGAGAGCGGCGATTTTTCGCGGCTGCCGTGGGTGGTCGAGCCGGTGGGCTCGTGGCAGGTCACGACCGAGGCCGCCTGGGAAGGAACCCGGTCCGCCCGGCCCGCGCCGCTCGGCGATGGCGGCAGCGCGGCGCTGGCGGTGACGCTCGACGTGCTCGGCACGGGGATGCTGCGCTTCCGG
>JACPHN010000164.1 GCA_016188575.1 Candidatus Schekmanbacteria bacterium
CGACAACACCTGCACCCACGGTTCTGCCGCCTTCGCGGACGGCGAATCGCAAGCCATCCTCCATGGCGATCGGCGTAATGAGTTGCACGGTAACGGCCACGTTGTCACCGGGCATGACCATGTCGACGCCTTCGGGGAGAGTCACCGCGCCGGTAACGTCGGTCGTTCTAAAGTAGAACTGCGGTCGATAGCCATTGAAGAACGGCGTATGCCGTCCGCCTTCTTCTTTTGACAGCACGTAGATTTCCGCCTTGAACTTGGTATGGGGCGTGATCGATCCGGGCTTGGCCAACACCTGTCCGCGCTCGACTTCTTCGCGCTTGATACCGCGCAGCAAGCAACCCACGTTGTCCCCGGCCTCGCCCTGGTCGAGCAGCTTGCGGAACATTTCCACGCCAGTGCACACCGTCTTCTTGGTCTCGCGAATACCGACGATTTCGACTTCGTCGCTGACCTTGACGACCCCGCGCTCGATGCGCCCCGTCACCACGGTACCGCGGCCGGCGATGCTAAACACGTCCTCGATCGGCATCAGGAACGGCTTTTCGGTATCACGTACGGGCGTCGGTACATAGCGGTCGACCTCGGCGAGCAGCTTGATCACCGAGGGCTCGCCAATCTCGCGAGGATCCCCATCCAGGGCGAGCAAGGCGCTGCCGTGGACCACCGGGATGTCGTCTCCGGGGAAGTTGTATTCGCTGAGCAACTCGCGGACTTCCAGCTCGACCAGCTCGAGCAACTCGGGGTCGTCCACCATGTCCACCTTGTTCAGGAACACGACGATATAGGGCACGCCGACCTGCCGCGCCAGCAGAATGTGCTCGCGCGTTTGCGGCATTGGCCCGTCTGCGGCGCTTACCACGAGAATGGCGCCGTCCATCTGCGCCGCGCCAGTGATCATATTCTTCACGTAGTCGGCGTGGCCGGGGCAATCCACATGGGCATAATGGCGATTCGCCGTCTCGTACTCCACGTGCGCCGTCGCGATCGTGATACCGCGCGCTTTTTCCTCCGGCGCGTTGTCGATCGAGTCGAAGCTCCGGAACTCGATGCTCGCGTTCCGCTTGCTCAGCGCCAGCGTAATCGCCGCCGTCAGCGTCGTCTTGCCGTGGTCAACGTGACCGATGGTGCCGATATTCACGTGCGGCTTGGTCCTATCGAACTTTGCCTTGGCCATAACGTCCTACTCCTAGTGCGAGCCGATGCCCTCGAGGACCTTTTTTTCGCACTCTGCGGGGCAGCGTGCGTACTCGGAAAACTGCATTGAATAGTGGGCCCGCCCCTGCGTCAGCGAGCGCAGGTCCGTTGCGTACCCGAACATGGTGCCAAGTGGAACCTGCGCCCGCACGACGTGCGCGCCAGCTTGGGGGATCATTCCCTTGATCTTGCCTCGGCGCCGGCTAATGTCTCCGACGACCTCGCCGACGAAGTCTTCCGGCGTAACAACTTCCACGTCCATGACAGGTTCGAGCAGGATTGGCCCAGCCTTCTTGGCAGCCTCCTGAAACGCGAGGGACCCCGCCACCTTGAAGGCCATCTCGGAGGAGTCCACCTCGTGGTAACTGCCGTCAACGAGCGCTACTTCGACGTCAATCATGGTGAATCCGAAGTGAATTCCCCGGTCCATGGCTTCGGCCACCCCTCGCTGTACGGCCGGGATATATTCCTTGGGTATTACTCCACCAGAGATACGGTCGACAAACCTGAACCCAGACCTAGGCTCGAGTGGGCGGATCTCCAGGGCCACATGCCCATACTGTCCTTTTCCGCCCGTTTGCTTTACATAGCGTGTCTCCGCATTTGCAGGTCGGGTGATGGTCTCTCGATAGGAGACCTCCGGAGTGCCGACTCTGCCTTCGACTCCGAACTCCCGGCGCAAGCGGTCCACAAGGATCTCGAGGTGCAGCTCACCCATGCCGGAGATTAGAGTTTGCCCCGTATCTTGATCAGTCCGCACGCGAATCGTTGGATCTTCCCGCACCAGCCGCCCCAAGGACTGGGCCAAGCGGTCCTGATCGGAGCGCGAGCGCGGCTCGATGGCGACGGAAATGACCGGTTCAGGGAAATCCATGGATTCGAATACAATTGGGTGGGAGCGCACGCAGATCGTATCGCCCGTAAACGTACTCCGTAGTCCCACAGCGGCCGCAATATCCCCCGCGAAGACAGCGTCGATAGGTTCTCGCTTGTCAGCGTGCATCTTCAGTAGACGCCCAACGCGCTCCGTGATGCCCTTGCTCGCGTTGAAGATCGGATCTCCGGAGAGGAGCTTTCCAGAATAAACTCTGAAGAAGGACAGTTGGCCTGCATATGGATCGTTCATTGACTTGAAGACAAGCGCACTGAACGGCGCATCATCTGAAACCTCACGCGTTGTCGCATGCTCGGTATCTGGATTCAGTCCTTCGGTGGACGGCACGTCGAGGGGAGAAGGCAAGAATGCGACCGCCGCGTCAAGAAGCTGCTGTACACCCTTGTTCTTGAAAGCAGAGCCGCACAGAACGGGCACGAGTTGGAAGCGATGGGTTGCATTACGGATCGCAGAGATGACCTCGGTCTCGGAGATAGGCTCGCCAAGGACATACTTCTCCATGATGGCATCATCGGTATCTGCGACAGTCTCAAGGAGGTGATCCCGAGCCTGCTCGACCTGTCCCCGCAGGTGATCAGGTACTGGCCCCGAATGGAACTTCAGGCCCATCGTCTCGGTATCGTAGGTCACGAGCACGCGTTTGACGACATCAATCACGCCCTCGAACAGTTCATCGACGAAGTATGGAAACTGCAGTGGGAGCACACGGCTCCCCAGCCGGGCGGCGATTTCGCCACAAACTCGGTCGAAGTCTGCGCCTTGTCGGTCCATCTTGTTAACAAAAGCAATGCGAGGGACACGATATTTGTTTGCCTGACGCCATACTGTTTCAGTCTGGGGTTCCACACCTCCGACCCCACAAAACACTGCAACGGCCCCATCAAGCACCCGAAGGCTGCGCTCGACTTCCACGGTGAAATCAACGTGGCCTGGCGTGTCGATAATGTTAATGCGGTGGTCGTGCCAGAAGCAGGTCGTCGCGGCGGACGTAATGGTGATGCCTCGCTCTCGCTCTTGCTCCATCCAGTCCATCACGGTAGCACCGTCGTGCACTTCGCCGATGCGGTGAGAGACACCTGTATAGAACAGGATGCGCTCCGTCGTGGTCGTCTTACCGGCATCAATATGAGCCATGATGCCGATATTTCTGTGCCGATCCAATGGGTGCTGCCGTTCCATCTAACTACCAACGATAATGAGCGAAAGCCTTGTTTGCCTCGGCCATTTTGTGGGTATCGTCCATTTTCTTCACCGATGCACCGACACCATTGGACGCATCGAGCAGCTCCGCAGCCAACTTTCGACCGAAGCCGCGTTCTGGCCGCTTATTCGAATATCCCACTATCCAGCGCAGTGCCAGAGTGACCCGCCGCTCAGGGCGAACTTCGACTGGCACCTGATAGGTCGAACCGCCGACGCGGCGAGACTTGACTTCTATCGCCGGCTTGACGTTGTCGAGAGCCTTCTTGAAGACGCGCAGCGCGTCCTTTCCAGTTCGCTGCTCAATGACGTCAAAAGCGCTGTATACTGCGCGCTCTGCGGTACTTTTCTTTCCGTCAACCATGACGATATTCACTAGGCGCGTAACAAGCTCACTCTTGTACTTCGAATCTGGAGGGCATTCCCTATTTACTGCTACTTTTCTTCTAGACATTTTCGCTCCTAAGCAGGAAAACCAGCATAAGTGCGGCCGGGAGCTGGGCGGGGCGTATCAACGCACTGCCGGAAAGCGCCCGCCGCACGGCGCCCCCGCCGCTGGCCATCCGGGAGCCACTGCCAAGCGCGCTCCCGCAGTCCGATGTGCCCGAGCTCTCTACAGGCTGGCTATGATTTCGGCCGCTTCGCACCGTATTTCGACCGCCCCTGGCGTCGGTCCTGCACGCCCGAGCAGTCCAGGGTACCGCGGATGATGTGGTACCGCACTCCTGGAAGGTCCTTGACACGCCCTCCACGGACCAAGACGCTTGAGTGTTCCTGGAGGTTGTGCTTGATTCCCGGGATATAGGAGGTTACCTCGATACCGTTTGTCAAGCGCACGCGTGCCACCTTGCGGATGGCGGAGTTTGGCTTCTTTGGGGTAACGGTATAGACCCTGACGCACACTCCGCGCCGCTGCGGGCACGACTGCAGCGCTGGCGCTGTGCTTTTCGCCGAGGCTTTGCTTCTGCCGTTCCGCACCAACTGGTTGATCGTTGGCATTAGAGACCCTTCAAGAAAAGTGCCCGTGTTGTGTTGTCCTGGCCATCGTGACAGTAGACGGCCGGCGAAAACCCGTATCGCGTAGACGGGGTTTCCGGCCGGCCTTCGCAGTAGACGTGCAACTATAGCAGGCTCGCTCCGCCTTGTCAACCTGCCACAAGACGTCGCTCGACCACCAAGAGGCCGCCAGTCAGACATCGCTCCGGGGTTCACGCGGTTCCTGTGAGCGGGAGCGGTGTGACTCGCGATCACCGGGCCAGGAGCGCCGGTACCGAGCGCTGCAGGGAGTTCGCCCCTACTGGACAATAGTACGAAGCCGCGGCGACACCACAGGGGGGAGGAGGCGCAGCCGAGATTGGACCATCCTCGGTTTTCGCCAACGATGGATCACCCCCGTTCCGAAGCGCCGTCAGCGCCGCTCGGAACCTACCCCTCTAGTACTCTGTCGCGGCTTCGGGTGCGCTTAGGCTCGCCATTTCAAGACCCGCCTGGCGAGCCGTGCCCGCCCAGGCGGCTATGCGCGCAGTGTAGTGGCGGTTTTCCCGGGAATTAGCCGAGGCCACCATCACCCATCACGGCCCCGAACGCGTCCTCATCTGACGCTTCCTCCTCGCCCAGGTCCAAGACCAAGTCATCGCGTCGCGGAATGATATCCTTCGCAGTGCGCGATTTCCTGTAGAGAGTCATGCCGGTACCAGCGGGAATCAGCCTGCCGACGATGACATTCTCTTTTAGCCCCCGCAGCTCGTCGATCGCCCCAGTGACGGCAGCCTCGGTGAGGACGCGGGTCGTCTCCTGGAACGAAGCCGATGAGATAAAGGAGTCCGTGGAAAGAGAGGCTTTCGTCACGCCTTGCAGCACGGGCACGGCCTGAGCCGGCACGCCACTGTCAGTTTGAACGCGCTCGTTTTCCTCCAGGAATTGCCACCGATCGACTTGCTCTCCGTCCAAGAACTCTGTATCACCGACCTTGGTGATACGCACCTGGCGCAGCATCTGGCGAACGATCACTTCGATGTGCTTGTCGTTGATATCAACTCCTTGCAATCGATATACTTCCTGGATCTCATTAACAAGCGATTTTTGCAGCTCTTTTTCTCCCAAGACGTGGAGAATATCGTGCGGGTTCACGGGGCCATCCGTAAGGGGCTCGCCGGCCCTGACGCGGTCGCCGTCCAAGACATTGACGTGCATGCCGCGGGGGAGCGAGTAGTCTTTTCGCGTGCCTTCGTCGCCTTCCACTGCGACCCGCCGCATCCCCTTCTCGATGCCACCGACGCGTACAGTTCCCTCGATTTCGCTGATCACCGCGTGGTCCTTCGGTTTGCGGGCCTCGAAAAGCTCGATGACGCGCGGCAGACCACCGGTAATGTCCTTGGTTTTCGTTGTCTCTCTGGGAATCTTCGCGAGCACGTCGCCAGCATGAACCTCCTGCCCATCAAACACGACCAGGTGGGATCCGGAGGGCAAGAGATGCTCAGCCGCCTTGGCCGCGCGCTTGGTGGAGCGGACGATGGCGCGTGGCTGCCGATTCTCACGACCGGCCTCGAGAATGACGCGGGTCGTCCGACCCGTGGTTTCATCGAGCTCCTCCTTCATGGTGACTTCTTCGATCACGTCAACGAGCTTGCAGATGCCGGAATGTTCGGTGAGGATGACGAAAGTGAATGGATCCCACTCGGCAAGTACTTGCTCTGGATCAACCCTATCACCGTCGTTGACCCTCAACGTCGTGCCGTACACGACGCCGTATCTCTCCCGTTCACGACCTTCGGCGTCCAAGATAGCGATCGCTCCATTTCGGTTCATCGCCACCTGCCGCCCGTCCTTGTTGGTTACAGTGATCAGGCGGAGGTACTTGACGGTTCCGGCGTGCTTGGCCTGATGCGTGCTCTGCTCGGCGACGCGGCTGGCAGTGCCACCGATGTGGAAAGTGTGCATCGTGAGCTGCGTTCCTGGCTCTCCGATCGACTGTGCAGCAATGACACCGACGGCCTCGCCGATGTCGACAAGGCGACCCGTAGCGAGGTTACGGCCGTAACACAGGACGCAGACGCCGCGCCGCGACTGGCAGGTCAGAACCGACCGAATCAGCACTCGATCGAGTCCCGCATCCTCAATTAGCTGCGCTCTAGTCTCGGTGATTTCCTGGCCTCCATCGCAGAGGGAGACACTCTCGTCGTAGGGATCGTAGATATCCTCCAGCGCGACGCGGCCGAGAATGCGGTCTCGGAGCGCCTCAACGATCTCTCCGCCCTCGATTATCGGCTCCACGGTGATGCCATCGAGTGTGCCGCAGTCGTAGTCGCTGACGATCACATCCTGGCTAACGTCGACAAGCCTTCGCGTCAGATAGCCGGAGTTCGCGGTCTTGAGCGCAGTATCCGCAAGGCCCTTGCGAGCACCGTGAGTCGAGATGAAGTATTGCAGTACGGTGAGTCCCTCACGGAAATTGGACGTGATGGGAGTCTCGATGATCTCGCCGGACGGCTTCGCCATGAGCCCGCGCATCCCGGCCAGTTGCCGGATCTGTTGCTTGGAGCCGCGCGCGCCCGAGTCCGCCATCATATGAATGCTGTTGCTCGGGTGAAAACCCTTAAACATTTCTTCAGCGACAGATTCAGCGGCACTTGACCAGATATCGATAACCTTATTATAGCGCTCGCCATTCGTGATAATGCCATCGTGGTACTGCTTTCCGACTTCGATAACCTCCTGGCGAGCCTCTTCGATGATGGATGGTTTTCTGCCCGGAACAACCATGTCATCAATGCAGATAGATACGCCCGATTGAGTCGCCATCTCGAATCCGAGGTCCTTCATCTTGTCCAGAACCTCTACGGCAGTGCGCCTACCACTGTGGACATACACTTCGCCTACAAGTTTTGTCAGCTCCCGGCTTCTCATTAGCTTATTGACGAACGGAAACTCGGGTGGAAGGATCTGGTTGAAGATGACTCTGCCGACGGTCGTTTCCGCAAGTTCTCCATCAATGCGGACTTTGACCATCGCGTGCAAGGCCACGTATCCGAGGTGATAGGCAGTGAGAACTTCATTGCAATCGCGGTACGCGCGACCCTCTCCAGGCAACCCTTCCACCAGGCGAGTCAGGAAGTAGCAACCGAGCACGATGTCCTTGCTGGGTACGGCAAGGGGGCGTCCGCTTGCTGGCGACAGGATGTTGCGCGAAGCCAGCATCAGCAGTTTTGCCTCGAGCTGCGCTTCCAGGCTCAGCGGCACGTGGACCGCCATCTGGTCGCCGTCGAAATCCGCGTTAAACGCCGTGCAAACCAGCGGGTGAATGCGGATGGCCTTGCCTTCGACGAGGATGGGCTGAAATGCCTGTATGCCAAGCCGATGCAGAGTCGGCGCACGGTTCAGCAATACGGGGTGGTCGCTGATCACCTCTTCCAGCATATCCCATATCTCGGGCCGCTCCTCCTCAACCATCTTTTTTGCGCCCTTGATGGTGGTGACGAAGCCTTTCTCTTCAAGCTTGTTGAATATGAATGGCTTGAAGAGCTCTTTGGCCATCTTCTTGGGAAGGCCGCACTGATGAAGCTTGAGTTCAGGACCGACGACAATCACTGACCGTCCTGAATAATCTACTCGCTTCCCAAGCAAATTCTGTCGGAATCGCCCTTGCTTTCCCTTCAGCATGTCGGAAAGCGAACGCAGCGGTCTGTTATTTGGACCCTTCAACGATCGGCCGCGTCTGCCATTATCAAAAAGCGCGTCGACTGCCTCTTGAAGCATGCGCTTTTCATTGCGAATGATTACTTCTGGAGCCTTTAGATCCATCAACCTCTTGAGGCGGTTGTTTCTGTTGATTACGCGTCGGTACAAGTCATTGAGATCCGACGTGGCGAAGCGCCCTCCGTCTAGCGGCACCAGTGGACGCAGCTCCGGCGGGATGACTGGGATGGCATCGAGAATCATCCACTCGGGCCGGTTTCCGCTCTTGCGGAAAGATTCCACGACCTTCAGGCGTTTGACGATTCGCTTGCGCTTCAGAATGCTAGGCTCCGTCTGCATCTCCGCGCGCAACTCATCCGCCATACGGTCGGGGTCGCATTCCTTCAACAGCTCCCGTACACCTTCGGAGCCCATTCCGGCATAGAACTTTTCGCCGAATTCGTCCTTCAGCTTGTGATAGCGCTCCTCCGAAATGATTTCTCCGCGCTTGAGGCCGCTTGGCCCTGGGTGAATGACGACGTACATCTCATAGTAGAGCACGCGTTCGAGCATGTTCATGGGGAGGTCTACTACCTGCCCAATGCGGCTCGGAAGTCCTTTGAAGAACCATACGTGGCTCACGGGAAACGCCAGCTCAATATGACCAAGGCGCTCGCGCCGCACCTTGGACTGTATGACCTCGACGCCGCACTTGTCACACACGACGCCGCGGTGCTTCATCCTTTTGTACTTGCCGCAGTTACATTCCCAGTCCTTTGTCGGACCGAAAATTTTGGCGCAGAAAAGGCCGCCTCGCTCGGGCTTGAAGGTCCGATAGTTAATCGTTTCGGGCTTTACGACCTCACCGTACGACCAACTGCGGATGGTTTCCGCCGACGCAAGCCTGATTCGGATCGCATTGAAGTGCTTTGCGTCCTTGGGGCCCTCAAATAGTGACAGGATCTTTTCCAACGTCTTACTCCTATGAACGCTTCCCGGTGCCGAGGCTTTCGGCGCCGGGAATCACCGAGCTACGCAAGCAGCGAAGCCCGAATCTACCGCAGACGGCAGCTCCGGGGTTGGAGAAGGCGTCCTACGCTTCGCCCTGCTCTATGAGCTCCACGTCGAGTGCGAGTGACTGCAGCTCCTTGATAAGTACCTTGAATGACTCTGGAATACCTGGCTCGAGCTGAACGTCTCCCTTGACGATGGACTGGTAGATTTTGGTGCGTCCCGCCACGTCATCAGACTTGACGGTGATCATTTCCTGCAGTGTGTACGCAGCGCCGTAGGCCTCCAACGCCCATACTTCCATTTCGCCGAAGCGCTGACCGCCGAACTGGGCCTTTCCTCCGAGCGGCTGCTGGGTAACCAGGCTATAGGGACCAATTGACCGCGCGTGAATCTTGTCGTCGACAAGATGTGACAATTTCATCATGTAGATGATGCCGGTCGTGGTTGGCGTGAGGAGTCGATGTCCCGTTCTACCGTCGTACAGAGTGGTCTGTCCGCTCGTCGGGAGGTTAGCCTGGGACAACAAGTCCTTGATCTGGGCTTCTGTAGCGCCATCGAATACCGGGCTGGCGACGAAGATTCCAAGTTCGTGTGCCGCCCACCCGAGGTGCGTTTCGAGGATTTGGCCGACATTCATGCGCGACGGAACGCCTAGCGGATTGAGAACCATGTCAACGGGCGAGCCATCTGGGAGATAGGGCATGTCATGTTCGGGAACGATCTTGGCAAGCACCCCTTTGTTGCCGTGACGACCGGCCATTTTGTCGCCGACGCTAAGCTTACGCTTGACGGCAACATACACCTTGACCATCTTGATGACGCCGGGCGGTAGCTCGTCGCCCCGGGACACCTTCTCGACCTTTTCGTCGTATTCGTTCTTGATGATGCTGATGCGTCGCTCCGCGGTGCGCTTCAGGTCGGCGATGGCTTCATGAAGCTCGTCATCGTCGTCCGCAAAGCTGAGAAAAGAAAAGGCCTCCTCGGGAACCAAGACGACATTCTTCCGGTCCAAGACGGTTCCCGAAGCCAGCACGATTTCCGAAGATCCGACTCCGGCCGTGATCGGCTCCGCCAGCGTCTTGCCAACGAGCTTGCGCCGCACCCGCCTCAGCATGTCGTCGCGTACGACGGTCACCTCGGCTCGGAAGTCCCGTTCGAGCCGCCTTCTCGCTTCTTCCTCGATCTCCATCGACCGGCTGTCGATTTCGGCTCCTTTACGGCTAAACACGTTGACGCCGATAACGGTTCCTTCGATACCGGGGGGGACGGTGAGCGAGGCATCGCGCACGTCTCCGGCCTTTTCTCCGAATATCGCCCGCAGCAGCTTTTCTTCGGGAGTCAGTTGGGTTTCGCCCTTGGGAGTGATCTTGCCCACGAGGATGTCTCCCGGGCCCACTTTTGCTCCGATCCTAATGATTCCCGACGCATCAAGATTCTTCAGGTTCTCTTCGCCGACGTTGATGATGTCGCGGGTGATTTCTTCTTCTCCGAGCTTCGTATCGCGAGCTTCAATCGTGAATTCCTCGATGTGTACCGAGGTGAAGTAATCGGCCTGAACGATGCGCTCATTGACGAGGATGGCGTCTTCGAAGTTGTAACCGCACCAGGGCATAAAGGCGACAAGCACGTTGCGCCCCAGCGCGAGCTCACCGCGATCGGTGGCGGGTCCGTCGGCGATGACGTCGCCGCGATTGACGCGCTGCCCCTTTTGCACGATGGGCTGCTGACTAATGCATGTGTTCTGATTGGACCGCTGGAACTTGGTCAGGTTGTAGAAGTCGACACCGGCGTCGGCGGCGTCTTGTGGATCAACCTCGGAGTCGTCGACGCGGATGATGATTCGGTCTGCGGTGGAGCGTTCAACTATCCCGGGGCGCCGGGCGATAACGACTGACCCAGAGTCCTTGGCTGTGACTCCTTCCATGTCCGTTCCGACAACGGGGGCGGTGGGTCGCAACAAGGGCACCGCCTGCCGCTGCATGTTGCTGCCCATGAGAGCGCGGTTGGCATCGTCGTTCTCGAGGAACGGGATCAAGGAGGCGCTGACGCTGACAAGCTGGGTTGGCGAGACGTCGATGTATTTTATCGCCTTGGGAGAGGACATCACAAAGTTGCCGCCGGCGCGGGCGCTGATCTGATCGCCTTCGAGGCGCCCGTCAGCGCTGACAACCGCGTTGGCTGGGGCGATCAGGCAGGAATCCGGATCCTGGCGACGCGGGTCAGCATCTTCGTCAAGCGCCGTGAGGTATTCGATTTCGTCGGTTATGGCGCCATCAACCACCTTTCGGTAAGGGGTTTCGATGAACCCGTACTCGCTCACGCGGGCAAACGTGGACAGCGACGTAATCAGGCCGACATTCGGTCCCTCCGGCGTTTCAATTGGGCAAATGCGGCCATAGTGGGTAGGGTGAACGTCCCGCACCTCGAAGCCAGCGCGTTCGCGTGAGAGTCCACCTGGTCCCAAGGCGCTAAGCCGCCGTCTATGGGTGAGGCCCGCGAGGGGATTGTTCTGGTCCATAAACTGACTGAGTTGGCTGGAGCCAAAGAACTCCTTGAGAGCGCTGGTTACGGGCTTAGCGTTGATGAGGTCGTGCGGCATTGACGTTGCCAGATCCTGGATGCTCATGCGCTCCTTGATCGCTCGCTCCATCCTGACCAAGCCGATGCGTAGCTGGTTTGAGAGCAACTCGCCAACGGAGCGGATACGTCGATTGCCCAAATGATCGATATCGTCGCTACTGCCGTAGCCGGCCTTGAGCTCAAGAAGGTGGCGCACAACCGCGTAAATATCATCGGCGCGCAGGGTTCTGTCTTCGGGGGGTACTTTTGTCTTAAGTTTTCGATTGAGTTTGAATCGCCCGACCTTGGACAGATCATAGTAGCGGGGATCGAAAAAGAGCCGATTGAAAAGCGATCGCGCGGTTTCTTCGTTGAGTGGGTCGCCCGGCCGAAGGCGGCGATAGATTTCGATCTGAGCGTCCGTGGCAGTCGTGATCGAGTCTCGGCGCAGGGTTTCCACGATAACATTGCCGATTCTCGACCCTTCAACGAGCGCCAGCTCGATCTGGTCGAAATCGCTTTCCACGAGCTTCTTTGCCGCGGCCTTGTCGAGCGCCTTGCCAGCCTCGAACAGCACCTCGCCGGTGTTCATGTTCACCAGATCCTGGGCGATCACGCGGTCGATGAGGTCGGCGACGGCCAACTCGATGAATTCCACACTGCACGACTCGAGGCGCCGGCGGGTGGCGCGCGTGTATTTTTTCCCCGCGGGGAGAATGACCTGCCCGAGCTCGGGATTGACCAGATCGTGCTGAAAGCGCTCGCCGTTCTGGTTGTCGGACACTCGCCAGAGAAACACGTCGCCGCTGCGCGTCAGGGTGTCGGACGAGTAGAACTGCCGGAGGATATCTTCGTCGTCCTTGAGCCCAAGTGCTCGCAGCAGCACGGTCGCGGGGAGCTTGCGCTTGCGGTCGATTCGGACGCTCAGGACATCGTTCTTGTCAAACTCGAATTCGAGCCAACTGCCGCGATAGGGGATAATGCGGGCAGTGTGGCTGACGCGCCCGGATGCGTACCCTTTGCCCTTTTCGCTCTTGAAGAACACCCCGGGGCTACGGTGCATTTGCGACACGATCACACGTTCGGTGCCATTGACGATGAAGGTGCCCTGGCTTCCGAGTCGAAGCCGCCCGTCGGTATCGGAATACACGTCGCACATGATCGGAAATTCGCCGAGGTAGACCTCTTGTTCTTTGATATCCCGAATGTGCTTGGTCTGTCCTTCCCCTTCGCGTTCCCAGACCACCAGCCGAACTGTGGCCTTGATTGGAGCGGAGTACGTAATCCCGCGGGCGCGGCATTCGTCCACGGTGTACTTCATCTTGAGCCCAACGCGAGTATCGCAGCGATTGCAGCGGCGGTACTCGACATTTCCTCCGCACTGGGAGCAGGACCGGGGGCTTTGGTCGCGTACCATGTCGCCAACGCCGTTACTAAGACCGCACGGGCATGCGTATGTGTAGCGGGCGTCGATGCCCTTTGATTTTCCGCAGCTACATTCCCACGTTCCGATTTCGTATGCCACGAACTCAAGGGACGCCGTATCGGTGAAGTTGCTGATGGGAAAGACCGACTGGAAGACCTCTTGAATGCCGAGCTCCTTGCGATACTTCGGCAGCATGTCTAACTGCAGGAACTCCTCGAACGATTCCTGCTGCACCTGGAGGAGGTTGGGAACGGGCATCACTGTGCGGGCGCGGCCAAAGTTGATGCGTTGGCGAGGTGGTGGCAGAATTCCATCGGTAAAATGGGATGGCGTAGCGTTCGGCATAGGTTCCTGCCTTATCGTGTACATGAAATAACGCATACAACAAGACACCCCCAGCGCCCATCGCCGCAGCGCCAGCCAGCGATGGCAGGAGGTGTCATGTTGATGCGATCCGTTGGCGAAAAAGTACGTGTCGAGGCGTGACTACTTGACCTCCACCTTGCCACCGGCTCCTTCGAGCTTCGCCTTGATGGCTTGCGCCTCCTCTTTGGACACGCCTTGCTTGATCGGCTTGGGGGCGGCCTCAACGAGATCCTTGGCTTCCTTCAATCCGAGGTTGGTGACGGAGCGAACTTCCTTGATCACCTTGATCTTGTCTTCGCCGAAGGAAGTCAGGATCACGTCGAATTCCGTCTGTTCTTCGACGGCCACAGGAGCGGCAGCGGCACCGGGGGCAGCGGCCACGGCGACTGCCGCAGCCGCGCTAACGCCCCATTCCTCTTCCAGTTCCTTGACGCCGCGTGCGAGATCAAGAACCGTCATCTTCCCAAGAAACGACTTTACGTCAGCCCAAGTTACTTCTGCCATTCTCACAGACTCCTTTCAATAGGCGTAGTACAATCACCGATTCGCGGGCCGAGCCCTATTCGGCCGAGGGTTCCAGTGCTTCCTGCCGCGCGCGCAGTACTTGTGCAAAATTCTCCGGGACCGCTTTCAGCAACCGGAGGAAGGAGGACGGAACCGCCGCAAGAGTCCGCAGCATGGTGGCGCGAAGCACGGCCTGACTCGGCAGAGACGCCAGCGCCTTGATGCCGTCGGAGTCCAGCACCGTTGATCCTAGCAGTCCGGCTTTGATGCCGAGCTTTGCGTTCTCCTTGGCGTAGTCGATGAGAACGGAGGCCGGACCCACGGGACCGTTTCTTGGGATGGCGACGGCGGTTGGCCCCTGGAAAAAGCGAGCAACCGCAGCAAAGCTTGTGCCCTTGGAGGCGATGCGAGCCATGGTGTTCTTCACGACCCTGAGCTCAGCGTCCTTTTCCCGCAGCCGGGACCGCAGCACGGAAATTTGTTCGACAGTAAGGCCTCGAAAGTCGACGACAAAGCCTGCCGTAGCGTTGGAGAACCGCTCATGCAGCAGCTCGACTTCCTGTTGTTTCGATAGCGTTCTACCTCGGGTAGCCATGTCCTAACTCCGGTAGCGGTTGGCGATTTCGAGAGCGTCGAGCGCAATCCCCGGCCCCATCGTGGAGCATAGGACCACGCTGCGCAGGTAGCGGCCTTTGGCCGCGGCGGGTTTCGCCTTGACCAGCGTTTCCAGGAACTGATTGACGTTCTCCAGCAGCTTTTCCGGCGAGAATGACACTTTCCCCACGGGCGCGTGCACATTGGACGTCTTGTCGACGCGAAACTCGACGCGGCCCGCCTTGATTTCGCGGATGGTTTGCGCGACGTCAAAAGTTACGGTTCCGGACTTCGGGTTCGGCATCAGGCCGCGGGGACCCAGGACCCGGCCGAGGCGGCCCACTTTTCCCATCATGTTCGGCAAAGCGACGCAGGCCTCGAAATCCAGCCAGCCGCCCTGGATCTTCGCAATAAGGTCGTCCGAGCCGACGAACTCGGCTCCCGCCTGCTGGGCTTCTGCAGCCTTCTCACCCTCGGCGAAGACGACCACGCGCACGGTCTTGCCGATACCATGAGGAAGGACCACAGTGCCGCGAACGATCTGGTCAGCGTGTTTAGGGTTCACTCCGAGGCGCGCCCCCACTTCGACGGTCTCGTCGAACTTGGCGAAGGCGAGCTGTTTGACGAGTTGGATGGCGTCCTCAGTCGAGAAGAGCGTTCCCGCGGGGACCTTCTTGCTTGCGTTCAGGAAGTTCTTTCCGTGCTTCGGCATTGTCGTTTCCTATTCCTCGATAGCGATACCCATGCTACGTGCGGTGCCCGAGATGATGCGGTACGCGCTCTCGAGGTTCTTGGTGTTCAGGTCTGGAAGCTTCTGTTGGGCAATGTCGCGGATCTGGCCCGTGGTCAGCGTCGCGACCCGCTCCTGGTTGGGCTTTCCGGAGCCTTTTGCGACCATGGCGGCACGCTTGAGGAGCACGGCTGCGGGCGGCGTCTTGGTAACGAAGGTGAAGGACCTATCGTTATACACGGAGATCACGACAGGAATGGTGATTCCGTCGTTTCCCTTACCCCCTGTTTGCTCGTTAAAGCGTTTGCAGAACTCGGGAATATTCACCCCGTGTTGGCCGAGGGCGGGACCGACAGGTGGTGAAGGTTTCGCTTCACCGGCAGGAACTTGGAGCTTTATTTGCGCTACGACGTTCTTGGCCATCTTACATCAACTCCTTGTCACTAGTTTCCTGATTTCATACCGGCTCGGCCTGAACAAAGTCCAGTTCCACAGGCGTCGAGCGTCCAAATATTGTAACCATGACGCGGAGCGTGTTCTTATCACTGTTGGCCTCGTCGATAACCCCGACGAAGTTCGCAAATGGTCCGTCAGTAATTCGGACTCTGTCACCGCGACGAAACTTTGTCTCGGCTTGCGGTCGCGAGCCGCTGCTTTCCATCTGCTGAAGGATCGATTTGACTTCGGATTCGCGGAGAGCGGATGGCTTGTTGGTTCCTACGAATCCCGTGACTTTCGGGGTGTTCTTGACGAGGGCCCACGTCTGGTCATTCATGACCATGCGTATCAGTAGGTAGGAGGGGAGGAACTTGCGCTCGGTTTCCACTTTTTTCCCCCGCCGTACCTGCTGTACTTTTTCCGCGGGGACCAAAATATCTCCGAATAGCTCGCACAAGGTGCTTGCCTTGACTCGCTCCTCCAAGTTAGCCTTCACCTTGTTCTCGTAACCAGCGTACGTATGAACTACGTACCAGTTCATTTCTGAGTCCATAGTCGCCACGGTCAGTGTCACCCACGCGTCGTGATAACGAGGAGGTAGCCAATCAGAACCAGGAGACCAAGTGCCGCCAAGGACCAGGCCCAGGTATTCAAGGGCGAGCTTGGAAGGCCGTGTCCAAAGATAAGATCGACTACGCCCAAATAAAAACCAAACGCGAACACAGTGATGAGGATAACTACCGTTGCTCCCTCAACTTCTTTCCTATCCGGCCAACTGACCTTCCTGAGCTCATTTCGGAGCTCCTTGACAAATTCAGTGATCCTTCCAATTGTTCCAGCCACGAGACTCGATTCCTTTCCGGCCGGTGCCGTCATGCCATCGTTACTTTACCTGGCGATGAATGGTGTGGCATCTGCACCGCGGACAAAACTTCTTGAGCTCCAGTTTTCCTGGCGTGTTTCGTTTATTCTTAGTGGTGGCGTAGTTACGTTCCTTGCACTCAGCGCAAGCCAACTGAATGTTCAACCTCATTGCAATCCTCTATGGGAGTGGCGTCCGTTGCCGCGCAAAGAGCGACAGGGGAGGCGGAGCGCGCGGGGGCGGCACCACGTGTGGACCCCGCCCGCCGGTTGGCCGCGCAGACTACTCGAGAATAGTAGCGACAACACCTGCACCCACGGTTCTGCCGCCTTCGCGGACGGCGAATCGCAAGCCATCCTCCATGGCGATCGGCGTAATGAGTTGCACGGTAACGGCCACGTTGTCACCGGGCATGACCATGTCGACGCCTTCGGGGAGAG
>JACPHN010000144.1 GCA_016188575.1 Candidatus Schekmanbacteria bacterium
GATGCGAAAATGACATGAAAAGCGGCAGAGACCCTCCACCATAACGTCTGGCGACCCCTTACAGGAGTGTCCCAGGAATGCGTTTGGCACCGACTGGACGCAACCGAGAGGAAATCTCCCCCGGGCCGGTGGATTCAGGGTCGGGTTGGCATATGGCGTCCGGCGCTCGCGTGGTGTACAACCATACCAGCAGGCGGTTGCGCCGGACGGTTACCTTTGCCGTCCACCATCGATGCGAGGCTGGAGAAGCGGAACGTGCACAGTCTGGCGCTGCGCGTGGAGCTGCGGGTTACGCGAGGCGGCGAGCCGGTTGACCTCGGTCGGGTCGTGCGCGCGCAGTCCACGAACGGGAACACCCTCAAGGGCAGCATGCGGATTGATTCATCGGCGCGACGGTGCGACTGGCGGGCGCGATGAGTAGCCCATTCGATGCCTCCGCATCCCTTCTCGGGTACCTCTTTCAGGTCCGGATCGGGCTCGCCGACGCTGTTCGGCGTTTGCGGCGGTGCGAGACATTTACCGTGGGCATCGAAACGTTGGACGACGTCGTGTTCGAGACGGTTGGCAGCCCCGTCGAAATCCTGCAGACGAAGCATCATCTGAACGCCAAGACAGGACTCGGTGACGCGAGTGCCGAGGCGGTGTAAATGTTGCTTTCGCGATGGTCCGAACGCTCGCCTGAGGAAGCGGCGCTTCTCAATCCCGCGCTGCTGGCCGTCATCTTGGTCCGAGCAGTCGAGGGGTACCGAGCCGAGGTGGGACGAGGATTGCCGTTCGAGCTGACGTTTCTCGTGCCGCCTGTGGTGTTGGTGAAGGCCACCCGCGAGCGCCTGCCCCGGCAAGCTCGCACGTCGCTTCCCGCCTGGCTGGAAGACAACCCCGATGTCAGGCTCCGATTCGCGGAGACTGCAGTAGCAATGGCGCCGCTCGTCCGCGAGGCAATCGTCTTCGGCTGCTCCCACGGAGTGCTTGCTCTCGACGGCGCCCAAGTTTGTGCCGGCAAGCTCGACCGAAGTACGACAGGGTTACTGCGGTCGACCACCGATGAGGTCCGAGACGTTGTCAGCCGTTCATCGTTCGTTGGCAGGTGGTATGCGCTCGCTGGAGCAACGGAGACGGTGATGGCGCTATGGGGCGTGCGACCATGAGTTTTCAGATCCGCGACATTATCCTCTACGGCCCGGTCGAGGAGCCTCGCATTCTCGGGCTCCGTCTCGGACAGCTCAACATCATCACTGGTGCTTCGAAGACGGGTAAGTCCGCCCTGATCTCGATTGTCGACTACTGCCTCGGGGCGAGCGAATGCACGGTCGCATATGGACCAATCCGCAGCACGGTTGAGTGGTACGCGCTCCGACTCGCGTTACCGAATCAGGAGATTTTCATCTCCCGCAAGGCTCCGGATGTCGGTAAGGAGTCCAGTACCGCGATGATCTTCCAGGTGGCCGCATCGGTTGATATTCCGCCGAAGTCAGCCCTGATGCCTACGACGAACGCGCCATCGGTGGAGCAACTCCTTTCCCGGGCTGCGGGGATCGGCGACAACCTACACGAGCCGCCACCGGGGCAGACGCGGGATCCGGTTGCTGCGACGATCCGACACGCTCTCTACTTCTGCTTGCTGCCCCAGGACGAGATCATCAGTCGGAAACTGCTGTTTTGCCGCCAGGGCGAGCCGCTCATCCCGCAGGCCGTCAAGGACGTGCTCCCATACTTTCTGGGCGCAATCGAAGACGACTACATTATCCAGCAGGCTCGGCTGCGTGCCCTGCGTCAGGAGCATCAAAGGATTTCACGGCGTATTGCCGAAGAATCCGCTCTGCGCGGAGCAGGAGCGTCGCGTGCCGAGAGCCTGCTGTCCGAGGCCCGAGACCTCGGCATCGTGGACCTACCGGCCAGCGCGTCCACCGGCGAGCAATCAGTCGACCAACTTCGCCGTGTCCTCGACCGAGCGTTGGGCACCGCACCGGAGCTCGATGCCAGCAAGCACGCGGAGGAGTACGAGCAGCTTCTCGATGAAAGGCGCGAGCGTACCGTGACGTTTCGCCGGATCGAGGCAGATCTGAAGGCCGCGACGGCGTTAATTCGGGAGCAGAAGGGCTTCACTAGCGAAGGTGGCGAGCAGGTCGGCCGGCTTAAAAGCATCGGGATGCTTCCGCCGGCTAACGGAGGTCATGTCTGCCCCGTATGCGCTTCGGAGCTGCCGGAGCTCACAAAGACTGATGAGATCCGGCAGACACTGCTTCGACTTCAGGCAAGGCTTGTTCGCGTTGACCAAGACAATCCGCACCTCGAGCGGCTGGTCCGCGATCTGGAGGAGCGGCTCCGAGCCGCACGTGCGAGCCTCGCGGAAAATCGGGCAGCGATCGATGCGTTGGAGAAGTCTGCGAACAAGGTTTCGGAGTGCCGTGACTTTGTCGCGCGTGCGGCCCACATTCGGGGACGGATCAGCCTGTACCTCGAGACGTTGCCCAAGGCTCCCGAGCGGGCAGACGATCTTGAGGTGACCGCTCGCGAGCTGGCAAGAAAGATCGCTGAGCTGGACGCGGTGCTCAGCGCCGATGCGGTCGCCGAGCGCATCGACTCACTCCTGCACCGCTTGTCGAGCCACGTAACCGTGACCGCTCGCGAGCTGGAATTGGAGCACTCGGACCATCCACTTCGCTTCAACCTCAAGAAGCTGACGATCGTTGCTGACACGCCGACTGGCGCAGTCCCGATGGACCGCATGGGGAGCGGCGCTAACTGGATTGGCTACCACATCGCCGTGCATCTGGCGCTGCACCGCCTGTTCGTGGAGGCGAAGCGACCCGTTCCTCGATTCCTGTTCCTGGACCAACCGTCGCAAGTCTACTTTCCCGCCGACCGAGACACTGCGGGGCGCCTCGAAGTTGGTCGCGAGGGTCGTGTGGTCGACGAGGACCGTATTGCTGTACTCCTGATGTTCCAGATCGTCCGCGACTTTGCGTCGAGCCTCCATGGCGAGTTTCAGGTGGTGGTTACGGAGCACGCCGATCCAGTTCAGGACTGGTACCAAGACAGCGTGGTCGAACGGTGGCGCGATGGCAAAAAGCTCATACCCGCGGAGTGGGCCGAGATCGCCCGAAGGAGAGACGGTTTGTAATAGTGGTGGAATCAGGCGGTCTCCCATCGCCATCGTCGTGGCGCCCGGTCCAACACGCCGCTGAACCGGACGGTCGCCTGCGGCGCCCGCCGCTCAGCGACAACGTTAGGACCCGTAACGAAATAACTGTGTCAAGCACCGAGGCCGAGCGAGAAGGCCGCCGGCGAGGAGCGACGACGAAGCGTATCAATGGAGCGATACGGTGAGGAGGAGAGACGAAGCCGGCGGCCTTCGCAGCCGGCCGAATGCAACACAGTTATTTCGTTACGCATCCTTAGGTGGCTCAGACCATTCTGGAATACGCCGTGGCAGACAAGAGCCCATTGGGACAGTGGTCCGGAAGTGATGCGACACCCGCATGGCAGTTTTCAGTCCCTGCCTCTGACGGTGTGATGTGCGTGCATTCATTTGTGGAGGAGGTACTCATGCAAGCATATCGCGTTGAAACTACACTCACGCAAGATGGCACGCTCACCTTACACAGTCTGCCATTCCGGGCGGGCGAGGCTGTGGAAGTGATCATCTTGGTGCCGCCTCCTGTGGCGTTGGGTCTCCCACAGTATCCATTGCGTGGCATGCCACTACATTACCTTGATCCCACCGAACCGGTTGCCCAAGCAGACTGGGAAGCGGCACAGTGATTGTCTTGGACACCCATATTTGGGTGTGGTGGGCACACGGCGATACGCACCTACCCGACCACTACCGGAGGTATCTGGAGGTACACGAGACGCAGGGTCTCGGGGTGAGCGCGATTTCCTGCTGGGAAGTGGCCAAGCTAGTGGAGTACAGTCGTCTCACACTGCCATGCCCCGTGGCTACGTGGTTGGAGCAGGCGCTAGTCTATCCCGGCATCCGCTGGCTCGAGCTCACGCCCCGGATCATTGTAGAATCAACCCAATTGCCCGGGACGTTTCATCGTGATCCAGCCGATCAACTGATTGTCGCAACCGCACGCGTGTACAACTGTCCGTTGGTGACAGTTGACACGAAGATCCTGGCGTATCCCCATGTGGAAACGCAGCCGTAACACCACCTGACAACGCACTGGAGCCGAGGCCCAATAGCCTCCGCTCCTACGTCGCTCCGGCTATCGGGCGCGGCTCACCGCGAGCGTTCTTCCGACGCTGCGCGCCGGAAGAACGGGGCGCCGGGCAAGAGTCGGTTGTTCCGCCGCGCTGATTCGCGCGGCAGAACAACCGGGTGCAGCGGACAGCGCCCTGCCGTAGTAAGCTACCTCCGGGCGCTGCCGCTGACCCGGCGCCCCGTTAGACGGCGCGAGTAGAGCTCGTCACTGGTAAGGCGATGAAGGTCGAGGGGCGGTCGCGTTCGTGGATGGTCGGCGCGGCGGTTGCAACCGGATCGAGCGTGGCGCTGTGGGGGGTGCGCAGCGACTGGCAGGAAGGCCCGGTAACGCCGGAGCCTGTAACTCTGAAACTCACCGCCAAGGTCATCGGCTAGCCGCGCGGCACGCTCCTCGAGGTGCCGTCGCGTCTCAGCTTCCGGCTCCTCCAAAGCGCGATTGCGGGCATCGCCGGCACCCGCCTCGACCTGGAGGCGCTGCGGCCTTGCCTGCGCACGACCCCGCAGCTCCGCGGCGAGCTCGTCTGGACGGGCGATGACCGACGATCCCGACGACTTGCACGGCTTGCCGGGCCGCGTGCCTGGTTTGCGGCCCGGATCAAGGTCCGGGGCCTCTGCGCCCGACGGCCGCAAGAGCGTGCGGTTGGGATCGCACGGCGCGAAGTGCGCAACCGGCATGCGCCACAGCTCCTGACCCACGGGATACAGCGCCGCGAGGCGGTGCCGCTCCTCGTCGCTGATTCCCAGCATCGCCAGCGCCGCCGCATCCGCCGCCGAACCGCCGCCGTCGACGTCGAGCTCGGCGAGGTCCGCGAGCACGCCGAGGATCTTGAGGGTCCGCCCGTTCTCCTCCGGCACCCACACGCCCCGGGTGCGATCGTAGAAGCCGATTGGCACGCTCTCGCCGACCGGGTAGCCGAGAAAGGTCTCGACGTAGCCGATCACAGTCTGGTCGAAGGTGACGCTTTCCGCCGCCACGGCCTCGGCCTCGCCCAGCGCCAGCTCGACGGCGTAGGTGTAGGCGACCGTAGGCCCGAGCGGCGCCGGCATCGCCTCGGGGCCGCGGTCCCCGACCGTGTATTCCGTGACGCGCACGTGAAATGAGGTCAGATCCTGCGTACCGCCCCCAGGAAGGTGGATCGTGGCGACGGTGCCCGCGGCGATGAAGACCGTGGCCTGCCGCGAGCCGTCGGCGTCGGTCCCGACCTCGCCGCGCACCACCGCGATCGGATCGGGACCGGCGGTGTCCACGGCCGTGGATACGGCGGCGAGCGGCGTGAGGACGACGTCGTCAAGCCGGATGAAGGAGTGCCTGGGCACGTCCGCCGGACGGTGCACATCGAGATAACCCGCCTTCGTGTAAGCGACGACGAGCCGCCCGCCGCCATTGACCGCGAAATCGAAGCCACCATCCGCGCGCGAGGCCGTTTCGCCGAGTTCCGCGTGGTCGAGAATGCCGACCGTGACCGCCGCGACGGCCGCGCCGGAGGGGTCGAGGACGCGCCCGCGCAGCACCGCGAGGCGCTCGTCGACCATGACGCCCGCGGCGACCCCGGTCTGCGGAGGGTTCGCGCCATAGTAGAGGAAATCCACCTGCTCCGCGAAGGTGAGGTCCGGGTCGGCATCGTCTCCGGGCGCGCCCGCGGGGGCCGCCAGGACATTCTCCGGCCCCGAGGTGGGGATCGGCGTGAGCGTCGGCGTCGGGGTAAGAGTCGGTGTGGCGGTCCAACTAATCGTCGGCGTCAGCGTCGCGGTCGCGGTGGATGATGGCGGCGGCGTGGCGCTTGCCGTGGCCGTTTGCGTGGAGGTCTCCGGCTCTCCCGGAGGCGGTGTCCCGGTCGCCGTCCCGCTCGCGGTTGCCATCGCCACCAAACCCGGCGTGCTCATCGGAGAAGGCGATGCCGTCGCCACCAGCGCCGCAGTCGGCGTTGCGGTTGACACCGCTGCCGGCGTGCCGGTCAGGGTCGGCGTGCTCGTAGCCAGTGTCGTGGGCGTCGCGGTAGGCGTCCCCGGCGACGGCGTTGCGGTCGCGGTCGCCTGCGGCACGCCGGGCGTGGGGCTCAGGATTGCGGCTGCCGTCGCTGTTGCCGTGAGGGCCGGAGCCCCCGCCGGCGTTTCTGTTGCCACCGCCGTCGCCGTGTCGATCGCCGCTGCCGTCGCGGTCGCGCTCGCTCCCACCGCCGCCAGCGTCACCGCCTCAACGGGCCCGCTCCCCCATCGTCACCGCTGACTGCCGCGAAGCGCCGCGCTTCCGCCCGTAACTGTTCACCTCCCCCCCGCTTGCGGGGGGGACAGAGGGGGGGAGATCAGGAATGGCGCAACAACGCGCTCGGGCCCGCTCTCTGCGGACCGAGATGACCAACGCTGAACGACTTATCTGGGCGAGGTTGCGACGGCGGCAGTTGCATGGACGTCGGTGTCGTAGGCAACATACATTAGGCAAATATATTGCAGACTTCGTGTATCTCGCGGAGCATGTCATCGTAGAAATAGACGGTGGACAGCATTCCCATCGGGAAGAATATGACTCTATAAGAACACAGTTCTTTCTTGAACGATGGTTCAAGGTATTTCGGTTCTGAAACAATGATGTTTTTGACAACCTCGAGGGGGTGCTGTCGACCATCGTCGATGCGCTTGGCGATCACGTTTCTACCCCCCACGCCGACCCTCCCCCCGCAAGCGGGGGGAGGGGGTGAACAGATACATCGTGCCAAGCCGCCAGCGTGCCCTGGATCCACCGCCTGTTCGACGCCGACGCGACAGCTCCCCCCTCCGTCCCTCCTCATCCCTTCATCAGCCAGTCCGAAACCTCATCTTCCACCCTTCCGGGGTTCCCAGCTGACGCCCGTCCCTCCTCATCCCTTCATCAGCCAGTCCGAAACCCCGCCAGGGCGGAATCGCCGCGGCACCCCACCATTCAGGCCGGCATCCTGATTGGTCAGGTCCAGGATGCGCCAGGGCACCACCATGTCGATGCCCAGCGCCGTCTCCAGGCGAGCGGTGGTCCCCACGGCTCGAACCCAGGGGGACGAGGCGTTTGCAGGAACGGGTGAGCAGGGATAGGATGCAGCCGCGGTTCGACTCCTTCGGCGGACCCCCGGATCGAACGTGCGGTGCTGAAGCCGAACCGTGCTCCCGCCAGCCCCGTCACGGCAACAGCGCGATCATCACCTGGCCGAAACGAGGATAGAGACCGAGGAGGGCCATCGATGGCTGCCTGCCGCGCGTGCGAGACCCAGTTGCCCGAGCGCGCGAAGTTCTGCCCCGAGTGCGGCGCGCGCCAGCCGCAGCCTTGCGCCGCCTGCGGCCTGGAGCTCGGGCCGGGGGCGCGATTCTGCAGCGACTGCGGTGCGGCGGTCCCCGGGCCGGCGGCGGCATCCCCTGCTGCCCAGCCTGCCGCCGCGCCGGCAGCCCCGGTGGCGGGGCCGCAACGGCCGCCAGGCGCCGCGGAGCTGCGTCCCGTCACTGTGCTCTTCGCCGACGTCAAGGGCTTCACCACCATGAGCGAGACCCGAGACCCGGACGAGGTGCACGAGCTGATGCAGCGCCTCTTCGGCATCACGGACCGGCACATTGCCGAGCAGGGCGGGCGGATCGACAAGCATATCGGCGATGCGGTCATGGCCCTGTTTGGCGCGCAGCGCTGGCGCGAGGACGCCCCGGCGCAGGCGATCCGCGCGGCTCTGCGCTTCCAGGCCGAGGTCCAGGAGCTGGCCGATCAGCTCGAGCTGGAGGGCTATCCTCGGCTGTCCTTGCGGGTGGGCATCAATACCGGCCGGGTGCTGGTCGGGGAGGTGAGCGCCGGAGCGCTCGGCGAGACCTCGGTGCTCGGCGATGCGGTTAACGTGGCCGCGCGCCTCGAGGGGGCCTGCCCTCCGGGAAGCGTGCTGATCTCGCACGAGACGTACCGACATGTGCGCGGCCTTTTCGAGGTCGACGCACAGCCTCCGATCCACCTCAAGGGCAAGCGCGAGCCGGTCAGCACGTATTTGGCGCGCTCCGAGAAGGAGGCCTGCCTCCACATCGGCACTCGCGAGGTGCTTGGGTACGAGACGGACATGATCGGCCGTGACGAGGAGCTGGCGGTGTTGTGGGACTCCTTCAGTCGGTGCATGGCACGGCGTCAACCGCAACTGGTCACGGTGCTGGGCTCGCCAGGGATAGGCAAGAGCCGGCTGCTGTTCGAGATGGAGAAAAGGCTGGAGGCCGCGCCGCTGCACGTGGTGCTGCTGCGAGGGCGTGCAGCGCCGAGGACGAGCGGCCAGCCGTTCGGGCTGATCGGCCAGGCTATCCGAACAGCGGCGGGGTTGCACGACGGCCAGCCGACCGCACAATCGCGGCAGCGGCTGCTGAGCTGGGTCGAAGAGCGGCTGCGCGAAAGGCGCTCCGGGGGCCGGCGCTCCTCCGACCGCGAGGATGCGGAGGCGCCGCGGGCCGCGGCCTCGGCCGGGCCACAACCCGACGGAGCGGCCCCTGCCGAGAGAGTCGCCCACCTGGCCGGCGAGCTCATCGGACTGCCCTTCCCGGATTCGCCGCACGCCGGCCCGCTGCGGCAGGACCCGAAGCGACTGCGCTACCAGGCATTCGTGGCCTTCGAGAGGCTCTTCGGGCACTGGGCCCGGCGCGCGCCGCTGGTGCTGGAGCTGGAGGACGTGCACTGGTCGGATCGCTCGTCGCTCGAGCTTCTGGATCACCTGCTGCGCTCGGTGAAGGATGTCCCGCTGCTGGCGGTGGTGGCGGGGCGGCCGGATCTGGCCGAGGCGCACCCTGGCTGGAGCGCCCGCGTGCCGCACGCCTCGACCGTCTCGCTGCAGCCGCTGTTGCCCGCGCAGGGCCGGGAGCTCGCGGCGCATCTGCTGCGGGCCATCCAGGGCCTGCCGGATCGGCTGGTTGAGGAGGTGGCGCAACGCTCGGCCGGTACGCCGTATTTCGCCGAGGAGCTGGTGCGGAGCCTCGCGGACCTGGGGGTGCTGGCCCTGGACCGCGATGGGCTGAGCTTCCATCCCGAGAGGCTGGCTCCCCTGGCGATCCCCTCGACGGTGGACGGGCTGCTACAGGCCAGACTGGACCGCCTTAGCCAGGAGGAGCTCTCGGTGGCGCGGATGGCCTCGGTTGTCGGCCGGGTCTTCTGGGACGCAGCGCTGGTGGCGCTCTCGCGCGGTGCCTTCTCCGCGGCGCAGGTGGATGAGGCGCTGCTGGGTCTGGTGGCGCGGGACATCGCGCGGGCCGAGCCGCGCTCGGCACTGGCGGGCTGCCACCAGTATTCGTTCGTGCACGACCTGATGCGCGACGTGGCGTACCGGGGCCTGGTCCGGCGCACCAGGAGCCAGCTCCACGGCCTGGCGGCGACCTGGCTGGAGGGCAGGGCCGAAGGCAACCCCACCGCCTGGGGATCGCTGCTGGCGGAGCACTGGGAGCAGGCCGGAGAAAGAGAGCGGGCGCGCACTTGCTACCTGACCGCGGCGCGGCGTGCGGCGGCGGGCTTCGCGCACGAGGAGGCCGAGCGCATGTACCGGGCATACCTGCGGCTGGTGGATGCACCTTCTCCCGAGAGCGTGGCTGCGCGCAACGAGCTCGGAGAGAAGGTCCTGCTGATGCGCGGTCGCGGCGAGGAGGCCATCGCGGAGCACGAGCTGGCGGTGGGGGAGGCGCGGCGCCTCGGAGAGCGGCGGCTGGAGGCCGAGGGACTGCGCCTGCAGGGATTCGTGTATTGGAGGAACGGCCAGATGGGGCCGGCGCGGCAGGTCTACGAACACGCCCTGGACCTGGCGCGCGCGGTGGGTGACCGGCGCCTGGAAGGAATGGTGACCGGCAACCTGGGCGTCATGTACACCGGACTGGGGCGGGTGGAGGAGGAGCGGCAACTCTACGAAATGGCACTCGCGATTCACCGCGAGGTGGGAAACCGCCAGTTCGAGGGCATCGTGCTCGGAAACGTGGGCGCGCTGCAGCTCGAGCTGGGGCGGGTGCAAGAGGCGTGGCAGCCTTTGGAGCAGGCCCTCGCGATTCACCGCGAGGTGGGAAACCGCCAGTTCGAGGGCATCGTGCTCGGCAATCTGGGCTTCATGCACCACGAGCAGGGGCGGCTCGAGGAGGCGCGGCAACTCTACAAGCAGGCGCTGGACCTGGCGAGCGAGGTGGGCGACCGGCGGACGGAGGGATACGTGCTCGGCTTCCTGGGTGACCTCCTGCGCGGCGACCAGGGACGGTCACAGGAGCGGCGGCGACTCTACGAAGATGCTCTCGCGAAGCACCGAGAGGCGGGCAACCGGCGGTCTGAGGGCAGCATGCTTGGCAACCTGGGCAGCCTGGACTTCGAGCAGGCACGAATGGAACAGGCGCGACAGCTTCTGGACCAGGCCCTCGCGATCCACCGCGAGCTGGGCAACCGGCGCGGCGAAATCTGGGTGCTCGGCGAGTTGGCGGGCCTGAGCCTGATCGTAGAGCGCGATGCTGTGGAGGCCAGCAGGCTCGCCGGCGAAAGCGAGCGCCTCCTGCAGTCAATGGCCCATGCGCCCGCGCTCGACCAGCTCTCGCTCAGCGTCCTGTGCATCCGGGGGCATGTCGCGCTGGCCTCGGGCCAGGACGCGGCCGAGCTGCTGACGCAGTCCCGGGCGCTGGCCGCGGCGGACGGCGCCCGGGCCGCGAGCGAGCGCGGCGAGCGACTCGTGAAGCTGGAGCGGGCGCAGTCGGCGCGAGACGCGGGACAACCGCTGGTCCGGGCCACTGTGCCGAGGACCTGTCGACCCACCAGATCCGGTGGCTGCGCGAGCACCGGCCCGAGGTCGTCCCGCCGCAGGTGCTGGCCCGGCTCGAGGAGGACGGCGCGCTGCTGCCGGCGCCGGACGGCGAGCCCTGATGCAGGGGCAGGAGCCGAAAGTGGGAGGTTTCATCGCCCGAGCCACGCGCTGGGGTCGAGTCGGCTCGCCCGATGCTTCCTCGCCGGGCTCCTTGAAGGAATCGCCAATCTCGTGTAGATCAGAATCCCAGGCGAGCCCGGCGCTCGCACGAAGAAGGAGGATGAACCATGTACGTCATCGCAGGAGTCACAGGTCACGTCGGCTCGATCGTCGCGGAGCAGTTGCTCGCGCAGGGGCAGAAGGTGCGGGTAGTGGTTCGGGACGAGGCCAAGGGTGCCACGTGGTCCCGGAAGGGCGCGGAGGTCGCCCTCGGGACGCTGGAGGACCAGGCGTTCTTGACGAGCGCCCTGGGTGGTGCGGGCGGCTTCTTCACGCTGCTGCCGCCGAGCTTCGTCGTCTCCGACTTCTACGCGTACCAGCAGCGGACGTCGGATGCGATCGCGGGCGCGGTCGCGGCCAGCGGCACGCCGCACGTCGTGCTGCTCTCGTCGGTGGGCGCCGATCTGCTCGACGGCACCGGGCCGATCAAGGGACTCCACTACTTGGAGGAGGCGCTGCGCACGGCGGGCACCAAGCTCACCGCGATCCGCGCCGGCTATTTCCAGGAAAACATCGCCAACGCGCTCGGCCCCGCCCGTCACGCGGGCGTGTTCCCGAGCTTCGTATCGTCGGCGGACTTTCCCATGCCGATGATCGCCACGCAGGACATCGGTGCGCTGGCAGCGAGGTCGCTGCTTTCGCCGCCCGCTCATAGCGAGATCATCGACCTCCACGGGCCCGCCTACTCCATGCGGCAGCTCGCGGAGAAGCTCGGCGACGCCCTGAACCAGACGCTGCGGGTGATCGACATCCCCCCGCGGGGCTGGGTCGAGGCCATGATGCAAGGCGGCATGCCCAAGCACATCGCGGAGGTCTTCGCAGAGATGTATTCGGCCTTCGCCGCCGGGATCATCCGGCCCAAGGGCGACCGGATGGAGCAGGGGAAAACGACGATCGACGAGGTGATCAAGACGTTGGTCTAGCCCAAATCCACCGCCCACTTGACGACGGCGCGACGGCGCCCCCTCCGACCTTCCGCTGGCGGGGGGGAGGGTCGGGGTGGGGGGCGGACAGCGGCGGGCTCTCCGTTCTTCCCCTCTAACGGCCTCCCCCCAGTGAGAAGAGGAGGGTTACTGCGCGCTGCCACTCCCTCTCCGAGCGCGTCTGGGAAGCTGAGCTCGGGGGTCTTCCTGATGCGCTTTCTACTCGTTCTCCCTGCCGGCATCTTCGTCCGCGTCCATCGCGCCCCGAAGGTAGGTGAACGAGCCGACCAGCCACACGAGCGTGCCAACGCCCAGGACCGCGAGCGTGGCGCGGGCGAACGGGACGGCATTCTCGAAAAGCAGGTCGCCCATGTCGGCGTCCATCCCGCCGGCAAAGCACACAGCGCAGTACAGGACCACGCCGACAATGGTAATGACGAAGCCGGCGAAAATCATGCCCTTGCCTGCCCTCTGCAGGGACTCCGCACGCGCGGCCGGTGACGTGCGCGGCGCGGACCGAGACGCCGCGCAAGGTTCATCGTAGACGGGCAGGACAGCGTCGCCGCGGCCCAGGCGGAAGGAAGAAGCTGCGTTGGTATTCATCGTGGACCTCCATGTGATGGTTGGTTGGCGCTCGCGCGTTCGAGCGATGAAAAAGCTGACAACGGTGATACGGAAGCCGCGAACGGCGGCCTCAGAGCTCGCCATGCGATCAACAGCAGGTAGAGAAAGCGGGCCACCAGGCCAAAGAAGGTGAACATCCAGGCGATGATGGCCACGACGATGAAGCCTCTCGCGATCCAGGCCAGGAAGGGCAGCTCGAAGGTCTCGACGAGGCGGTAGGTGCACACGCAGTACATCCCGAGAGGGAAGACCAGACCCCAATAGAGCGGGTCGTACGCGAAGGCCACTCGACGCACCGCGTGGCGCCAGATTCCGAGCACCACCAGCATCGGGATCCACCATGTCGCCGTCGCCCAATACAGGATCGTGAAGCCCTTCACGAACGAACGGATCGAGCCCATGAATGGCGAGTCGCCTGACGCGGCGATGAGCGCGGTGCCCGCCAGCGTCGAGATCGCCACGGCTCCCATGTTGATCCAGTACGGAGGCATGAGGTCGGTCGGCAAGAACCGAAAGAACGTGTACCGGTAGAAGATCAGCGAGATCATCCAGATGTAGAGCATCCCGCCGCACAGCCAGAACGAGGTGAGGAAGAACAGCGCGGCATCCCGATTTCCCAGACGGTCGGGAAGGACGAGGCAGCCCAGGACGCAGATGGACTGCGTGGCGACCACCGCCAGCAGCCAACCGCCGTTGATGCCTTCGGCCAGCGATGGCTTCTCCTCGCGAATGCTGAGCGCGACGAAAACCGTGTACGTGCAGATCACCCAGAGCAACAGGCCCAGAACCCACAGGCCGAACCCGATGCCTGGGACGTGCCGGAGCAAGACGAGCTGGCAGCCCAGCACACACGTCGCGGCGACCGTCGTGAAGAAGCCCGGGCCACGCTGGTGACTGGACCAGTCCGCGAGGAACGCCTTCGGGAAAAGCAGCACGCGGGTGATCGTGGCCAGCCAAAGGACGCCATACGCTGTCACGTTAATCCAGAGCAGGAGCGCCGACAGTTCCCGCAGGCCAAGCAGGTGACACGCGATGGAGACGATCCCCGTCGCCATCGACATCGCGAAGTAGGCCGGGTGCAACGTCGCCAGCCGCTCGCCGAGGTAGCGGCGAACGCGTCCCGATCTGGCGTGTAATGACGACCTGCTCGACTCCATACGTAGAACATTGAACGGAAGCCGACGCGCCCGGTATCGGCTGGCGTCTGATGACCACGTAGGAAGAACAGAGGGAGACCGTCGGCGCTCGTCCTACAACATCAACCGACGAGCCCGTTGCGAACCGCGTACTGCATGACTTCGGCGTTGGATTCCAGGGACATCTTTTCCAGGATGCGGGTCCGATACGTGCTCACGGTCTTGACGCTGAGATGGAGCCGTTCGGCGATCTCCGACACCGATTTGGCCGCGGCCAGCAGCAAGAAGACCTCGAGCTCCCGGCTGGAAAGAGCTTCGTGGGGCTTCCCCTCGTGGTCCTTGGCCAGGTGATCGGCGAGCTGCTCGGCCAGCGCCTCCCCGAGGTAGCGCCGACCGGCGCGGACGGCGCGAATGGCCTTGAACAGCTCCGCGTCCGCGGCCTGCTCTTTCGTAAGATAGGCGGACGCCCCATCCGCAAGCGCCCGGACGACGAATTGCCGCTCGCCGTACATGGAGAGCACGATGACGGGCAGCTTCGGACACGCTTCCTTCAGCTTTGGCAAGGTGCTGAGGCCATTCTCCGCTCCCAGCGCGACGTCGAGGATCACCACATCCCACTGCGCCGCCTTCACCTTGTTGAGCAGCTCTGCGCAGGTCGTAGCCTCGCCGATCACGACGTCCGGAAACTCCAGATCGAGGATGTGTTTCAGGCCAGAGCGAACAATCTTATGGTCGTCGGCGATCAGGATCTTCATGCCCACTGCTCCCTGCCCGGCACTGTATCGGGCGAGCTCGGTGTTTCCCGTGGTACTTCCACGACGATCGTGGTGCCTTTCCCACGCTCTCCCTGCATGCGAAAAGTGCCGCACAGCAGATGGACACGCTCTCGCATGCCCAGGATCCCGAGCGACTGTGGCCCTGCCGTCGCCGCTGGCTCGATCCCCTTGCCATTGTCGTGAATCGTGAGGGACAACGTGGTCTCGTTGCCCACGAGGTCGACGCTGACCGCGGTTGCACCAGCGTGTCGGACGACGTTGGTCAAGGCCTCCTGCACAATCCGGAATACGGTGATCGAGACCAGGCCGTCGATCGGCTCCGAGACGTTGCTGGCGTTGAGAATGATCGAAAGGCCGGACTTCGCCTCGCGGTCTCGGGCGAGCCAGTCGATGGCAGCGGCGAGCCCCAGCCGATCGAGCACGGGAGGACGCAGCTCCGATGCAATTCGCCTGACCGAGTCGATGGCGCAGTCTATTTGCTCGCTCATCTTGACAATCGCCTGATCCCCGGTGGAGGGATCCGCCTTGCGTGAGCAGACGCGGCACACGGTCGAGAGCTCCATCTTCAGACCCGTCAGAAGCTGGCCAAGCTCGTCATGGAGCTCACGCGCGATCCGACCCGCCTCTTCATCCCGGGCCGCCTGCAGACGGTGAGAGAGGGCGCGAAGCCGATCCTGAGCCTCAAGAGCCTCATGCTGCCGAGCGGTCAAGGCGTCAGCCATGTTGCTGAAGGAGAGGGCGAGCTCTCGCAGCTCACCGTGACTCCCGGGCAGCGGTGCGCGTGCTGCGAGGTCGCCGGCTGCGAACCTGCGCACCGCGCGCGTCAGCGCGCGCAGGACGCGCAAGACAGAAAGCTCGGCCGCGAACAAGGCAGCCGCGATGGCAAAGATCGTCACGAGGATGAGCCCCACCAGCGTCCGATAAAACGCCCGATTCGCCGTCCCTTGCACGCGATCATAGGGCAATCCGGCGACGACAAAAATGCCCGGGATACCCTCCATTGGGGTGGCCACGAAGTACCGCGACGCCGCGGGGGAGCCGATCTCCAAAACGGCACCCCGTGGTCGACCGAGCGCTTCAGCGAGGGCAGGGATCGGACGGTCCTGTTCGGCGATGAGATCGCGCGTGGCCGCTCCCGAGCGCGCAAGCACGCGGCCCGTACGATCCGTGATGAGCAGCGAGTAGTCTGCGGGAAGATTCGCTTGCTCAGCCAGTTGGTCCAGCCAGCCGAGCTCGACCGCCACGAAGGCGACCGCGCAAGGTGCGCGCTTTGGACCACGGATCGCGTATGCCAGGTGCAGCACCGGACGGCCGATGAAACCGACGACATACGTTCCCGCCTCGACCTCGGCAGAGCTGAGAGCACGCTCGAAGGCGATGTTCGTCTTCAGGCTCGCCGAGTGCTGGATGGGCGCGGCACTGCAGACGACCTCACCACCAGGATCGGCGACTCCGATGTTGGCGAGCTGCGGAAATCCGCTCAGCAGGGCCGGGAGGTAGTCGGGACAGACAGGCGCGGTCGCTGGTGCCTGACTCTCGCACGCGAGCACGCCGGCAAGGCGGCGAAGGAGTCGTCTGCCTCCGTTGAGCTGATGAGCGTGTTCCCGAGAAGCCAGGCTGCCCAGATGGCGCGCCTCGGTTTCCATCCTCTCCAGGGAAAGCTCGCGCTCCTTGGCCGCCGCGAAGAAGATGAACAAGATCGCTGGAACCGTCGCGAAGCAGACGAGCAAGATCAGGCGACCTCGGAGGGTGAGGAACACCGTGACGAACCTGCGCGCGGTCGATGGTTGCTGCTCGGTGGTCCCCCGGTTTCCCCGTCTCCTCATGGATCACGCGAAGGCCGCTCGCGAGTCGCGGCGAGAAAGCTCTGAATGTGCGCCTTCACCCGCGGTCCATCGAGATGCGGAGCGACGAGCACCTCGCGGACCGCGCGGAGCTGAGCGGCGATGACATGCACATCGGCGGCGACAAGCTCGGCACAGGTCGCATGGAGCCCGCCCGCGCCCGCCGCGAGCGTGTCGCGGTCTCGCTTTCCGACGATGAACGAGACAACCTGATGACTTTCCACATCAATGGCGGTGTGGTCCCGCCGTTCCCCTTTCCGCTGATCCTCGGGAACTTGAGCATCACAGCTCATCCAACGGTCGAGGCTGCATCCCGAAGCTCCGACGGAGGCCCCATTGTCTGTCTGCATTGCCGCGTCCTCCAATTGGCCATTATACAGATAACCGGAACGTGCGCACCGTCAACCGTGAGCGCGGTCCCCGCGGTCGAGAAATGCACATCCTGCGCGCTCATTCCTGGACCTCGGAGCTGAGTCCTCCGCACCGGACACGACCGAATGATTGAGCTTGGCCGAAATCCCCATTCTGATGCCTGCTTTCGGGAAACTGACCCGGGCGCTGGCGAACGGAATCCCCCGCGCCTCTTCCGCGACTACCCGGCTCTGCTCGACGAGCGCCACGGCGTTGGTGACGTGGGCCTCGAGCTCCTCTGGAGCGCGGGGCATTTCGCCGGCGAGCCCATGTCGCGCGAGCCCGCGTTCGCCGAGAACATCCTCGACGCGGCTGCGCGCGAGGATCACAAGTGCCGATAGCCCGGCGGCCGCCGCGTCTCGGGCATCGCGCGCCACCGGCTCATCCTCCCGTTCGACCGTATGGGCGAGCTCGGTATGGCGCAGCGCCTCGGTGTTACGGCTCAGCAGCTCGCGCAGCCAGCCGAGGACCGAGCTGAGGACCTCCGCGGGCGGCGCGGCCGGCAGCTTGCCGAGGTCCTCCAGCGCCCGGTCCAGGTGGTGGCCGCCAGCAGCGGCCATCGTTTCGCCACCTGCGCCCGTGCCAGACCGTTTCGAAGCTGCCAAGGCGGCGCAGACGCCTGTGCTCGTGGCTCGGCAGGCCAAGCTGCTCCGGGTGCTCCGTCCGATCAACTGGGTCGATCCGGATGGACTGACAAAGGGAGGCAAGCAAAACATCGAACCATCGGTGGGCGACCCGATCGGTGGCAAGATTCGCCACATGATGGACGATCCCGCCCTGAGCTCCGCAGACAAGAACAGACTTCTCAAAGACTTGGAAAAGGAGATCAGCGAGGTTTCTTCACCGTAACAGCTCACCTCGCCCTACCCTGACCTTCCCCCCGCACCCGGGGGGAGGCGGTCACCGGTTCGCGCGGCGGCCACCAGCGTCTCGTGGGCCGCCGGCGGGCCGTCATGGTTCGGAGCGCACCTCGACGGTCGCGGTCGCGGCGTTGAAGGCGGGCATCGTGGCGCTTATCGCGATCTCTTCGGCGGCGGGCGTAAAGCTCAGGCTGGCCAATCCGGAGGCGTCGGTCGAGGCCTGCGACGCCTCGGAGCCGTTGGTCAGGTTGACCTCGGCCCCCGCCACTGGCGGCCTGGCGCCCAGCTCATCAGCGTCGTCTTCCTCGACGCTGACGCCGACCAGCGCCGGCTCGCCGACAGTGAGCTCCTCACCTCCGGCGATCCCCAGGTGCAAGGACTGCAAATAGACGTTACCGCCATTGGCGACGAACTGGACTCCGGCGTCGCGCATGCTCTGCTCGGGCGACCGCGGATCGTAGTTTTTGCCGAGCTGTTCCATGCCATGGTCGGCGGTGAAAACGATAGCCGTCTCGTCCAGTACGCCGGCGCTCTTGATAACGTCCACGATCTTGCCGATCCGCTCGTCCGCCTCCTGATAATAGACGGGGAGCTCCGGCGACCAGGGCCCCAGGGCGTGCCCGGCGACATCGGTGAGCCCGAGGTTGATCTGCACGTGCTTCGGCTTGGGATGCAGGAAAGAGTTGAAAATCGCCTTCAACTGAAAGATGGCCGCATCATCAGCCAGTCGCGCCGCGGAGATTTTTCCGTCCGGCGTCGTCGCCGCATCGGGATTGATCGGCGCGACCCGCTGGGTGACGTTGCCGAAGCGCAGCTCCGTGGTGGCATAGATGGCCCCGCGGCTGCACGGATCGTTGATCGAGGCGGTGTATGCGCCGCTGCGATTGTTCGTGATGTGGTGAATACCAAACGTGCGGTGAACGGCCTCAAACAGCGTCTCGACATCGGTCGCGAGATAATGCTCGGTCTTGATGAAGTCCTCGATCGGGTTGACGAGCTCGCGGCTGGAGCGCAGGTAGTAGTGATTGCCGATGAGTCCGTGGTGGGTCGGAAAGGCGCCCGAGCCGACCGTGTTGTGATTCGGATAGGTGACACTTGGGAATCCGACGATGGTGCCATATCGCAGCATGACGCCGTTGGCGGCCAGCGCCGCGACATTTGGCATTTTTCCTTCCTGAAGCAGGCCGGCCATCAGTGTCGCGCTCATGCCGTCGGAAATGATGATAACCGAGCGCGCTGCCTGGCCCTCGCCGGTGATGCGGTCAGCGAGCACGCCACCATCCTGCTGCAGCAGAAACACGCTGTCGGAGCTTTCGCCGTTGAGCGTCCTGCCTGAGCGTTTCTGGACGCCGAGGAGCGCAGCGAGCGTCGGCGAAATATCGACACTCCTGACGAGGTCGTCGGCGAGGTGCGCGCTGCCCTCTGGGGCCTTCTTGAAGCCGGCCCCGGAAAGCACGAGTGGCGCCCTGCTCTGGGTGACATCCATCGACCCGTGTGTGCCGCCGGAGCCCTGCCCTGGCTTCTCGAAGTAGAAGAGGTCCCCGGCGTTAGGATCGTCAAAAACCAGGCTGGCGCGCTCGAGCAGGTATGGGTAGAACTGGTTTTCCGGCTCGATCACGCCATCGGCACCGGCGGCCGCGCGCTCCTCGGCCAACGTGGCCAGACCGCGAGGGTCGTCACGGGCGATGAGGTCGGGTCCTGAAGTTTCCAGGATCGTGTAGGCAAAGCCAGCGCCTTGCGAAGCGCGGGTGTAGCGGACGAAGGCGTCGCCTCCCGGCCTGCGAGCGTGAATCTCATAGGCGTCGCGCCCATCCGCGCCGCGGCGGAAAACGACCACCATGTCGACGCGGCTGTTATCCAGCAGCGCGCTGATCGCCAACTCGGCCGCGGTGGCCTCGCTGGCGTTGACGCCCTGATCGACAGCATCTAGGGGGAGAGCGGCAGTGCTGGTGGAGATCCAGAAGAGGGCGCCGATGGCGACGGCGATGCCTGCCAGGAACCAGCTCGGGATGAGGCGGCGGTTGGACCGATGCAACCCATGTTCGAGAGCGAAGGCGGGCAATTTGGACATGACCTGATCTCCGGCGAGGAGCTGAAGCGCATGACGCGGCGCGCCAGACGAATAGTTGCCGCACTGTAGCACAGGTCGCCGCTCAGCTCAAGATCCGTCTTGCGGCGCGCTCCGCGGAAGCGCCTCTTTCACGCTGACGGCCGCTCCCGGCTCGCCGTGCACCACCGTCCTGGGCGCGACAGGGCACAGCCGCAGGCCGCGGTCCAGCTTGGATGGCAGCGGCCGGCACACGTCATGGCGCGGAGAGAGCCCGAACTGGCCGAGTACCTCGCGCTCTCTGCCTTCGTTGGCCCAGGTGCTGAGCAGCCAGATCGGGCCCGCATGACGGGCCAGGACCGCTCGCATCTCCGCTTCCAAAGCCGGTGCACAACGAGGATGGCAAAGGTTGGAGAACAGGCGCACCACCCGCGCCTGTGCAGGGGCCGCCGTGAAGGCATACCCCACCGGGTCCCAGGAAGCGATGACGATAATTGGCGGCGACCCGCCGTCGCCAAGGTCGGGAAACTCCACCCCCGTCAGTGATCCGGACCAGTGCGTGCGACCGCGATCCGGGAGCTGCGTCCCCGCCGCTGCGGTCGCCGCCAGCGCCGCCGCGAGGACGAGGCGGCCGCGGCCCCCGAGTGGAAGCGCGCCCAGCAGCCCCAACGCGACCAGACCAGCAAGCAGCTCGAGCGGCATCGCGTACCGGTAGTTCGCAAACGCCAGGAGCCACAAGCCGTAGCCGCTCACCCAAAAAGCAAGCAGCGCTCTCCACGAGGCGCGCGCCAACCCCGACGTCCGGGCGAGGCACAGGTTTGCCAGTGGCCGCCCCAACAGACGCGCAAGTCGCGCCGCCATTGCAATCCCCGCGGCAGCAAGCAGCAGCGACCAGACAATCGCGAGGCGCGGGTCGGCGAAGAGGACGTCATCCGCGAGCTCGTTGCCGGTCGCCAGATAGTATGGGTAGAACAGCCACTGGTGCGCATCGCGAGGCAGATAGCGCCGGTCCGCCAGCTCGCGGCAAGGGGCGTACGGCGAGCAGAAGAGGCCGTTTAGGTAGGGAAACAAGGGGTTCCCGGTGCGCCGGTACAGAGACACCGCCCAGACCCCTCCCGTCAGGGCGAAACCGGCCGCCGCCGCGACGGCGACCCCAGCGGCGCGACGCACCGCCCAGCGCGCCGCGTTATCCGAAAAAAGCGCGGCAATGACCAGCGCGAGCCCGAACACCCCGGCCGTGGGCTTGAGCCCCGCGGCGGCGCCGACGATTATCCCCGCGCCCGCGAGGTGCTTCGCGCTTGCCGCCGGCGCCCCGTCGCACGCCGGGAGTGGCGCTACCGGCCTGAGCAGCAAGAGAAGCCCGCTCAGGACGAGGATGCTGACGAGGTTGTCACCGAAGCTCGTGCCCATCTCGGAGAGGCTGCCGGCGCCAAGGCACCCCAGCGCCGCCGCCACCATCGCCCAGGTGCCGGGGTGGCGCCATTGCCCCGCCATGAGCAGCCGCCTTCCGAGCGCGCAGAGCACCCAAAAGGTCGCGCCCTGTAACGCGGCGACGGCAAGCGCGGCCGCGGGAGGAGCGAAGGCGCGATGCGCGGCGTAAAACGGCAGATCGAGCAGCGGGTTGTAATAGGTCTGGAGCTGGGCCGGCAGGTAGTCGAAGCCGTTTCTGCCCTGCAGCCACGCGTACGGGTTGTAGAGGTGGTAGTTCTTCAGATCCCAGCTTGCGTCCTGCCCGAGCGCCAGCGCCGCCATTCCGTAGCCAGCGGCGCCAGCGAGCGCGATCGCCAGAGATTGTGCCCGGCCCCTTCCGGTGCTCGGCGGCCGCACCACATCCACGTCTCAGCTAGCCGGGGAGCCGAAACGTGAGCTGCAGCGACGCATTGCGGCCGTCCTGTCGCACGCCAAGCGGTACATGCTCGTCCCCCGCCGGATCGTAGGCCGCCTCGTCGAGCGCGTTGCGAACTGCGACGTGCGCGGAGAACCACGGCACCAGACCGCGCAGCGAAATCGTCGCTGCGAGGCTCGTGTAGGCGTCCACCTCGACGCCCGGATCGCGCGTGCGCCGCGACCCCACGTAGTTGGCCTCGAGCGCGCCGCGGAGCCAGCCCACGCCGAGAGGTGCGGACAGCGCCACGGAACCTAACCACTTGGGCGCGTTGATCCGGGGGCTTCCCGCTTCCTCGGCGCTTTGATACGTGGCGTTCGCCCGCACGGTAGCGCCCGCGTACAAGCTCGCCGTGGCGCCCGCCTGCAGGCCCTGCGTACGCACGCGGCTCACGTTCATGTATTGCAGGCGCTCCTCGTCGAGCTCCGGAACGTACACGGGCACCTGCACGATGAGATCGCGCACGTCGCTGCGAAACGCCGAGAGGAAGATCGAGCTTTTGGACCCGAGGCGCTGCTCCCACACGAGCTCCGCGGTGCGCACCGTCTCGGAGTCCAGCTCCGGGTTGGCGATCAGGTCGATGCCGTCTTCGAAGTACGCCTCATAGACGCTGGGATTGCGAAATCCCGTGCCGTACAGGAGCTTGAACGTTGTCGCCGGGACGGGACGCAAGATCAGCGCCAGCCGCGGCGTGAACGCCGAGGCGAAGAGCGAGCTCCGGCTGTAGTGGAGCCCGGTGATCACCGTCAGCCGATCCAGCACTTGCCAGTCATTTTGGACGTAGATGGCGCCGTAGGTAAAGTCGGTCGACAGGTGGATTCCCTCCTCACCGATCAGACCGGCCGCCTGGGAGACCTGGTGCCGCTTGAGCTCCCCGCCAACGGTCACGCGGTCACGCGTGTGCGGCGTCCAATTCACTTGCAGCTCGCCTCCACCCCAATGGTCGGTGCCGATATCCCGAAACTTCCCGTCCTCCCCGTAGTCGAGATAGTCGTCGTACCGATAATAGTCGTAGTACAGCCGACCCATGAGGTCGAGCTTCTCGCCGAAATCGCGATGCGCCTTCATTTCGACGAAATGCCGAGTGTCGCGCACCTCGTTGTAGTCCGATCCGAAGACCGTATCGAAGGGCGCCGTTGGCATTCCCTTGCGGCGTTCGCTGCCCTTCGCCAGGAGCTGAAAGTCCTTGTAGCTCACCTTGAGGAGGCTACTCCAGAGGCGCGTGAAATCGGTCCCGGACGTGCGGCCGCTCCCTTCCTCGCCGGCAAACTCGGCGAAGGAGAGGTCGGGACCGGCTGCGTCCAGCCAGGTCGCGGAGGCCAGCATCTCGAGCTCCGCGAGCTTTCGGCCGAAGGCGACGTGGCTTCGATAGGTGTCGAAGCTCGCCGCTTCCACGGTAGCGATTGCGCCAACGTCGGCCGCTGGTCGCGTGAGGATGTTGATAACGGCGAAAAAGGCGTTCGATCCGTACAGCGCCGACCCAGGTCCGAGCACCACCTCGATGCGGTCGATCAAGTCGATGTCGACGCCGAGGTCCGTGCCAATGGGGGCGTATGCCGCCCAATCCTCGTTGATGGTATGGCCGTCGAGCAGCACGAGGATGTGGGTATTGAAATCACCGGGCGTGCCGAAGCCGCGCACGCCCAGGGTTTCCCAAACGCGATCGTACGAGACGTGCAGGGCGGCGATGCCGCGGAGGGCGTCGGAAACAGTCCGGTAGCCGCGCCGTTCGATTTCTTCGCGCGTGACCACGAAGACCAGCGCCGGCGCCTCGGAAATGCGCTGGAGCTTCTTGGATGCCGTCATGACGAGCTGATCCTCAAACAGCAAATCGCCGCCCGCGGGTCCGGTGGTGCCCTGGGCGTAGACGTGATATGGCCTCGCGAACGACGCTGCCAGCGTGATGGCGAGAATCAAACAGTACAATCGCTTCACAGTCTGTTCTCCGGAGTGGAAGACGGCGAGGGCGCGGAGAGATTGCCCTCGATTCCAGCGAGCGGCAGATCCAGGGGCGAAATCGGCAGCGCCGGCCAGGGGCCGAGCGGCGCATCGGGCTTGGGAGGCTCGGCCGCGAATGCCGCCTGGAGGATCCCGAGACTGGGTATCGGGTTGTCGAGCAGCGCGAAGTGGTCCAAGGCGAGTGCCCGGTCCAGGTGCGCGGCGAGCTCGGGAGGGAGCGCCGCAAGCGCTCGAAGTGGTTCTTCGGCCTGACGGCTCTGCTGCCGAAGGCAGAGCAGCGGCAGCGGCAAGGCTCGCGAGGTCAGAAGCACCCTGAGCTTGTCGCGCTCGTGGTGCGCTCGCAAGCGGCTGGCGGGAACGAGAGCAGCATCGTACTGGCCGATGGTCACCGCCACGAGCGCCGATTCGGCGTCGACGGTTCGCTCCAGCTTGAAGAACTGGCTCGCGGCGGCGACCTCGCCCTCGAGCACGGCGGCGGAGAGATAGCGGTCGAGCGCCGCATCGTCGAGCGAGGACGCCACCGTCAGGGAGCGGCCCTTGAGATCGGCAAGCCCGTGCGCCGAATCGTCGCTCCGGACCACGACCTCGAGCGGTTGCTCGGTCTTGCCGCCGACGACGCCGACCATGAACGGCGTGTAGGCTAGCAGCGGCGAGATTGCGGCGTAGAGCTCGGCGTCCACGAGCACGGCATCCGGGCTCTGGCCAGCAATGAAGTCTCTGAGATCAGCGAAGCGGCGGAAGTAGCTCCACTTGACGACGGCGCCGCCGCCTGCGGCCCACGCCGCCGAGAGCAGCTCCAGGCTGGTGATTACCGCGGCCGCCTGGGTCGCGCGCGGCGGGGAAGAGCACGCCACGGTCAGCGTTTCCGCGGCCATGGGCCGCGCCGGCAGCGCCAGAAGCGCGGCGAGAACGGTGGTCGCGGCAGTCCTGCCAAGCGTCCGCCGCACGTTCATGGTGAAAGTCCCCAGATGCGGTGGACGGTGTCGATGCGGTCCGCGATTTCCTGCAGACAGACGGACAGCTCTTGTTTTCCGCAAGCGCCGCTCAGGTCACCGGCGCGCTGCGCCGCGAGGCGGCGAGCGGCATCGAGATCCGCGAGCTCATCGGCCGGCCGACCCAGGCGGCGGTGAAGGCGGGCGCGGTTGACGCGCACCAGGAACTGGACTGCCGGGTTGCTCTCGTTCTCGGCGAGGTGAGTGCTCAAGGCCGCCAGGAGCTGCCCTGAATCGAGCTCCCTCCACCGGGCAAGGACGCGGCCGATTTTGGCCTCTGACAGGGCCGGCTGGTACGCGAGCGCCTGCTCGTAGGCACGCAGCGCGTCCGTTGCGGTGCCGCTCTCCAGGAGGGCGGTGGCGTTGCGAGTCCAGACCGCGGCCAAGAGCTCGGGCTCGACCGCCGTCGTGTCGCTACTCGCGGCGCCGGGTGGCGTCACGAGCTCGGCAGGGGCGCCGGACCCGGCGGCGGTCAGGAGCCTGGCGCGCTGGTACGCGCCAGTCAGCGCGCCGTCCAGGTGGTCGGGAGAGACATTGGCAAGTCGTTCGCGAGCGCCGGCAAGATCTCCCAGGGCCAGCGCGCAGAGCCCGGCATTGAACCATGCGGCATCGTGACCCGGAGAGCTCCGCGCTGCGCAATCGAACTGCTCCAGTGCCGCGCCGAGCTGACCCAACCCGCAGCGCGCCAGCCCCTGGAGAAAACAAGCTTCCGGCTGCAAATTCGGCGGCAGTGCCTGAACGGCCGCCTGCAGGTCCGCATCCGCCTGCGTCAGGGCGTCCGGCGATCCGGCCGCGGCGGGGAGGCCGCAGTGGACAGGGGCGCGCAGATCCTTCAGGAGCTCCCGTGCCCGTCCGACGCGGGCGGTGGCCAGCGCTGGCTCATCGGGCGCGCCACCGGCGGCGCGCAGTCGGTCGAAGGCGTCGATTGCGTCGGTGAACCGCGCGAGCGCCAGGTAGGTGCGCGCGATTCCTTCGAGCGCCTTGGGCAGGGAGGCGTAGCTCAGCGACTTCTCATAGTCAGACAGCGCCGCGGGATAGTCTTTCTTGCCCCGCAGCACCTCGGCGCGAAAGAGGAATGCCGCCGCGATGTTACGCGATAGCTTCTCATTGAGGCCGGGCTTCACCTCGGACCCCGGGTCCAGCTCGGACGCCCGCAAGTAGTGGGTCACCGCGGGCTCGAACTTGTCCGCGTCGCTCAGCGCTTCGGCCAGACGCAGGTGCAGTGCGGCGAGCAGGGCGGGCGTGGGCGGCGCCGCGGTCCCGGTGCCTGGCAGATCGAGGCGCGCCAGCTCCTGTTCGGCTTTCGCCGCATCTCCTTCGTCGAGCCAGGCCGTGACCAGCTCTGCCCGATATTCTGGAGTGTCCGACAGCTCGACGGCGCGCTGCAGGAACTTCCGCGAGGCCTTCGTGTCGCCGCGCGCGCGCGCCATGATGCCCCGGCAGTAGTGCAGCAGCGGCTGCGACCGGTCCAGCTTCTCGTCGAGGTCGACGGCCTTGGCGAACGCTTCTTCCGAAGTCTCGAAGCGATCCAGGCGAAAGCGGGCCATGGCGAGGTTGAACCAGGCGAACGCATCTTGTGGCCGCCGTGCGACCAGGTCCTCGAACAGTGTCGCCGCCTTCGCGAACTCATCGCGGCCGTAGTGGAGCGAGCCGAGCAGCAGCAGGGCCCGCGGCGGGAGCTCCTCAGGAGGCGACGGCATTTGCAGGATTCGCTCCGCGGTCGCGATGGCCTCGTCCACGCGCCCCGCGCTGCGATAGGCGACCGCCAAGTTGAGCAGCGGCTCCCCAGGCGCGTCGGTTGAGAGCGCGACGCCGCGCATCAGCGCCTCGACTGCCGCTGCCGGCTCGCCAAGGCGCAACAGGGCGATACCGAGGTTGTTCCACGCCGCCGCCATGTCGGGATCGTGCTTGAGAGCCTCGCGGTAGAGCGCGACAGCACCGGCGAAATCGTTGGCCGCCGCCCGGTCGATGCCGCGGTTGTAGCGATCGATCGCGAGGTTCTGGCGCGCGACGTCAAGCGCCGGCGCCGGGGTCGCGGCAGCCGCGGGGTCCGCCGCCGGATCTGCGCGGCAGGGAAGGGGTGCTGCCGCCACGAACAGGGCGAGCACAATAGCGATAGGTCTTGGTGTCACCTCGGAAACGCTCCGGGTCCAAAGCGGCCGGCGGTGAACACAACCTTCGCGGTCCACGGCCCTCGCCGCGTATTTCTACACCGCCGGCAGCGAATCGGCAACCCGGTTTGCCTGCTTGAATTCACCGCCTATTTGACGTCGACGCGACAGCGCCCCCCTTTCTGGCACCGGGCGCCGTGCCCCGAAACGGTGTCGGACCGGAGCACCTGACGCAGCCAGTTCGCGCGAACCCGCCGTCGAGGATCCTCGTATGCCTCCGCGACGCCCGTGAGCCGTCGCGTCGCCACCCGCGGGCGCAGAGTCGCTCGTCGCCATCGACCGGCGTCGCTTCCGCCTGGCTCACGATGCGCCGGACAGCGGAGCTGGTGCACTTTCGTCACCGGGCCGCTGGCTTCGGCGCCTAGCCCCGGTGAGCGCGGCGGCGGTGGCAGTCGCCAGAAGCAGCACCGATCCTACCGGCACCGCGGGGTCGCCATCCTGAATCGTGACCGTCACGGTGCTCGGGCTGACCTCGATGGCGCCCTGCGAGTCGCTGAAGCCGACCGTGAAAATCTCCGCGCTCTCGGTCTCGGTGTCCGGGAGCAGGGCGATAGCAAGCGTCTGCGTCGCGCCGTCGGGGCTGCCGGCGGCGAATCGGAAAATGTGCTGCCGGCCATGGCAAAGTTGCCGCTGGAGTCCACGGCGACGGCCAGGCATTCATCTCCGCCGGTTCCGCCGAGAAAGGTGGCGTACGAAATCGCAGACCCCGCTGTGTCGAGCACGGCCAGAAGTGCCTTTCCGTTGGCGCTCATACTGGTGTCGAAGGCGTCGCTGGTGAGCGGGAAGTCGGACGATCCTGAAAAGCCGCAGGTTATCAGCCGGTCCGTGCCGTCGACCGCAATGCCACCAAGACGCTCGCCGGAGCTGCCTCCGAGAAAGGTGGCATACCCGAGGCTGCCGTCAGGCAAGACCTTGGCGAGAAAACCGTCGCCTGAACCTCCGAGGGTCGAGTCGAGCGCGTTCGCGACTGCAAAATCCATCGAGCCCGTTCCGCCACCGACATAGAGGTTTCCGGCCCCGTCGGCAGCGATCGCGTTCACGTAATCGTCCTCGGAACCTCCGAGGTAACTCGCGTAGACCAGCTCCGCGCCTGACGGGGAAATCGAGGCGACGAAGCCGTCGATGCCCAGCTCCTCGTCGTCGGCCTTGGTCGGTTGGAAGGCGTTTGCCACCGGGAAATCGAGCGAGTAGGTGTTCCCGGCGAGCAGAATACCGCCTGCTGGCCCCAACGCCAGGAAGGTGGGGAAGTCGGAGCTGCTCCCGCCGATGACCGTCGAGTAGAGAAGTTGCTGGCCGTTGGGCGAGAGCTTGCTGACGAAGGCGTCGGGCAATGCATTCCCGCCTGGATTGAGCGGATCGGTCACGGGAAAACCGTCTCCCTCTGTTTCTCCGCTAACATAGAGGTTGCCGTCGCCGTCGACCTGGATGTCGCGGATGTAGTCATAGAGGCCTCCGCCCCAATAGGTGGCGTGTCGAGCACAGGGTCGATGATCAGCGGAAGATCCGGGCGCACCGCGGTCGCATCCAGGGAAAAGGCAACTCGCCACGTCGGCGAAGGTCCGAGGCGACGGGTGAGTCGATAGGCGCAGGACACGGGACGGTGGTCGAGCTGACCGGCTGATACGCCACGGGGCGGCGCAGGCGCAGCTCGCCGGCAGCGGTGCCGAGCACCAGGTCGCCGTCATCGTCGAGCGCCGCGGTGCTGGCGCCCTCCACGTCGATGGCCACCGCGGCCGCGTCGGCTCCGGGCCGCATCGTGACGTCCAGCTCCACCGCGCCCCGGTTTCCATAATAGGCGAGGTCGATGCCCGGGTAGACCCCGCGCGCCTCGACTCGACCAAAGTGCGGCACTTCCCGGCGCCAGCGCGCGTGGTCGCGCCCGATCAAATAGTGGCTTCGTCCCGGTAGTGCGTCCGCCCCGGCGAGCTCGGCCACGGGGTTGGCGCGAGCGAAGAGCAAGAGCACCGGTGCCACACTGTGGTCGGCGCCGCGGGGAACCACAACCACCTCGTCCGCCCGGATCGCCACCCGGTAGCCGCGGGCGCGGGCGACGAAGGCTTTCTCCCCGCTGCCCAAGGTGCGCGGCTCGAAGTGCAGCGGCAAGCCCGCGAGCAGGCTCGGGGCGCTGGAGGCGGGAAGCGCGCCGGTCCCCCAGGCCGTCAACAACAGGGCGAAAAGCGACGCGACCAGGCGAACGTGCAGCGACTTCATCGGCGGGGCTCCTTTCTCGTCACG
>JACPHN010000145.1 GCA_016188575.1 Candidatus Schekmanbacteria bacterium
CCACTCGCTCTGAATCGTGCGTTTCGGTTTCGCCGCAACTTTTTTCCTTTTCGGACTCACCGATTCTCTTCGAGAATAGGTTTCCTTGTACTACGCGCACTTTCGGCCAGGCGGTGGAGCTGCCCAGCCAGTAGATCCTCGGCCATTTTTTTTACCGCGTTGCCATCGCGGGCTCCATAAAGCCGAGCCGCAAAGGAACTGATGATGGCCAAGAGATCGTCGGCCAGTTCCTCTGTATGTTCTTTCTTTTCAGCCTCGAGTACCTCGACGCGTACGTCGAACGCGCCGAAGGTCCGCTCGAGGTAGTCGTATCCAAACCGAGCAAGTCGATCTCGATACTCAACGATGACCAGGTCGATCTTACGGTCAAAGATCAAGGTTATCAGCTTTCCTAATTCACGGCGTTTCTCATTGACACCGCTTGCAACTTCGGAAAAACTTGCCACTACGTCATACTCTTTGCTGATCGCATATTCGAACAGTCGGTCCTTCTGGCGCACAAGGTTACCCATCTCGGCTTGCTTCTTGGTGCTGACACGGGCGTAGATAGCCACTCGCAACCGAGAGGCACGCCGAGTTTGCTTGCCAAGCATTTGGTCGATGACCCACTGAGGGATTCTCCGATGCCCTCCCGGCGTTTTGACCGAAGCGATCTTGCCAACACGGGCCCAAGTCCGAAGCGTGAACACGTTGACACCGAGGAGTTGCGCGGCCTGCCCGGGCGTATAGCAACGCTCGGGAATCTCGACGATAGGTCTTGACATGCTCTCGGAGCATAGCACACTGCCATTCTCGATTCAACAGCAATTATGGGTCGCGACTAGCAATCTTTGTAGCTGCTGCGATACCTCCGCGGTGTCGCTCACAGATCAGGGCGCGTTCGAGCTTGGCAAAGTGTTAATCGCGGCCAACCGGTTTCCTTTTCCGCGATCGGTGGCTACCTTCCTGGTCGCGATTTACAACCGAGGATCTCGCCTCGGCTGCGGTCAACTCCGCCGCTTGCGTCATCGCCCACCTCGATTCGTCGTCGAGTCGGTCTCGCCGTCGAGCTCATCGTGATCCGGCGCTCCCGGAAGGCGCGGCGAAGCGCCGTCGGGCGCACGGTCCGCCACACCGAGGGCCTCATCCGCCGATCCCTCAAGCCGGACCCATTTGGCGCTTCGCCCCATGCTGAGCGGAGCAATCGCGCCATCGAGGCGCATTTTGCGGAGGACGTGGCGCACCATATCGCGGCTGACGCCAGGGCAGTCGGTTTCGATGTCTGCAATGGAAAACGGTGCCATCCGCCGCTCCACGGCGCGGCGGATGGCGAGGGTCTTGGCGCCACGTCCAGAAAGCAGTGTTTCGACCCGCTGCTCGAACTCGTCATAGGCCCGGAGCAGCATGCCCCAGAAGTATTCGAGCCACGGAGTCACGTCGTGACCGCTCTCGTGCCAGCCGGCGGAACTGCGCTCGAGTGCTTCGTAGTAGGTCTCCTTGCTTTCTTCGACAATGCGCTCGAGGCTGATGTAGCGGCCTACCTGGTAGCCCGCCTGGTAGAGCAGCAGAAGAGTGAGCAGGCGGGCCATGCGGCCGTTGCCATCGTGAAACGGATGGATGCACAGAAAGTCGAGGATGGCGAACGGCACGATGATGAGCGGATCGAGATCTTGCTCACGGGCACGCTGGTAGTTGTCGGCGAGCTCCGCCACCGCCGACGGCGTAGCGACCGCCGGCACCGCGCGGAAGCGAACGCGGAGCACCTCTCCGTCAGCCGCGCGGTCGACGATCTCGTTGTCGGTGGGCTTCCACCGGCCGCCGTCGCTCGGCAGGTAGCGGAGCAGCATGCGGTGGAGCTGCAAGATGACGTTGGGACTGAAGGGGATATGCGCGTGCGATTCGTGGATCAGGGCAAGCGCGTCGCGGTAGCCGGCGATCTCCTGTTCGGAGCGGTTTTGGGGGGTCGCGTTCTCGAGGACGATCGCGGCGACTCGCTTTGAGGCCGCAGTGATCCCCTCGATGCGGTTCGATGATTCCGTTGAAGCGACGATCGCCGCTTGCCGGAGCACCTCGAGCTGCTCGGGGGCCTGGGCGACAAAGAGCTCCTGCCTGCCGCGGGCCTGGCCGAGCCGCTGGATAGAGCGTAGCTGTCGGCTCGAGTAGGTTAGGCGATGGAGATATGCCGGGTTGAGTGAGCGCATCGGAAACGGGGTAACATCTCCGCCAAACAGTGTAATTTCTTGGAGGAGATTACCTAGTTTACAAGCGGTCGTCAAGACGGCCGCGTCGCTGCGCTCTGTAGCTGGTTCCGTAACTCGAAAACGCCATCGGCTTTGCACCGCGCCGATGCCGCTCTGATGCGGCCCGGCAGCGCCTCTGGACAGTGCGGTGCCTCGTCGTGACTCCGCGAGACTTTGGCTAGAAAAATTTGACTAGCTATCACCTCGAGGACTCTCAGGCGGCCATCAAGGGCGGTTTCACGCGGATCGTCAACTTCCAGCACCGCCAGCCGCTGGCGCGCAAGTGGGGCGACGGCACTCTCTCCTCCTCTGACGGACAGCGCTTTCCGATCTCAGTGAAGGCACGTAACGCACGCGCTCTGCCGCGCTACTTCGGGTATGGCCGGGGCCTGACGAGCTACAGTTGGACCTCGAGCGAGCTGTCGCAGTACGGCTCGAAGATCACGCCGGCGACCGACCGCGACGCCACCTACGTGCTCGACGAGATCCTCGGCAACGAGACAGAACTGCCGCTGCTCGAGCACACGACGGACATCGCTGGCCATAAGCAACGGGTGTCGGGCACCTTCGACCTGCTCGGCCGGGTTTTCTCGCCGCGGCGCCGGGATCTCGACAAGGCGGTGCTCTACTGTTTCCCCGAGACCGACATGCGGCAGTATCCCCGCCTTAAAGGTCGCTTCAAGGGGGTGGTGAAGTCGGGAATCGTCCTCAAATACTGGACCGAGCTGTGGCGGCTGGCGGGCTCGCTGAAACTCGGCTGGGTAAGCGCCTCGCTGCTGCTGTAGATACGATCTTGTACGAACACCACGCCTGAGGATCGCGTGCTTCCGCTGCCGGAACCGCTGATCAGCTCCCCGAGAATTGGCTCTTCTCCGCCGCGAGGATCGAGCAACTCCTCGACCGAGGTGCTGGTGACCGCAGCATACACCAAGGCCTGTCAATCCTCTCGCAGGTAATACCACCAAACAGAGAGCCCCGTGCGGGAAATCCGCACGCTGGGTTCGGAGTGGGGAGGGGCCGGGAGCAACCGGCCCTTCCTACCCCTATCGCGCCGAAGCCTGCGGCGGGAAGAAGTGTAGAGGACGAAGCCGGACATTCGGCCGAGGCCCACCGCCGGACCCCGGAAACCGCCCGAGGCCGGTGCCGATGTGCATCGCCTGGACCCCCCACCTCACCTCTTTCAAATACCTACCCCTGAAAGTGCTTGCGGGGAAAGGTGAGGCGGGGGGATCGCAACGCGTCCTCGAAGCTCGTCACGAGCGATCCGCGGAGCGCTTCAGCTCTTGACCGATGTACCCCAACCGTCTACGCTTTAGCGACATTGATCACGCGGGAGGGCTGACACCTCCGCGCCGGGAATGATCTTCGCGCCCGCATCGCATTATGGTTCTGGAGCATTCTTATGTATCCCCACAGCCACCCCGCTCTTCGGCCGCTTTGTCTCGTCATGATCTTCACTCCGCTCGTCTTGGGCGAGCGCGAGGCGGCCGAGGCCGGCAGCGAACGAGCGGCAACGTTGGGGCGGCAATGGGACGTCGCGGTGGTCACGGGCGACAAGCTCGACGCGTTCACCGGTAAGCCCATCGGCTACGGAAGCGACGGCAGCTACCAGGGCGAGCTGTTTCTCTATTCCTACCGCGGCGGACAGATGACGCAAATTCCGTTTCAGCTCGACGAGAAGACGACGCTCGGAGAATGGGTCAACCGCACCTACCCGGGGGGAACGGACAACGTCGCGGGTCTGGATCCCAACGACGAGCTCGCGTTTCTGACGCGCGATGTCGGCGACAAGGCTCCCGCGGGAACGTATCCAGACGAACCCGGAACGACGTACTCGTCCAGTATCGAAATCGAGGTAGCCGATGCCGGCGATCCCGATCAAAAAGGTTGGGTCTACCTCATTCGCAGTCGCAACGCCAGCTACACCGCCGGCGATCTGATCACGCACACTGGGCCGACCAACTTCAGCACGTCCGCACCTCAGGTGCGGGCCGCGGGGTATGACATCGGGTTCAATGCGCAAGCACAGCACGCCGATAGTCTCTACGATTATCTCGTAATCAAAGACGGCGCCGCGCATAGCGAGCAGCTTCTTGACAAGCTGAAGGTAAAGGGAGAAGCCAAGGTTTACATCGGCTTCGGCTGGTTACGGACGACGTTCAACGAAAACCTGCCCGAGATCAATATCACGCTGGACGGCGTCATCGACGGGACGGTACGGGTGATCGAAACGACGACGCGGCAGATCCGCCTCGAGCTTCTCGGGGTCGAGCTCCTGAACACGACCGTGACCGGGACCGCCTACTTTCACCCCTGGTCCGTATCCTTCCCGCTGCCGATCGATCCAGCCGAGCTGGCAAACTCGCTGCCGGACGGGTTCAAGGAAATCCGCGTTGCGGCGACCATCGACTTCAACGAAAACGCCATCGGCAGCGTGTTTGCCAACGAGAACGCCAGCAACGTGGTGATCGACGGCAACCCGGACGACGTGCCCGCGACCATGAGCGGGTGGGCGCAGGTCATCGGGACGGCGGGCCGCATGTTCATCATGGGGAACTACTCCGTGTTCGAGGGCCTGTCGTGGTGTTACCGCGACGACAGCACGGGTACGGTCGCGCCGTGCATCGAGGGCGTCGAGGACACCGGCGATGGCGTCTACATCGGCGATACCGGCATCCACATCGACGTCGACGCGCTGATCGCGAACCCGCCGAGCACGCCGACGAGCTTGACCATGGCCCTGTATTTTCTGCCGCCTTCGGCCAGCGACACGGGGACGTCGCTGTATGCCAAACAGGAATCGGGTCTGACAATCACCGCCGCGGCGCTGCCGGGGGTGCCAGTTGCTGGCGTCTACGGTGCGTTGATCTTGATGGCCGGTTTCTTGTACCCGCTAACGCGAATCCGCAAGACGAAGAGGTAGCAATGGTGGAATCTGCTGTGATGCGGCCGTGCCGGCCGCGACGCGGACACGAAGAACCGGGAACTGGATCACTGGCCATGAGGGCCGGCGCGGCCGCCGTGGTCCTCTTGTTGTGGTACGGTGCGCCGCGGCCAGCGCTGGCGAGCCCCTGGGATACGTTTGGAGTCGGCACGCGCGCCGTCGGCCTCAGCGGCGCCATGGCTTCGGTCGTCGACGACTGGACCGCGGTCTATTACAACCCGGCCGGACTGACGCGGTCCGAGAACAGCTCGCTCGGCGCTGGCTACTTCTCGGTCAGCCACGACCTCGAGATCAACGGTCAGCGCGAACCGGTCAGCGCCCTCGCCGGCCCTTTCCTGGGCGCCTCCATGAAGCTCGGTGAGCGCATGGCCTTTGGCATCTCCGCGATGATCCCGGGCAGCGTCGTCAAGCTGAAGATCCTGTCGCCGGACAAGCGGAACTTCGTGATGTACGACAATCGCACGCAGCGCCTCGAGCTCATGGGAGCCGGGAGCCTCAAGCTCGCCGACATGCTGAGCGTGGGAGTCGGTTTCAAGTTTCTCGCCGATGCGCCTTTCGAAACCGGCATGCTGATTCGTCTTCCTCCGACCAAGGGTGGCGAACCTCAGTATTCCGACTTCGATGTCTACATGGAGATCACGCCCAAAATGTCGCCGGTGGCGGGGATCATGCTCACCCCAACGGAAAACCTCGGCTTCGGGCTGACGTTTCGCGAGGAAATCTTCATGGATTTCGACATCCTGATCTACGCGCGGATCGAGTTCGCGGGCTTTCCCATTGACATGCCGCTCAAAGTGCGCGGCAAGATCTACCACACGCCGCGCCAGATCGTCGGCTCCACGTCGTATCGGCTGTCGGAGAACCTGCTCGCCGCGGTAGACCTGACCTGGACGCAGTGGTCCAAGTGGGAAGATCCTCGTGGTAACGTCACGGTCCTGGAGACCGAGGGCCCGCCCTCACCGGTCGGCGTGCCGATCTTCAAGGATTACCCCCGCCCGCAGTTCGACGATACCATCGTCCCGCGACTGGGGCTCGAATGGTCGCTGTTCGAGGCCACGCGGGTGCGGGCCGGCTATCGCTTCGAGAAGTCACCGGCGCCCGAGCAGAGTGGCGAGCTGAACCTCGTTGACAATGACAAGCACGTGGTCGCGCTCGGCGGCTCAGTCGATCTCGGAGGGGACGGATCGTTCCTCCAGGGAATTGCGACTATCGGGGCGTTTGCCGAGTACGAGCTGCTGACGGACCGGACTCACACCAAATCCAGTGCCGACGACCCGGTCGGGAGCTACACGTCCGGCGGCAACGTTTTCCAGTGGGGTCTGGATCTCGTCTTGCGATTTTAGGGGAAGAACGGTGCCGGAGGAAAGCCGAGCGAGCGTTCGGCTCGTCGGTGAGCACGAGCTGCCCCAGTCGTGGGTCGACCGCATGGCGGCATGGGGGTACGAGGTCACCGCGCAACCGCCGGAACAGTTTACGGGCGGCGGCCCCGTATTGTGGCTGCAGTGGGATGCAGAAGCTGAAGGAGATGCGGCGCTGCTTGGCGGGACTCCATTGATCACCGTCGCTGCGCCGGGCGTGCACCCTGGGCACTGCGATTTTGTGCTACCGCTGCCACCCGATCCCGAAGCGCTCCGGCAGGCGCTGGAGGAAGCGACGGACGTAGCGCGGCTCGTGGAGGAGGTGCGCGATCTCCGCCAGAGGTACAACCTGATCGACGAGGAGATCGAGTTGCTGCGGCGACCGTGCCGCTCCACGGGGCGGGAAACGACCGCCGACGACTTGCTACGCTCCCTCGGCGAGAACTTGGAACCGCTCGTCAGAGCGACCGCCTGGTTCGTTGGCGGTTACGACGCGGACCGCAACGAGCTGGCGATCGTGTCGGCGGCGCCGTCCGTAGCGAACCGTCTGCTGGGAGCTCGACTCAGGATCCGCGGCCGCATGTTGTATCGCGTGCTGCAATCGCGAACGCCGCTCATCGTCACCTCCGTGACTGCCGCCGCCGACGGTGGTCTCGACCGCGAGCTCCGCGAGCTCGGGGAGCTCGCCGGTGGCAGCCCCCACGAGCTGTTGGCGGTGCCGATCCATGCGTTCGGGAGAACCTTCGGTCTCATTTGTATATTCGACCCCAGAGCGCACCCGTCCGCGGCGCTGGTAGACGCCCTGGAGGCGGTTGCCCGCCACACGGCCTCAGTTATCGAAAACGCGCGTCTTCACGAGGAAATCCGCCGCTTGTCGGTCTTCGACGACCTTACCGAAGTCTACAACTTCCAGTTTTTCGAAGAGGTCCTGGCCCGCGAGCTCACCCGCGCTACCAGTTTTCAACTGCCGCTGGCTCTCATCTTTATCGACCTGGACGGCTTCAAGGGCGTCAATGACCAGTATGGACACGCCCTGGGCAGCCGGGTGCTGCGCGAGGTCGGGCGCTTCCTCCAATCGTCGGTGCGGCGCGTCGACATTGTCGGCAGGTTTGGCGGTGACGAGTTCGTCATCTTGCTTCCCCAAGCCAACGCCGAGGGCGCGGACATCGTCGCCACCCGCCTGCGCGCCCGCCTGCTCGATCATCGGTTTCTCGGGGACATGCGACTCGACATTCACTTGAGTCTCAGTGCCGGCATTGCGACCTTTCCCGAACCGTGTCGAACACGCGAGGAGCTCCTCGGCGCTGCCGACCAGGCCATGTACCGCGCCAAGGCGAATACGCGAAACTCCATCGAGCACGCCCGCGAAAGCGATGTTCGTTAACCAGGTGAACACCATGATCCTACCCGCGATACCGCGACGCCCAATCCCGCCGGCGCGCCGGCTCACTCAGCTCACGATTCTCTTGCCACTGCTCGCTGGTGTCGCCCTCGCCGGCTGCGGCGTCAACGCCGCCTTGCGCCTCACCGACGAGGAGCTCTTGGGCCTCGGACAGACGCTGCTCGAGCGAAAGAGCTACGAGCAGAGCCGCGAGGTGCTCGAGCAGCTTCACAAGACATTCCCCGGCAGCCCGCTGGCGCCGACGGCGCAGATCACCATCGGCGAGTCGTACTACCGCCAGAAGCGCTACTCCGACGCCGCGACCGAGTACAGCAATTTCCTCCGCTATTATCCGGCTCACGCGCAGGCGGCGGAGGCGCAGTACTTCCTGGCCTTGAGCCGCTTCAAGACCACCTATGGCCCGGAGCGCGACCAGACCCAGACGCGAGAAGCGCGCGACGTCTTTCAGCAGCTCCTGGATCGCTATCCGGACAGCGGTTACGAAAAGGAAGCGAAGGAGAAGCTGACCGAGCTGGACACGAGGCTGGCAGAGCACGAGTTGGCGGTCGCCCGGTTCTACTTGTCGGACCGCGAGTGCGAGGCGGCCGAAAAACGCCTGCACGGGGTGCTCGATGACTACCCCGGCATCAGCGTCGAGCCGCAGGCGATGTACGAGCTGGGACGGTCGTATCTCTGCCTGAAGCGGCAAGAGGAGGCGGTGGCGACGTTCCGCGAGCTGGTCACCGCCCATCCCCGAACGGCTTCCGCAGGGCGGGCACGCGTAATGCTGGCGAAGCTGGATAGCAAAGCGAAGGCCGAGAGTTGATCGCCGCGGCCAGGCCACAGACGGCAGTGACAAGGTGAAGACAACGATACCGCCACGGGGCCTCGCGGCGCGGCTGGTGCTGGCGGTGGCACTGGCGCATGGGGTGCTCGCCTTGGGGGCGGGGCGCGCCCAGGAAGGTGACCTCGCGCCGAACGCCCCGGCCTCGGCGACTCCGAGGTGGGGCGGACACCTTGCGGTAGCGGTGCCGCGATCCGCCTACAGTCTGGACCCGTTGTGGGCCTACGACGCGGCCAGCCGGATGGTATCCGCGCAGATCCACGAGGGGCTTTTCGAATACGATGCCCGAGGTGCCATCGTCGCCTGTCTGGCCACCGGCCTGCCCCGGATCGCGGTGGAGCGCGGCCCGAACGGGGTCGCTCCGCACCACGTCGCCGAGGTCTCGGTTCGAGGGGGGGTGCGCTTTCATGACGGCACCCAGTTTGCGGCTCGCGACGCGGCCGCAGCGCTGTCGCGGCTGATCACCGCCCCGGACGTCCCTTCCCGGGGGTTGTTCCGTCTATTTATGGCCGCGCGCGCCACTGCGCCCCAAACGCTCGTCATTGACCTGGCGCGTGTGTCCACTCCCGAGGAAGTGGCCGGTCTGCTTGCCCGAACCGAGGCCGCGGTTCCACAGGTCGAAGAAGTGAAGCGCTTTGGAAAGGGCTACGGCAAGACTACCGCAGTCGGCACGGGGCCGTTTGCGCTCCTGTCCTGGGAGAAGGGAAAGGCGATCGTGCTGCGCCGGAACGCCTCGTACTGGCGGCTCGCAACGGCCTCTGGTGCGGCGGGCGAGGAGACGGTCGCGAGCGACCACCGCGGGCATCTGCCCTATCTGGACCGCTTGTCGTTTGCCGTCCTGGAGTCGGCCGAGCAGCGGGTCCAGGCGCTGGCGGCCGGAGAGGTGCGCCTCCTGGAGCACCTGGAGCATGGCCAGCACCGCCTGCTCGCTGGAGTGCCGGGGGTGGCGGTCGAGTGGGGCGCCGGGACTTCGGTAGTGCTCCTGTACTTCAACGTTGCGGCGCCGCCGTTTGCGGACCGGGAGACGCGCGTTGCCATGGCGCAGCTCCTGGACCGTCCCAAGATTGCTCGGGAGCTGTTCGCGGGGCACGCCGCGGCAGCGGTCGCGGTAACGCCACGGGGCTCGACGCTCACGGAGGCGGCGTTTCCCTTCGCTCCAGGAGCTGCCACGAGCTCCCTGGCGCGGCACGCGATGGAGAGCGGCGCGGCTCCGCTCGCCGTTGAGCTCTTGACGAACGAGCTTTCGCCATTCCCGGAGGTGGCCCGGGAGATTGCCGAGATGTGGCGCCGAGCGGGGCTACAGGTGGTGGTTACGGCCTTGAACAAGAAAGCGCTTCTCAAGCGGCTGTACTATTCCCGCTCGCCGGCCAAGGCCACGGCGGCGGCCACGCCGGGCACCGGTGTGCCGGCGCCCGCCTTTGCGGTGGCGCTGGAGGACTGGGACGATTTCCGCGGCGACACGGGACTTGCGGTGAACCTCTTCGAGCTCTTTCACTCGCAATCCAAGCACAACAAGACTGGCCTTGCCGACGCCGAGCTTGACGCCAACCTCGAAAAGCTTGCCGCGGATGCGGAGCCGCCGGCTGCTGCCAGGCAGCTCCTGGCAGCGACGGAAGGGGCGGCGATGGCGACCGCGGCCATTGTACCCATTGCGTTTCCCGAAGTGGCGTGGGCTTACGATCGGCAGCTACAGCGGGTCTGGCGCCGCCCCGGCGGCGGGGCGCCGATCTTTCGAGACGCCTGGCTGGAGAACAACAAGTGATTACGATCTCACTGCGCCGGCTGCTTGCCGGAATCACCCTCGCGTCGTGTGCCAGCATGATCTCATGTGGTTCCCAACCGCACGGAGAGAGCTCCACAACGCGAGCCACGTCCGCTGCTCAGCGCAAGGTCTTTGTCTACGGAGGCGGAGGTGACGCCGTCGGCCTGGATCCGGCGCGCGAGGACGATGGCGAGTCCTTCAAGGTCTGCGACAACATCTACGATACCCTCGTTCAGTATGCCGAAGAAACGACGGAAATCGAGCCGGGATTGGCCGAATCCTGGGAAATCTCTGCTGACGGCCTGACCTACACTTTTCACTTGCGCAAGGCCGTGCAGTTTCACGATGGTGCTCCCCTGAACGCGAACGCCGTCGTCTTCTCGTTTCGCCGGCAAGGGGACGCGGCGCATCCTTTCCACCACGTGGGCGGACCGTACAAGTACTGGGGCAACATGAACATGAGCCGGATCATCGCGTCGATCGACGCGCTCGATGAGCTCACGGTGCGCTTCACCCTCACCGTGGCCGAGGCGCCGTTCCTCGCGGACCTCGCGATGAGCTTCGCATCCATCGTCAGCCCGGCGGCCGTGGAGAAGTGGGGCGCGGAGTTTTCCCGGCACCCGGTCGGAACCGGTCCGTTCCAGTTCGTCGAGTGGGTCAAGGACGACCGCATTGTGCTCGACGCCAATCCATCCTACTGGGGTGGCCGGCCAAAGCTCGACCGGATTGTCTTCAGGGCGATCCCCGACAGCGCGGCTCGCTACCTCGAGCTGCGCACGGGAACACTCTCGGGCATGGATTTCCCCAATCCGGACGACCTGCCCAAGATCCGGGCCGATGCCAGCCTTCAGGTGCTCGAACAACCTGGAATGAACGTCGGATATCTGGCCATGAACACACAGAAGTCGCCCTTCGATGATGTGCGCGTGCGCCGAGCCGTGAACTTCGCGGTAAACAAGCAGGCCATCGTCGATCACCTGTACGCTGGCATGGGAATGGTGGCGAATGGCCCCCTACCACCGGGCATGATCGGCTACGCCGCCGACATCCGCGGCTACGACTACGATCTGGAAACGGCGCGTAAGTTGCTCGCGGAAGCGGGGAAAGCAGACGGATTCGCGACCACGCTGTGGGCAATGCCGGTCCCGAGACCGTACATGCCGAACGGGATGCGGGTCGCTCAGGCGGTGCAGGCGGACCTTGCGAAAGTCGGCATCAGGGCGGAGATCGTGACGTACGAGTGGGGAACGTACCTGGACAAGACGGACCACGGTGAGCACGACATGGCGTTGCTCGGCTGGAGTGGCGACAACGGCGATCCGGACAACTTCCTGTATGTGCTTCTGGATCAGGACGCTGCTGTGCCCCCCGCCACCAATATCGCCTTTTTCAAAAACGCCACCGCGCACGAGCTCCTCGTGGCGGCAAAACGGAAGACCGATCCGCGAGAGCGCGCGGAGCTCTACCGCCAGGCGCAAAAAATCATCCACGACGAGGCCCCGTGGGTGCCGCTGGCACACGCGGTGCAGGTTGCGGTATTGCGCGCCGAGGTCTCGGGATTCAAGCTCCACCCCACTACCAAGCGCAGATTCCTCCACACCGATCTGCGCTCGTGAGCAGGCATCATGGCAGGATTCGGTAGCTCCCAGCTCAGTCGGCAAAGCATCAGCCGTAGATCATCCGGACCGTGGCGTCTCCGGCTCCTCGCGGTCTTCATGGCCATACTTGCCGTGGCTGCGATCGTGTCCGTGTTCGTTTCGGAGCGTGCGAGGGCAACCTGGGGGTGGCTTGCGGACCTGAGTGATCCGGAAATCCGCCTCGGAACCGAGCGAACGCTATTCGGACCGGAAATCCGCTTGCCGTTCGCCGTCGAGGATCGGAACGCGGTGGCACTCACCTATCGGGTTGACAATGACCCACAGGAGATCCCGATTGCCAGCCCGGAAGTCGTGCACCTGACCAAGGGTCTCGACGCCGGCCCGCATGCGGTCACCATCGTGGCCGTCGACGCGGCGTTGCTGTCCAACCGCGCCGAGCTGCGCGTGCCCGTCGAGATCGATCAGTCGCGGCCGACGGTGACGTTGAAAACCGACCCCATCGTCTGGACAAAGCAAGGTCAGCTCGCGCACCTGCGCTTTGTCAGCAGCGAGGAGGTCGAGACTGCGGCGGACGCGCCCTACTCGATCATCCGCGAGCCGGATGGTGGCTATCTCCTCCTGCGCCCCGTCCCCATCGACGAAGCGACGGGCATGAAGACCGACCAGTACGAGCTGTATGATCGAGCGGGCAATGTCGGGGTGCTGACCCAGCGCATTCAGATCAAGCCCGTGGCACTGCGGGATGGCACCGTCACGCTCACGGATGCGCTGCTGGCGAAATGCGGGGTCAGCACGTTCGCGGAGCAAGAGACGCTGCGCGAGCAGAACTACGCGCAGATCACGCAAATCTGCTCGGTGCGCTCCACTCCCGAGAGCTTCTCGGCGCGCTATCAGCGCCCATCGATAGGCGAGTGGACTTCCCTGTACGGCGAACGGCGGCTGTACAACAAGACGAGCTGGCATCGCCACCTCGCCATGGATATCGCCCATCTCGCGGGAGCCGAAATCGTTGCCAGTGGCGACGGCACGGTTGCGTATGCAGACGTGCTGGGCATTTACGGCAACTGCATCATCATTGACCATGGTTGGCGTATCTACTCACTGTACGCCCACCTCGCCAGCCTCGAGGTGGCCAAGGGCGACACCGTTAAGGCCGGGCAGCGCATTGCGAGCATGGGTGACACCGGTCTGGCGGGAGGGGTGCACCTGCACTATTCGATACTGGTGGCGAATGTCTACGTGAGTCCAGACCAGTTCCTGCAGAAGATGGCGGAGCTTGCCGCGGAAAAGACTCAGCCGGCGGCGGAGAACCCCTGAGCGCGGGCGCGGCGGAGAGCTGGGCGCAAGGATTTGGCAAGGTTGGGTCGAGGTCTTTTCGTCGAGCGCGGCGGCATGCGGTTGCCGCAATGGTCCTCCGGAGCCTGCGGAAGCGCTCCGGAACGGCGGAGCGCGCGCGAAACGAGCGAGCGGCGGACTCCGGAAACGCGGAGCGGTCTACTCGAGGCCCGCGGGACAGTTGCGCCGAAGCGGAGGAGCGCGGCGGAGGTCGCCGCCACGGCTCCGCGCTTTCGGACTCAGGCACAGATGGGCAACCCTCACGCTCCGGCGCGCCGGAACGGTGCGGCGAGGCCCGCGCGCGCCGTTCCGCCGTGGCGGAGATGCACGCCGGACCGTTCCCGCGGGGTTACGGCGGCGCGCGGACTATGGCGCGGACGGTGCCGCCGGCTCGTCTTGTTCCCCGCTACTCCGTCTTCGCTTGCCGAGGCGCGGGAACATCGACTCGGCTGCCTCCCTCCCGTACACCTTGCGCAAGTCGAGGAGGCCGGGGACCAGCGCGAGCGTGGCGGAGATCCCGCTCTACGGCGGCCTTGCGCAGCGGCGCGATCCCGGTGATCTCGCGTACTTCCGCCATGGAAGTCGCGCCCGCCGGGTCGGCCCTGGAGGTCGAGCCCGGAGAATAACCGGTCGGCAGCAGCAGGTGCCCGCGGACGAACGGCATCGCCTCGACCGCCTCGACCTGCTCCACCAAACGGTCGTAGTCGTAGACGACCGTCGCAAAGCCACTGTAGCGGTCGGTAAAGTACAGGCCGATGGCCTCGAGCTGGTTCCCTGAAATAGAGAACCAAGGGCAGGCCGTCCGGCGCGGTCTTGATCCCGTACTCGTTGCGTGCAAGCTCCTCCCGCGGGTCTTCTCCTTGCAAGATGCGCGCGAAGGAGAGAGCGACTTCTGGTGGGAGCTTGTGGCTCGGCAGCTTCAGGTAGTCCTGCCGAGGGATTCCAGCGGCCTCGGTGCTGCGCGGTCCCTCCACCCCGCGGTCGTCGACGGCGGAGACGGAATAGTAATAGGTCTGGGCGGGATCGAGACCCTTGTCGGTGACGGAACCGGGCGGATACTCTCCGAGCAGTGTCGGCTCGGATTCCCCCGGGTGGCGGCGGTACAACCGATAGGTGACTATTCCCGGACTGGTGCTCGCTTTCCAGCCCGGATGGAGCTCGTCTTCGATGCCCTTGTAGAAGTCCGAGGGCCCGACGACGACCTTGGCCGGCGGCGCCGGCACCCCGGGGTCGATGGCCATGAAGGCGGCGCGGGGTCTTTCGCTGGAGACGTTGCCGGCGCGGTCGAAGGCGACGAGCCGCGCTTCGTAGCGCCGCCCGGGCCGCAACCCGGTAACCGTGGCCTCGAGGGTGGATCCATCAGTTTCGGCCAGATTCCGGGTCGTGCCCCAGACCACATACTTCGTCACCCCCACGTCGTCGGTGCCGGGCCCCCACCGCAGCCGCGCCGTGGTGCCGGTCACCTCCACCACCTCCAGGTGGCTGGTGTACAGGCTTGGCGGCTCGGTATCGATCGGCTGGATGCGCACCACCAGCGCGGGCCCCGCGGTGGACCAGTTGCCCGCCGTGTCTCCCGCTTCGACCGAAAACCGGAAATCCGTGAGACTGGTGAGCCGGGTCGCGACGTAGCGGCGATCGTCCGGTCCCGTGTGGTCGCGCAGCCCTCCGTTTTGGTAGACCCGATAGGCGGTGACCCCGTTCTCGTCGGTGGCCGCCGTCCACTCGAGCGTCACCTCTTCGAGAGCGACGTAGGCGGCGGTGAGCCGGCTGCCGTCCGGCCAGGCCGGGGCCACCGTGTCCGTCGCGGCGGGCGCGAGCAGCAGGGGCGCGGCCGGCGTGGCACTCGGAACCCCGGTTACGGGGTTCTCGGCGGCGCCCCCGGTGCTCACCGATAGCGCGATCCACAGGACGACGGCGGCTGGGAGCTCTCTGATCCGGGGTGTTGGCATGGCATGACCTCCACGTAACAGCTCTCACCGAGCAAATGCTTTCGCGTAAGTTCGCAAGGTTCGTGCCGAGTTGGTGGCTGCCGGCCGGAAGAGCGAAATACGCATCGCGGTCCCCTTTTCTCTCCCGCGAAGCGCTCGTGACGAGCCAGCGGTCGAGCCCTCCGCGTCACGGTACTGTAACCGCGGCGTTACATTCCTCAGCTTCGAGCCCGAAGCGCCGCGGCTTTTCCATGCCCTCCGCCGCGGTCGCCCGCGATCAGGTGGATCTCGGCGATCTTGCCGGCGTTTCGCTCTCGGACCCGCCGCGCCAGGTGGCCAGCTTATCCTCCAGCCCCCTCGTCCCAGTCCCAGTTTCCCGGTGGCGCCAGCGCCCGCGGCCCCTTGGCGAGCAGCGCGGAGGGATCGGGACCTCGGGCCGCCGGATGGTGAGCTTCGCCAAGCTGCCGCGGAGAATGGGCTGGAGCGTGGTCCCTCGCCAGCGGACGTTCCGTTCGGGCTCTCCGCGTAACGCCGCCATTTTGGTGCGAATCCCGACGAGGTCTCATCGCGGCGCACCAACGATGGGAAATAGCGTGACGTAGTCGTTGGCGAAGGAGAGGGGCTCCCCCTGCGACAGTTCCAAAGCCTCGATGCGCACCGCGTCCACCAGAGCGCCGGCGGTCGCGGAGGGCGGCGCCGGCTCCAGCGGCCTACCGGGACCCGCTTCGTAGGAAAAACCGACGTGGATGCTCCACGCTTCTCTGGAGCCGGGCGCTTCGCGGCGTCCCCCCAAGGACACGGGTTCGACCTCGCAGCCGTTCTCGTCGTAGCAGTCGCAATCCCCCAGACATTCGCGGGCTACGATCGGCCGATCGTCCACCGTGGTGGCGTTGGCGGTGACCAGGAAGGCGCCGTGCGCCGGCAGCGCCACTTCCGGAAAAAACGCCAAGAGCTCGGCACCGGCCCCCAGATACACCTCTTCGGCCGGCTGGATCCGCACCCATCCGTGCCCGCGGACATCGTCGCGGGTGGGGGCCGGGACATCCAGCCGCGCCTCGGTGAGCTTTCGGCAAGGGTGCGCACGGAACAGCGGCGTGGTAGAGCAGACGACCACGACGACACAAGACCGCTATTTTCGCCCGGATCGCCCGCCTCGTCTGCGAGATGGCGCAATGGCCGTCACGCCGGGGGCCGGGGTTGACGGGCAAGGCATCTGCTGCGCAGTGACTTGGGGCCGGCGGGCGATTCAGGGTTCGCGTCCCGCGCTGGAGCTCCGCCCCATGGCGTGTCGCTGCCGCTGGCGGGAGCCGTCAACGCGAAAGAGCTCACGCGGTCGTAGCAGCAGCGGCCATCTCGACCAGCGTCTCGGCATAACGCCAGGGCATCCAGCGCTCGGGGCACGCGGCGACAGCGCCGGCGTGGCGCTGTGCCGCTACCAGGTAGTCGAAGGGGTTGATCCAGCGCGGCGGTATGGATGAGACTGATCAGCACGTCGTCCACGTGCGCACCGTTGGCCGTCTGGCAAAACAGCGAATTCCGCCGGTGCAAGATCGCCTTCTTCAAGGCACGCTCCACCAAGTTGTTGTCCAAAGGCGCTCCCGGCACCTCCAAAAACCGGGTCAGCGCTTCCCAGTGGTTCTGCATGTATTTGATCGCCCCTCCCAGTGTCGAGCTCGGCTCGACCCTGCGCTCATCG
>JACPHN010000142.1 GCA_016188575.1 Candidatus Schekmanbacteria bacterium
ACCGCTGGCCTGATGTCTTCTTTGCCAAACAGGGGCTGTTCTCACTAACCGCAGCCAATGCCAAGGCCTGTCAATCCTCTCGCAGGTAATACCACCAACCGGAGAGCCCAGTGCGGGAAATCCGCACGCTGGGTTCGGAGGGGGGAGGGGCCGGGAGTAACCGGCCCTTCCTACCCCTATCATGCAAGGCAGCTCGGAACGCCCAGCTTGTAATTGAGCCTTCTTGAAATACGTGCTCATCAAGGGTCGCGAGAATCGGACGATGGACCGGCCACTTTCCGACGAGACAAAACATCTAACGCGAATTTGGCCGGGAAATTCCTGAAAAACCGGCCATAATCTCCCTTGATACGGCCATCTGCGCGAAAAGTGGCCGGAACCGGGGCGAGTTGAGGCGAATTGGCGGCCAGAATCGCCTCAGATGTTTTATCTGCGGCAAGTATGGCCGGTCCGGCCGCCACTTACCAGCCCCCCCGCTGCCACCCGCTCACCACCGCATCCAGGCAGTCGCGCAGCTCCCCGAAACCCATAAAGAGCCTTCATCTTTGCGGAACGAGTGGGCCCCGCAGGCGGGAGGAGGGGTGAACAGATACGAATCCACCGTCCACTCGCCGCCGTCGCTTGCCTGGCGTCCGAGCCGAAATACCGCCGACGGCGCCGGGTCCACGCGCGACCGGGAGGGCGGTCTCCTGGCGCCCTGGCGTCGGAGCCCCTGCCGGTCGCGCAGGCTGTGGCAACGGCCTCACCGGTAGATCCGCGCGACCGCGGCGAGGGGCTCCTGCTGCTCCCCGCGTCGCCTCGCGGTGGCGCAAGTGCTCTTGGTTACGGATGTTACGTGGCGTGCCCAATGTCAGAAATCGGCCGCGTCCGTTGCAGAGTGAGCGTCAGTCGATCGGTGCTGGGACACTGGCGGCGCAAATTCGCACAAACGTGGTCGTTCTCTCTCCCCATGGGGGCGCGTGGTTTATCCCCGGTCTCTGGCAAGGCTTTTCCTGCTGACATCGCGCGTGCAACGAGGTCAGGCTGGGGGCATGCAACGCAACAACGGAGTACTCGTACTCCTCGGCGCGGACGTACACCGCGCCGATGGAGCGCCCTTGCGGGCGCACGGGCTCCGTCCCGCGCGGTACGGCCGATTCCGGAATTCGTAGGAGCTCCGTCCCGCGCGGTGCGGCCGATTCCGGAATTCGTAGGAGCACCGCCCCGCGCGGTGCGGCCGATTCCGGAATTCGTAGGAGCACCGCCCCGCGCGGTGCGGTGCAGCCGGCCGCTTCCAGGCTGCGCGATTCGGCCCGCGTCCGCTCATGAGGGCAGCGCGCGCTTGAAATCGCCGCCGAACGGTGACACGGTGTCTTGAGGCGCCGCCCGCGGCGGGGCGCGCCGACAACGCGTGGTGGAGGAGGGAGACGGAGCGTGAGCAAGCGAGATGGGATGGGGCGGCAGGCGCGGCGACGTCTGCCTCATGGAGTCGCGGCAGTGGGGCTGGTGGCGGCCCTGATGACCTTGGCCGGGGCCGGCGGTGCGATCGCGGAGACCGAAACGGTGGTGCTCGATATCGAGCAGCTCATCAATCTCGAGGTGGTGACCGCCGCGCGCAAGCTGCAGAAAATCAACGAGGCGCCGTCGATCATCACGACGTTTCGCCGCGAGGACATCGACAAGATGGCGGTAGAATCGCTCATCGACGTGCTGCGCTTCGCTCCGGGCATCGAGACGAGCATCGGGCCCGACGGCCGCTACCGCGTCGCCATCCGCGGCGAACGCAAGGACGGCAATATCCTGCTGTTGGTCGATGGCCATGCCGTCAACGACCCCTACGACGGCAGCGCCGACTTCGACCTTCCCGTCAGCTTCATCGAGCGGGTGGAGATCATCCGCGGGCCGGGCTCGGCGCTATACGGAACCAATGCCGTCGTGGGCGTGGTCAACGTGTTCACGGCGAGGGAACGGCGCGACGCCGCGATCACCGCCGGCACCCGCGGCCAGGCGGCCGCCGGCGCTAACTACGCGTTTGGCACCAGGGAGGCGCCCATCGCGTCACTGTCGCTCGGATACGCCGCCACCGACCGGGGCGGAGACAAGGTGGCCAAGGCGCAACAGGCGGGAGCCGCCGAGAAAACGGACTACTTTCGCCGGGACGGTCTCCTGTCCGCGGGTTTTCAGCGCCAGGGGCTGCGGCTTTCGACGGTCGCCCTGCACCGCACCCGCGGCGCCTGGACCGGACCGCTTTTCGAGCTCACCAACGAGAACCGGCTGGAGGCGACCAGGGGCCTGGTCGACGCCTCCTACGAGGTCAAGGCAGGGAAAAAGCTCAAGCTCCTCCCCAAGGTGAGCCTGGCGCTCCTGGACCGCGAGGACCTGCACCACGACCATCCCGCGGGCTTCACCGCCGATGGCAATGTCTTTGCCGACGGCGCGCGCACGCGCGAGGATTATTCGGCAAGCACTCTGGGCGCCGAGCTCTCGGCGGACTACGCGCCGACAGAGGACATGGGCATCCTGGCAGGCCTGGTCGGCGAGCGGCAGAAGATGGAGAGCTACAAGCTCGTGCGCGATTATCAGGTGATCGGCATGGTGCCCAAAGGGACCTTCGGCAACCACGACGGAGTCAGTTACGATCAGCGCGGCAAGGACCGGCGGATCCTGGCCGCGTACGCGCAGGGTGACTACCGCTGGGCGAAGGCGAACCTGACGCTGGGGTTTCGGCTCGACGACTACAGCGACTTTGGTTCCTCATTCAATCCGCGCGTCGGTCTGGTGGTGCGGCCCTGGACGTGGCTCGGCCTCAAAGCGCTCTACGCGCACGCGTTTCGCGCCCCGACCTTCCGCGAGCTCTTCGACGACACCTCGGTAGGCAACCGCGGCGTGCGCAGCAACGCGGACCTCGCCCCCGAGAAGATCCGCACGGCCGAGCTTGGCGCGGAGGTCAGAGCCGCCTGGGTGGTCGTTCGCGGCAACGTCTTCTACAACCGTATCGAGGACGCCATCGGCGTCTATGACCCGGAGGGCTCGGGCGCGCCCGGCGACATGGAGAATCTCGGGCAGCTCAAGAGCTGGGGCGGTGAGCTGGAGATTCTGGCGGTTCCGAGCACGCACTTCAGCGCCTTCTTGAACGTAGCCGACATCCGCACGGAGTTCGAGTGGTCCAGCGACCCGAAGTTCGATCGGTTTCGCCAGTATCTCGCGTCGCGCGGGCACAAGCGCATGGTCAACAGCCCGAGCTTTCTGGCAAACGTGGGCGCGGATGCTCGCTTTGGCCAGCTCGAAGCGTTCGTCGGCCTGCAGAACGCGGGCAAAAGCGGCGCCAACGACCGCTCGCCGATCGAAGGCATCCGCGCCTTCTCGGAACGGATCGTCATCGAGGACTACCTGCGACTGGCGGTGAGCCTGTCGTATTCACTGCCGCGCGGCATCAAGCTGCGGCTCAGCGGCACCGGTATCGACCTCTGGGATCACAAGCATGCGGATCCCGACGAATCGACCAACATCAATTTTTACGGACCCAACGGCATGAGCCAGCCGGGCGCGGTGTACGCGCTGCGGCTGGTATATTCCATGTAGGAGGCGGTGGTGAAGCGAAAACGGCTCGGATTTCTGCTGCTTGCCGTGGTTTCCCACGTGCTGCTCTTCGCCTGCGACTATGACCCGTTGTTGGAGGCACCCGCCAGCGACAGCGCCGTCGTGGGCTTCACCTCTGTCGACCTGGACGCCAACAAGGCGGTGGTGAGAGCGGTGGAGGCGCCGCTCGGAAACTTGGTTGCCGATGCCTTGGCGGCGGCGGCGCGGAGCTCCGGCGTTCCCGCGGACCTGGCCCTCATGAATGGCGGCGGGATTCGGTTTAACACGGAAAGCCATCCAACCGGTGTGTTTGCGGCCGGCGTTCTGACCCGCGGGGATGTCGGCGAGATGTTGCCGTTCGGCAATACGATCGTCGTGGCCGAGGTGACGGGCCAACAGCTCCTGCTGATCCTGGAAAGGAGCGTGGCCGCGCTTCCGGCCGCCGCCGGGGCTTTCCTGCAGGTGTCGCGCGATCTGGTCGTGGACATCGACACCGCCGGCGCACCGCAGATTGTCGACACCACGACGGATCCGCCCGCCATCGTGTTCGCCGGAGAGCGCATTCGCGCGGTGTCCTATCGCGGTGCGGCGATCGCACCTGGCGAAACACTGCTCGTAGCGACAAACGATTTTCTCGCCGATGGCGGCGACGGCTACGTGGCGTTCCGGGAAATCCCGGCCGCGGACAAGCAACGGCTGAACATCGATCTGAAGGTGGCCTTGGAGGCGTACCTGCAGGAGAGCTCCCCGGTCAGCCCCGCGGTGGAGGGGCGGCTCCTTCAGTAGCCGGAGGCCCGCAGCGGCCACCGGCGGGCGGCGCCGGCGCCAGCGGCCGGCGGGCTGTTCACCCTACTGCGGCAAGGGCGGAGGCTCTGGCGCGACTCCGCGCAGCCCGAGCTCCGGCGGCAGGGTGGCGGCAAGCGGCGGCAGGGGCACAATCAGGGGCAGCGCGTCACCCGGCTCCGAGTCAAGCAGAGTGACGCTGGCGGCAAGCTCGGGCGAAACAGCGGTGATCGGTGCGAACCCCGTCAGCGCGAGGGCGCGGTCGAGATCGCCGGAGAGCGCCGCGGGCAAGGTCGCCAGCGCGCGCAGGAGCTCAGGCGGCGGCGGCGTTTGACCGACGGCGAAAAGCACGGGCAATGGCGCGGGCGCGGTCGTCACGACGGCAACGAGCGGAGAATCCGTGCGCAATCGCGCTACCAGGCGACGCGGAACGAGGGCCGCGGCCGCCTGGCCGAGCTTTACGGCGAGGGCGGCCGAGGCGACATCCGGGGCCGAGGAAACCGCGAGCTTCGCCGCCGCCCCGACCTCGTCCTCGAACAGCACGCGCGCAACGAAGCGGTCGAGTGCCTCCGGCGGCAGGGGGTTGGCGATGGCGACGGTCGCACCGGCGAGCGCGGCCAGCCAGTCGGCGGGGTAGGCCTGGCGGGCGAGCAATACGTACGGTTCCGTGGCGGCGCCGTCGGCGAGCAGTTGCATGAGCGGCGGCATGGCGACCTGCTGCGGATCCGTTGCCCAGTAGGCGCCGTCGACAATGGCCAGATCGAGCGCTTTCGCGGCCACGGCGGCGGCGAAATCCTCGCGGCGGCGATAGGTGTTCCAGGTGACGCGCACCCCACTTGCCGCGGTCAGTCTCTCCGACAGGCCATCGAGATCGGCCAGCGACGCGACCACGTCGATGGTCCGGCCGGGCACGAGCACACCGATCTTCACGGCAGCAGCGCCGGCGCTGGCGGCGGGGACGGACGCCAGGGCGGCGAGCGGCAGCGCGAGCACTACCAGGACCCGCATGGCAGCGGCCGCCGGGGAGGCCGCGAGGCGCTCGAGGCAGCGCAGGAAGTTACGGGGTAGTCGGGTCATGGCTCGGGGGCATCCAGTATTTCTTCATGATGGCCAGCCGGCCGTCGAGCGCCGCGCGCAACCTCTCCAGCCCGCGCGCGTGGACCTCCGACGCGGCGCTCCTGGAGAGGAGATCCGCCGCCTGCGCGAGCGTCTGGGTCGCCTGCACCGGATCGCCATGGGCGCGCAGGTCGCGACCGACGTGGTAGAAGGCGGCGGCGCGGACCTCGACCGGCAGGTCGGTCCGGGCGGCGATACGGAGAACCGCCTGCCGAGCGGCCTCGCGGTTCGGGTCGGCGGCGGCGCTCAGGTCGGCAACGGCGATGCCGAGCTGCGCTTCTACCAGCTCGCGTTGCAGCTCGAGCGCACGGGCGAAAGCGGCCCGCGCGGGCTCCCGCGATCCAGACTCGAGGTGGTCGGCGCCGCGACGGACCCAGGCGAGCGCCACGACCGAGGCGTGGTCGGAGCTCTCACGCCCCGAGGCTCGCAGCAGCGCTTCTGCCTCGGGGGCGCGACCCGCCTGACCGGCGGCCAGCGCCTGTGCAAACGTCGCGAGCGCTAGCCGCGCCGGGTCCGCTTCGCCGCGCATCGCGACCTCGAGGTATGAAAAGGCGCGGTCGCCCAGGTTCGCCGCCACGGCCAGGAGACCGGCGTTGTAGGCCGCATCGCGGAAATCTGGGCGCAGCGCCAGCGCGGCGGAGAACGCCTCCAGGGCCTCTTCCGGCCGCCCGGCGCGGGCCAGGACGAGACCGAGATCGTATGGCGCCCGTTCCATGGCCGGTGCGAGGCTGGCGGCGCGCCGCGCATCCTGCTCGGCCCCCTCCAGGCTCTGCGCCTCCGGAGCCGCGGGCGCCGCGGCAAACGACGCGCGCAGCACGGTTTCGGCACGCGCCAACAGGGCCGCCGCGAGGCGCGCCTCTCCTCCCGCTACGGCGGCGCCCTGGAGAGACTCGTAGGCGGCGATCGCGGCGGGGTAGTCCGCCAACCGATAGGCGCTGTCGCCGGCGCGACGGCAGAGCTCGGGCGCCCACTGGACGTCGAGCCCGCGCCGGTAGAGATCCGCGGCGAGACGCAGCTCTCCCGCGGCCTCCTGGCGTTGCCCGAGCGTCTGGTAGGCCGAGCTGATCTGCCCGCGGAGCGCGTCATCCCAGCCCCGACGCGCCGGTGCGTCCGCTACTTTTTCCGCATAGGCAACAAGATGCTCCGCGGCGGCCTCCGCTTGACCTGCACGCACCATCCCCTGCGCCAGACGCAGGCGCAGCTCCAAAGGCTCGGCCACTGCCGGCTCCGCGGCGATCTTCCGGAGCTCCGCGGCAGCTTCATCGTAGCGTTCGAGCGCGATAAGGCAGTCCACCATTTCGCGGCGCGCGCGGGGCAGGTCCTCGATGGCGAGCGACCGCTGAAATCTGCTCACGGCATCCTTGCAGTTGCCGAGCGCCCTTTCGATTGTTCCCATGCGGCGATGGAGCTCTGCCGAGGTCGCCTCGATGGAGGGATTGAGCGCGCTCGCTTGCGAAAACGCCTTTCTTGCCTCTTTCAGGCGGCCGAGCTCACTCAGCGAAACCCCGAGATTGAACCATGCCGCAGTGTGTCCCGGCTCGGCCTCGACGAGCTCCTCAAACACTTCGACGGCTGCGGCGTGCTCGCCCCGTGCGGAATGAATCGCCGCGGCCACCAGGAGCGCACGCACCTTCTGCGCCGGGTCGAGCGCGCTCGAGGCAAGGGCTCGCCGGGCGTACGGCAGCGCGAGGTCGGGCTCGCCGGCCGCGTGATAGGCAGCGGCCAAATTGACGAGCAGCTCGGGGGTGGGCGTGTCGCTCAGACGCTCGACCGTCTTGAAGGCCGCGATGGCATCGCTCAGGCGGCGTAGCCGCAACAGCACCGTGCCGAGATTGTTCCACGCCGGCGCCATCGTGTTGTCCAGAGCCAGCGCCTTTTCGTACAGCTCCGCCGCCGCCGCAAAGTTGCCCGCGGCCGCCTGATCGACCCCGCGGTTGTAGGCGTCGATGGCGAGGTTGCGCTCACTTCCTCCCAGCGGGGCCGGCGTCGATGCGGGCGACTGCGACCACGCCAGCGGCGAGCCAAGGCTCAGCCCGAGCGCGATCGCGGCCAGCACGACGCCGCGCGGCGTCGCGCCGAGACTGCCTCGCAGGTGCTTTTTCGGGCACGGCAGCATGGTCGACACGGTGAGTCGCCTCCTGCGGGTCAAGGCGGAGAGAGTGGCCACGGGTAGAGCACTCGAGTCTAGGGGGCGGCTGCCCGCGTGTCAACCTCGGTCGACCTCGGCGGGGCGACACGCGGTCGCGGCACACAATCTGTTGCGATGCAGTTGCGCGATGCGCCGGAAAAGTGGTTGCCGCTCGCCACAAATGCAGCGCAGAGCCGGTCTTCCTGCCGCTACGCCTACAGCCGTCGCTGGCGAAGGCGAAGAAACCGCATCGGGCCGTCACTTGTCGCTGGCACTGTGGTTGCACATGGTATCGCTGACCGTTCGCACCCATCTAACCTCACTCAAGGAACAGGTCCCACCATGTCCCGAAATCCATGTAGATTGAGCTTGACATCGCGCCGTCTGTCCATCGCGGCCGCTGCTCTCACGGGCATTGGCTGCCTCTTGCTGCAAGTTTCGGTGGCGCGCGCCATCGGATCTTCCTCGCCTGCTGAGGTGGTGGTCACCTTCGATACGAGCCACGGGCCTGCGGACCGCCTTGCCGCGCTCCTGGGCTCCACCAGCTACGGAACAGATCTGGACATCGCGGACCCCGACAATCCTGGCGTCCACGCCTGGCGGGAAGCGGGCCTGGCCTACTACAGGGCAGTCAACCTGTTCGACGGGGCCAACGGTGTGCAGGTAAGCAGGGAACCCAGGAGAGGTTTCCGATACGACCGATATTCCCGCCTTTTCTTGCGGTACCAAGGCCTCGATCGCCACCTTGGCTACGTGCGTGACGTGCTGGGCGCGGTGCCGATCATCAACGTCGGAGAAATCCCCGGGGTGCTCTCGTCCTGCCCGGACTATCCTGGAGGTTCGACCGCCTGCGCGCCCACCGATTGGAAGGAATACTCGCGCCTCCTGACGTCGGTGGCGCGCCACGTCGATGCGCGGTTCCCGGGCCTGGGCGAGCGCACGTGGTACGAAGTCGGCAATGAGCCGGAGAGTCATGATGGAGCGCCTGGCGAGTATTGGATGGGCTATGAGTGGGAGCGCTTGGCGCTGGCCGGCTCGCTGCGCTCGAGTGTCGACTGGTTCACGGCAGCGTATCGGGGGCTCAAGGCCGCGAACCCGCATGCGCGAGTGGCGGGACCGGTCACCTCCCACTGGGCAATGGGACCCGACGGCTGCGGCGCCGCTGATTGGGGGCCCTCCGAATGGCTGACCCAGCTCGCCGCTGACGGTACCGGTGTCGTTCCCGACGCGATCGTTTACCACGATTATGCGTGGGCCGCGCTCGACAACGGCCGACTGTGGTGCTTTGGCGACGGCGACGACGTGTCTCGCGCGAGCTGGCTGCACGGCGAGGCGTGGACCCGCACGAAGCTCGCGGCGAACGGCTTCTCGCCCAACATACCGATCTTGTTGACCGAGCACAATCGAGACCTCAGCGACACCGATCACGTCCAACATAAGGCAGCAGCTCACCTCGCTGCCAACATCGCCCGTGTCGCCAACCCGATAAACGGCAGCAATCTCGCGCAGGCTGACTTCTACGTATTCGACGGCGAGCCGGGTCATCTCATGGCCATGTATGCCGCTGAACCCGAGTGCCGGCGTCCCGCGTGGGCAGCCTATGCGATGCTGGGAGCCATGGTTGGCCAGGACATTCTCGACACCGCCTCCTCGGGAGCCGCAATCGACGTCCTCGCTACCGGCGATCCGCACGCGCCGCTTGCTCGGGTGCTGCTCGCCAACGACAACCCCGTGGCGGCCCCGGTGTCGCTGGCGATCCGCAACCTGGTTGACTGGAGCCAGGCCACAGCTCACCTGCAGGCTATCGACGCAACGTCAGACGCGTGTGTGCCTGATGCCGGGTCATTTCAGACTGTGGGTGTAGACGAGGAGGGGACGCTCGCCCTTACGATCGAGATGCCAAGTTTCTCGGTGCGCCTGGTCACGGTAACTCGGCACCCGTAACCGGTGCGGGGAGCGACGCAATTCGCCCGCCTACTCGGGGCCAGGCCGCTGCTATTGTCATGCGGACGACGATCCCGGCTTTCGCCGGGAGCCCAACCGGTACGGACAAGAGCACTTCAAGAAGCAAGCGGATCCCCGTATCATGCTGGTAAAGAAAGCGAATTGTTTCAACCACAAGGAACTGGGTTGCAATGCCCGTGACAACCGTGAATTCTCATCGTCTGCTGGCGTCAGGTCTGGAACAAGTCCGCTTCGCTTCATTGCAAGCGACGATGTCGCTCGCGGCGCCTACGAGGCTGCCTCCGTATTTGGGCCCGTTGCTGCGGAGCTGCATAGGATCGGCTTTGAAGCGCCTGACGTGCGTGCTCCGATGCGAGTCGGTCGATGCCTGCCCGATTCTGGGTCGCTGCGCGTATTCGTCACTGTTTGAGGTGCCTTCACGTGACGACGCATCACGCCCTCGGCTACCCTTGCCGATGATCCTGGCGCCGCCGCCCGCCGGCGAACCACCGTGCTCGCCGGTACGCGACTGCATCGACTTCGACGTCACGCTCGTCGGCAACGCGGTCGACTTCCTCCCCCACCTCGTTGGCGCGATCATCGCATCGGGCGAGGCTGGCCTCGGTCCGGAGCGCATTGTCGCTTGCCTTGAGAGGGTCACGGCGCGTGCCCCGGGAGGTCGGTCCGAGCCGGTTTTCACGCTGCCGCGGGGATTTCGGGGCGACGTCTGTCCCACGCTTGGTCTCGACGATCTGCCGCCGCTCGACCTCGCCGGCGGCCTCAACCTCACCTTTCAGACGCCGCTGCGCCTGAGCGCGAAGCGGCGGCCTCCCCGCGACATCTCCTTCGCCGAGCTCGCGCGCGCGATCATGCGCCGCGGCTCGGCGCTCGGCCGATACTGCTGCGGTGTCACCGTCGCGGCGGACTATCCCGCGCTCACCATGGCGGCGCGAGGCGTCGCGACGGTGGCGGCGGACCTCCGCCCCATCCACCTCTCGCGGTGGTCCTCCCGCCAGCAGCAGCGCCTGCCTCTGGACGGCCTGATCGGCACCATCAGCTTTGCTGGTGAAGCGCTCGCCGCCTTCGAACCGTGGATCAGGCTCGGGCAGCACGTGCACGTCGGCAAGGGAACGGTGATGGGCCTCGGGCGCTACGCGGCGATGCCATTGTCATCGCGGGGAAGCGACCAGTGAGGAGCACGCTTGTGGCCTGGATCGGGGCCCAGGACCTCGCGGCTCCGCGCGCCAGCACGCCGGAGGATGCGGGGCCGATCGCCGCAGCGTTGGACACGGGCGACTTCGCGCGCGTGGTCCTGCTCAGTGCATACCCGCCGCCGGCAGCCGCGGCCTATGTGAGCTGGCTTCAGACCCGCCATGAGCTGCCCGTGCGCCTCGAGCTCGTGTCGCTGTCTTCTCCCACCGAGTATGGCGAGATTTTCCGCGCCGCAGACGCGCTTGTGGAGCAACTGACGGCCGCGCTACCGGCGCCGCGGCTCACGTTTCATCTCAGCCCTGGAACACCTGCCATGGCCGCCGTCTGGATCCTGCTGGCGAAGACGCGCTACAGGGCGGACCTCATCGAGTCTTCACGCCAGCACGGGGTGCGCGCGGTCCACATTCCGTTCGATATCGCCGCGGAATTCATCGCCGGCGGCAGCGACAGCAGCGAAGCAAAAGGAGCTCAGTGGACGGTCGACCACCCGCCGGAAATCGCCAGTTTCGGCGACATCATTTTCCGTGGAGGACCGATGGCGGCGGTCGTCGATCGCGCGCGCCGCGTCGCTGCGCACAGCGTGCCGGTGTTGATCGAGGGGGAATCAGGGACGGGCAAGGAGCTGCTCGCCCGCGCCATACATCGTGCCAGCCCGCGTGGCAGCGAGCTGCTCGTCGCCATCAACTGCGGAGCGATTCCCGAGGATCTCTTCGAGGCGGAGATGTTCGGCCACGAGCGGGGTTCGTTCACCGGCGCGGATCAATCCCGGCCGGGGTTCTTCGAGGAGGCCGCGGGCGGGACGTTGTTTCTGGATGAGGTCGGCGAGCTGTCGACGGCGGGACAGGCAAAGCTCCTGCGCGCCATTGAGGACAGAGCTGTCCGCCGCGTGGGCGGTCGCGGTTCGCGCGCCATTGACGTCCGAGTCATCGCGGCAACCCATCGCGACCTGCTCGAGGAAGTCCAGCGCGGTCTGTTCCGCGACGATCTGTACTATCGCCTGGGGGTCGCCGTGCTGCGGCTGCCGCCGCTGCGCAAACGCAGAGGCGACCTCGGCCCGCTCATCGGCGCGCTGCTGCAGCGCATCCGGGCGGAAACCGCGCCGGCCGCGCATGTCGTCACCGAGCTGAGCCCTGGTGCCCGCCAGATGCTGCTCAACCATCCATGGCCGGGCAACGTGCGCGAGCTGCTCAATACCCTCTGGCGAACTGCGATCTGGACCCGCGGTCCGCGGATCGAGCGCAAGGACGTCGAAGCCGCGCTGCTGCGACCGGCACCGCACGAAGAGCAGATTCTCAATCGTTCCCTAGGCGCCGACTTCGACCTGCGCGAGGTGCTGGCGGCGGTGGCGCGCCACTACCTGTCCAGGGCGATGCGCGAGAGCAGTGGCAACAAGACCAACGCCGCCGCGGCGCTCGGTCTGCCGAGCTACCAGACGCTGTCGAACTGGCTCGGCAAGTTCGGAGTCACCGCGGCAGGGGCGATCGCTGACGAGTGATTGTGCGCGGAGGTGGCGCCCGAAGTGACCGGGGTGGACTGCCACGCCGTTTCCATCCTCTTCTCCGAGAAGCAGCCCGGAGGTGAGGCCCGGCAGTAGTGGGAGGCGGTGATGAGGCGACCGTGGGCTCATCAGCTCCGCCCTTCACGGGTTGCGCCACGGGTTTGTTCGGTGCCCGCTACAGGAAGGCCGATTTACCCGACGCCAAAACGTACGGCAAGCTCGCCGGGGTTCACCGCCCTTGTCGTAGTTTTCCCGCCGCGCGGGATTGACTCGCCGCCACGCTGCCTGTAGTGTCGACGTTCAAAAAAGAGTGGATCGACAGATGATGTGGCCCGATCCGATCCGTGGCGCCGCGGCCTTGCCTCATGGCGCGAGTTTCTACAAGTGCGCGCTCCAGGTAAACCCGCACCACTATTCCCGAACCTTCCGCGGGCAGAACCAGCCCATGAGCGGGCCGGAATACGTCACCGCGGTCGTCGCGAAGTGTGTCGAGATAGGCATCGGCGTCATCGCCATCACCGACCACAACGACGTCGGCCAGGTGGACGCCTTCCGCGAGGAAGGCAAGAAATACGGAGTTCACGTGCTCCCCGGCTTCGAGCTCGCCTCGCAGGAAGGGGTCCATGTGTTGTGCATCTACCCGCCGGACTGCCCGGTCGAGAAGCTCACCAGATACCTGGGCGAATTCGGAATCCGGGATGTGGAACCGTCCTCGGACCTTTCGAACAAGCCCTTCGCCGAGCTGCTCCGGTGCGTGCGCGACCAGGGTGGGATCACCATCGCGGCGCACGTCACGCAGGACAATGGCCTGCTGAGCTTGCTCCAGGGTCAGGCCAGGATGAACGCCTGGAAGGACAGGAATCTCCTCGCCGTACAGATTCCCGGTTCCATCGACAACGCTCCAGACGACAAACGGCCTATTCTTCGGAACCAGAACCCGGACTATCGTCGCGTGCCGGCGGCCGGGACGAAGCTTGCAATCGCCGTTGTCAATGCGAAGGACGTCGCGCAGCCGGGCGACTTGGCAGACCCTTCGGCAACTTGCTGGCTCAAGATGTCTGAGATTAGCGTCGAGGGCCTGCGGCAGGCCTTCCTGGATCCCGATTCACGGATCCGACTCGGCAATGATCCGGTACCCGAACAGCACATGGAGCTCCTTGCCATCGCCTGGCAGGGAGGCTTTCTCGATGGCGCCGCCATTCGCTTCAACGAGAACCTGAACGTGCTGGTCGGCGGTCGGGGGACCGGGAAGTCCACGGTGATCGAGAGCCTGCGATATGTTCTGGGCCTGGAGCCGTTGGGCGATGAGGCTCGAAAGGCGCACGAGGGCATTCTCCGCCAGGTCCTGCGGAGCGGGACCAAGGTCTCGCTATTGATCCGGTCGGACGGCCCGGCGAAGCGCGAGTATCTGGTCGAGCGAACCTACCCGAATCCCGCACGCGTGCGAGACGAATCCGGCGCAGTGCTTGCCCTAGTGCCATCGGACATCGTTACCGGTCTGGAGGTGTACGGCCAGCACGAGATTTCCGAGCTCACCAAGAGTCCGGAGAAGCTCACTCGACTTCTTCAGCGCTTCGTGCAAATGGACCCGGCGCTGGGACGACGGAAAACAGAGCTGCAGCGGGAGCTGGAGCAGTCCCGCTCGCGAATCCTGGACGTTCGCAGCGAGTTGAAACTGGTCACGGAGCATTTGGGATCTCTGCCCGCTCTGGAGGAGACGTTGAAACGCTTCCAGGAGGCGGGGCTGGAGGACCGGCTCAAGGACCAGAGCTTGCTCGTGCGTGAGGAGCGAGTGTTGAAGACGGCGTCCGAGCGTGTGGGGCCCGTGCGGCTGTGGCTCGAACAGCTCCGCCGCAATCTCCCGATCGACCGCGCGTTTCTCGCCGCCAAGGCCCTCGAAGACTTGCCGGGCAAGGAAATCCTGGCGGCGGCCGACAAGGCCCTCGATCGCCTCAACAGCGATCTCGAGGCGGCGGCTTTGGCGATTGCGCAGGCCGTCGACCTTGCCGATCAGGGCCTGAGCAGCGTCCGAACGGCATGGCAGCCCCGCGAGAGTGCAGCTCAGGCGGCATACGAGAAGATCCTCCGGGAGTTGCAGAAGTCGAAGGTGGACGGCGAGGAGCTCATCCGCGTGCGGCGCCAGATCGAGGATCTGCGTCCGCGCCGGGAGCGAGACGTCGCACTCCGTCGCGACGAGAAGGAACACGCCGCCCATCGGCGCAAGCTCCTCGCCGAATGGGAGGACTTGAAAGCCGACGAGCACCGCAAGCTCGAACAGGCCGCCAGGAAGGTGAGCAAGCACCTCCGTGATCGCGTCCGTGTGCAGGTGACATTCGCGGGAAACAGGGAGCCCCTGTTCGATCTCCTTCGCGAGGTCGGCGGGCGGCTTTCCGAGACGATCGATTCCCTCAGACGGCGAGACACCCTCTCCTTGTCCGAGCTGGCAGATGCGTGGCGTTCCGGCGCCGCGGTACTGGCATCGAAGTTCGGCATCCCTTCGGGGCAGGCCGACAGAATGGCACAGGCCGGTCCGGAGCTCGTCATGCGTGCCGAGGAGTTGGACCTCGTTCCAACCACGGCGATCGAGCTAAACGTGTCTCCTGAGGGGCAGTCTGCCTCGTGGCAGTCCCTTGACAATCTCTCGACCGGGCAGAAGGCGACGGCCGTGCTGCTCTTGCTCCTGCTCGAGTGCGCGGCGCCGCTTGTCGTCGACCAGCCCGAGGACGATCTGGACAACCGCTTCATTACGGAAGGCATCGTCCCGAAAATGCGGGAAGAGAAACGCCGGCGCCAGTTCATTTTCGCGACCCACAACGCCAACATTCCGGTTCTTGGCGACGCAGAGCTTATCGTTGGACTCACCGCGGCCGGCGACGCGACTCAAGGCAAGGCGGAAATCCCGACGAGCCAGATGGGCTCCATCGACTCTTCTCGAGTTCGCGAGCTCGTCGAAGAGTTGCTCGAGGGTGGGAAAGAGGCCTTCGAAATGCGGCGGCTCAAGTACGGATTCTGAGGAGCTTCCCATGACCAAGACGGAGCTGCTCGAGCTCATCAGAAACGGCGAGAGCTCCGGCGTAGAGTTCAAGCGCGACACGATTGAGACCCGTGCGCTCGCCAAGGAACTGGTGGCATTCGCCAATCTCGAGGGTGGGCAGGTGCTGCTTGGCGTCGAGGACGATGGAACCCTGCTTGGCCTGACGCGCGCCAAGCTCGAGGAGTGGGTCATGACGGCCTGTCGAGACAAGATCCGGCCGGAAGTGATTCCGTACTTCGAGGTGGTCAGGGACGTCGAATCCGGGAGGGATGTGGCGGTGGTTCGAGTCGGCCGTGGTTGGGGCGTCCACCATGTCTGGCACGACAACCACCGCACGTACTACATCCGCGTGGGCACGGTGAGTCGCGAGGCCAGCGCCGAGGAGCTGGAACGGCTGTTCCAGCAGCGGGGCGCCTTCCGACTCGAGTTGCGTCCAGTGTCCGGGACTACGATGCTCGACCTGGACCGGCGGCGCCTGCGCGACTACTTCAGTCGTGTCCGCGGGCAGGAGACGCCTGCCGACAACGACGGTGTCGGATGGCGAACAATCCTGATCAACACGGAGCTCCTGGCAGAGGAGTCACCGGTCCCTCCTGCTACCGTCGCGGGCCTGCTTCTCTTCGGCACGAATCCCAAGCGGTATCTTCCCCAGGCTGGTGTCGATGCGGCGGCATTCGCGGGTCTCGAGAAGGAATACGCGGCCAGGGAACGCATCTCCCTGCGTGGACCGTTGGTACCGCTTTTCGGTTCCTCGGGCCTCGTCGAGAACGGTCTTGTCGAGCAGGCGGTGGAGCTCGTCAGGCGGCACACCGGGGTAACCGCCACCCTGGAGGGCGGTGCACGCCGCGAAGAGCGATGGGAGTACCCCGACGAAGCGATTCGGGAGGCCATCGTCAACGCTCTCGTGCATCGTGACTACTTGCTGTCCGCTACTGATGTGGAGCTCACCGTCTTCGCGGACCGTGTCGAGATCGTCTCTCCTGGGCGTCTGCCCAACGGAATCACGCCGGCGCGAATGAGGACGGGATGCCGCGCCGCACGCAATCAACTTCTCAAGGACGTCATGCGCGATTATGGGTATCTGGAGCACATGGGAATGGGCGTGCCCCGCAAGATCATCAAGTCGATGCTCGAGCACAACGGCACGCAACCGGACCTGATCGAGGAGGGTGAGCGATTCCTGGTCCGACTCTGGAAGAAAGTACCTGGAGAGCGGACAGAATGAGGCCGTCCAGGCGCGTCAGTGGGACGAGATGAGCGACACGGAGCCACTTCGCGGGTGGCTGCAGCGCGAGATTCGAGGCGTGCTCGACCGTGGGGTCACACCGCCTCCACCGCCTCCACCGCCTCCACTGGTGCTCTGGTGCGATCCCGACCATGCTTGGCGGGAGCTGCTGGCGGCGGCCACGGCGTCGGGGGTTTACCGTAGTCGGCGCGGCGCGCTTGGCAACCCGAGCGCGACTGTGTAGACTGCTGTCCCGGGTGTCGAGGGTCGCCTGATGCCGATCGCTGCAACTGCCACATCAACAGCGCGAGCCGTCAACCTGAAGGTTGAGGGGCTATGCAAGCGCTTTGGGAGCTTCGTGGCCGTGGACGATCTCGCGCTCGAGGTCTATGAAGGCGAGATTTTTGGCTTCCTGGGCCCCAATGGCGCGGGCAAGACGACCTCGATCAACATGATGTGCGGCCTCCTTCGGCCTGACGCCGGGCAGACGCTGGTGTACGGCAGGCCGTCCGCGGGTGATGACCCCGAGGTGCGGGCGCGCGTCGGCATGTGCCCACAAAACGTCGTGCTGTGGCCGCGACTCACCTGCATCGAGCAACTGGAGTTTGTCGGCCAGGCGTACGGAGTGCCGCGCAAGACAGCTCGGCGGCGCGCCGAGGCGCTGCTCGAGGTCATCGGTCTCGCTGACAAGCGACGCTGGCTCGCCAGGACCCTGTCGGGCGGCATGCAACGCCGCTTGAGCATCGCGATGGCGCTCGTTCACGAACCCGATATCGTCGTTCTCGACGAACCCGAGGCCGGGCTCGATCCGCAGAGTCGCGTGCTGGTGCGCGAGCACATCGTCGCGCTCGCGCGCCAACAGAAAAAAACCGTCATCGTCACGACGCACAACATGGACGAGGCCGAGCGCGTCGCGGACCGCGTGGCGATCATCGACCATGGTCGGCTTCTGGAGCTCGACACGCCCGCCGGTCTCAAGCGCCGGGTTGGGCAGGGCGACACTCTGGAGCTGGTGGTGAGCGCCGCGAACCGCAGCCTCACGACCAGCGAGCGAGAACGGCTCGCGCAAGCGTATCCTGCGGCGCACGTCACCGCCGACCACATCGTGCTCAATGAGCGCGCCATCGTCGACAGGCTCCCGGAAATCCTCGATGGCGTCAAGCAGTTGGGATTCGGCGTGGCGAGCGTGCAACTGCGCGCGAGCACGCTCGAGGACGTGTTCCTTTCGCTTACCGGGAGGAGCCTGCGCGAATGAGGCTGTGGTGCGTGTTCCGCAAGAGTCTGCGCGAGCAGCTCCGCGAGCTGTGGCTACTGTCACTGGTGCTGAGCCTGGCGCCGTTTTTCGTCGTGCTCTTCTACCTGGTCTTCGGCGGCGGCACCTGGAGTTACCGGGTCGTTGTCGTCGACCACGACCAGCCGGCCAAGCTTGCCGACGGCAGGCTCTATCGCGGCGGGCCGGAGCTGCTCGCGGTGCTGGTGGCGGCCAGGAATGCCGCTGGAGGCAGCGCGCTACGCGTGCTCACGGCGGGTGACCGGAGTCACGCCGAACGCTTGCTGCTTTCCGGCGAGGCCCACGCGCTCATCGAAATTCCCGAGGGATTCTCCCGCGCCATCGCCGCCGCCCGAGAAAAACGGCCGGCAGGTCAGCCCGCCGAGCTTGTCTACATGGGTGACATGACGTCCACGAGCTACATGGTCGCAGCAGTGCTCGCCATCACCCAGGTCTCGAGCTACCTCGAGAGCGTCACCGAGGTGAGGTTCCCCGTGACGCTTGTGGAAAAACCGCTCGGCGGCTCAGGCACCCGCTCCGAGCTCGACCTGGCAATCCCGGGCCTGTTCGTTCTCGCTATCATCCTGCTCATTTTTCCCGTGGCCATGTCGCTGGCGCGCGAGTCCGAGAGCGGTTGCTTGCGCCGGCTGCAGCTCACCCGCCTCACCTCGTTCGACCTGCTCGGTGGGCTCAGCCTCGTGCAAGTTTTGGTCGGTGTGGTCGCGGTCCTGTGTGCCTTCGGCACCGCGCACCTCGTCGGCTTTCGCAGCCAGGGCCCGCTGTGGGCGGCCATCGCCATCAGCGCCGTAGGCAGCTTCGCCATGATCGGTGTGGGACTCCTCGTCGCCTGCTTCTCGCGCTCGGTCACCGAAGCGTTTCTGCTGGGCAACTTCCCCATGATGCTGCTCATGTTCTTCTCCGGCGCCATGATCCCCATTCCGAAGGTTCCCATCTTTTCGATCGGTGCAGTAACCGTCGGCCTCTGGGACTGGCTGCCGGCGACCCACGCGGTTTCGGCGATGAACAAGGTGCTAGGCATCGGACTCGGCATCGGCGCAGTGTGGTACGAGCTCGTGTCGCTCGTGATACTGTCGGCGCTTTACTTTTTCGCGGGGGTGTGGCTGTTCAAGCGGCGGCGCATGAGAGCGAGCTGAAGGAGCGCGCGAGCCTTTTTTCGCCGTTCCGTCGGGGTTGTAGTTGGCCGGGTAGGTAGCCCGCCAATACCGATCCATCGCCCGCTGGATACGGCCGCTCCTGAATCCACCGCCTGCGGTCGAGCAGGCGGTGGATTCAGGCGGTCAATGCCGCTTGCGCGAGCGCGCGCTCGATGCCGGCCGGGTCGACGTACATCGCTAACAATGCGCTTGTGTCGCGGAAATAGCGCTCGATCCCGAAGTCCCTCATGTAGCCGTAGCCGCCGAAAATCTGGATTGCCTGCGCCAGGAGCCGCGGCAGGCGCTCGCCGGCAAACGCGGCGCCCGCCCCCACGAAAGCTGTCCCCTGGGCCGCGATGGCCCGCTCGGCCAGTGCTTGCAGCGCGTCCTCAGCGACCAGGAGCTCGCCAATGGCCTGGCGGATCGCATCGTGCTCGGCGATCGCCACCCCGCCCTGCCGTCGCGAAAGAGCGTAGCGAATGCCCCGCCGGGCACACTCCCCGAGCACCCCGGCGGCGATTGCCGCCACCGCCCCGTCGATGTGCGCGGCGGTCATCTGGCGGGTCTCCGCGTCAAGCGGCCAGATGTGCGCGGGCGGCACGATCTGCTCCGCCATCCGCACCTGGCCACGAGTCAACAGTCGTAGACCCGAAGGCGACCCCGCTGCCGCGAAAACCTCCGACAGCTCGGGGACGAGGCAAAGATAGGCTTCCTCTGCGCCATCGGTGGCGAAGACCACGAGCTGATCGGCGCCGGCGCACACAAGCGCCGGCGCGGTTCCCGAAAGCCGCCAGTGGCTGGGTCCCCGATCAACCGCAAACGCACCCGTAACCTCGGGTCGCGGGCGAAGCTCTGCCAAGGCGAACCACTGCTGTCGCAGCGCCGCCATCAGATCCGCGTCGCGCCCGGGCGCGGCCGAAACTCGGGCGATGGCCCGCGCCGCGACGAGATGCTGCAGCAGCGCTACCGCCAACGCCGGGGAGGCCGCGGCAATGCCCCGATACACCTCGACCTGCGCGGCAGCCGTCGCTTCGGTCCCGCCGGCATCCTCCGGCAGCCCCATGCGCGGCGCGCCGAGCCGTTCCAGACCCACCAACAGGCTCGGCAGGCAACCAACCGGCGGCCGGTCCAGCTCGTCCCACCGCGAGTCGAGCTCCGTTACGCGAAATTGTGCCACGGCGTCCCGGGTGAGCTCAACCTCGCCGGAGTCGTGGCTCATCTGCGCACCGCCGCGCCGAGGCGCCGCCGCGAACCCGCAAGCAAGTCGGAGAACGCCGCGGAAACTCCGATCGCGCCGAGGCTGTCGAGGATTTCCTCGGCGCCGAACGCCTGCGCCGTCGAGGTGACGCCCACGGTCAGATGCTTCGCCGCGAGCAAGCGCGCAGCAGCCTCGGCGCACAAGAAACCCGTGACGATGTACGGCGCGCTTCCGAAGACGTCGCAGCATACGCGCGCGGCGTCTCCCTCGCCGAGCGCCGACACGATGAACCGCGTCTCGGCCGGGTTCTCCGGCGGCGGAGAGGAATAGAATCGCGATACCAGGCCGTCACCCAGGTCGTCGAGGCGCGGCCCGATGATTTTCGACAGGTAGTACCAGCCGTTGAAAAAGGCGCGCACGGCCGCGACCTCGGCGACCATCACGCCCCGCAGGTTGCGCACCCGGCGATCCGTGCGGTAGTACGCCACCTCGCCCGTGGGAATCGCCATGCCGTCGCGCACCTCGATCGACCCGGGGAGCTGCACCACCACCGCGTCGAAACGATTCGGCACCAGCGCCCCGTTGGCGATCGCAAACCCCGGGCGCTGCGCTGTGCGCAGCAGCGATTGCAGCGAGGCGCGAGTCGGCTTACCGCGCGGCGCGTACAGGACCCGCAGCGTGTCGACCCCGACGACCTCGAGACAAAGCTCGCAACAACAGGAGCCGAGCGCGTAGTACCAGCTATTGCCGTTGATGACGACGCGCCCGGCCTGCTCCGCCGCCGTAGCGAAACGATCCCGGACGGCGAGCATGAAATCCTGCTCGCCCGTCGTGTCCAGATAGTGGCAGCCCGCGCGCAGCGCCGCCTCGACGACCGGCAGGCCGAGAAGGCCGAACGGACCCGAGCAGTTGACGACTACGGTGGCACCCGCAAACGCCTCCGCCAAGTCCGCGACCTGGTGGCGCACTGCCCGCGGGCGCGCCTCGGCATCGCGGAGGTCGGCGCACCACGCGGCGAGCTTCGCCTGGTCACGCCCGCCTACCGTGATCGCAATGCCACGCCGGGCGAGCTCCTCGCAAACGAGACGCCCCGTGTACCCTGTGGCGCCATAGACGAATACCGGTGCTGAGGTGTCCACACGAACCTCCAGGTGATGCGGGGAGGGCGGCACGACGTGCTGCATCCTAGCAGCCCACCGGCCGAGGGTCAATGGCGGGTGAGGGCCTGAATTCACCACCGGTTTGACGCCGTCACGGCAGCGTCCCTGCCGTTCCTTCCCCCGCAAGCGGAGGGAGGTGCGGCGGGGGGTCTTCGCGATGCGCTCAACATCTCCACCCTCAGACGCGCTACGAGCGCTCGAGCGGGTGTTCCTCCTCCATGCGCGCCTCCGAGATCTTGCCCGTGAAGATCGACGCGTCCACCGGAAAAACCTCCGGCCGCAGGTGCGCGCAGTAGAAGTGCCAGACAATGATGACGAGCAGCGCCATCATGGCTTCGTAGCTGTGCGCGGTCTTCGCCGCGGGGATGAATTCCCCCGGCAGGTAGCGCGCAAAAAACGTCGGAAAGTACAGCGTGAAGCCCGTCACGATCATGACCATGCTGCCGAGCACCATGCCCCAGTATTCGAACTTCTGCCGAAAATCGTACCGCCCCCAGAGTGGCCGCCGCGTCGCGAGCCCGAGGGAGTAGCGGATGCTCGCCAGCGACTCGGTGAAGTCCCTTCGCGTCGGCACCATGCTCGGTTTCATCCATCCCCGCTGGATGCCGATGACGGCCGCGACGAGGTGAGCCGCCGCGTGGGCGGCGAAAACGAGGCCGGCGAGGCGGTGAATGACGCGCGCCACGTTGATCCCCCCTAGACTCACGATGATCCACTCGGCCCAGGCGCTATCGTGAAACTTCTGCGGCACTCCGGTGACCATCAGCAATGTGAACGTCACCATCATGAGCAGGTGCTCGGCGCGGCGCCAGCGGTTGAAGCGCACGCATTGGGCGCCCGACGCCCTCGGCAGGCGCGGCGGGAGCCCATGTCTGAGCAGATACGCCACGTCCATCCCGATGTGCGAAAGGAGCCCCAACAGGACGAGCGGAATGAAGATCCAGTAGCTGACCTTCACGAGGAGGACGAGCGGCGCCGACTCGAGACTGGGGACGTGATGAGAGAGCCAGGCTTCCGAGAAACTCTCGTTTGCGCCCTCGTGACATCGCGCGCACGCCTTCGCGCGGTTGGCCTTCACCGCCAACGACCCCGGCAGCTCCTTGCTCGCGATGTCGTGTGCGCCGTGACAATCGATGCAGGTCGCCTTCGCGGATACCTCGGTGAGACGCCCAAGCTTGCGGTCGTAGGTGACGCTGACACCGTGAAAGTCCTGCAGGTAGGTTGTCGTCACCGCGGTGGACAGACCGTAGCCGGCCATTTTCTTTTCATCGGAATGACACTTGGTACACAGGGCGACGGAATCGAGGTGGGCCTTGGCGGATGTTGCTGCGAGCGTGCGATGCGGCCGATGACAATCCGTGCAGACCGGAACGTCCGGGTTGTGCCTGGCGGACAATGCCTGTCCGTGCACGCTGCGCGCGTACGCGACCGACACCTGCTCGTGGCAGCCGGCGCAGGTCATCTGCACGGCTGTTCGCGCGTCAGGTGACGGTGCCGGCTCGTGGGGACGATGGCAGCCGCTGCATCCCACGGCTCCGCCGGCAGCGGTACGGTGCACGTCTGCCGCAAACCCTTTGACGATATCCTCGTGGCACTCTCCGCAGATCTGGGACTTGCTCGCGCCGTAGGCATTGCGGGTGAGCGAAACGCCATCCGTCTCGGGGTGGGTATCGAGATCGACGCCCTCATGGCAGTCCACGCAGAAGATGTCTTCGCGGGCGTGCGCAGACGCCGCCCACTGCTGGGGCGAGATGAAGACAGAAATCGGACCGTCTTTCGCGGCCATGACCTCGCCGTCGTCCTCGTGACAGTCGAGGCACTCCGCGTCATCGCCTGCGGCGGGCTCGTCGCTCGGGTCCGTCGCTTCGGCGGCTGGGGCGGTTTGCTGGTTCGCGGGCTCCGCGATCACGGTCTCCGCCCGCGCCGCCACGGTTACTGCTACCGGTGCGGCAACGCACAGCAGGATCAGCAATAGCAATCGCTTCGGTAGTGAGTCCATGGTCAGCGATTCCTTCTTCCAATGCGCCAGGTGAGAAGCTTCTTGACGGCCACCCAACCGACCATCCCCAGGCCGATTACGGGCACGAAGACGACGTAGGCCAGGCCCAGGAGCGGCGCGGCGACCAGCAGCGACACGCCTTTGATCGCCGCGAACCGCGGCGCGCGTGGCGCGATCGGCCGGCCCTCCGGCACCTCGGCCGCGCCCGTGCCAGCGGTAGCGGCGGCGCTGGTCCCGGCCGCGGGCAGGGGAATGACGTTGTCGACAGGCCCACGAGGCTGAGCAACGGCCATCTCCCGCTCGTCGACGATCATTCGCCAGGTTTCGCTGGTGAGCTGCGTGAGCTCCTCGGGAGTGATCGGCTTGGACAGAAAGGCCGTCACTCCCAGTTCCTCAGCTTCCCGCCGCGCTTCCGATGTGCCGAAACCGGTAACCACGACGCAACGAGTGCTCGGCCGTGTCCGGCGGATCCGCCTGACGACCTCCATGCCGTCCATCCCGGGCATCTTGAGGTCCACGAAGGCGATGTCGACGGCCTCCTGCGCGACGCGCGCGAGTGCGGCGTTGCCGTCCACAGCGGTGTCCACGTGGCAGCCGCTTTCGGAAAGCACGCGCCCGAAGCTCATACGCACTACCTTTTCATCGTCAACTACGAGAATTTTCGGTCCGGGTTTCATGGTCAATCCTCCTTGTGCTCGCGGGTGATCCGGTTCCGGCGACAGCCCCCAGGAGCGGGCGCTCCCGCGCTGGAACGATCATCTCCACCAACCAACAGTCCGGCCGGCGCAAGACCGCGGCGTCGGCCACGAGCGCTTCGTTGATCCTGCGCACGGTACCGGATACGGGGCTCGCGATCACGTAGATCGTGCGGTCTTCGCGCAGGATCCTTGCCAGCGGTTCTTCCCAGGCGATGCGGGCGCCGGCTGACGGTAGCTCGACGTAGAGCGCCGGGCCGAGGCTCACGACCAGGCGCGGATCGATGCCGATCCGCGCGACTTGATCGCCCTCGTAGGCGGTCCAGGTATCCAGGATTGGAGCGGCCTCCGGCTCTGGCCGCGCCGCCGCGGGTTCGTCGTGGCGCTGCAAGGCCCAGGCCCGGCGCTCGATTGCCTTCGCCACGCGCCAGAGCAGCTCGGCCTGCCGGATCGGCTGCACCAGGACGTCGGTTGCGCCGTGCGCGATCGCCGCCTTGGCGTCACCAATCGTAGGGCGTTGGGCGATGGCCACGACTTCCAACCACGGCCGGCGCCGCTTGAGCTCGTCGAGAATGGCCAGCGCCGACGCTCCGGGATCCGCCATGGAGAAGATGATCACGTCATAGTCCGCGGCGTCGACGCACCGCAGAGCCTCGGGGGCCGAGCGCGAGACCGCGGTCCGGTAGCCGGCGCTGGCGAGGACGCGGTCGAAGGTCTCGGTCATCGCCCGCCCCTCGCCGTCGATTACCAGGATATTCGCCGTCTCCGCTGCCACGATGAATCACCGTCCTTTCTGACCAAGGAACTTGCAGTTCCCGTGCCAGATCGGCGGGAGGTGACCGTTCACTTCTCCCCGCTTGCGGGGGGAGGGTCGGGGTGGAGGGTGGAAACGTGATCGCCAAGCGCATCGACGAGGGTCGACAGCACTCCCGCGAGGGTGGCAAAAAACATCATGTCCGCCTCTCTGCCCCCCCCGGAAAGCGGGGGGGGGCTGACAGTCACGCGGTACGTATGATTTCCCTATACACCCCTGGAGCGGACAGCCGATCGAGCGGGGCGGCCCTGGGCCAGGCTACTCGTCCGCGTCGGTCTCGCGAAGGCGGATCCCGAACTTGCGCATGAGCGCCTGAAAGTTGGTGCGCTGCATTCCGACGTCACTTGCGGCGCGCGTCGCGTTCCAGTCGTTGCGCTCCAGGGCCGCGACCACGAACAGATGCTCGAGCCGGTCCGTCGACTGGGAACGTATATTTTTTTTGAGCTCCTTCAGCTCTTCCGCCGTCGCTGGCACGTCGACTCCGAGCTCCAGCGCGGGGTGTCGCAGCTCCAGCGGCAGATGCTCCGGCCGAATCGTCGTCCCATCGCCGAGCACCACCGCGGCCTCGATGACGTTGGCGAGCTCGCGCACGTTGCCGGGCCAGTCATGACCGATCAGAATGCTCATGGCCTCGGCGGAGAGGCGCTTGACGGGCTCCTGGCCGGTAGCGGCCCGCCGCAGGAAGTGTCGCGCCAGCACGGGAATGTCCTCCTTGCGCTCGCGCAGCGGCGGGACGCGGATCACCAGGACGTTGAGCCGATAGTAGAGATCGTCGCGGAATCTCCCCTCCTTGACCATCGCGCTCAGATCTCGGTTCGTGGCGGCCACGAGGCGAAAGTCCGCCTTCACCAGCCGGGTCTCCCCGACGCGGCGATACTCGCGCTCCTGCAGGACGCGCAGCAGACGCGCCTGAACCGCCAGGGGAATGTTGGCGATCTCGTCCAGGAGCAGGGTGCCCCCATCGGCGGCTTCCAGCAGACCCGACCTGGTCGCTACCGCGCCGGTGAACGCCCCTTTGTGATAACCGAAGAGCTCGCTCTCGAGCACGCCTTCCGGGATACCCGCGCAGTCGACCGGCACGAACGGCTTGTCCCGGCGCAGGCTGTTGAAGTGGATGGCCTTGGCCACCAGCTCCTTGCCGACTCCGCTCTCGCCCTGGATGAGCACCGTCGAGCTCGTCGGCGCGACCTTGACGATGGCGCGGAACATCTCCTCGAGCCGGCGGCTCGTGCCGACGATGTTGTCCAGCTCGTACCGAGCCCGCAGCTCCTCCTGGTGCGCGGTACCTTCGCCGAGCAGTGCCCGCTGCGCGACAGCTCGTCCGATGACCGCCGTCAGATCGTCCGGCGCGAACGGCTTGCACAGGTAGTCGATGGCGCCGAGCTTCATCGCCTCTACCGCGGTCTCCACGGTGGAATATCCGGTGATGATGATGACGCCCACCTCCGGGTGGGTCTCGCGGACCCGCCGCAGCACTTCCATCCCGTCGATCCCGGGCATCTTGAGGTCAACGCACGCGATGTCGCAGCCCTCTCGCTCGATATGCTCCATTCCCTCCAGGCCGCCGGAGGCGGTGCTCACCTGGTATCCCGCCTCACCCAAAACGCGTTCGCAGCTCTTGCGAACGACCTCCTCGTCATCGATTACCAGAACGCGTGCCGCTGATTCCATGTCCTACGCCTGCCGCCGCATATCGCCGCAGTCGCCTACGGGAAGCGCTACCGTGACCTGGGTTCCCGCGCCGAGCGTGCTCGCGATGTCCATTGTCCCGCCGTGACTCTCGATCATGCGGAGGCTCACGGAGAGGCCGAGGCCGGTGCCTTTTCCGGGTTCCTTCGTCGTAAAAAAGGGATCGAACACTTTGCTGATGTTCTCCGGCGCGATGCCACAGCCCGTGTCGCGAATGACGACGGCGACCGTGTCGATCGCCCCGTGCGCCGCTGGCCGCAGCGACGCCGTGATCTGCAGCGTACCGCCATCGGGCATCGCGTGCACGGCATTCTGGACCAAGTTGATGAGGACCTGCGTGATCTGACCCGCGTCCACCACGACGCGCGGAAGCTGTGGGTCGATGTCAACCGCAACGTCGATGTTGAAGAAATCCGCCTGATGCTGGAGCAGCAACAGCGCCTGGCGAATCAGCGCGCCGAGATCTTCCGGCCGGCGGTCCGGCTGGGATTGCCGCGCGAACTGCAGAAGATCCCGGATAATCTTCGCGCAGCGCTTCGTTTCCGAGATGACGACTTCCAGATCGGCTCGCTCCGTCGAGCCCTCCGGCATCTTGCGCGCCACCAGGTGCGCGAACGTCAGTACGCCCGTCAGGGGATTGTTCAGCTCGTGAGCAACGCCGGCGGCCATGCGGCCGACGGAAGCGAGCTTCTCCGCGCGCATGATCTGCGCCTGGGAGTCGGTCAGCTCCCGGGTGGCATGCGCGATGCGCCGTTCGAGCGACTCGTTGAGCTGGTGCAACTTTTCATCTGCAGCGCGCAGCGAGCTCGTCATGCTGTTGAACGAGCGCCCGAGCAGCGCGATCTCGTCGCTACCTTCGATGGGAATCGCGGATGCGAAGTCTCCGGCCGCGACCCGGGTCGTGGCCGCCACCAGCGCGCTTACGGGGCGGCTCACCGACCACCACAGAAACAGGCCTACAAACAGGCAGATCAGCACCACCGCCACCAGCCCGTAACCGACGATCGTGGCGGTGCTCGCGCGAATCAGCGCATCGGTCGCTTCCAGCGAAACGGCCACGTCGAGAACGCCCAGGACGCTTTGCTCGGACGGCGCGCCATGGCAATCGGCCCGCGCACACGACCGGGAGTTATAGATAGGATCGACCGTGGCGAGCACCCGGTGCGCGCCCGCGCGACCCAGAATGCGCGAACGTTCCGTATGCTCAAGACTCTTGACGAGCTTGCCGTCGAGGTGGCAAAGATCGCACGATTCCGCTTTCTTGTCGACTACCGCACCGATTTCTTGGGTGTTGGTCGAGAAGATGATCTTGCCTTCCTGGTTCATCATGCGGACCCATTCCACCCCTTTCTGGTGCCCGACCGCGGCGATGATCTCGCTCAGGGTGCGGATTTCCTTGCGCCGCATCGAGGACTCCATGCTACGCTTGATGGTATCCGCGAAGCGCTCGGTTTCCAAAATCGCCGCTTCCATGTGCGCGCGCTCCCACAACGTGATCACGCGGTAGGAAAACGCCCCAAGTATCGCACAAAGCGCCGCGGCAAGGCACAGGGTGAGCCTGAGCCCGAGGCGGTTGACCTGGACGATTGCCACCTTCTCTCGGGGCCGTTCCGGCGGCTCCACGTCGCTCACGCCTCCAGCACCAGTCGCTCACCATGGGCGGGATTGACGGTGTGCGTCCCGAAGCGCGTCGCGATCAGGCGGCCAAACGGACCGATGACGCTCTCTTCACCGTGGATCAGGATTACCGTCGGCGCTGGTCCGGTCTTTTCGTACCACGCGAGCAGCGTCTGCCGTCCTCCGTGGGCCGAAAATCCGTTGAGCGTCGCAGTCGCCGCTCGCACTTCGATCTCCCGACCGTAAATGGTGACCTTCCGCTCGCCATCAATGAGCTGCCGGCCCAGGGTCCCGGACGCCTGATACCCCACGAACACCACCAGCGTCTTGGGCGAATGCAGCCGGTTTCGCAGATGGTGAAGGATGCGCCCACCGTTGCACATGCCGCTCGACGCGATGATGATGAGCGGCCCATCGAGATCGTTGAGGCGGCGCGACTCGTCGCTGGTGCGCACGTAGCTCAGCTCCCCCCACGAAAACGGCGATTCCCCGCCGGCAATGAGCCTGGTGAGCTGCTCGTCGTAGCATTCGGGATGTCGGGCGAAGATCTCTGTGGCGTCGCACGCCATCGGGGAATCGACAACAACCGGCACCCGCGCCAGCAGCCCCTGGCACCAGAACCCCTGCAGGACGAACAGCAGCTCCTGCGTCCTCTCCAGGGCGAAGGACGGGATCAGCATGACCTTGCGATGCTCCACGACATCGCGAATCAGCTCCTCGAGCTCCGCCACGGATTGTGCGAAGCTACGGTGATCGCGGTCCCCATACGTGCTCTCGAGCATGACCACATCCGCGGGGCCGGGCCACACCGGATCGCGAACGATCGGCTTGTCCAGGTTGCCGATATCGCCGGAGAACGTCAGACGTAGCGGGGTCAGGCCAGGGCGAACGATCGACAGCTCGACAAATGCCGAGCCAAGAATGTGACCGGCGTCGCGAAACGTGGCGCGCACTCCGGGTAGGACGTCAAAAGCATGGTCATAGGCGATGTCGCGGGCAAACAGGTCGAGCGTCACCAGCACGTCGGTCGTCGTATAGAGCGGATGGAGGTCCGCCGGCTCGTACCTCTTGCCGGCGCGCATGCGCCGGAGCGCCCGCCGCGCATGGTCCTCGTGGATTCCGGCCGAATCGAGCAGCACGATCTTGGCCAGATCGCGGCTCGCTTCGGTGGCGAATACAGGGCCGCGAAACCCTCTCTTGGCGAGCATCGGCAAGCGGCCCACGTGATCGAGGTGGGCGTGCGACAGCACCACGGCCGCGATGTCGAGCTTGCCGTGGTCAAATGTCTGGTTGCGCCGCTCGATGCGCGCGCTTCCTTGAAACATGCCGCAGTCGATCATGATCGCTCCGGAGGGCGTTTCCAGGACGTAACAGGAACCGGTTACCGTGTCGGCGGCGCCGAGAAAGCGGAGCGCAATCGGCATGGGTTGAATCCTTTCATCAGCTCGTGCGGGAAAGCCTGAGAGCGGGTGGGTGCTGGCGCACAGCGTAGCTCAGGGCGACGTTCTTTTCCACGGTGCTTGCAATTCTTGCAAAGCACGGGCAGCTTTTTCACTTGCCTCCCGATCCGTGGCAACTTCTGGCGAAGGTGTCGGAGAAGCTGCCTTATTATGAGTCGGTTTGCGCAAAAAATGCGACCATGCGTGCGGCATGATTCGTGCATGGGTAGCATTCAGCGCGGAGATCCCGCGAAGCCATTCTGAGAGGAGCACGCGAATGCTGATGGTCGCCGCTTCCGGCGTGGATCGGCAGCGAGTCGGCGGGCCGGTACTCATGATCGGCCTGTCCCGTTCGCGCCGCCCTGCGCCGCCAGAAAACAAGGTGCCACCGTAAGCGCAGCTCGCGCGCCGGCCACCTTTCCCCCCGGAAGGCGGCGCGGCCCGAGCACCATGCCCGCCTGCCGCCACAACCCGGCAGGTCGCTTGAACCTACCTCCCTACGGACAGGTGGTCGCACTTCGAGAGCGACCACCTTTTTTTTGGCCTCGGCGGAATGTGGTTTACACCATGGCGAACGCAATGCGCGTAGCGTGCTGCCCCCACCTCACCTCCCCCTGCTTGCGGGGGGAGGCAGGGAGGGGGGCGCCTGCGACACTCGTAAAGGAGCATCACCCGACATTCGGCCGACGCTTTTTTTTGGCCTCGCTCCTCGAGCTGCAGAGCTCGGCAGCCGGGCAGGTTCAGGATATCGACGATCATCGCGGCGAGCGCCGTTGATGGTCGCGCTTTGCCTTCGTGCGGGAACTGAGCCTCCCCACGGCTAAAGCCGGGGGGTTCTGAACGGAAGAACCTTCTGTACATACCTCCACCATGGAGTAGGGCCATCGGCATGCACATAAGGCCTGGCCTTTTCGGGGCTCTCGCAATCAACCAACGGGCTTGATGCTACAACATCCGACTTGGCGATTGGACCTTGCAAGCAATGTCCCGCCACCAAGTCCC
>JACPHN010000161.1 GCA_016188575.1 Candidatus Schekmanbacteria bacterium
CCAGGGAAATTCCTGGCGAAGCAATCGAGAGGACCGCCCTTTGATGCGTTTGACGAGAGTATGGATGCCGAACTGGGGATCGACCTCGACAAGAAGATGGACATGATCGGCCATGACTTCAAGTTCGAGGAGCTCGGCCCGGCATTCCATGATAACCTCAGCGATAATTTCTTTCAACCGGCTATCCACTCCACTGACGAGAACGCTTCGGCGGTACTTTGGACACCACACGACATGGTACTTGCAGGAGAAAACGACATTCAGGTTGGACTTGTACTCAAGATCGAAGCGCATGAGCTAAAATATACCATGATCGCCCATCTAATGCAAGAGAGAGAAGAGCCGCTTTCTCCCCAGGGCTAAAGCCCGGGGCAACCGCGGCGAGACTTCGGTGTGGGGCCGGGTCGCGCTTTAGTGCGTTCGCGGCATGACGGTGTCAAGGACTGAATCCACCGCCGGTTCGCCTGCAAGAAGCGCGGAACGCGCATCACGAAGACCGCTGTCCTGTAGTGCGCGTAAGCGGGACGGAGGGGGCGCTGACGAGTCGACTTCGAGCAGGCGGTGGATTCAGGAAGGCGCGGCGTGTGCACGCGTGAAAACGCACACATACCAGCCTGTGGCGCGGTGTCGCACCCCCGGAAAAACCGGCCGCCACGCGGTCTACATCGCCCGCCGCACTGGCCTGAAAGCTGCAAGAACGGCTCGTGAAACAATCGCAGCCCCCGTCTCGCTTACCCCGACACTATCCGGAGGATCTCATCATGAACGCGGCACCAAAAGACCATGCCGGCAGCCAGTCCCCAGCGCGTCTCGCAATGACCTCGTGGCTCGCTTGCGTCACTCTCCTGGCTTACCTCGTCGCCGCGGCGCCACTCGCCGCGCTCGGCGCCGAGCTGCCGTCGCCCTGGCAGTGGCTCCACCCCTCGCCCCACGGATTCTCGCTGCACGCGGTCTGGGGCGAAACCCCGGACAGCGTCTATGCGGTGGGGGAAGCGGGAGTCGCCATGCACTTCGATGGCGTGAGCTGGAAGCGCGTCGATGCGCCCTGGAATACCACGCTTGGCACTGCCTGCGGAAGCGATGGCATTCTGTTCGCGGGAACCACCCTCAACGCTCTGGCGCGCCTCGATGCCGCGGGGTGGTCGCTCTCGCCCCTACCCGTGACGATGGAGATTCTCGGCGTCTGGGCTTTCAGCCCCGCCGCGGTGCTGGTCGTCGGGCGGTTCGCGGGTGGCGGCGGCGCGGTCCTGAGGTTCGACGGGAGCACCTGGCAGCAGCTCGATACATCCGCATTGGAGCCGATCGCCGGGTACGGAATTCAGGCCATTTGGGGTCCCAGCGAAAAAGACTTCTTTGTGTCCGCCTCCCATCCCACGGACCTCCTCGACCCCGACTTCGCCATCTGGCACTTCGACGGCACGACCTGGCAGGAGCAGTACCGCTACAACAATGGCAGAGGCGTAGAAAAGATTTGGGGAAGCGGTCCACAAGACGTTTACGGGATTCGCGATAGCCAGGCGCTGCTGCATTACGATGGCAAGGCCTGGAGCGAAACCGGCCTCGAGCTCCCGGAGGTGAAGTGGCTGAAAGACGTCCGCGGTGCGAGCGACGCGGACGTATATGTGGTCGGGAACGAGGGCATCTGGCACTACGAAGGCCGGAGCTGGTCGCTGCTGCGCGCCGCCGACGCGCCGCTTGCCGCGGTGATGCCGTTTCCCGGCCAGCGCGCCAGCTTCGTCGGTGACTACGGCGTCACCCTGCGGCGCGACGGTGCTGCCTGGACCCGCGACGACCTCCCGACGGGCCGCATCGATATCGAGGCGGTTTGGGCTGTGGGCGAGGAGCTCTATGCCGCGGGCGGCGCCTGGAACTGCTACGAGTGTGGCGCCATGCTGCATTTCGACGGCACGGCATGGCGGGACGTGACCCTGCCGAAGGTCGATCACCTGCGCGGACTTTGGGGAAGCGCCGCGGATGACGTTTTTTCCGTGGGGGACTCCGGAGCGATCCTGCATTTCGACGGAACGGAGTGGCGGCCGCTGTTATCGAACACGGATATCGACCTCCAAGCGGTGTGGGGAAGCTCCGCCAGTGATGTCTACGTCGCCGGCTGGGGAACGCTGCTCCATTTCAACGGTGCGGTCTTCGAGAAGGCTGCGGATTTCATCACTGAGGACGACATATTGAACGATGTCTGGGGTAGCTCCAAGGATGACGTCTACGCGATAGGCGGGAGCCAAGCGGACAATGCTGGAGAGGTCCTCCATTTTGACGGAAAAGCCTGGTCGCGGCTGCCGGAGCTCCGCCCCAGCTACCGTCGTTTCGACGCCATTGTGGGGACCCGCGCCGATGACATTCACCTGATCTCGTATGGCGTTGCCTATCACTTCGATGGCGAGAGCTGGACAGCGACGCCGCTCAGCCCCGAACAAAACCTGAGAGACCTTCATGCGAGTGACCACGGCGTCTTCGCGCTCGGCTACGAGCAGGTGTTCGAGTTTCTTGGCGGCTTGTGGCTGCCTGTCGCGGAGGACACCGGCGACGTCGGCGTCATCTCGAGCTCGCCACGGTACGGCCTGATCCTGGCCGGCAATGGCGGTGCCATTCACGCCGCCCCCTTTGATGTGCTCGGTCAATGACCGGAGCGCCGCTCCGGCAGGAGCTCGACGAGCGCCGCGGCAAGAACGTCGTAGTCGTCCGGGCGATTGTAGGCCTGGGCGGAGAGGCGGAGCAGCCGCCGCGGCGCCTGCGGCCACGGCATCACTGGGATCTCGATGCCGTAGCGATCGTACAGCTCCTGTTGCAGCGCATCGAGGGCGCCGGGAGCGCCCGGCGCCCCCGGCGCGGCAGCATCCGGCAGCGGCACCGACGCCATGGCGCCCAGCATGGAGTCCGGGCACGGAGGCGGACAGCCGATTGCCTGCAGCACCCGCCGCCGGGCCTCGACCGCGAGCGCGTGGTTCCGCGCCATCAGCTCGGGCCACCCTCCGGCGTGCAGCTCGGCCATGAACCGCAAGGCGGTCGGAACCGCGAGGTAGGGCGTATAATCGTCGGTTCCCGTCCAGTCGAACTCGAGCCAAAACCGCGAGCGACCGGGATCTTCCACCGTCGCGCCGTGGCTGATCACCGCCGGCCGCACGCAATCGCGATGATCGCGCCGGACGTGCAGAAAGCCGACACCCTTGGGTGCGCACAGCCACTTGTGGCAGTTACCGGCATAGTAGTCGGCGCCGAGCTCGTCGAGAGCGAGCGGCACCATTCCGGGTGCATGCGCGCCATCGACGAAGACCGCGATTCCGCGGTGCTGCAGCTCGCTGACGAGCTCGCGCACCGGGAAGACCAATGCCGTGGGGCTGGTGACGTGGTCGATCAACGCCAGCCGCGTCCGCGGTGTCACACCGCCAAGAACGCGCTCGAGCACGATCTCCGGCCCGGCGAGCGGAAAGGGCACGTCGACCTCCACTGCGCTCGCGCCGCCGCGCCGCGCCGCATGCACCATCGCATTTCGGCACGCGTTGTAGACGTGGCTCGTCGCGAGCAGCTCGTCGCCGCTCGCGAGACGCACTGACCCGAGGACGGCGTTGACCGCAGTCGTGGCGTTCGGGACGAAAGCCAGGTCCTGTGGCGTCGCGCCCAGGAGCTCGGCAAGCTCCGCCCGCGCGGCGTCGAGCAGCGCCGGCAGCTCACGCGAGAGGAAGCGCACCGGCGATCTCTCCATTTGCTCGCGAAGGCGGCTTTGAGCCTCCAGCACCGGGCGCGGGCAAGCCCCGAACGAGCCGTGGTTCAGAAAGACCATTCCCCGCTCGAGCAGCCAATGCTCTCTGACATCCATCGCGTCACGAAGGGGCGGGGGGCGGTGCCACGGATCCCGCCGCCCCCCGCCGAAAGGATGACGGGCGCCTCAATACGTCAGCGTGATCGTGAACTGCCCGCTGTTATTGTCCGGGTTACAGTCACCGTTGACGAAGAAATTCACCGTCCCCGACCCCGAGTTGAACGTGCTGCCATTGCTGACCTGCACGCACCCTTCGCGCATGAGCGCTCCGAAGCTCGCATTTGCGCAGTTGGCCGGGCAAATGCACTCGTCGGTCAGGGCGTTGCACTCGGACGTATCCGCGCCACCAGGTCCGTTGCACACGAACGTGCCCGACAAGCAGACGGAACCTCCGAGACTGGTAACCTGGACGGTCGTGTTGGGCGCCATGCCCGAGATCGACTTCATGCTTCCGGAGTGCGTCTTTCCCGAAATGGTATCCGAAATGGTGCCGCCGAGCTTGACGGTGACGGAATTGGAGTAATTTGACGGCAGGCCCGAGCGGAGTGCGCGAACGCGGTACGTGTAGCTGTTTCCACTGCTCACGCTGGTGTCCGAATAGTTCGTGGTCGGTCCCGTGGTCGTGTGAATGGTCGTGCCGTTGCGCTCGATTTCGAAGCTATCAGCAGCACACGGAGTGCCGGCCGAGGTGTCGGTCCAGGAAAGCGACACGGACGAGCTGGTCGGCGCGCTCCCGCTCAGGTTCGCAGGCGCCGACGGGCTCGTGCCCGCCGTCGCCTTGGTCACTGCGTCTGAAGGATCCGAAACCAAGGGGTCCGCGCCCGTGAGGTTGGCGAAGGCGCGCACGCGGAAGGCGTACGTCGTGCACCCGGCCAGTCCCGTGACCGCGCCGGCTCCTGATCCGGAAAACGCCCCGGTCTGGACGCCCGTTGCCCAGACCGTGTCGCCGCTGATCTGATACTCGACGATGAAACCGTCCTCGCCGGCATTGGCTTCCGTGAAGGAAACCGTAATCTGACTCGACGAGTCCGCGTTCGCCTGTAACCCCGTGGGAACCGCTTCCGGCGCCACCGTAAGCGCAGTGTAGTCGCTCTCGTTGCCACTGCTGTCGTAAGCGGTCAGCGCCACACCCCCCGACGAGGTAAAGATGCGGGTAGTCTCGGTCAGCATGTTTTCGACGGTCGGATAGGGCCGCGATGCGGCGCCGTAGTAGAGCCGATAGCCGGCCAGATCGGCGACGGGCGAGGTGCCGTCCTCGTTGACCGAAGGCGCGGACCATCCCAACAACACGGCGGCGGAATTCTTCCCGATCCATTTGGCGGCCGGCGGACCGGGAGGTGGATCCGCGGCGCTCCCCAGGCTCGGTATCGCGACAAGGCAAGTGAGCAGGACAGACCGGCGCCAGATGCGCGCGCGTCCGTATCCAGTGTGGCGATGAGATGACAAGCTCATGTTCACGCTCTCGCGAGAGGTTGGGGTGGATGGGCGAGATAAGTATAGCGCCATTGTCCACGGATCACTCGCCATCCCGCTCAGAGTCGATCTTGCGGCGCGCCGCAGTCCCGGCTAAGCTCCACCGACATCACCACCGCGGTTGACACCGCCGGTAGGCGCCCGTGTCGCCGGCAAGGAACCAACGCCGGAACCATTTTTGGGAGGAGCGATGGCCGTGGACGTCAGGGTCATCGAACGGAGTGATTTGAGCGCCCTTCTCGTGGCGCTGCGGGAGGCCGGCTACGAGGTGATCGCACCGGTGCCCGGCGATGGCAGTATCGACTACGACGTGGTCACCGGTGACGGCGAGCGCCCCGCGGGGTTCTCCGACGAGCAAGGCCCCGGCGCGTACCGACTGAAAATGTGCGACCACGAGCTCCTGTTCGACTTCGCCGCCGGGGCGTCCTCCTGGAAGAAGTTTCTCTTCCCCCCCAGCCTCACGCTTTTCTCCGCGCAACGCCGGCAGCGCTCCTTCGAGGTCCTGCCCGGTACGGCCGATCCCCCTCCGCGGGCGTTTCTGGGGGTGCGCGCGTGCGATCTGGCGGCGATCGACATTCAGGACAAGATTTTTCTCGGCGGCGCGTTTGTCGATCCGAGCTATCGGCAACGCCGAAAGGACGTCTTCATCGTCGCTGTCAACTGTACGCGTGCCGGCGGCTCGTGCTTCTGTGCGTCCATGGGCACCGGACCGCGCGTCAGCGCGGGCTTCGATCTCGCGCTGACCGAGCTCAAAATAGGCGAGCGCCACTGCTTTACCGCCGAGCCCGGCAGTGACCGCGGCGAGGCCGTCCTCGCTCGCCTCGGCAGCCCGCCGGCGGGTCCCGCGCTGGAAGCCGAAGCGCGCTCCGCCAGCGCTCGCTGCGCCGCGAGCATGGCGCGCCAGATGGTCACGGACGGGCTGCGCGACTTGCTCGTCCAAAATCAGGAACATCCCCGGTGGCGCGATGTCGCCTCGCGCTGTCTCGCCTGCGCCAACTGCACCCTGGTGTGCCCGACGTGCTTCTGCGCCACCGTGCAGGACGTGACCGATCTTGCAGGAGAGCGCGCCGAACGTATCCGCGTCTGGGACTCCTGCTTTTCCGCCGAGCACTCCCATCTGCACGGCGCCAGCGTGCGGCGCACGACCCGTTCGCGATATCGCCAATGGATGACGCACAAGCTCGCATACTGGATCGACCAGTTCGGAACGTCGGGTTGTGTGGGGTGCGGCCGCTGCATCACGTGGTGCCCGGCCGGAATCGACATCACTGAGGAAGCGGCGGCGATTCGCGCGGGCGGCGCGACGACTACCGCGCCGAACAGCGGGGGATAGTTGCATGCAGACTCGGGACCTTGAAAAGTACGTGGCCGAACATCCCTTCTTCGCCGGTCTCAAGAGCGACTACGTGAAGCTGATCTCGGGGTGTGCTCAGAACGCCGCCTTCAACAAGGGCGAGCATCTTTTCCGGGAAGGAGACCCCGCCAACCAGTTTTTTCTCATCCGCTTCGGGAGGATCGCCATCGATATCCCGGTCCCGCATGGCGGTGCTATTACCGTCCAGACTCTGGAGCCGGGCGACATCGTTGGCTGGTCGTGGCTGTTTCCACCGTTCGCGTGGACATTCGACGCTCGCGCGCTCGAGCTCACGCGCGTGATCGCCATGGATGGCGCCTGTCTCCGGGGGAAGTGCGACGCCGACACGGCGCTGGGCTACGACCTCGTGCGGCGCTTCTCCGCGGTGATCGCGGAGCGGTTGCAGGCCACGCGCCTGCAGCTCCTCGACGTCTACGGCACGGTGAAAGGATAACGCAGATGGAGGCGACCGCCGCTGCGAGCCGCGTGGTTTCTGCGCCGGAGAACCCGCCGAACCCGTGGATTCCGCGACGTTTCCGCGTCGCGGCGCGCAAGCAGGAGACCTCTGATACCTTCTCGATCGAGCTTGCTGACGCCGGCGGTGAAGAGCATGAGGGATTCTCATTTCGCCCCGGCCAGTTCAACATGCTCTACGCCTTCGGCGTGGGGGAAAGCGCGATCTCGATCAGCGGTGACCCGGCGGCGGGCGGCCAACCTGTGCATACGATCCGCGTTGTCGGCACGGTTACCCGGGCGCTTGGCGCGCTGCGGCGCGGCGATGTGCTCGGGGTGCGCGGCCCCTTCGGCTCCGCCTGGCCTGTCGAAGAGGCGGCGGGGAGGGACGTGATCGTCGTCGCCGGCGGTATCGGCCTGGCGCCCCTGCGGCCGGCGCTCCACCAGCTCTTCGCCGATCGCGCCCGGTTCGGTCGCATTACTCTGCTCTACGGCGCGCGCACCCCACGGGATCTCCTCTTTGGCGACGACCTCGACCGCTGGAGCCGGAGGCGCAACACCGGCGTCCAGGTCATCGTAGACGTCGCCGGACCGAGCTGGCACGGCAACGTCGGCGTCGTCACCTCGCTGTTCAAGCGCGTCCACATTGATGGACCCGACACGGTCGCGCTCATCTGCGGGCCTGAGGTGATGATGCGCTTCACGGCCGTGGAGTTGCTCCAGCGCGAGGTCCCGATCGACGCCATCCACGTGTCGCTGGAGCGCAACATGAAGTGCGCCACCGGCTTTTGCGGTCACTGCCAGTACGGCCCGGCCTTTGTCTGCAAAGACGGTCCGGTCTTCCCCTTCGCGCGTGTCAAACCGTGGTTCATGGTGAGGGAGCTCTGACATGGCCAGGTTGAGGAAGCCCAAGCTCGCGGTCTGGAAATTCTCCTCGTGCGATGGCTGTCAGCTCAGCCTGTTGGACTGTGAAAGCGAGCTCCTCGCGGTCGCTGGCGCCATCGACATCGCCAACTTTCCCGAGGCCTCCCGCGCAGTAACCGGTGGGCCCTACGACCTGTCGCTCGTCGAGGGCTCGATCACCACTCCGCACGACGCGGAGCGGATCCACCGCGTGCGGCGGCTGTCGCGTTTTCTGGTGAGCATCGGCGCCTGCGCCACGGCCGGCGGCATTCAGGCGCTGCGCAACTTCAAGGATGTCAGGGACTTCACGGCGATGGTGTACGCGCGACCCGAATACATCGACACGCTCGCGCGGTCCACACCCATCGCCGACCACGTCCCGGTGGATTTCGAGCTGCGCGGCTGCCCCATCAGCAAGGCACAGCTCCTTGAAGTCGCCAGCGCCTTCCTGAACAGCCGCAGGCCCAACGTGCCGACCTACAGTGTCTGCATGGAGTGCAAGCGGAAGGGTGCGACCTGCGTCCTGGTGGCGAGCACGACGCCGTGCCTCGGGCCGGTTACCCAGGCCGGTTGCGGCGCGCTGTGCCCCAGCTACCACCGCGGCTGCTATGGGTGTTTCGGCCCGATGGAAAATGCCAACACGGACTCGCTCAACCAGCGGTGGCAGGCGCTTGGCGCTTCCGCCGCCGACCTCGTGCTCGCGTACCGCACCTTCAACGCCTGCGCGCCGGCATTCCGTGACGCCGCGGCGGGCCTCGATGCGGAGCGCCGGCCATGACGGACGCCAACATGCCACGAACCGCCAGGACCACCAGAACGATCCGCTGCGACTACCTGGCGCGGGTGGAGGGCGAAGGGGCGCTCTACGTGCGCATCCGCGACGGCTGCTTGCAGGACGTGAAGCTCAAGATTTTCGAGCCGCCGCGTTTTTTCGAAGCGCTCCTGCGCGGCAGGCGCCACCTCGAAGCGCCCGACATCACGGCGCGCATCTGTGGCATTTGCCCCGTGGCCTACCAGATGAGCGCCTGCCACGCGATCGAGAATGCGCTCGGAATCACTGTGGGCGGTCCCTTGCGCGAGCTGCGCCGACTGCTGTACTGCGGCGAATGGATCGAAAGCCACGTCTTGCACGTTTTCATGCTCCACGCGCCCGATTTCCTCGGCTATGAAAGCGCCATCCACATGGCCAGGGACCACGGCGACCTGGTGCAGATGGGTCTGCGGCTAAAAAAAATCGGCAACGATATCGGCGCGCTTCTCGGAGGGCGGGAGATCCACCCGATCAACGTCCGCGTCGGCGGCTTTTACAGGGTGCCGGAGCGGCGCGAGCTGCAACGGCTCGTGGAAGACCTGACCTGGGCCTGCGACGCGGCCGAAAAGGCGGCGCGATGGGTGGCGACGCTGCCGTTTCCCGATTTCGAGCAGGACTATGAATACGTCGCCCTGCGCCATCCCGCGGAATATCCCTTCAACGAAGGCCGCCTGGTCTCCAGCGGCGCGCTCGACATCGCGGTGAGCGAATACGAGCAGTGCTTTGTGGAAGAGCACGTTGCCCACTCCAACGCGCTGCATTCAGCGATGCGCGGGCGCGGCGCCTACTTCGTCGGGCCGCTCGCCCGCTACAGCCTCAACTTCGCTCGCCTCACTGCGCGGGCGCAGCACGTCGCCCGCGCCTGCGGCCTCGGCGAAACCTGTTGGAACCCGTTCCAAAGCATCATCGTGCGCTGCATCGAAACGCTTTACGCGTGCGAGGAGGCCCTGCGCATCATCGCGTCCTATGAACGGCCGGAGCGCCCGTTCGTCGACGCCCCGGCGTTTCCGGGCCGCGGATTCGGCTGCACCGAAGCCCCGCGAGGTATCCTCTATCACCGCTACCAGCTCGCTGACGACGGAACGATCACGGACGCGCGCATCGTCCCGCCGACGGCCCAGAACCAGAAGACAATTGAAAACGACCTGAGGGGCCTGGTACCCCGTTACCTCGACCTGTCGGACAGCGAGCTGCAGTGGCGCTGCGAGCAGGCCATTCGCAACTACGATCCCTGTATCTCCTGCGCGACCCACTTCCTCCGGCTGGACGTCGACCGCGGCGGGGCGGCGGCGGTGCCGTGACGTCGGGGCGGTGCGGCTCCGAGCCGCCGGCAGTGCTCGTCATCGGCGTCGGCAACGCATGGCGCGGCGATGATGGGTTCGGCTTGGTCGTCGCGGAAGCGCTCGCCGATTCGCTGCCGGAGGTCGCCGTGAAGACGGCTTCCGGCGATGGGGCGGCGCTGATGTCGGAGTGGGAAGGCGCGGAGCTCGTCATCATCGTCGACGCTGTCCGCTCCGGTGCTGCACCCGGGACGCTACACCGCCTTGACGCCTCCGCCGGTCCGCTGCCGCCAGACTCGCTGCGCTGCTCGTCGCACGCGTTCGGCGTCGCCGAAGCCATAGAGCTGTCGCGGGCGCTCGGGACAATGCCGCGTCGCCTCGTCGTCCACGGCGTGAGCGGCCAGACCTTTGCCGCCGGCACCGACCTTTCCCCTCCGGTGCGCGACGCCGTCGGGCCGCTGCTGAAGCGGATCCGCGACGAGGTGGCGGCACTCACTCTCGCGCGGGAAAGCGCAGGTCACAGGTGAGGCATGCACGAGTACTCGCTCATCCACATTGTCGCTCGCGCTGGCATCATTATCGTCATGGCTGTCTGCGAACGCCCGGCATCACCTGCGGCAGCGAAGTGGCTGCCAAGCGCAAGCCGCTGCTAGAGACTATCCCGGCAGGTCTGTTAACCGCCAAGTGATGATCGCCAGCGCCAAATGTAGAATTCCTCGTGCGCTAGCAAGTTGCTTGCACACTCTACTGTGTGGCGCTACACTTGCCTCCGAAGGGAGGTGCCCCATGGCGACGCTGACGATTCGCAATCTACCCGACGACCTGGTTGAGCGACTGAAAGACGCGGCGGCACGACGTGGCCATTCCATGGAGCAGGAGATCCGCCTTCTTCTGCAGACACGGTACATGGAACGATCCGAGATTCTCGACCAGATCCGCGCCCACTGGGACGATGCGACTGCGCCATCTCCCGATGAGGTGCAACGCTGGCGCAATACCGGCCGGTAGCAGGCACGCCTCATGGTCTTTGACACGATGGTTCTCGCGTACGCACTCCTGGGAGTAATTCCGTTCCGAGACGACGCTGCGGCCGCGCTTGCGAAAGCCCCACAGGTTCTGGTACCCGACTCTTTCCGTGCGGAGCTCACGAACGTCCTCTGGCAATGGGTCAAGAGCCGCAATGTCCCACTGAAGCGTGCCATTGGGCTACTCCATGAAGCAGAGGCTCTAATTACCGAAGTCGTCCCCGCAACTGAATTGACCGAACTGGCGTTACAACTTTCCGTTGCGAACAATGTAGCTGCGTACGACACGTTGTTTGTGATCCTTGGAGTAGAGCGACAGGTGAAGCTTGTCACTTATGATGAAGAACTTCTTCGCAAATTTCCCAACGTAGCCATTTCTCCTGCGGCCTATGTCCACGAGCTGAAATAATCCCCGCCGGGTGGCATTCGGAACAGCCGGGTTTCGCCCGACGCCCCGTTCTTCCGACGCACAGCGTCGGAAGAACGTTCCCGCTAACCTGCACGCGGGCGCTCCCGCGCGTCAGGTTGAGCGGGTTGTGCGATGACCGTATCACCACAAGACGCCGAGTCGAGCACCTGTTCCGAGCTCACCCCGGCCGGGATCCACACCGACGCCGAGCAAGCAATCGTTCCAGGCACCCCGTTCGAATCCACGCCCAGCGGCCGATCGAGCACCGGTCCGAAGCACGCTTGCCGAGCGCCGTCGAGCTTGCGTCAGCGGCGCTCCACTCCGTTCCGGCGCCGCCGATAGCCGCGCGCCTGCAGCGCCAACACCAGCGCTCCGAGCACCGCCGCCAGCGCCACGCCCGCCGCCGGTTGCTCGACCACCGGCACAGGATTCGCCACCGTTGGTGTGGACGTCGGCGTCGGCGAGGAGGTCGGTGTCGGCGTGGGCGGGTTCGGGTCCAGCAGCAGTACGGCGCCGGATCCGGCCGCGAGCGTCACCTCGGTCACCGGCTCATAGCTTACCGTCCACTCCGCCGGCAGCACGCCGTCCGGCGGCACCGTACCGCCGCCAGCCGGCTGCGCCTGGTAATAAGTTCCGCCGAGCGCCACGGTTTGCGCGCTGTCGCCCGCATTCACCACTGCCAGCCCGTTGCCGTAGCTCCGCATGTAGACCTGCTGCCCCGCGTCGAACAGGTCGGCGATCTGCGCCGGTGCCGGCCCCGCCGGTGCGCCGATCGGGATGCCGTATTCCGGCCACCATTCGGGGTCCTCGCCCCACTCCAGGTTGAGGTAGGTGTGCGCGCCCTTCACCAGGAGATAGCTGCCGACCGAGAAGAGCCGCCCATTGACGGCATCGTTGTAGTAGCTCTGCCCAATCACCGCGCGGTCCAGGTTGATCAGCCCGAGCGCCCGATCCATCTGCAGCGCCCAGTCGACCCCTCCATAGTTGGCCCACACATCGAATCCAAAGCCTTCGATCATCACGCCGTCCGCACCGCTGTAGTCCACCGCGTCGCGCGAATTGACCCAGTCGCCAACGTTCGGGATGAAGTAGTAGCGCCCCGCGAAAGCGTTCTGCACGTGCGCGATGAACGCCTCGATGCGCGCGGTCCAGGCCGCCTCGAAGGTCGGATCGAGCGCCGGGAGATCCGGGTCGTACTGGTCGCCGCCCAGATAGCTCGGCACGCTGAAGCTGTCGGCGAACAGGCCGTCCGCGTCATTGTGCTCGAGCTGCGAGAGCACCTGTGGCACCCACCAGGCGCGCCAGGAAGCATTGTCGAGATCCATCAGGTACCACCCCCAGGCGCAGTGCAGGACCCGGCGCGATTCCCATTGAAAGAACCACTCGTCCTGAACCACGTCGTCACCGGGCCATTCCTGCACCCAGTCGCCGTCGATGATACCGAGGTACGTGCCGTTCGGCTGACAACTCTCGTCCACGAACTGGTATCCGAGGCCGAGCCCGAGCCGGTAGTGGAGGATGACGAAGTTGGGGTTGCTGCCGCGCAACAGATCCGCGTCGACTCGCCGCATCTTTTGCGTGCCGTCGTAGCGACTCGCGGAAAAGGCGGCGAGCTGGGGATTGAGGTTGCTGAGCTGGTCGTTGAACACGTGGATGCCGAAGGTGGTGTCGGGCAACGGGCGCGGCCCGTCAGTGGGCTCCGGCGTGGCCGTGTCCGTCGCCGTAGCCGTTGCCGTGGCGCTGGCGGTCGCCGGCGGCGACACGGTGCCGGTGGGCGAGGGTGTCGGCGTCGCGGTGGCCGCGCCGCCACCAAGCTGCAGCGACAGGCGGTTGCCTGCCGGCGAAACCGCCACGTCTGCCACCGTGACCAGCCCGTCGGCGTCGGCCACCACGGTGCCGGAGGCGACCAGGCCGCCATCGCTCACGCGCCGGTTCGCCCAGTCGACGGCGGCTCCCGGCGCGACCGTGAAGCTCTGTGTCCTCCGCGGCGTCACGTCCACTGTCTGATTGCTGCTGTCTGTCGTGCGCAGGCTGATGGCCCAGTCGGTAGCGGTGTCCGTGGGAGCAGTGTCCCAGACATTCCAGCTCGCCGACCACTCCAGGTTCATGTTGTATCCGCCGACACCGGGCGGCGGCACGGCCAGACTTCCCGAGGCGTCGCTGAGCCCCGGAATCGTCTCGTCGCGCAGCACCGTCATGCCAAAGAACGGTCCGCCGCCGCTATCGCCCACGGTTGGCCCGAGGCCCGCGTATCCGAGCCAGGTATGGTCCGCGTCCACGATCTCGCCGGAAAACGCGCGCCGCCCGTCGTAGAACGGCGCGTACGCAGGGCTCCCCTGCGACGCCCAGGCGATAACCGTGTCCTGCAGGCCGTGGACGAGAGAAATGTGCGCCATTTCATCTCCCGCGCGGCTGACGAGCTGCGCCTGGTGGTCCTGCCAGTCAAAAACGCCGGTGCCGTCGTACTGCGCCAGGTGCGCCGCGTAGACGCCGCGGTTCTCGATCGGCAGATTTGCCGCCAACGCTCCCCAACGCGGTTCCAGGTCCCCGGTCAGCCAGGGATCGGCCGCGCCCACCGATGAATTCGCGTAGTCGGTCATCGGCTCGCTGCAGTAGACCGCGGCAAAGACGTTCGGGTACCGCATGCCGAACGCCAGCGAGCCGCTTCCCCCCATGGAGTGCCCGTACGCGTAGATGCGATTGTCATCGAGCGCCGCCACGCCGCCGCGCAGGGTATCGTACACGGCCCGCAACACGCGCTCCTCCGTGAAGTTGACGATCGGACCGGTAGTTACGGCGACGTCCGGAACGGAATAGTCGTGGGTCGCGCTGTAGCCGTAGTACCACGATTGACGGGGGTCGTCACCCCACAGCTCGACTGCACAATAGTAATGGGCGCCGTCCTCCGCCTCGTAGCGGCTCCCGTATCCCTCGATGTGCAAGAGCAGAGCGTATTCCGCCGGCAGCGCGCCGCCGCACTGATCAGTCGACGGTAGACCCACAAAATAGTTGTAGGCATACGTAGAGCGATAGGAATGGCCCAGGTCACAGGCCGGCGTCTCGAAGGTCGGGTTCCAGCGGCTGCGGTCCATGAACTGCGTGTAAACACGCCCGCGGCCGCTGGTGGACTGCCACACGAGCACCGGCTCCGGCGCAGCCACGGCTTCGGTCAACGGCCCCACGGTGTTTTCAGAGGTGAAGTCAGACGTGTTCTCGTTGCTCTCAAAGATCGTCGTAATGGCGTAGTACAAGGTTCCCGAGGCACTGGTCGTCCACACGAACAGACCCGTGTCGTCACCGAGCTGAGATCCCAGAGGCTGGATGACGTAGTTGCGCAGCGAGGTGTAGCCGCCGTTGGTTTCCGGTGGGTAAGCGTCGGCACGGCAACGCTCGATGTGATACGTGCTCGACCCTTCCGGAACCGTCCCGAGCGCCGTGGCCTGCGCGACGTTCGCCGCCGTGATGGGCGCCGTGTGGCGATAGATGCGATACTGCTCGCCCGACAGATCCGCGCGCTCTGTCCACGTGAAGAACGTTTGCCCGGAGCGATGGAAGGCCGCGGCGCCGGTCGGTTGGAGCTGCGCGTGAACAATCGCGGCTGGCCAGGACCCCGCCGCCAACAGCAAGGCGACTGTCAGCAGCTTCGACCGAAAACAAACCGTTACCGAACCAACAGAAATGCTACTCATTGCCACTCTCCCCCTCCTGAATCAACTACCACAGCTTTGGTCAGCCAGATGCGTGGGATCACGGGCCAAAGTCGACGCGGCACAGTCCTGAGCTCTGCGGCGCCGTGATCGAGACTGGTGCGGCCGCCACGGGCCGCCTGAGCGATAACCCGGAGCGGCCGCCGGCGCCCACCCCGCCCGGCCGCCTGGCGCTGCAGCTCCCCGACGAGCGGAAAGACGTCGAAGCAGCCGCGGTAGCGGCCCTCTCCCTCCGCATCCAGGAGCGCTTCTCGAAGCTCGTCCGCAGATCGGTTGCCGTCGCAACCTGGCCCGACGACAACGTGGATCCACGGCACGGCCAGACGCCGCAGCGCCGCCAGGACACGAGGCCGAGCCGCAGTGGCCTTGGCGCCGCCACCGCCGATCTCCAGGGCGATGCCGTACGCCGGCGCCGCCGCCTTCGCTGTGCGGCATCTTTCCGCCTGGCCGAGCGCGATTTCAGCACCGCAAAACACCGCGGGGCGGTGCCCCAGGGCGCGTCCGGCAAGCGCCGCGCTGGTGCCGCCGATGGGCAGGACAAGCACGTGTTTTCCGCTCAGATCAGGCGGCCGGAACCGCCTCCTCAGCAGCCTATCCACCGCGGCGGCCACCGCCTCCGCCCCGCCCGAGGGTGGCGGCAGACGTTTCAACGCTTCCCACAGCTCACGTGCCAGCTCGCCCGGCGTCCTTGCTACGGTGACCTGGCCGGGATACCGCGCGAGCTCGCGGAAGTACTCGGCGCGGTGACCGCCGATCTCGCCGTCCCCCGTGAACAGAATGACGGACCTGCCGTAATCGATGCGCAGCGTGACCTCAGATAGCGTGCCGGAGTCGCCCGGCAAGGCGACCAGAACGTCAGATGTCAGGACGTTGATGTGATTTCGGCTCATCGGCAGTCGGCCATCATCGCCGCTATGCGGAAGGTGGGTGTAGATGGGGAGCTCGACCCACGGATTGGGCGGTGAGGGATCGTAGGCAAGCGCTCCCGGCTCACCGCTCTCGGCCGGTCGCACCGTGCCCTTGAGGATGCCCAGGCAGAGGCCGGCCCGCGGCCGGCAGAGGCAATAGGCCCGGCTCGCTTCGGCCATGACGCCCCCGCCGCCTCCGGTCAGCAAGTGACAGCCGAGCGCCGCAACCAGGCGACCGGCAGGCCCCGCCAGCGGCGCGCAGGGTCGCGTTGCCGAGCCCATGAGGCCGATGACGGGCAGGATCCGCTGCTCGGCGCCGGGGTGCTCGTGCGGCCGCCCCGCAAAGCTAGCGGCGCGGGAGTGCTCAGGTGCGCGTTTCATCGCGACGGCGCTCCCGGCGGCGGCGGCGAGGTCGAGCACCGGGGGGTTTGCGCGGCGGCGCGGAGGCCGCTGTCGATCGCCCGGCGAAGCTCCGCGCTCGCAGTGCGCACGCGCGGTTTCGCCCGATCCGCCGCAAGCTCCAGACCCATGGCCAGCCTGCCGACCTCGATCATGAGCTGCCCCTGCTTGGCGCCCTTGCGCACCGTTACGTTTCCGCTCAGGTCCCAGTCTCCACCGTGAATCTGCATTCCGGTGAACGCCGCGTGGACCTTTGTGATCTCGACGCGGCCCCGCGCCTTGACGTCCCGGACGTCCAGAACGCGGCGCAACAAGCGCTCCTTCCACGCCGCCATGTCCTTGAAAGCGGCGTAGAGGGCGAGCACCGGCCGAATGTCGCTCATGTCGACTTCAACGCGAGCGCGCACCACCTGCGGCCTGCCCGGCTCCAGGCACCCGCCCGCGATGGCGACCGTGGCCGACCACGGACCGTCACCAGCCTCGCGGCTCGGGGGACGATCACCGTCCAGAGAGACGTTGGTGAGCTCGATGCGGCTGCCGGCGAGATCGAAGGATCTGGCCTTGAGCAGGCCGCGAGCGATCCGCGCCTGGATGCTCAGATCCCCGGTGATCTGTAGCTCGTCGAAGCGCGCCGACACTCCCCGTGCCGCAATGGTTACGGCACCCTTGAGCTCGTTGCCATCGGTAATTTCAAAGTGGCTCGCCACCGTGCCCTGGCCCCGCAAGATCCGCAGTCCGATCTTCTCGGGGATGAAGAGGTTGTAGTAGCGAAAGTCTGGCACCTCTGCCGGCGGGAGGTCCAGACGGCCGCGCACGCTTGCAAGCGCTGGAGCGCCTGCTGCCAGCGCCGTGCCTGGGGTGCTGAAGGCGAGCTCGAGGGCGCCGCCTTTACCCCGCACGTGGGGTTGATCCTGTCCCTGGCGGCGCAAGGTGAGCTCCGCAAAGGTGACAGAGAGCTGCCCCTCTCCCCACCTTTCGCCGCCGCGCTCCGTGACGAGAGCGACGCCGGCGGACCCCTGCAGGGAATAGTCGAGAAAGCCCATTTCGAGGTCGCGGCTCTGCAGCTCCAGCCGACTTCCCCGCGAGAAGACGCCGTGGTTGAGCTGCGCGTGCACGGTGAGCTTGCCGGCGCCGCCGCGGAGCTCGATCAGGTGTTTCATGGGCGGCAAGTAGCCCTGCAGAAAGCCGATTCCGGCGACATCCGCCGCCAGGTCGGCGCGCATCGCCAGGAACGGCAGAGCCCTTCGGCCGCGCTCGCGCCGCGGGTCAAAACTGTCGCTGGTACACCCGATCACGCCGCGCAAGGCGCTGGCGACGAGCTCCTCGCCCCTGGTGAGACGCCCACCGTGGAGCTCGAGGACCACGTCCCGCAAGGTGAGCTGCTGCTTCGCCCGGTCAAGATCGGCGCGCAAGGTCGCGCCACCCGCGTAGCGATAGCCCGCGACGCTGATCTCGACGATGTCGCGGATGCGCGCGCCGGAAAGCTCGACCGACCAGCGAGACGGGGGCGGCTCGTCGCCACTCGGGCCCGGCAGAGCCGGGGCGCCGGCGGCCGGGGAAGCGCTGGCGGCGAGCGCGTCACTGTCAGGAATCGCGGGTTCGGCAGCCTGCGGCAGCGGCGACCTGGGCAAGATCTCGAGCGCAAACCGCAGGCCCGAACCGCGCACAAGAAGCGGTCGAAAACGCCGCGCGGGCAGCACCAGCGGGTCGACGAGGAAGGAGCCCGAGCGCAGCGACGCCTGCCAGCGGGTGCGACGTGAGGCCCCTTCCGCCGCGATCTCCCGCACGTGCACCCAACCCGGAAGCGCCGACCAGGCGAAGGCATATTCGATCTTGAGCTTTTGTGGCCGCTTGTTGATCCGCTCTTTCATGGCATCCGAGTTGAGAACGACCGTGGCCGCAACGGCATAGCCGACCTCGATCGCGATCGCCGCGATCGCGAGGGTTCGCAGGAGACGCCGGCCGCGGCGCGGCGCCTGAGGTGGACCTGTGGACTCGGTTGCGACCATGATCGACAGTATAGGCCCGTGAGCCCGAACCGGCGCGCGTGGTCCGCCGCCGGTGGCTACCGTTGCCTAGTTGCTCGCCCGCGATACGTAAACTCCTGGCCTGGGCGACACGCAAGCGTCCGCAGGCCGGCGCCGTGGTGGCCCGGCGGGAGCGGGAAGCTGTCGGCCGTCGAGAATCTCATACTGGAATTCTCCCGGGGCGTGTCCGAGCTCCCTGCCACCGGCGGCAACGCGCTGCCGCTGCGCCTGTAAACCGCGGCCGATCTCTTGGTGAAACGCCGGGTACCAGGAGCCATGCACGACCTGGCAGCCCTGCGAGTCCGCAAACACCCTGCCGTCCGCGGTTTCGTTGCCGCTGTGGATGGCGATGCCGGGGGCGTCGCGTTCGACGCTGTGGCCGCCGCGGTCGACCCGCAGACGGCCGGTGGGTCCACTGCCGCGCGTGTCAAACCGGACTGCCCCGAGGCCATGGCGATAGGGAATGCGCTGGTGTGCCTCGAGGATTGGAATCTGGTCTCGGGTGGCGTCGGTCACGTTTCCTGCGGCCCCGGGATCCGTCGTCGCGACGAAGCTGCGCACCCGCGGGCTGCCGTCGGGATTTCGGCTCAGCACGAAGAGCTCGTCGTTGTACTGATTGTTGCTGTGTCGAACCCCGGGATTCTGGTGGGGCCCTCCTCCCTGATACCCGCGAACCCCAACGACGTGGACGCGGTCGCGATCAAACGAGGCGATCCCGGGGTCCTGCTGGATGGCATTGGCAAGGTAGTTGTACGCCTGTTCCTCCGTCATCAGGCGACCATTGACCGTCCGGGGCCAGGCATTGGCCAGCGCCTGGTGAGTGGCGTCGTGGGGCGCGATACGTTCCGGCGTCAGGTGCTCGCCGCCCCGCTGCGTTGGGAAGGCGGGGTCGCGACTGTCTTGCTGGATCTGTGCGATGTCGTCCGTGCCACGCTCCCGCTGGAAGCGGGAAATCGCCTCACGAGTGGCGTCATCATACGTTCCCGACACCTGGCCGGCGGGCAGCAGGCCGATCTCGCTCAGGCGGCGCTGGACGCGCCGGACGTCCGCGGGGTCGTTGGTGCCGCCTTCGCCGACCGATCCCCCGAGCGCCATGACGTTGGTCTCGATGTCACGGTGGGTCGCTGCCAGGGGTTGTGAAGCGGCTGCCGGCGCCGCGGCGGCTTGGGGTCTGCCAAGCCCGTACGGATCTCCAGGGGAGGCCTCTTCGAATCCATCCTGCTGGTGCCCGGAGGCCCGCTCAGGTGGCACCGCGGCGGGCACATTCGGCGCTCGCGGCGGTGTAGGGGACAGGTCCCGCGGACCGGGCGCGACGACTTGATGACGCTGTTCCTTGGTCTCGATCTGCATTGGTGGCTCCTCGTGTAGTTACAGGACAGGAGATGCGATGTTCGTTTGTCGGATGTGAGCGCGGGCCGCGCCCTGCTGGAGCTCTTCGGTTGCAAGACTGGTACCAGAGGGCAAGGCTCAGGATCGCGCCGACATGCGCTCTTTTTCGCGCCCGCCCGCGCGATGGCGTGAAAAGTCCACACGGCTCCTCGGCGACGGGCTGGTTTCGGCTGAGCCGAATCCACCGCTTGTTCGGCTGTAGCTGCGCGCAAAGCCCATCACGAAGACTCCGCACCTCACCTCCCCCCGCCAGCGGGACGAGGGACGGAGGGGGCGCCGTGGATTCAGGCTGACCCGGTCTCGCGCTGCAAGCTTCGGCGTTCAGGCCGGAGTCAGGCGCCATTCCCTTGCGCGCCGTAGCCCCCGCCGATTACACTCCTGCACGGGATTTCGGCAAATCGTGGAGAGCGCGCGTGAGGCCACGCGACGTGCAGCATGGGGTTCGCATCCGGGCGCTTGTCGGCGCGGCCGCTGGCGCTGCGTTCGCGGCCAGCGTGGTCGCGGCCGCGGCGGTTCCGGCTCTGCGCGGCGCATCGCGGCCGGAGCCCGGGCCGGCTCTCGCACTCGGCGAGCAGCTCATGGTCGTGGCCTCGGGCTATGTTCTCAAGCCCGCCTACATGCTGCTGTGCGCCGTGCTCATCGCCATCCTGCGGCGGCGGGGACAGGCGCCCGACCTGGGCAGGCTGTCGCTCGCGCTCGAAGCTTTTCTCGCGGGTGAAGCGGCTTGCGCCGCCAACTACCTCGCATTCGCTGGTCAGAGCGTGCCGCTCGAGCTCCTGCACGGCCTGGGCATGGCGGTAATGTGCATGCTGCTCCCCATGGCGACATTCGAGCTGCTGGACTCCCGGGTCGTTCAATATACCGATCGCTCGCGCGTGTGTAGCTTCCAGCGGCTCTGTAGCGTCTGCACCAAGCGCGATAACGTCCCGTGCGGGCTGCACAAGCTTTTTCTGTTTGCGGCGGGAAGCTTGCCGGTTCTGGCGCTGATGCCGTTGTCAGTGCCGCTGGTGCCGGCCCACCGAGTCGTCTGGGTATTTGGCACCGCCGTGCGATTCGATCTGTCGATGCCAGTGCTGATTGCCGAGCTCCGCGCCTATCCACTGATCGCGGTGGTCGCGCTGCTGACCGCGGCCGTCCGCGCCTGGCCCGGGCATCACGCGGCCGCGGCCGCGCGCTGGCCATTTTTCTTGGGTTTCGGCCTGCTCTCGTATGCCTTGTTCCGGTTCGTGCTCGTCGCTGCGTATCGCGACCAGCCCCACTGGGCCAACTTTTGGGAGGAGGCCACGGAGCTGCTGGTGATCTTGGCGGTGGCCGTCTGCCTGTGGACATTTGGCCGGCAGCTCGGGTTGCGCCGGGCCCGCGTCACGACTGGAGAGCTGGACGCGCACTGAGCTCGGGAGACAATCCGGCGCAAGGGTCGCGAGCCCGGACCGAGACGGGGAGGGGACGGATGACAGGACAGTCGCGTATGCCGACGCCAGGTGCAGCGGGGAAGAAGATCGATCGCAGGCGCATCTATTCGGTGCGGCAGATGCTGGCGGACGCGTGGAAATTGTGTGAGCTTCGGCCGGATCCCGTGACGATCTATTTTCGGCCGGCGCTGGACCCCGTGACCCGGGAGCTCGTGGCGGTGGCCGTTTCCGAGGTGAATGAATGCCGGTATTGCACCTTTGTGCACGGCGAGTGGGCGCGGTGGCTCGGCGTGCCCGGTGAGGAGATCGACGCACTCGCCGCAGGCGCGAGAGGCGACGGTCACGGTTCCGCGCTGGCGGTGGCGATTGCGTATGCGCGAGCGCTGGCGGATACGGGAACGCTGCCCGCCGAGCTGGCTGCGATGACGCGATCACACTTCACCGAGGAGCAGAGGCGGCAGTTGGAGGTAGTGGTGCGGGCGATGAGTATCGCGGGGCGCGCGGGTAACACCGCGGACGCCTTTCTGTCGCGCCTGCAGGGCGAGCCGCGGGGGGATAGTCGCTGCGCTGATGAGCTGCCGATCGCCATTGCAGTCGGGTTGTTTGGGGGTGCGGTGTACGGGGTGGCCTTGATTGCGGCGGCATTGCGCCGCCTTGGCGGCGAACGACCCGAGGCTCAGGCCAACCCCGCGGCGCGCTCGGCGGGGATGCCGAGCTGAGCGGGGCTCAAGAGGCGCGCAATGGAGAGCTCGGCACCTTCCCGGTGGAGCTCGACGATGCGCGGCTGGGAAAGCCTGCGGCCATCGGCCCCGACGACGATCGAGACGGTTGGGCGATGGGGCGAGTCCGGAGGACTGGTCAAGACGACCCCGCAGTCCCCGGTGTTGAGCTCCAGGCAGGTCCCGGGGGGGTAGATACCGAGCTCGGCGACGAAGGCGTCGACGAATCTGGGGATGAAGGCGCTGTCCCGTTCCGCAATGATGCGCGCGACGCCTTCGGGCGGCAGCGGTGAGCGGGCGCGATACGGGCGCGGCGTGGTCAGTGCGTCGTAGGTGTCCGTGACGGCGACGAGGGCGGCGTATGTGTGGATTTGCCCGGCGCGCAGGTGGAATGGGTACCCACGGCCGTCAGCGCGTTCGTGGTGAAGGAGCGGGATGGCGAGCTACGCGGGCGACAGGTTGTCGTAGGCTGCGCCAATTTCGGCGCCTTGCAGCGCGTGCTGCTTCATGACGTCCCAGGCGGCGGCGGAAAGCTTCCCGGGAAAGCGGAGAATGGAGAGCGGAACGGTGAGTTTGCCGAGGTCGTGAAGGAGCGCTCCGATGGCGATCTCGAGGACCTCTTGTCGGGGCAGGCCCAGGCGCCTGGCGATGAGGACGCTCAGGGCCGCCGTGTTGACGCAATGCTGGTGGGTAGACGGGTCAAAGTTGTGGAGATCGCTGAGGCACAACAGCGCGTCGGGGTATCGGTATACGGCATCGACCAGATCGGCGGCGGCACTCTGAATCTCCGCGGCATCGGCATGGCGGAAAGACCCTGCGCGCTCGAGGATTCCCCCGAGCACCTCCGCCGCGTTTGCGCGATACTCCGCGAGCTCGCGATAGCCGCGTGAACGCATCTCCAGAAGGTCAGCGACGTTCTGGGTTCTGTTCGTCTCGACTTCATCGGTCACCGCCGTGTCTCCTCAGTCCAGGGCACCCTCCGTCCGTTCGATGTCATTTTCGGGAACCTGATCGCGCTGCGGATCAGGCAGGCTCTTCGCATCGTAACCGTTTTTCCGAGTCTCCCTCAGCGCGGGCGCGGCGGGCGGCGTGTGGGCGGCTTTTCGCGCGCCGAATCGACCTTGAGCCGGCGGCCGGCCATCTGGTATCCGTCTAGCGCCTTGACTGCTGCATCTCCGGACTTGTCCTCCATGATGACAAACCCGAAACCGCGTGGCTTACCTGTCTCCTTGTCGATGACCAAATCCACCGTTTCGACGTCCCCATACTCCTCGAACAGTGTTCTGAGCTCCTGCTTTGTCGCAGAGTACGGCAGGTTGCCCACGTAGATCTTCATCCAATCCCTCCAAACAATGCGTTGGGTGACACAACGGCCTGGCGACGGCTCGTCGCTGCGGCCAAGGAAAGTCCCACACGGGACCAGAAGCGCGATACCAGATCAACTGTGCCGACACCCTGTGCCACGACTCCAGGGGACAGCGGCTCGCAATGGGTAGTCTCCGAAGACCGTCGAGGATAGCGTTCGCAGGGGGCGAGCTCAAAGTCGTGATTACCATGCGCAAACACGCATCACGAGCCGGTCGGCGCCCACGATCGGACTCGGTCCGATCCGGATTAGAACTTCTCGGCCTACAGGCTCGCTCACAAAATCCACTCTCTCGCCCCGCGCCCGGTCTGAGAAATCGGTGGGGATACGGTCCTAGTTAGCACGGTCGCTTCCCCTCGTCAAGACTCTGCAATCGCCTGAATCCGAAGTCGCGCAGGCGGTGGATTCAGGATCGCTGCCTTTCCCCCCTTCCCCTGTCCCCGGCCTACCTCTCAGGCGCACGCCCCTGTGCCGCCTGTCAGTCCATTGCGCCCGAAAGCTCGCCATCCAAGGATCGATAGGCAGCATCCTTCAGATGCGAGTCATAGGGATCCACGGAATAGTCGGAACGTAGCTCGCCAGCACTGTTTGCCAGACGGCCATAGAGGTCGACTACCCGAACGTCATCTGCCGCCTCATCAAGCTGCCGCAAGTACGCGTTATACTCCTCGTGGTTCCACACCAGCTCTGCATCCGTGTCCGCCGCTACCTTCGGCAAAGCGTTGCCCAGGAGCAACGAAATGCCCCGGTTCCGCGCACAGCTCACCACTTGATCCACATACGCCTTGTTCGCGCTCAGATTTGCCTCCGCTTCTTCCCGCGTGCCCCCTGCGAAATCCTCGAAGCACAGCTTGAAGAAGACCAGCCAGCCTTCCGACGCCTCCACACCATCCACGTATCCGCAACCGCTGTCCGCAATGCCTGGCGGTGAATCCAGACTGCCATAGTGCAGTGTGCGCCCTGCAAAGCTCACCGCACTGGAGGTGTCCGATCCCCAATGGGCAAACCATCCTGCCATGACCGATCGCCCCAGCATCAGCACGGGGCGGGTTCCGGGTTCGTCGTCGCCACCCGGACCCGAGACCTTGTCTGCGCTCCCACATCCCAGCAGGAAACTCATCACTCCGGCTCCGATCCACGCCCATTTTCGTTTTCTGGTCACGCTCATTTTGCTTGCTCCTGAGTATTCCGGACATCTCGTGTCCTGCTATCATTATCGGCGCAACAGGGTAATCGGGTTCGCCCTTTCTCCGCGAGTCGGCGGTCGTGCCTCACTACCCTGTTGGTGGTACATTGGCAAACGTCAGTGAGCTTTCCATCACGAGCAGCTCAGGAGCAGTCGACCGTGAAAGCCCGTCTTGCGAACAACGAAGTGCGATTGATCATTGCCGATTCCGACACCAGTGCGGATATGCTCTACGCCACCCAGTTTCACGCTCCGGATCCGTTCGTCTATCTCGAGTTTGCCGGCGAGAAGGCGATCTTGGTAAGTCAGTTGGAGATTGGGCGAGCGCGCCGGCAAGCGGAGGTCGATCGCATTTTTTCCTACGCCGAGCTCGAGGCCCGCTGGCTCTCCGAGCACGTCAGCCGGTCCGCTGCATCGGCACCCAACCCGCCGCGGCGATGCGAGATCCTTTCGCTCCTCCTTCGCGACCTCGGAGTGAGCCGCCTCATCGTGCCTGAAAGCTTTCCGCTGGGTGCCGCCCACGAGCTGGAGGAGCTGGGATTCACCATCACCGCGCAACCGGATCCGTTCTTCCCCGAGCGCGTCGTCAAGCGCCCGGATGAAATCGAGAAGATTGCGGCGGTGCTGCGAAAAACAGAGCAGGCGATGGCGGCGGCGATCGCACGAATCACCGCTGCCGAGATTGCCGATGCTCGCCTGATCTACGACGGTCAGCCACTCACTTCCGAAGGTCTCCGGGCCTTCATCGCTGTGCGCCTCATGGAGCTCGGCTGTCTGGCCCGCAACACGATCGTCGCCGTCGGCGATCAGGGTTGCGACCCGCATCACGCTGGTGATGGCCTGCTTCGCCCCGACACGACGATCGTCATCGATGTCTTTCCGCGGGACCTGGTTTCCCATTATTACGCGGATATTAGCCGAACCGTCGTGCGCGGGCGCGCCTCCGACGCCGTGCACCGTATGTACGCCGCCGTGGCCGCGGCCCAGGAAGTCGCCTATCGGAATATACGCGCGGGAGTGGATGCGAGCGACGTTCATGCCGCGGTCGCTCAATCGTTCCTCGATCTGGGTTTTCACAACGGAACCGACGCGAGCTCTCCGGAAGGCTTTTTCCACGGCACGGGCCACGGACTCGGACTCGAGCTGCACGAAGCGCCCAGGCTCTACCGGCATCACCACACGCTGCAGGCCGGTGAGGTCGTGACCGTCGAGCCGGGTCTTTACTACCGAGGCAACGGCGCCGTGCGGCTGGAGGACCTCGTGGTCGTCGCCGACGGCGGGTGCCGCAACCTGACCACGCTCCCCAAGATCCTGGAGCTGTGAATCGCAGCTCGCGATTCGCCTGCCCCGGCCCCGGTCGGTTCATTGGCCGGTAACCGATTCCTCAAAGCTTCGAGCAAAATCGAGCGGTTGCTCACTTCCGCGCTCGCCGCTCAGCGCGGTGACGCGCTTGCTTGGCACCTGGGCTCCCACGACATCGACCTCGTCCTCACGCTCGAAGCCGTGGCGCCGATCACCTCGGGCTATTCGCCGTCCCACGCCGTCGAGCTGCACCGAGGCGACGCCGCGCTGCGACTGGCCCAAGGGATCACCGCGTCAATTGACCGCGACCGCGCCGAGGTCCATCTGGCTTCCGGGGACACCATTCCCAACAAGGACTTCGTCTACCGCTGGCAAGTCGGTAGCCGCCGGCTCCATCACGGCTTGCTCGTCAACCGCCGCACGGGAATGACGGCGACCCTATCCAGCGAAGAGCTCGAGCGCCTGTCGAGCTCTTCGGACCCGTGGAGCGTGCTCGCCAACGTTCCAGGAGTGATGTCGGACCGCATCAACTTCAGCAGTAGCGAGAGCGGTCAGGCGAGCAACTTTGCCGGCCACGGGGACGGCGGTGAGAACGCCGTGTGGAACGTCGACGGCGTCAGTATCACCGATGCCGCCAGCGCGGTCGTGCTCCCCACGAGCTTCGATTTTGATGCCTTTGACGAGGTCGCCGTGACCACGAGCGGTGCCGGGCCCGCACAGCAGACCGGTGGCGTCGGCGTCAACCTGCTGACGAGGCGCGGCGGGGACGCGCTGGTGGGCTCGGCGAAGATTCGCTTCGGCGCCGCCGACAGCGACTTGCTGGGCGGGGCGAGCGGCGGGGAGGGGCGGCGGGGGAACCTCGCGGTAACGCTAGGCGGTCCGCTAGTCCGCGGTCGGTACTGGTTCTGGACCGCTCTTGCGCACCGGCAGGCGCGCGGAGGGACCGCCCCAGGGGTCTTGGGCCGCGGGCAGGACAGCACGGCAACCATAAAGATGAATGGTCAGCCCGATGCGAACACCAAGCTCACCTTGCTGTCGGCACTGTCCCGGTCCGCCGCGTCCGGAATCAGTGACGCTGCCGGGCGCGATGCGGGCGATGCCGGCGCGGCGACGCCGGAGCAGTCTGTTCCGATCGAGCAGACCGGCAGGCGTCGCCTCGATGACATCTATTGCCTGGATTTCCGCGTCGCCAACACGCGGGAGCTCGGGCGAAGCGGCAGCGTGACCGCCGAGCTGACCGTCGCCAACGCCCTGGGTGCACGGCAGGCTCTGCGCCGCGAGCGCCTGATCGGCCGCTCCACGCTGTGGGACGAGCGAGAGGTGAGTGCGGGACGAACGGTAGGGCTGTAGCTCAGGTACCGCTTTTAGGTCGCGGGCCTCCGACCTCCTCGCTCGACAAGGTGATGGGAAACTCGATACAGTTGCAAGGCGGAACGACGGACAATGGGACGCTCCAAGAGAAAATCAGCAAGAAATAACGGCGTCGGCGGAATGTGGTTTACACCATGCCGAGTGCAATGCGCGAGGGCACTTGCAAAGGAGCATCACCCGATATGCGGCCGGCGCCAAAATAACCGGTCCTCATTGGGAGCACCGTGGCCCGTCCTCTTGTTGCTCGGGCCGGGCCGCAATCGCTCAGCAACGCCTCCCCCTCGGCGTGTGGCATAGCTCGTGGCGGCGTCAGGATCTCGCTCACAACTCGAAAGCAGCGCTGCGCACCGGCAAATCGACCTCCCAAGCACCACATGGGCGGCGGGGAAGCGCCGCATCGCGCTGGCCATGGAGCGGCTCGACCCGCGCGCCGGCGGCGCCGAGGCATACGTGATCGCGCTCGCTCGGAAGCTGGTGGCGGCCGGTTGGGAGGTGCATCTGTTCGGGATTCAGTGGGTTGGCGTTCCCGCCGAAGCCCGCTTCCACCGGATTGCCGTCCCGGCCTGGCTGCCGGCGTGGATACGGGTCCTCTGGTTTGCGCTCGGGCACCGGCGGCGGCTCCGCGGCCACAGCTTCGACGTCGTCGTCGGCTTCGGCAGAACGATCGCGATGAACGCGTACCAGACCCACTGGGGAGTCCATCGACGTGCCGCCGCTCGGGTGGCGCTGGCGCGCTCGACCCGACTTTCGCGGACATTGGCCCGCGTGGCCGTCTGGACGACTCCCAAGCACCTCGCGCGCCACTGGATCGAATCCGCCCCGTTTCGGATTCACCCGCGACCGCTCATCCTGGCAATCTCCGAGCTGATCAGGCGAGATCTCGCCGACGAGCATGGGGTGGACGAGAGCAGCATCCCGCTCGTGTGGAACGGAGTCGACAGGCAGCGCTTCTCTCCCGCGGTGCGACAGCGCGCGACCGGTGCGCTGCGGCGGCAGTTGGCAACCGCCGCCGGCGATGTCGTCTTTCTCCTGGTGGCGTACGCGCTGCTGCAGAAGGGTATCTTGCCGTTGATCGAGGCCGTGGCTCGGATGCACCTGGCCGGGCGCGATGGATTCCGCGTGTGGGTGGTGGGGGCCTCGCCCTCCTGGGTGGTCCGCCGCCGCCTTACCCGCCTGCGGTGCGGGGATCGCTTCCGCTTCGCAGGTCGCACGACGGTCGTCGAGCAGTACTACGGCGAGGCCGACGTCCTGGTCCATCCGACCTTTTCGGACGCCTGCCCGCTGGTGATGTTGGAGGCGTTGGCGTGCGGCGTACCGGTCATCACCACGGCCGCCAACGGCCTGGCGGAGCGGATTGTGGATGGCGCCGAAGGATTCGTCATCCCCAGCCCGCCCGCTCCCCGCGTGCTCGCGGATCGTATGTCGATGCTTCTCGCCGCGGAGCGGCGGCACGCCATGGCGCTGGCCGCGGCGGCCGCCGGTGCGCTGCTCGATGAGGACACGCAGCACAACTTGGTGCTCGAGCACCTCGAGCGCCTAGCGGCGCGTCCGCCCGCGGGCTTGACGAAGGCGCCGCGACGCGGTTAGCGTCAGATGGCCTCAGGTTGGCTGGAACGTGGATTCGGGAGAGCTCGGAGTGGGGCGATTTGTCGAGCTGTGGGTCGTGCTTACCGCGAGCATGGTGGCGGCGCGGCTGGCGCTGGATGTGTGGTGGCGAGGAACGGTGGACCTCCGGTTCGCGGTCGTCGCCGGAATTGGGGTTATTCCGCTGCTGCAGGCACTCGCATTGGCGATTGGCAGCAGCACCGCCAGGCCCGGCGAAGCGGTCACGCTGCTGGCGGGTCTCATGCGGCGACGCGCGCAGCGGCTGATGTGGGCAGGATGCCTGCTCGGGCTGGCCGCGCTCGCTATCGCCCCGGCCCGCCTGGCGGACCCCGCTGCGGCCTGGCACGATGTGCGTCGCGTCGTTCCCGTCGCGGCCGGAGCGCAACTGCTCGCTGCCGCCACGCTCTTGCGCGGAAAAGCGGGAGGCCGTGCTTCCGCTCCTTCTGTTGCCGGCGCCGGCCTGCCGCGCCTCGCGCTCCTGCTGACCGGCGTGCTGGGTTCGCTCGCGGGGTCCGGTCTCCTGCTGTCGCCGGCACCGCTGCGCCGCCTGCCGCTCGTCATACCGATCGCCGTAGGGGGGGCAGCGGGCGTCGCCGTGCTCTGTCTGTTGCCGCGTCTGCGGCGAGCGTTGTCACCGGAGCGAGTGCTGGCCCTGGACGCGGGCATCCTCGCCGGCGCGACGGCGCTGGCGATCCTGCCGTCCGCCGTCTACCTCAAGGCCGTCCACGGAGCCGCGTGGTTCGACCTGCACCTCGCCCTGTTCCTGCTATTCTCGACCTCGCTCCTGTCCGCCGTGATCGGCGGGCGCGGGCCACGCGCCACGGCGGATCGATCGTGATGCACGCGATTTATTCCGCCCTGGTCTGGACTGTCGTCTGGGGTGTTCTGGTGCCGGTCGCGTGGTGTCGCGCGGCTCTCGGTGCCGACCGGCGGGCGCTCCTCGACCAGCGCCTCGGGCGCTGCCTGCCACCTCCCGGCGGGCCCGGCCGGATCGCCATACACGCGGTGTCCGTCGGCGAGCTACGCGCCGCCGAAGCCCTGATTGTCGCGGTCCGCGCGCAGAACCCGGCCCTTGCGATCGTGCTCACGACCGGTAACCGCGACGCCCTGAGCCTGGCCGAGCTCATCCGGCGCCGGCAACCAACCGTATTGTGGACGTCGCTTCTCCCGTGGGATCGGCGCAGGGCCACCGAGCGCTGGGTCCGCAACCTCGGGGTGGGCGTGCTCGTCGTGATCGAGACCGAGATCTGGCCGAACCTGTTTCGCGCCTGCCGGCGAAACGGGGTGCCGCTATTGGTCGCCAGCGGGCGGATTTACCCACGGGACGTTGGGAGGTACAGGCTCTTGCGCTGCTTCTTCGCGCGCGTTCTGGCCGACGTCTCGTGGATTGCAGCGCGCACGGCGGCGGACGCGGACCGTTTTGTTGCGATTGGGGCGGCCGCGGATCGCGTCGAGGTCGCCGGGGACCTCAAGTGTGACTTCGTGCCGCCCGGCCCCGGCCAGGAGGAGCTCGCGGTCCCTGACGACCGTAGGCCCGTGCTCGTTGGCGCTTGCCTGCGCGGCGCCGAGCAGCGCGTGCTCGTCGATACCTGGAAACGCCTTCGCCCGGCGGTGCCCGAGCTGCGCCTGATCCTCGCCCCGCGTCACCTGGGGGCCGTCCGCTCCACGGCTCGCGGGCTGCGGCAGAACAGGGTGCGCGTCGCCCTCTTGTCCGACAATACCACCGGCCGACATGCGCCCGCGGCGGGCGGCCCTGACTGCACGTGGGACGTGCTGCTCGTGGACCGCATCGGCACTCTCCCGGAGCTCTACCGTTTTGGGCAGGTCGTCGTTATCGGGGGCAGCCTGGTATCCCGCGGCGGGCACAATCCACTCGAAGCGGTGCGGTGCGGATGCGCGGTGGTTGTGGGACCCCACGTGGACAACTTCCGGGAGCTCGTTGCGACGTTGGAGCGGGCGGGTGGACTCGTCAGAGCCAACCGCAAGAACCTCGATCAGGTGTTGCTGAGCCTCTTCGCGGATCCGGAGCGGCGCAGCCTGGTCGCGAGCCGGGGAGCCGCCGCGGTGGGACAGCTCTCGGGCCCGGCTCGACGAGTCGCCGCGGAGCTCCTCGCCCGACTGGACTCCAGTAGGGTCTCGGTGCTCGCGCCGTGACGAGTCGTCCGCATACGTTCCACCGCCTGCTGCGCCTGATGTGGCGCCGTTCGAGCCTGTACGCGCTGCTCCTCACCGCCTTCGTTACCGCGTGCCGGTTGTACCTCACCTGGGTCCTGAAGCGCTGGTGCGACGCTCTGGTCGCCGCGGGCGGCCCGGCGCTTTTGACCGGGGAGCTCGTTCTGGTCGTCTCCGGGGCGGCGGTGATGGTGGCGGCGATCTTTGGCTCGGAGTACTGGATGGCGCGGGCCGGCCTCGACCTGCAGCGCTGCGCCCGCAATCTGGCGGTCATGGGTTTCCTGCGCTCGGGGGCGGCTCCTGGCACGGCTTGTGGGCAGGCGGAGCTGCTCTCGCGCGTCCTGAACGACGGTGAGGTCCTGACGGCTGCGTCCAACCAGCTCTTGCGGCACGCTGTCGGCAACGGGTTGCTCGTCGTCGGCTGCGTGGCCATGATGTTCGTCCTTCAGCCGGTGACCACGGTCGTGCTGGCCGTCTCCGTTCCCGCCGTCATTGTGCTCGCTGTCCGCGTCGGCAGGCGAGCGCGCCGGGTCGCTGACGCGGCGCAGGCGGAAATCGCGACGCTCTCGCGCACCGCCAATGAGATCGCCCGGTTCGGCGGTGCCATCCGCAACTTCGGCGCCGAAGCCGCGGAAGGCCGACGGTTCGCGGCCTCCAACGGCCGCTACGCTGCTCACGTCGCCACCTACAAGTGGTGGGCGAGCCTGCTCGTGGCGCTTACCTGGCTTTTCGGTATGCTGCTCGCGCTGGCCATGGCACTGGGATATCTCTGGGTCTTTCAGAAACGAGCGTCTCCAGGTGCCCTGCTCGCCTTTGCGCTGTACGGCTTTCAGGCCGTGGAGCCATATCGCGCGCTCGCGGCCATACACGCGGAGATGCAGCGCGTGCTGGCAGCCGCGGCGCGAGTTTTCGCGGTGGCGGACTTACCCCCGCTCTCGACGCTGCTCCCGGCTCACCGCCTGCCGGTCGCGAATACCGGCCTGGCGGTTACCGGCCTGTTTTTTGCCTATACGCCGCAGGCACCGGTACTGGCGAACATCGCGTTCGCCGTCGCCCCCCGCGAGTCGGTCGGCATCGTCGCCGCCAGCGGAGCCGGGAAGACGACGCTGGCCAACGTCTTGCGCGGGCTCCTGGAACCGGCCCAGGGCGAGATTCGGCTTGCGGGCCGGGACTACCGCGACCTCGGCATCCCCACCGTGCGCAGAAACGTCCTGGTTGTTGATCAGGAGCCCATCCTGTTCGGCGAGACGCTGCGATTCAACATCGGTTTTGGATCGCCGGAGGCGCCGGAGGAGCGCGTGCGCTTCGCCGTCGAGGCGCTGGGGCTCGGCGCGCTGGCGGCGGCCTCCCCGTGCGGACTGGACACGCCGCTTTCGGACTTCGGCCTGGAGCTGTCCGGAGGTCAGAAGCAACGCGTATGTCTGGCCAGGGCTGTGCTTCGCGAACCGGCAGTCCTCATTCTGGACGAGGCGACGAGCGCTCTGGACACCGAGGCGGAGTCAGAAATCTTTTCGCGGCTGGCAGGCTGGCTGGCGGAGCGCACGGTCATTGTAATGTCCCATCGCTGGTCCACCGTGCGGCGATTCGCTCGCGTGCTGGTGCTGGCGGATGGGCAAGTGCTCGAAGACGGTTCGCCGGAGGAGCTCGCGCAGCGACCGGGGTTACTGCGGCGCCTCCTCGGTGACCAGCTTGGCCAGAGCGCTTGACCGCATCACCGCCGCGAACCGGCGGCAGTTGCCGGAATAGGTGCGGCGTATCCGGTCACCTGCCCGCGCATGCGCGGCCAGCACCCCGAGCATCTCGTCATGCCAGAACGCACCGACGAACGGCTGCCGCGACACCCGCAGCGCATCCAGGCCCTCGCGCCCTTCACTTCGCATGCGCCAACTCAGGCAAAGCGCGCGCAGCGCGACCGAACACCCCGCGACCAAGTCGCGTAGACGCCACTCCGACCACCTCCCGCGCACCGCGGCCCGGATCGCCGTTTGTGCGGCGATCGCGACCTGTGGGGTGCGCGGGCGGGGCAAACGAGCCTTCGTTTCAGGGCCGGTTCAGCGGCCGCAGGTACCGTCTCAGGCCGCGAAGCACCCCCGCAAGCCCGGCGCCGAGCACCCCCAGGAGCGCCCAGCTCGCGGCCACGGGCACCTCCGACCAGTCGGCGGGCTTGCTCGATGAGCTCGACGGCGCCTCGGGATCCGCTTCGCCGTCGCCATCGACATCGAACACCAGGCGCACCCCACCCGCGCCCCCCTCGACCACCGGGCAGTAGACGTCTGCGCCTGCCGCCACCCGTGCACACGGCGGCGCCTCCAGGAGGAGCGCGGCGGGAATGCCGATGTAATCGATGGTCCCATCTTCGTCCATGTCGGTACCGAACATGGTGAGATCGAGAGCGGCAGAACCGGACTTCTCGAAGTGCAGACCATCGAAGAACGTATCGCCGTCAGCATCCGTGCCGCTGAGGCGCACCGCTGCAGCGCGCGCCGTGTTCTGGTCGAGGTAGCCTGAAAGCTCCATGAAGCCGCCTCCGGTGTCCCAGCCGGTGATATTGATCCGGCGATTGTTCGAGGCGAGGAGAAGCGTGTCGAACCGACCAGATGCCTCGTCGCAGGCGGTTACGGCGCTGGTGTCGACCAGGCGCACCTCGTTAGACCCCTCGGGAGCGCACTGCTGCCAGGGGTTGACGAGCTCGGCCAGATTTTTGGATTTGTCCTTCCATCTGAAGTAGATCGGCGGCTCTCCGGCGCTGGGGTGGCGATCGCCATCGAGGTCGACGAAGCAGGGGCAGGTTCCTGTGGCGCTGTCGGGAGGTCCGATCATACAGTTGCCGCCAGCCACGACGTTGGGAGTCGGAGTCGGTGTCCACGCCGGGTCAGGTGTGGGTGTCGGCGTTGGCTCCGCCATGGTGAACTGCGCCACCCCGCCCTTCCCGTCCCAGGTCGAGGCGAATAGCGTCGCGGGAGAACCGCCGCTGACCTCCACTCCGCCCACCCATGGGTCGTCAGGAGGAGCGCCTACGCGCTCCCACGTGTCTCCTCCGTCGGCGGTCCTCCAGACCCCTCCGGATTCGTTGCGCGCCGCCACGTACAGGATCGACGAATCGGCCGGATGGAATAGGAGATCAGCGATGCCGAGAAACAGTGCTCCGCCTGGTGCAACGGATGTCCAAGTGTCGCCCGAATTCGTGCTGCGGTGCAGCGCGCCCCAGCCGCCGGCGAAAACGGTGGTCGGTGCCGTGGGGTTCACCGCCAGCGACAAGATGCTGTCCCCTCCCAGGCCGTCGGACTTCAACGTCCACGATTGGCCACCGTCCGTGCTGCGGTACACGCCGGAGCCCGCGCCCAGATAGACGATCTGTGAGGTGGTCGGGTCGAAGGCAAAGTCGCTTAGCGACCACTCGTTATCGGCCAGACCCGTGCTCGATTCCACCCAGGAGCTTCCGCCATCCGTGCTGCGGTACGCGCCGTAATAGGTCGACCCGCCGAGAATGGTGGCCGGCGACTTCGGGTCGATCTCGACCGATTGAAAGCTCTTGCCGGAAACGACACCCGTGGTCGTGATTCTTGCCCAGGTCGTGCCCGCGTCCGTCGACTTCCAAATCCCCGCCACCTGGGCCAGGTAGAGAGTGTTCGGGTTGGTGGCGTCGAGCGCAAGCTGTCTGCCAGCCACAATTTGGGTACCGCCGCTGTCCGCCGGTCGCGTCCAGGACTCGCCGGCGTCCGTCGAGCGGAAGATACCCCCATCGTCGCCGGAAGCGTAGACAGTTCCGGGCGCCGTGGGGTCGGCGACCATGGCGTTGAACACGTCGTCTTTGACGCCGGCGCTGGCTGCAGCCCAGCTTGCTCCACCGTCCGTGCTCTTGCTCGCCCAGCCCGCGTCGGTTCCGGCAAAGAGCGTCTGAGCGCTCGCGGGATCGACAGCAAGTGAATCGACGTCCGTGTCCGGTAGCCCGGCGGAGAGGTCTGTCCAGGTGGTGCCTCCGTCCGTGGTGCTGAACAGCCCGGCATTCGTCCCTACGAAAAGCCCATCGGCGTCGCTCGGATGCGCCGCCATGGGCACCTTGCTCGAGACCGCACCGGGAAACGCCCCAGGCGTCAAGTCCCAGGTTTCGCCGGCATTGGTGCTCGTGTAGATGCCGTAGCCGTTCACGGCGGCGAAGGTCACATAGGGCGGCATCAGGCTCGGCTGAATAGCGGCGGTCGTTTGCTGGGGAAGTGTCGCGACGGGGCCTGTCCAGGATTGGCCGCCATCAGTCGACCGGAACATTCCGCCAAACGTTCCGGCGAGCACGATCTGCGGCGACTGTGGATCGACGGCAAGCGAGTTGATGAACGAGCTCGTGAGACCCGAGGACGCCGAGGCCCATTGCTCGCCGCCGTCCGTAGTCTTGAAGATGCCGTTTCCAGTACCCGCATATAGCGTGGCCGGGTGCGCGCTGTCGATTGCCAGCGCCTTCATCAGGACATCCGTCAATCCCTCTGTAATGGATCGCCACGTGCGGCCGCTGTCCGTCGTCTTGAAGAGCCCGTTCCCCGCCGCGTAGACGACGCCGGCCGTCAGCGGGTCAGCGACAATCGCCACGGCCGGGTATGACCGCCAGGATTCGATGGCCTGGCGCTGCCACGTCGCGCCGCCATCCATGCTGATGTACAAGCTATTCCCTCCACCCCAGATCTGCTCGGAACAGTGTGGGTCGACGACTAGCACGGTTGACAGCCCGAAAGACGGTCCGCTCGATGTCCAGGTGAATAATCCGGCATCGGCGGAGCGGATTGCGGGGCCTGGCGCCGCCCAGAGCAGCACGAGAAGGACGACAAGGCGAAAACCCGAAAGGCGATATCGCGAGGCTGCCACCCGGCGCGACACGTGCATGAAGACCCCCCTTTTCTCTCGCTGCCTGGCGCTGTCTTCCATTTCCGGAGCACGTGCTGGCAGCAGGGCCGAGAATACTGTCGAACGAGCGCGACCCAGGCGAGTATTGCGCGAGTCTACAACCCCGTCAATGCCGTGCTTGCTATTGAATCCACCGCCGGCGCTGCAAGACCCCGTCTACCTCCCGGCGCACGCGGGGGGAGGCACGGAAGGGGGCGCTGTCGCCTCGACGCCGACCAGGTGGTAGGTGGTGGATTCAGGTGTTGCGGGCGCGGCGCTTGACTGTTGGCCGCAGCACTTGCTAGATTGCCGCCGAAAGGTCAATCATTCGGCGTGCGACAGTACATGAAACAAGACTCAGCGGAAGAGGCGCAGGCGGGCGGCGAGCCAGAAGTCGCTGCGGCGGCCGCGCTTGCGAGCGGCGCGCCGCCCCGGCGGCGCCGCCACGCCCGAGCGGTGATGGCGACCACCCTGGCCGTGTCGGGAGCAGTCACGCTCGCCTATGCGCTCGGGCACGGCGTCATCGATTTCGCCGCACCGCCCGGCGCCGGTGGTGGAGCCGATCCACTCTTTTACTGGGCGGCGATTCCTGCCGCGCAGTCCGGCGCGCTGCTCCTGTGGCTGGCGGTGCGGGCGTCGCTCGGCGCGAGACGCTGCGAGAAGCGGCCGTGACCAAGTCTTCGGCCGAAATCCTGGCGGAGGTTCGCGCCGTGCTCGCGGAACATCTGGGGATCTCCACTCCGGTCAGCGCCGACACCGACCTCGCGCGCGACCTGTCACTGGACTCGATCGAGCAACTGGTGCTGCTTGCGGAAATCGAAGAGCGGTTCGGGACCACGCTGGACCTCGACGATAACACCGAGATCGTTACCCTCGGGGACCTCATGCGGCGGCTTTCCTGACCGCCGGAAGGTCGCCGGCGAAAGCTCAGGGCCGCAGCTCGGGCTGGTCCGCGGCGCTGCCGTTGGCACCGCAAACGGCCGGCTCGCCGCTGGGCGGAGTCGCCTCGATGTGGAAGTCCAGCGCCTCGCCTGTTTCCGCGAGCGACACGCGGACGCTCTGGCCCTGCGTAAGCTCCGCGGCCAGCACCCGGTCGGCAATGGGGTCTTCGAGGTACTTCTGAACGCCACCGCGAATCGGCCGCGCACCGGCCTTCGGCTTGTAGCACTGGTCAAGCAGCCACGTCCGGGCGCTTGGCTCGAGGATGACTTTGAGCCCGGTGTCGCCGAGCCGGTCGTTGAGCTTCTTGACCTCGAGGTCGACAATCTCCAGGAGCTCCTCCCGCCCGAGCGAGTGAAAGACAATGATCTCATCGAGTCGATTGATGAACTCCGGGGCGAGATGCCGCTTTACCTTTTCCATTACGCGGCTCTGCACCTCGTGGTAGGAAAGCTCGCTCTTTTTCGACTTCGAAAACCCCAGGCTGACGTCGGCCGAGATCGCCTCGGTGCCCAGATTGCTCGTCATGATGATGACCGTATTGCGGAAATCGATGCGCCGCCCACTGCCGTCGGTGAGGTGGCCGTCGTCGAGCACCTGCAGCATGAGGTTGAAAATCTGCGGATGGGCCTTTTCGATCTCGTCGAGCAGGACGACGCTGTACGGCCGCCTCCGGACTTTTTCCGTGAGCTGTCCGCCCTCGCCATACCCGACGTAGCCCGGGGCGGCGCCGACGATGCGCGTCATGGTGTGCTGCTCCATGAACTCCGACATGTCCAGTCGGATGAGCGCTTTTTCATCGTTGAACAAGAACTCCGCCAGCGCCAACGCCAGCTCGGTTTTGCCGACGCCCGTGGGACCGAGAAAGAGAAACGAGCCGATGGGCTTGCGCGGGTTTTTCAGTCCCGAACGCGAACGGCGAATAGAACGTGCGATCGCCTCGGTCGCCTCCCGCTGCCCGATGAGCCGCTCCTGGAAGATCGACTCCATGCGCAGCAGCTTGTCGGCTTCGGATTCCTCGACGTACTTGATCGGCACTCCCGTCCACTGACTGACGACCTGGGCAACTTCCGCCTCGCTGACAACGATCGTCCCCGGTGACAGCTCAATCCACTCCTCGCGGAGGGCCCGGAATTGGCTGCGCATCGTGTTTTCTTCCTTGAAGAGCTCCTCGGCCAGCTCCTCGTTGCCGGCGTCCAGAGCCATCTCCGCGGTCTTGCTCATCTCGTACAGGTCGCGCTGCTGCTTGCGGAGCGCGGGCGGCGGCGTCTGGAAGCGCAGCCGCGTCTTGGCGCAGGCCTCGTCGAGCACGTCGATGGCCTTGTCCGGCAGGCACCGCTCGCTAATGTACTGTTGCGACAGTCGCACGGCCGCCTCGATCGCACCAACAGTGATGGTGACGGCGTGAAACTCGGCGTAGCGAGGTCGCAGGCCGTTCAGGATGGCGATCGCCTCTTCCACGGAGGGTTCCGCGACCTTGACGACCTGAAATCTTCGTTCCAGCGCCCCGTCCGCCTCGACGTATTTGCGGTATTCGTCGAGCGTCGTGGCGCCGATACACTGCATCTCACCGCGGCTCAGCGGCGGCTTGAAAATGTTCGAGGCGTCGAGCGAACCGTGCGAGCTGCCGGCGCCGAGCAGCATGTGTAGCTCGTCGATGAAGACTACGACGTCGGGATTTTCCACGAGCTCCTTGATGAGCGCCTGCAGCCGTTCCTCGAACTGTCCTCGATACTGCGTGCCGGCGACCAGTCCCGGCAGGTCGAGCATGACCACGCGCTTGTTTTCCAGGATGGCGGGGACCTTCGCATCCACCACTCGCTGCGCGAAGCCCTCCACCAGCGCTGTCTTTCCCACTCCGGGCTCACCGATCAGCACGGGGTTGTTCTTTTTCCGCCGCCCGAGAATCTGGGTCATCCGCTCGATTTCGTCCTCGCGGCCGATGACGGGGTCGAGCTTGCCCTTGCGGGCGAGCTCCGTGAGGTCCCGGCTGTAGGTGTCGAGCGTCGGCGTTTTGGACTTCGCGGGTCGGTTCTTCTGGCGGCGCGGGAGCGCCTCCTCCAGGTAGGTGATCGCCTCCTTGGGGTCCACGCCGGCTTCCCGCAAGATCAGCGTGACGAGATCCGCGGGCTGCTTGAGCAAACAGTACAGCAAGAGCTCGGGGCCGATCACCGGGTCGACAAGAGCTGCCGATTCCTTCAGCGACAGCTCCAATACCTGCTTGGCCTCGGTCGTGAATGGGATCGAGGTGGGGTAGCGCGTGGTGCGCAGGTATTGGAACTTCTCGTGCACCAGGCGCAGCACGCGACGCGGGTTGGCGCCGATCTTCTTGAGCGCCCGCGCGCCGTCACCGCTCCGCTCCTTGAGGATCCCGAACAGCAGATGCTCCACGCCCACGGCCGCGTGGCGATTGCGGTCCGCTTCCTCACGACCGAGGTTGATGATCTCTTTTGCTGCATGACTGAAGCGCTCAAACATATCCGCCATACGTTTTCACTCGGCGCGATTCTCACGCAGTGCAGTATTTTGGTCGGCTAGCTCCATCGCGCGCCACCTCCTGGATACCAGCTTATCGGCTCCACGGACGCGGCGCAAGTGTCCTCGGCGTCCTGGATGCACCGCCCATTCACCGTCGGCGCGACAATTCCCCCCTCCGTCGCTCCCCCAGCTCGCAGTCGATCAGGCGGTGGCTTCAGGGCGTCGTCGACGCCCAGGCGAAGGATGGTGGCCATTCGCCCGGTGACAGGACCATCGCGGCGGTGCGAGAAGTATGCTTCGGCGTGGCAGCACGTGCAGGCGCTCAGGGAGTACCGCCGGCGGATGCCGGCCCCCTCGAGCTCGAGCGCGGCGAGCCGCCCGAGGTCCGCTCGCCACCGGGCTCTCCCGGCCACGGCAACGAAGCTGCTTTCAGCGTCATCTCCGAAAGCCGACAGAAACGTGGCGCGAACCTCCGCCCCGACTTCGAAGCAGCATGGCCCGATGCCCGGACCCATGAAGGCAATCGTCTCCTCGGGCGGCGTCGAACGAAGTCTCAGCACTGCGGCTGCCCGGCCGACGATCCCCGCTGCCAACCCTCGCCAGCCGGCGTGGACGAGCACGCCGCGACTGCCGCTCGCCGCGACCAGCGCGATCGGCAAACAGTCCGCAGTCAGCACGCTGACAGTCAGATCGGGTTCACGGAGGAACAGTCCATCACCGCTTCCCAGGACGGTTCGCATGCCGCTCGTGGGGCGCCCGGGAGCCGCGGCCGCCGCCGCGTCGACGATATCTGTGCCATGGATCTGTTCCACACCGAGCGGCGCCAGTGGACCGCGCAGCTCCCAGCATTCCTCGAGCTCGCGCGCCAGCAGTCCCCAGTTCTCGCCAACCGCTGCTTCGTTATCCCCCGTTCGCGCGGACAGATTGAGCGCGGCGAAAGCTCCTTGCGAAACTCCGCCGCGCCGCGTCGAGAACGCCAACCCGACGCCCGGAGCCAGGCCCCGAACCAGTGTGAGGCGCTCGCTGTGCTCGATGGCCACCGCCGCCCGACCGTCATGCTGTTTGTCCGCTCGCAACTGCCGACCTCGCTGCCCGCCATCCTACCGCGATCATCGCTGCAGGGAAAGCGGCCCGAAAGCGCCAGAATCCCCCGCCCGTCCGAGTGCAATCCGCGTGGCAAGCGCATCGCGAGGACCTTCCACCGCAGGGATGGAGGGGGGCGCGGTCGCGATGATCTCGAGCAGGCGGTGGATTCGAGCCCGGGCGCGCGGGGAGCGTCTTCTCGGAGCAGCGCCGCATGGGCCGGTGGTGGCGGGCGGGAATGTGGCCTCCCAGGCAACACTGTTGCCCGGAAGGCAACAGTTGCCAAAAAAACGCGATTCCGGTGCCTTTTTCGGCTGGTTTCACGGGAGCAGTGTTGCCTCGGAGGCAACACTGCGCGGACGCGAGGGCTCCGGGGCAAATCGCCGCAATCCGCATGGTGATGCGAAAATAGCGAGTCGCTCGGACCTGGCATGACGCATGCATACGTTCCCTGCGAGAGGGATCGCGGATTCCCCACAACCCTACCTCATGGAGACAACAGGATGAAGAAGCAAGCGAGCAAGGTCACACCCGAGCAGGTCAAGAGCGTGAAGGCTGGGGCTAGGGGCTTCCTATTTATCGAGGCCAGTTAACTGGCCGTTCGCCGCCGCGCCAGTGGCGCGGTAGAGCCGTCAATGCCCGCCGGGCATGACGGCACCCGGGCATGATCGAGCCCCCGGGGCCGAGGTCGAACGACCAGGCCGCGCAGGTTCCCGTTTTTCCGGCGTCGGCCGAATGTCCGGTGATGCTCCTCTACAACTGTCACAGGCGCCCCCTCCCTCCCCCCCCCGTAAGCGGGGGGAGGTGAGGCGGGGGGCCGCATTCCACGCGCATGGCGCTCGCCATGGCGTAGAGCACATTTGGCCGACGCCGAATTCCCGCGGTTGACCCTCGGGGGTACCCGCGCTAGCATCACGCTCCGCACCTTCAATGCCACGACACCGCCAGAGGATTGCCGACTTGGCCATCCGCCGTCCATTCCATCGGCTCAGGCGCCGGCTCGGGCTGGCGGGGCCCGGCTGCGATACGCCCGAGCTCTTTCAGATCAACGAGATGGACTGCGGGCCGGCCAACCTCCGGGCCATCGCTCTCGCCTTCGGCGTCCACGTCCCCAACGAGGAATCGCGCCGCCTTACGCAGGCGTCCCGCGAGGGTGCCAGCCTCTCCGACCTCTACTTTGCGGCTTTGCGACTCGGGTTCGAGGCGGAAATGAATGTCGTCGATCTCTACGACCTCCGGACGTTCGCGGCGGAGCGCCTCCCCTGCATCACGCTCGTCGTCATTCCTGGCATGGGTCTGCTGCACTTCGTCACGATCTACGAGGTCGAAAAGCGGCGCGTCCTCGTCATGGACCCCGGCACCGGCCTCGGGTGGTGGAGCCTGGAGTATTTCCAACAGCGCTGCTGGCGCTTCGAACAACCCGCGGACCCCACCGCCGTCGCTGCCGACTGCGCCGACCCCGAGAACCACGAGCACCTGAGCGCCGGGCTCGAGAGCTTCGGCTATACCACCGGCGAGGCGGAGGCGGTCCTCGACCGAGTGCATGCCTACGCCATCGACGATCGCCTGAAATACGCGCGCTATCTCCGGGAAAGCGGGATTCTCCAGGGAAGGCGCGCGAGCCGCTAGCTGCTCCGCGGGCTCCTCGATGAACCCGATCGGTTTGCCTTGCCGAGCTCCTTCGTCAGTCTACGCCAGGATCCCGAAACCGGCGAGCTGTTCTCGCGCGGCCTTCTCGCGCTGTCCCTGCGGCCCGGCGAAGGCCTCCGGGTAACCAATCCCCCGCGTGTCCGCCCGCTTGGGCGTCTCCTAGGGATGCTCCGCGGGGAGGAGGCCGTGTGGGGGCCGTTTCTGCTCGCGGGCGTCTGCACCGCGCTCCTGGCGCTGGTGCCGGCGCTCTTCGTGCCGCTCACCGTGGACTGGCTCCTGGCGGCGGCGAGCCCGTGGAGCCTCTACTGGAGCTTTGGCGCGCTGCTTGGGCTCGAGATGGTGCGGCAGCTTCTGGCATGGTGTCACGCCAGGCTCGGGTCCGATCTGGCCATGGCGCTCGACAAGCGCATCCTGACGGCGCTCTTTTCGCGCCTCGGAGCGCTGCGCGAGGAGTTCTTCCTGACGCGCCTCATCGGCGACCTCTACAACCGCGTCTACGAGGGGTTCCTGCTGCGCAACTTTCTGACGCAGGCGGTTTCGGTGATCGTGCTCGACGGGCTGCTCGTGCTCGTTTGCGTGCCGCTCCTCGTGGTCCTCGACGTGCCCCTCGGGCTCCTCGGCATCGGGCTGCTCGCCTCGTTCCTGATTTTCTTCTTCACCTCCAACCGGGTGCTGCGGCGCAGCTACCGGCGCGAGCTCGTGGAAGCGGGGATGCTGATGTCGCTATGCCTCGAGGTCCTCGTGGGCTTCAAGTCGCTCAAGCTCCTGCGTGCCGAAGGGCGGACACTGCAGCGACTGGACTACTTCCTGCGGCCGCTGGGGGCAGGCGGCGTGGAACTTCGGCCAGCGCCAGGTGTGGGTGACGACGCTCGGCTCGGTGATGACCCTCGCTGGCGGATTCCTGGCGTTGTGGGTGGCGAGCCCGAGGATCTCAAGCGGCGTGCTCTCGCCTGGCCAGGCGCTCGGGCTGGCGGCCGTGCTCCACACGGCCCTGGCGGCGGCGCAGCGCATCCTGGCCTCCGCGGTGGACGTGGAACGTATCGGGAATCTGGTCGAACGCGTGCTGGAGTTCCAGACCGGCACGGTGGAGGCGGGTGCGGGCGAGCAACCGCCGTCCTCTGGCGGCCGACCGAGGTTTCGGGGCGAGATCGAGCTCGACTCCGTCAGCTTCCGTTACGTGGAGAACGCGCCGGTGCTTGCCGGAGTCAACCTGCGCATCGACGCCGGGCAACACGTGTGCCTGCTGGGTCGAACCGGCGCCGGCAAGAGCACGCTCGCCCGCCTGCTGCTCCGGCTCGTGGAGCCGCAGGAGGGTGAGATCCGGATCGACGGACGCCGATACCAGGACTGGGACCTGAGCACACTGCGAGCCCGGATCGCATGGGTGAGTCCCGAGTCGCTGCTCTTTGACGACACCGCCTTCTCGAACATCGCCTTCGGCACCCCGGGGGCCGGGCTTGGCGAGGTCACCGCGGCCGCCCGGCTCGCGGGGGCCGACGATTTCTTGCGCCACCTGCCCGAGCGCTACGCGACGCCCATCGGAGAACGCGGCAGACTCCTCTCGGGCGGCGAGCGGCAACGGGTCGCTCTCGCTCGCGCGCTCGCCAAGGATGCGGACATCCTGCTGCTCGACGAGCCGCTCTCGGGTCTCGATCCCGTGACGGCGGCGGAGGTGCGGGGTGCGATCCGCGAGGCGACCCGCGGGCGAACGATGATCTGGATCACGCATCAGCCGGAGGACACGGCGGGTGCGGACCGCGTGCTCCTCGTACGCGACGGAACCGTGGTCGAGGCGGAGGCGGAGCACCTGCAGCATGTCGTCCAGGGACATGAGACGCCCATGCCGGGCCGCGGAGCTCGGGTGCCATGAGCAGCGCCCCGGCGCCCGAGGTGTGCACCTGGATCCACCCGTACGAGGGCAAAGCACTGGCTGGAGCGCTCGATCGGATTGCCCGCCGCACCCGGGCCGTTCGGGTAGCGGCCGCACCTGCCGGTCCGCTCGATCCGGCCGATCCGCGCCACTACGCTGCGGCGCTCGGCATGCGGCTCTCCTCGCGAGCGCTCGCGCCGGAGGAGCTGGCAGGCCACCTGAGCTACCTCGCGCCGGCCATCCTGACGGTCCCATCCGAGGGCGATGGCGGTACGCCGCGGGGGTTCATTGCGGTCGTGCGCGCGAGTCGGCGGCAGGTGTCGGTGCTCGATGGCGATGGCGGCGCGCGGCGCTTGCGGATGGACGAGCTCGTGGCGGCGGCGCTCACTCCCGGGCACCACGCCGAACGGCGCGGGATCGCGCTGGCACTGGAGGCACACGGCCTGTCGCGACGTGTTGTCGCACGGGTCCTCAGCCGCTACCGCGCCGCCTTCGTGTCGGCGACCCTCACGCGGTTGAGCCCCCCGGCGGTGGTCGCCCCGGGGTGTTCCTCGTGCCCCCAAAACCCCGGCCCGGCCGCCGCGGCGCGTGCTGTCGACCCCGCCGTCATGAAGGCCGCCTTGATGCACCCGGAGCTGTTTCCCGAACCCTCATCCGGAGGCGCGAGCACAGCGGCCCGTGGTGACTCCGCCCTCGCCCGGGATGCCAGGTATCTGAGCCCCGGCAAGCTACTCCGGCCGGACGATCGTTTGCAGAGCCATGCCTGGATCATCCGCCCGATCGGCGCCGAGCTACCGAAGATGCCAGATGGGGTCCTGGGCCCGTTTCGCGCTTTGCTCGGTGCCGAGTGGGGCCTGGGCAAGCGCATCCTGGCGATCTCGGTGCTCTATGGCCTGGCCGGGTTGCCATTGCCCGTCCTGCTCTACGCCGTCACCGAACAGTTTGTGCTCATGCCGCAGCTCGGCGCGACGGTCTCCGTGCTGATGGCGCTGGCGATCGCTCTGTTTGCCCGCGAGCTGCTCGGGGTCGTCCGCGAGCTGTTGTTGCTCCTGCTCGCGCGCCGCAGCGACCTGCGCATCACGCTGGCCTATATGCGGACGATCATGTCCTCGAACGTCCTCGACGTCTCGGGCAAGCAGTCTGGCTATCTTGCCGCGCGCCTCTACGATACGTTTCGCTGGCGCTACACGCTGACGGGCCAGACCGTGCGGCTGCTCTTCGACGTGCTGCTGCTGTTCTTCGTGGGGTTGGCGATGCTGGTGCTGGCACCCGTTCACACGGCGCTGGCGGCGGCCGGGTTCGCGGCCATGATCCTCGTGGCGAGGCTCTACTGGCCGGCGATCGTGGAGATGACGAGCAGCTACCTCGAGATCTGGTCGCACGCGATGCGTCTGTATCACCAATGGCTCGAGGGGACCGCCTCGATCCGCGTCGACGGCGCTCCGGGCGAGATGCTCCGGCGCATCGACCGCCTGCTGGCGAGGGACGCCGAGATCGTCATCCGGCTCAACCGGATCCGCAACGACATGAATGGGTGGATCGGGGGGATTGCTTCCGTGATCGGGGTGGGCGTGGCACTGGCGGCGGCCCTGGCCGTCACGGCAGGGACGATGCCCATCGGCCTCTTTGCGTCTTTCGCCGCGCTCCTGATGATCTTCCTCGGTCTTGCCGGTCAGGTCGGCACCCTGATCGACCAGATGGCGCAAGGCCGGATGATCCTCGGCCGGCTGCAGGGAGTGACCGGGCTGCTGCGGGCCGAAGAAGAGGCGGAATTGCCCGTTGCGGAGCATGGCCTGGTGCGCGGCGAGCTGCGGTTCGAGCAGGTGGCGTTCGCTTACCCCGGGCGTCCTGCTGCGATCGTGGGCCTGGATTTCGCGGTGCCGCCGGGATCTTCGATCGCGCTCGTCGGCCGGACCGGATCGGGCAAGTCGACGGTGGCGGGCATGCTGGCGCGGCTCTTCGACCCCACCCAGGGGCGCATCTGCCTCGACGGGATCGACCTGCGCGACTGGCCCCTGCATCGCCTCCGCCGCCTGATCGGGGTGATGGGCCAGGAGTCGTTTGCGTTCGGTGATTTCCTGCTCGCGAACCTCGTCTACGGGATGGAGTCTTCCGAATGGACCATGGACGACGTCTGGGAGGCGGTGCGCGTCGCGCAGCTCGAGGAGCTCGTCCGTTCGCATCCCGATGGGCTCTATACCGCGGTGGGGGAGCGCGGCCGGGGGATGTCGCGGGGGGAGCTGGCCCGGCTTCAGCTCGCCCGCATGCTGTTGCAACGCCCCGCAGTGCTCGTGCTCGACGAGCCGTTCGTGGGGCTTGACGCTGCCACCAAGGAAGCGCTTCGAGCCGCCTTGCCTCGGCTTGTCGCGGGAAGGACCTTGATCATGATCACCCATGATCTGGACGTTGCCCGGCAGTTGGAGCGCGTCGTCGTGCTCGACGGCGGACGCCTGGTCGAGCAGGGGACACCGGCGGAGCTCATCGCCATACCGCACGGCGTCTACGCGACCCAGTGGCGGCGCTACCAGGAGGAGCTCGGCCGTTCGAAATTGCGCCCTGACCTGGACCGGTTTCGGTTCATTCGCGGCGAGGAGGGACAGACGCCATGAGACGGTGGCCCATCGAGGAGCTCGACCCGCGGCATTTCCCGGAAACCACCGATTTCTTGCTTTCCTACGACCCGCCGGCGATCCGGGTCCTGACCTATCTCCTGGCGTCCCTGCTGGTGGCGGCGGTGGGCTGGAGCTTCGTGGCGCCTTATGACGAGACGATCGCGGCGAGCACCGCTCAGGTCTCGGGGCGCCAGTCGGTCCACCACGTCACGGCCATGACCGCCGGGAGGCTCGAATCGGTGCGCGCCAAGGAGGGGGCCAGGGTCGGAGCAAGCGACGTCCTGGCGGTCCTGGCTGTTCCCGAGCGAGCGGTGGAGGTGCGGCGGATCGCAGCCGAGATCGCGGCGATTTCGCGGCAGCTCGAGCTGCTCGAGCAGCGCGTCGGGCAAGTCGAGGTCGAGTCGCGGTCCGAGCTGCGGGTGGCCCGCCTCGCCGTCGCAGCGGCGCAGGCCACCGAGATCGCCATGGCCGCCGAGGAAGAGGTCGCGGGGGCGCGGCTGCGCACGGCGGAGACGGAAGCGGAGCGCCTTGGGCAACTCGGTTACCTGGCATCGGACGCGGAGCGGGTGCAGGCGGGGCAGGAGGTCCAGGCGCTGCGGGCGGGTCGAGAAGCGGCTACCGCCCGGGTCAGACAGGCCCGGGTGGCGCATGAACAGGCGCGGGAGCGGCTCGCCGGCATGGAGGCGGCGACCGCAGGCACCCTCGCCCAGGCCGCGCTGAGCGACCTCGAGCTCGAACGGGAAGAGCGCCGTCGCGAGCTGGCCGCTGCAAAGGCCGAGCACCAGCGCCTGGCCCTGAGCATGGAGCGGACGATCGTGAGGGCCCCGGTCGCCGGGCGCGTGACCTCCGTCATCGACGCCAGTGCCGGCGGCCTGGTTGCCGAGGGCACCGAGATCGCGCGCATCGTCGCGGGCGAGGACGTGTCGGTGATCGAGGCCACCACGAGCGACCGGGGCGCGGGCGGCCTGCGCGAAGCGGCCACGGCCCGGGTCACCCTGCCGGCATACCCGTATCAGGACTTCGGTGTGCTCACTGGCCGGGTGCAGCGCGTGGGCGAGGAGGTGCGCGACACCTGGCGGTTCGAGGTTCGCCTGGATCCAAGCCGCGATCCCCGTATCACGCTGCGGCCCGGCATGGCCGCCGAGGTCGAGGTGACGGTCGAGCGCACGACGATCGCCGGGTTCGTCGTGAAGAAGCTGCGGCTGCGGTAAGAGCTCTCCCCGGATGGCGAGTGACTCGGGCGGTCGATACCTGCCGCAAGCGGGGGGAGGGGCGGAGGGGGCGTTCTCGCGTCGACGCCGAGCAGGCGGCAGATCCAGGAGTTTGAGCCGGCTTGAAAAATCGAGAGGCCCTACCTAGACTCTTCGAAGTGGCTCCAGGTAGGCGGCCGTCTCGCAGGGATCTGGCATGCCATACGCGTGACCCGTAAACGAGAGGGATAGCGGGCTCGCACAACCCAACCTCAAGGAGGCACAAGGTGAAGAAAGAAGCGACAAAAGTTCGGCCCGAGCAAGTCAAGACCGTCAGGGCAGGCTCACACGCCAGCGCTTTCGATCTCGCACAGGCCGCACGAACCCGCACCGAGGTCACCCGGCCTGGGGGTGGGTTCGTGTTTTTCCGCCGCTCGGGCATGTTCGCGTGCCCTGGCCTGGCCCGTACCAAAGTCTACGCTGAGCCGACGGGGGCGCAGTTGTGGGCAGTGGTATTGCCAGGAACGAAGGTGTCTCTGGCCTCGGTCGTCCCACCCAGTGTCTCGTTTGTGCCCCACAAATCTATTTGAGAGGGGCTGTTGTCGAAGTTGTTTCCTTCACGGGCTCTGTCGCTGTCGCTGAATGTACCGCCACTTGGACGTCGGCCTAACAATGCCCTTCCGCCACTTCCCCCGCTTGCCAGGGGAGGTGTGGTTGGGGGTCTTCGTGGTGCGCTTTCCGCGCAGGTTGCAGCGTCCGCGCAGTGTTGCCCAGAAGGCAACAGTCGCACAAAAACGCGATTCCGGTGCCGTTTTCGGCCGGTTTTACGGGAGCAGTGTTGCCTCGGAGGCAACACTGCGCGGACGCGAGGGATCCGGGCAAATCGCGGAAACTCGCATGGCGATGCGAAAATGGCGAGTCGTCCGGATCTGGCATGACGCATGCATACGCTTTGTATGAGAGGGATCGCGGATCCCCCCACAACCCTATCTCATGGAGGCAACTGGATGAAGAAGCAAGCGACCAGGGTTAGACCCGAGCAAGTCAAGACCGTCAAGGCCGGGCCGGATACTGCGGGCTGGCTGCCTCTCGGCTAGGCCAGGCGAGTTGGCCGCCAGCGCCGTTGAATCCATCGGCTGGCGGCCTCGATGCGAGAACGCCCCCATGCCATGCGCATTGCGCTCGCCATGGTGCAAAGCACATTCGGCCGACGCCGAATTTCACCTCGGAGGTAGGGAATGAAGAGTTTTCGGTTGCTCACATTATTCACGTTCGCTGTGTCGGTCGTCTTCGACGCGGGCGCGGCGCAGGCAGGACAGCCGGACCCCAACCGGGTCATCGTCAAATTCAAGAACCAGACGGAGGGCGAGAAGGCCCTGAAGGCGGCTGGCGGCAAGAAGGAGCTCGATCTGGAGCACGTAGGTGCGGCAGCATTCACCGTGCCGCCCCAGGCATTGAACGGGCTCCGAAACCACCCCGAAATCGAGTACATCGAGGACGATCCGCCGCGCTATCCGCTCGCGATCGATAGCGTCACCCCCGGCGCGGAGACCTCGCCATACGGCATCGCAATGGTCCAGGCCAACTTGCTGAGCGACGCGGCCGCGGGCACCCGCAAGGTCTGCATCATCGACTCCGGCTTCTCGCAGAGCCACGAGGACCTGCAGGACAGCGGCGTCACGTCGAGCTACAACTCCGGCACCGGCGACCCGTTCACCGATCCGAACGGCCACGGAACGCATGTGGCAGGCACGATCGCGGGTCTCGGCGGCAACAACGAGGGCGTCGTCGGCGTCAATCCGTCGGGCGTGCTCAAGATCCACATCGTCAAGGTCTTCGGCGAGGACGGTTGGGCCTACACCTCGACGCTCTCCGCGGCGGCCAACGAATGCGGGAAGGCCGGCGCCAACGTGATCAGCATGAGCCTTGGCGGCGGCGGTAAGAGCCGCACCGAAGAGAGCACCTTCAGTAACCTCGCCAGCCAGGGCATCCTGTCGATCGCCGCGGCCGGCAACGACGGCACCACGGGCCTCAGCTACCCGGCCTCGTACCCGATCGTCTTGTCGGTAGCCGCCATCGACGCGAACAAGGTCGTGGCCGACTTCTCGCAGAAGAACGCCGAAGTCGACATCTCCGCCCCCGGCGTGGCCGTGCTCTCGAGCGTCCCGTGGCGCGAGGACACCTGGGTCACCGTCGGCGGTACGAACTATGCCGGTAACCCGGTCGAAGGCGCTGCCCGCACCGCCGGCACCACCGGCGCGCTGGTCTTCGGTGGCCTGTGCGATGCGGCGGGAAGCTGGAGCGGCAAGGTCGTCCTGTGCGACCGCGGCTCGATCAGCTTCAATGACAAGGTCACGAAGGTCAAGTCTGGCGGCGGCGTGGCCGCGGTCATAGCCAACAATGTTGCCAATGAGCCGCTCTACGCGACCCTCGGCGACGGCGTTACCTCCACGATTCCTGCAATCGGCATCACCCAGGAAGACGGGACCACTCTCAAGGGCAAGCTCGGTTCCTCGGTAACCGTGGTCAACACGAAGGTCTACGACACCACGGACACCTACCAGGCGTGGGATGGGACCTCGATGGCGACCCCGCACGTGGCGGGTGTTGCGGCGCTGGTGTGGAGCTATAACCCGGTGTGGACGGCCACCCAGGTCCGCGCGGCCCTCGAGGCGACGGCTCAGGACCTCGGCACCGCAGGCCGCGACAACTCCTACGGCTATGGCCTCGTCCAGGCAAAGGCCGCGGTCGACTACCTTCAGGCCGGTGGCGGCGGTGGCGGCGGTGGCGGCGGTGGCGCAGACACGACGCCTCCCGTGATCTCGGGCGTGACCTCGGCGAAGACGAGCTCCTCCGGTCAGTTCAGCATAAGCTGGACGACGGACGAGAACGCAAACACCGAGATCAAGTTCACGTCCGGCTGCAAGGGCAAGTGCACCTTCCGCGACACTGCGCTCTCGACGGCCCACAGCATGACCTTCAACGGCAGCAACGGCACCAGCTACTCCTACAGCGTCAGCTCGACCGACGCGGCCGGCAACAAGGCCACCGCGGGCAGCTTCACTCACAACAACTAATGTCCGGTCGGCCGGGCCGACACGCGGCCCGGCCACACTATCGCCTCGGCATCAAGGCCTTTGTCGGCTCGACCGACCCGGCGGACGAGGACGCTCGCCAGGAGCTGGCGCTCCGCGTCGGGCGCTCGAGCGTTCGGCCGATGGTGGTCGGTGACCAGCAGCTCGGCCGCGCGCTCGACCGCTACTGCGGCCCGGCCGAATAAAGGCCTTGATGCCGAGGCGATAGTGTGGCCGGGCCGCGTGTCGGCCCGGCCGAATCGGCGGTGACCGATGGCGATGCCGTTCCCGTCGCGGTGGCGCCGATTGCCGCCGCGAGCGCTGGCGGCGCCATGAGCGCTGGCGCGAGCTCCCCAGACCCCGGCTGATGCTCCGGGCAGCAGCACCGTCAACGCCGCCCCCGAGCAACAGGACCCGGAGCTCATCGTCGCGCCCAGCGGCGACTGGTTGGCGCGCCGATTCACCTGTTGGATCGCGGAGCCGCCCACGCTCGCCTCCGGTCTCGTTGCGCCCCTCGTTCGGCGGAACCACTCGCGGTCGTCGTTCTGCTCCAGCTCGCGAAGGAAGTGGCACAGCTCCACCATTGTCCCAAGCGGCGACGTGGGCTAGACTGCACCTCGAGCCGCGTAGCCCACTCCAGACTCGAGAAGCTCGGACCCTTGTGAGCTCAGCGCTCTACCGCTCCACCGGTACGGAGGCCACCATGAGCGACCTGTTTCGCCGCGGAACCCTGGCGAGGTCCCCAGCCCTGCTCCTCGCCGGCCTCGTCCTCCTCGTCCCAAGCGGCCCTGCCCACAGCGCCACCTACTTCGTCGACCTCGCCCATCCTGCCGCCAGCGACTCGAATCCCGGCACCGAGGCACTTCCCTGGCTGACGATCCAGCACGCCGCCGACAGCCTTGCCGGCGGCGACACGCTGTATGTCAAGGCCGGCACGTACGCCGAGCAGGTTATCGTGGAGCGCTCCGGTGCGCCTGGCGCCGAGATCGTCCTGGCCGCGTACCCCGGCCACGTGGTGACCATCGACGGCGCCACCCTCAGCCTGCCCGAGTGGACCGGACTTGTCTTCGTGAACCGCTCCAACCATGTGCGCGTCGCCGGCTTCGAAGTCAGGAACGCGGGACCCAACGGCACCAACACGGGGATCCAGGTCGAGGACTCCACCGACATCGTTATCGCGAAAAACCACACCGCGGACACCGCTTCCTCGGGGATTCTGGTCTGGAGCTCGCGCAACGTCCTGATCGAGGACAACGAGGTGGAGCGGGCGATGACCGCTGCCGACGCCAGCCGCAACGAGTGCATCACCGTGGGCCGCAGCAGCCAGTTCGAGGTGCGCCGCAACCACGTGCACGACGTGATCCCCCCGCGCGGCGAGGGCATCTGCCTCAAGGACGGCTCGAGCTTCGGCTCGGCGCACCACAACCACGTGCATGACGTCGAAGGGGTCGGCATCTACATCGATGCGTGGGGAGAGCCGGAGGCGCCGGCCACCCACGACATCGACGCGTACGCGAACCGCATCCACGACATCCGCGGCGGTGGCATCGTGCTGGCTGCCGAAATTGGCGGGACTCTGGAGCGCGTGCGCGTGTACAACAACGTCTCGTACAGCAACCGCGACCTCGGCCTGGAGCTCAGCGGCTGCTGCCTCGGGCCGAACCATCCATTCAACGACATCCAGATCGTCAACAACAGCTTCTGGGGCAACGGCTTTCCGGACTGGGGCGGCGGCCTTGCCGTCGGCAACCCCCAGATTACCGGGCTGCTGATCCGCAACAACGCCTCGGCCGGCAACAACTCGTTCGAGCTCGACGCCGAGTCGGTCGACCTCGGCGGCGCGACGATCGATCACAACCTGATAGACGGCTGGGACGGGTATCCCGGCGAGCTTTGCGGCACGGACTGCCAGCTCGGGAACCCTCAGTGGGTCGATCCGGCCGCCGGCGACTTCCACTTGCAGGCGGGCTCCCCGGCCATTGACAGTGGCTCGGGCGACGCGGCGCCGGCCGACGATTTGGACGGCAACGTGCGTCCGGCGGGCGTGGGCATCGACATCGGCGCTCACGAATACGGCGCTGTCTCGGTTCCGGCGTCCCTGACGCCAGCGTTGGCCGTTCTGTTAATTCTTTCATCAGCCGGTCTGAAACCCCACCTCTCGTCATGGTCGCTAGCGAGGGCATGCGCTCGCCAGTCGGGGCGCATGGCGCGACAAAGGGAGCATCTGGGTGGCGAGTGGGTGGCAGCGGGCGGGTCTGGTGAGTTGAGGCCGGACCGGCCATACTTGCCGCAGATAAGACATCTGAGGAGATTCTGACCGCCAATTCGCCTCAATTCGCCCTGTTTTCGGCCACTTTTCGCGCAGATGGCCGTATCTGGAGCGATTATGGCCGGTTTTTCGGGAATTCCGCGGCCAAATTCCCGTTAGATGTTCTATCTCATCGGAAAGTGGCCGGTCCATCGCCTGATCCTCGCGCCTCTTGATGGGAAGGTATTTCAAGAGGCTCAACATGGAATCCGAGGAGCTCATCGGATGAGTCCGTGCGCAGGGTCAGAGGATGCCGGCCTCCAGGCCGTCGACACGTTTGCGATCACCAAACCAAGCGTTCGTTGCGGCGTAGGCGCGCGGTGAATCGCGCGCCTACGCTCTTCGCGTGACCGTAGCGGCGCGATTCATCGCGCCGCCATGCGCGTGCTGGCGCGACGATTCGCAGCACGCGTTGAAGGGCAGGGTTTCAGACCGGCTCACCAATGGATGAGGCATCGTTGCGGCCCGCGCGGGTATGGGGGCAGGTGAGGTTGGGGGTATTCGCAATGCGCTTTTCCGCGAAGCTCCTACGCGCACAGGTGCCGGGCTTCGACACGTCTGACCGATTGCGGAGGTTGGTGCGAGCGCAGTACGGTCATTCGCTGTCGATCGCCGGCAGGGCCACGGGGCCGGTGCAGGCGAAGGCGATCGTGTCCTGATTGGCCAGGCCCACCGGCGGGGTGACGAGGGCCCGTTCTTCAGGGGTCAGGTCCGCATAGAGGAGCGTCCCGTTGGCGAGTGCCAGCGCCTCGCCGAGGGTGATCGAGGTGTCGCGCACGCCGACCAGCGCGCAGAGACTGGTGCCGATCCGGCCACCGGCCATGAGCCCGCGATATTCTATGGTCAGGCTGAGGTCGGTGTCGGCCGCGGCGCCGCGATCGTCCTGGATGCGCAGGGTGAACGTCGCGGCTGCGGCGGCCTGCGGCACCCCCGTGATGAGCCCCGCAGCATCGATAGACAGTCCCGCAGGCAAGGCGCCGCTCACCAGCGAGAAGGTGAGCGGCGTGCCATGGCCGCGCCCGGGAGCAACCTGGACTTGTTGGGAGTAGGCGACCCCGGCGATCCCCGGCGGCAGCGTCGTCTCCCGCGGAATCGGCGGGCGGGGCAAGTCGGTCCTGACCTTGCCGTTGCCAGTGACCTGCCAGATTGCCGGCGTGTTCGTCAACCCGCCCGTGTTGAATCGGATCGGCATCGCGGGCCGCAGCTCGTCGCCGTCGCAACTGTCGTCACCATCCGAGTCCCACGCCAGGGTGTCGGTACCGAGGCGTTCCTCCAGCGCATCGGTCAGGCCGTCGGCGTCGGTGTCCGGGGCCTCGAACCGGCGATACTGCGGCTCGCCGCGACCGTACGCCGCCTCCCACAGCTCCAGCACGTGCATCGACGTGTAGTGGTGCCACTCATCGAAGGTATTGATGTGCCCGGTGAGCATGCCCGGCATGACATCGACCAGGCAGGTGGTGAGCAGCGCGCCGGTCGAGCTTCGGGTGGCCGACGATGAGGTCATCATCTCCAGATTCAGCGGCTGACTGTAGCGTGTCACCCACGAGTCGAAGTAGGTGATGAAAGCACCCATATGACAGGCGTCGAGAATGAGGTACTTGTTCCGGGGCTGGAGCAGCGCGAAAAGGTACTCCATGGAGCCCACACCGGTTGCTTCCCAGGTCCAGTCGGCGTCGACGTTCTCGATGCTGAGCGTGCCGTCCACGCTGTGGCCGACGTAGTAGAGCACGAAGACGTCGCAGGGCCGGAGTCGGCGAACGTAGTCTGCGAGCGCGGAGTCGACCGTGGCCTGGTTCGGGACTCCGCCTGCAACCAGACTCTTCGGGGTCAACAGCCTCACCTCGTCGAAATCCAGGAGGACGCCAAAGGCATCCGTGGCGAGCATCATGGCGAGGCCCGCAGTGGGCGCGACGAGGTTGCGATATCCCACGCCCTCGACGATCAGTGCCACTCTCTTGGGGTCCGGGCAAGAGCACGTCGTGCCCGTCCAGGGCTGGAAAGGATTGCCCCGCCTGCGGATCTCTGCGGCCCGGGCCTCGCCCTCGGCCGAAGCCCAGAACGCCGCCGCCTCCTGCCCTATTTGCACGGCCTCGTCCCAGGTCCCCCGTGGTGCCCGCTCACCGGCGTAGACCGCGTTCGCACCGGAGAGGATCTCGGCAGGCGAATTGAAATATGCGACCCCGTTGTATACAGGAAACCACTGCTCCTCGCGCGCGGTGATCGTCCCACTGGCGGCGTCGACGAAAACGTAGGTCACGGCGTGTGGGAACCCGGCGCCGGCGGCCCGGTCGACCATGAACACCCAGGTGTCGCCGGCGATGGTAGTCGGCACCGGTTCCTCGTTCGGATCGGCGGCGCGATACGGCGCGACCTCGTCCCCCGCGCTGGCGAGCAGAGTCGGCATCCCCAGGGCCACCACGCTCTCGGGATCGGCGACGTAGTCGCTGTTCTCGATGAAGTCCTCGCGCAACGCCTCCACCGCCTGCTCGAAATGCAACTAGGCCGCCCCAGTCGCGCGCAGCTCGACCAGAACATCGGCGCGCAGAGTCAGGTCGGCTACCGCCGCCGTGGCCACGATTCTCGCCAGCGGTGGCTCGGGCAGCGTGCTCGGCGCCGTGTAGCGGCCCGTTCCGTCTATCGTCCCCGGAGCGCCGCTTCCTACGGCCTCGACGGTCCAGGAAACGCCGCCGGCGAGCTCCGTCTCCGGGTCATTGAGCGCCGCGGCGAAGCTCTCCGTGCCGCCCACTGCAAGCGCGGCGCTGCCCGGCGTCACGCGCAGCAGCAGGCGATCGAGGACGACATCGCCGACGGTCACGTCGGAGCCCTCCACCTTTATGCTCGTGACGGTGGCAGTCACGTAGCCGTCGTGCTCGTAAACGAGGTCGTACCGGCCATCGGCGACAGCGGCGAACGAGTACTGGCCGGTGTCGCTCGTGGCGGTCGTCAACGCCGCGGCTGCGAGCGCCGCCGAAGCCAGCAGCAGCGCTAGGGCCATGACGAGCGCACGACTGCGCCGGCGTCGGGCAACGCGCACCAGGCAACCTGCCGCGAGCAGGCACAGGAGCCCGCCCACTCCCAGCAGGCCGGGGACCGCGACTGTCCGGGCGACGAGCGTTACCGTGGTTCCGCCGTGCCCGGTGCTATCGACGAGCAACGCCGATCCGCTGACCGTTGCGGCCGGTACAGGGCTCGCCGAGACGAGCAGGGCGACGACGAGGACAACTGCAGACGCCACATTTCGCGCCACGGACATACCCACTCTCCCTGAGGACGACACCGGACCCCCACCCAAAATCCATTGCTCGCAGGCGTTTCGATCTGCGAAACGCGCGCAGCCTTCTCACACATCCGACCCGGCGACGCGCGTCAAGCATTCGTTGTGGCCTGCGGTGGCGATCACAGTGCACGGAGGTTTCGCGGAGCGCAGGCCGGAAACCGCAGCTCCGGGGATCTCGCAGCCGCTGCATGGTGGCGCCGCGGCGCAGGGTATCCTGGCCGAGCTCGGCAGGGAAGGCGTCGACCGGACTGCCCATTCCGTGTGCCATGCGCGCGTGGAACTTCACACGTCTCGACCCGCCAGGGCAGTTCCTGCCGACAAGATCCGCAAGAAATCCCATGCCCAAGTGCGTGTGGACATGGCAGTAATCTTGCATTAGACTCTCGCAACCAAACCCCATACACGGATCATTTCCATGCCAAAGCACCGTCTCCGTCCTATCGGCTCGTTTCTGCTATGCCTGTTCTTTCTTGCTTCCTGCGACGACAGCACCTCACCTTCCAGTCACGAACCGCCCCGGCTAACCTTTGGCCCCATGGCCCTGCACAACGCGACGCAGCCGATGGCCAATCAGACCGTAGTTGGCGTCGCAGCGTCCGGTAACGACGTGGTCGCGCTCCTGCAAGACGATCGAAGCGGCCCTGTTCGCCTTTTCGCCGCTGCCTCGACGGACGGAGGTCTCACCTTCCAGAAGGAAGTCGAAATGAGCTCAGGACAGGGACGGCAGACCGATGGAAGCATCGTGCGCGCCAGCAACAATTGGGTTGTCTCCTATTGGACCGTTGGACAGCAGCGGCTTTCGCCACACGTCATGACCAGCGCGGACGGCCAGAGTTGGTCCGAAGCCACTGGCCTGGATGGCTGTGAGATCGGGTGGGCAGCGAGCCACCTTGCCGCTGGCAGTAACGATAGGGTCTACTTTGCCCATGAATCCTGCGAAGGCCGGGCCGTGGAAGTCGCCGTCAGCGCCGACGGTGGCCGATCCTTTACCTCGCCGGTCACCGCGGGACCGTTGCTGCCCGAGTCCTCATTTTTCGCGAAAATCAAGGTGGCCGCGGAAGGCGACTACGGTGTCCTGGTCTCATGGATTGACTCGCAGGAGCTCAATAGCTCCTACAGCATCGACCGCATCTATGCGGCTCGCAGCCAGGACGGTGGCCGGTCGTTCGCTGCAGCAACCCGGATCGACCACCGCGGCGCTGTTCCAAGTCGTTCCGACTTGATCACCGAGCTGAGCCTTTCCCACATCTCCGGTTCCTCCTATCTGGCCTGCTGGTTGATCCACCCGGCCATTACGTACTTCGACTCCGCCTGGTGCGCGAGCACTGCAGATGGCGGTGAGACGTTTCAGGGGGATCGGCGCATCTCCGACAATCAGTTTCCCAAAACGGATCTCACCGTGGCCAACAGCGGAGGCAGCGTCCTCGCTGCCTGGACCTCCTGGCAAAACGAGTACATGAAGCTGTCCGTCTTCGGTGCGGCTCACTCGACCGACGGAGGAGCTTCATTTTCGAGCGTGCCGATGTCTTCCGATCTGAATCAGGTCGAGGGAACGTCCGTTGCGTCGTCGGCGGGTGCTTTCGTGCTCGCCTACGCCAAGCGCGTGAGCTGTGCACAGGATCGCAACTACGCCAGTCGCGACGTGTTCTCGCGGCGACTGACATCCTCGGGCGCGGTTTCGGCACCAGCCGATCTGATTACCTATCAAAAGGGAGAGCAGGAGGAGCTCAGGCACGAAACCCCCTTGCCGGTATTCCTGCCAGGCGGAGAGCCTGCGGCCTTCTATCTCAGCCTGGCATCTGGCGTTCATCGAACGGCGCAATCAGATGACGGAGAATGGACGGATGTGCCCCTTCACACGCCGCAAGTATGCGATGTCCCTGAGCAGTTGACCTTCGCGACGGTGAGCTCCGATGGGCGGGAGCGCTTTCTTGCCACGGCAGACAGCATGGCCACTGTATACACCACCACCGCTGGCTGGAAGACCTTCAACGCCGTCCAGATTCCCAAGCAAGACCCCACTTCGGCTGGCGTGTTCTACGGAAAGGCTACGGAGCTGGCCAACGGGGACATCGTGTCGTATCTCATAGAGTTCTTCCAGGATTATGACCGGGCACAGTCGCTCGTGAGAATCTCATCTGACGGCTCCACCGTGGGCCAACTGGCCAGCGTGAACGAATTTGTGCACGACGCGGCAAGTTTCCGCGATGGCACCAGAGACGTAGTTCTTCTGGCCATGTTGGCCAACTCTGGTCCGTACATCTTACGAAGCGAGGACGGTGGGGCGACGCTGCCAGAGAAGCTACCCTTGGGTGAGCTCTTCGACTGGTCGGTCTCCCTGGCCGCTGATGGCAGCGGCGGCGTGATTGCCGCGGCCGCGGACTGGGAAACCCCATTGTCCATGGCCGTCAGCCAGGACGGCGGCAAGTCCTTTGCGAAGATGGACCCGATACCGCAGCTCGACGGTTACCGCCTCAGGGAGGCCGTCATCGCGAGTCGCCTTGGCAACTACTATCTGGCGGGTCGGCGGTGTGCGAACGAGCTCTGCTGGCAGTGGAATGGCATCGACTTGTGGTTTCTCCCTGGTCTGGGGAAGCCCTGGGTGCGTGTCGCCGACATCGCCTTGGACGAGGGTCGCTCGGTGTGTTATCCTCCAAAAGTCGCTATCGAGGACACCGGCCGCGTCTTTCTGACCTGGGCCGAAGGTAGCTACGAACGCTGTGAAGCTCGTGGCGCGGTCTTGGAACCATGAAGAATGCCATCCAGTGGTGGAAAGTCGGGGGGGCAATATGAGCGCCGCACGCCATGGCTTCGCGGCCACTATGGGTCGCCGCGTGTCCACATCTCCCCGGCGGACCGGTTGCTGCTGTCGAGCTCGCAGCCGGGGGCGCTCGCGCAGGTGCCTTTGGCCGTCTCGGTTCCGGGCGAGCACATGCTGCCATTGGAGACACCACGTATGAGCGACGAAGCCGCCGTCCTCGGGGACGCAGACATTCGCCCCGCGCTGCGATCGCGCCTTTTCGACAGACACGCGGACCTGCCCGATACCGTCATCGTGGAGGAGCTCGGGGTTTGTCGCGGGCGTGTCCGCGTCGACGTGGCGGTTGTCAACGGCACGCTCCACGGCTTCGAGATCAAGTCAGACCACGACAGTCTGCGGCGCCTGGGCGTCCAGGTCGGACATTACGGGAAGGTGCTCGATCGAGCGACTCCCGTGGTGGGCGAGCGACACCTGTCCCAGGCGCTCGATGCCGTGCCGGCGTGGTGGGGTGTCCTCTGTGTTCGTCGCGCAGCCCGCGACCATCGTTTCGAAACCGTCCGCTGCGAGTCGGAAAACCCTGGGAGGGACCCTCGTTCGCTCGTGGAGCTGCTCTGGCTCGAAGACGCGCTCGCGCTTCTGCAGGCGCGCGACGTGGCCCCGCTCGTGATGATGAGCTCGCCGCCGTTCATCACCATGACCTGGCCCGCGACCGTCGTGTCGGCGACGATGGGCTGCGTTACGCCGTCAACAATCAGATCCTCCGCCGCGGCGGGTGCCGAGCACCCCAGAAACGCAGGACATAGCCGCGCGCAAAGAAGCAGCTCAGGACGCGCACGACCCGTCCGCAGAAATGAGGAGAAACTATCTCTCATGATCGCGCAGAAACATGACTTCCAGTTTGCCAAACCGCCCACTAGCTGTAGGCCGAAAGTAGTATATTTCCATTGGCGCTGGCGATCACGTTTCTACCCCCTACCCCGACCCCGCAAGCAGGGGGAGGGGATGTACAGATACGGCCAAGGCCCACGCGGCTTGCGCTCCCCTGGTCTACGGTCACGACTCCATCCGACCAGCGGCCAGCATGGCTCCCAGGGAGACTTACG
>JACPHN010000153.1 GCA_016188575.1 Candidatus Schekmanbacteria bacterium
ACCCAGGAACCCCCCCCCCCCCCCCCGCGATGGCGAGCCCTACGACCCCCGCGGCCAGCAGCCGTGCCCGCTGCCCGGCACCACGTCGCCACGCCACCATCACGACCGCGGCCAGCGCCACAAGCATCGCCGCCACCGCTGCCCACGAAAACCCGACGTGCATCTGCGACAGCGTCACTGCGATGCCGGAGTGGTCCGCCGCGCCGCTCAGGAAGGCGTGCCCGGTTATCGCCGTCGTCGTTCCCGCGGCCGCCGCGGCCGCCCACATCGCCGAGAGGACTCCCAGCCCGCTCGCCGCCAGCCCCGACGCTGCTCTCCCGCTCCTCGCTCGCCGCCGTTTCGCCATCCGCTTCTCTTCGCCGCCCCGGACCTCGAACCTTCGCTGCCCAGCGTGAGAAGCCTATGGCTGCCGTCCGAACGTGTCAAGCCGCCGGCGTGCCCTGAATCCAGCGCCCTGCGGCTCTCCATCGGCTGGTGACGGAAAAGGACCAATTCGCGGCCCGAGTGGCTATCCGGGGGACGGCCTTTTCGTCTCAGCAGTGTGGCGCGTCGGCAATTTCGCATTTTGTGCACCGCATCAGGTGGCCCCCGACAGTCTACGAGCAGACTACTCCCTTCCGAACGATGCCATTTCTTCGTGGATGTTGCCAATCCAGCCGCGCGAGCTACTCGGCTAATTCCTTTGATGCGTTTGCGGGTAGTGAGCAGCAGGTTGTGCGATGAGTGACCGGCAGTAAGCTGAGTCACGACCAACCGTGGACCGAATAGCGATCTGAGGTAAGGATCTCCGAGTCGTTCGTCCCTACGAGCTCCTGGGCCCACTTGCGCGGCCGCCGCCGATTGCACCGCCATCGGGGTAACGGTAGGATCGATTGGATGACCCGCTGCTCGCCCATTCCTCATCTGGCCACCATCGGCGCCGCCACTGTTCTGGCGCTGTTCAGCCTGGGGGATGGGAGCGCGGAGAGCCCTGAGGTCATGGCCGCAGCGGCACTGGATCGACAGGTCGCGTACGTCGGCCAACAAGTGACCTATCTGCTCACGTTTGATCGCCGGGTGCCGCTGGCCAAGCCACCGGCGTTCAAGGATCCGAGCTGGGCGGGCTTCCGCGTCTACGAGCTCCCGCCCCCCAGACATGAGCTGAATCGGGATGTGGACGGCATCGCGTACCGGTCGCAGACCGTTGGTACGGCCCTGTTCCCGACAACGCCGGGCATCGTGGAGATCGGTCCAACGACGGTCACCGTCTCGCCGGGCGCCACGACGCCAGACAGGGCCGCGAATGCTGTGCGCCTGGCGACGGCTGCCGTGCATTTGCGGGTTTTGGCGCTGCCGGAGCGGGACAGACCACCCGGTTTTCAGGGGCTCGTGGGCGACTTCTCGATGAGGATGTCCGTGCAACCGCGCGCCGTCGCTGCTGGCGAGCCGATCGCGGTGACGGTGACCATCGAGGGTACGGGGAATATCGCAGCGCTTCCGGAGCCAAAGCTGGGCGCTCTCGATGCCGCGCAAGTCGTGCTGATCGAGAACAAGCGGACCGTGCAAGTCGTCGGTACCAGCGTTGGCGGTTCGCTCACCGCGTCCTTTTCCGTGGTCCCCGAACGCGCGGGCACGCTATTCATCGAACCAGCACCGGTAGTCTGTTTCAACCCCGTGAGGGAACGCTATCAACGCCTGTCCGTTTCCCGTGAGGAGGTGGCCGTGCGCGCGACGGCTGCGGCCGCGCCGAACGGCGGACAGCCTCCCTCTGTGGAAGCCGGCTCAGGCAGCGCCACTCCTGAGCGGCCCCGCCCAGACGTCGGACCGGCCGAGCTCGCCGGCAGTGGTGCCGCCGGGCCAGCACCCGCATCGGCACGGCTGGAGCGTCAGGGGAGACGCCTGCACAGGACCGGCGAAGCGTTGATCACTGACGTTCGATACTGGCTCCTACACCTGATTCCCTGGCTCATCCTGGGAGCCCGAATCGCGTGGCGACGCCTCCTCCCCGAGCCGCACCGGCAAGCACAGCGGCGCACGCAGCGCACGGCGCACAAGCTGCTGCTGCGGGCAAAAGCGGCGACCGCACGTGACGACCTCGACAAAACCTACGAGGCGCTTGGAGCCGCACTGGCGGCGTTGTCGGCCACGGGCTCACTGGCGGAGGGAGCGGGCGTTTCACGTGCCGACCTCGATGGGCTGGCGCCGCTAGCCAGGCGCTGCGAGCTTGCGCGCTTTGGCGGCATGCTCCCGGCACGGCCAACAGTCGTGGACGATCTCGAGCTCGTGGAAGCCCTCCTGGCGCGGCTGCCGGCAGCGGCGTCGGCACGCTGGCAAGGAGCGCACAATCGCGGGCCGGGGCCGCTTGCTTCCACGTTGATCTTGCTCGCGGGGCTGGCGAGCGTTCACTGCGGAGCGGATCGCCCAGGGCCCGCGGAAATCGCGTTCGACCAGGCCGTCTCGGCGATCGATGCAGACGACTGTGACCTTGCGCTCGGCTACCTTTCCACAGTCATCGCCGCCGGGGTCAATGATGCCGCCGCTGAATTCAACACCGGGCTGTGCCTGGAAGCGCGCGGCCTGCGCAGCTCAGCCCTGCTCTCCTACCGCAGGGTGCTGCGTCTGAATCCCGCGGACAGAGCGGCACTCGCGCGCGCCCACCGGCTCGCCGCGGAGCTGGGCGTGCTGCCCCATCATGCGGTGCTGGCCGCGCCAACGCCGGGCCTCCTCAGAGCTGGCCGCGACGCGGCTGCGGCGCTCGTGCTGACAAATGGCCCGGCTTGCGCAGGGTCTCTCTGCTACGCCACGGCCATGCTGCTGCTACTGCTGGGCAGCCCACGCGACCCGCGGCGTGGCCGCGCCAGCGCCGCCTTCCTCCTGGCGGTCGCGGCTGGGGCGTGGTCGGCGGGAGCACTGGCGCTGGCGGCTAGCCGGCGGCCCGAAGTCATCGTCACAAGCGGCGCAGCCTCTGCTCGCAGCGGTCCGGGCTTCTCCTTTGGAGTCGTGACAACTCTGCCGGAGGGCGCCGCCGCCAAGGTTCGCGCCATCCAGGGGCCATGGTTGCTTGTCGATCTGCCGGATGACGGCGGACTCGGCTGGTTAAGCGACGATGACGCAGCGATGATTCACCGCAGCGGCGGGAGTCCCTCCAGTGCTGCACCAGGGCAATAGGACCCGTACCGAAATAACTGTGTCAAGCACCGAGGCCGAGCGAGAAGGCCGCCGGCGAGGAACGACGACGAAGCGTATCAAGGGAGCGATACGGTGAGGAGGAGAGACGAAGCCGGCGGCCTTCGCAGCAGGCCGAATGCAACAGTTATTGCGTTACGGGTCCTTAGCCCTTGTCGCCCGCTCGCCTGGGGCTATCTATCTTCGCCCAGGCAGAGCAACCTGCCGTCCTCCGTGCTCGCCACAAGCCGTCCATCTGCTACCGCGATGGAAGCGCGGAGAGCCGCACCGAGCTCCTGCTTCCATTTGAGCTCCCCGCTTTCGATGCTGAAAGCGAGAAGATCCCCGGCTTCCGTTCCCGCGAACACGGTGTCGCGCGCGATGACTGGCGAAGAGTAAAACGGCGAGCCTCCCTCGAAGGTCCACACCAGCACCGGGTCGGGGCTGAGCGCGACGGCGTACAGGCGCCCTGCAGCCGTGGCGATGATGACCACACCGCGCGCCACGGCGGGCGTGGCATGAATGGGCCGCGGCGGCCGCGTGGCGAACTGCCATTTCTCCGTCCCGGTGCGCCCATCGAGGGCGATGACGAGGCCCGAAGTGCTCGCAACGATCACCATGTCACCCACGACCACCGGGCTCGGACGTGGGAGGTCAGCCTCGGGATCGGCCGTGGCCGGTTTCCCGGCCTCCTCTCCTTCCGGCACGGGGAGCTCATAGCTCCAGGCGAGGATGCCGTTGGCTCGGGCCAGTGCGACAACGCGCTGCGCAGATTGCACGTATACGTGATCCGGGCCGATGGCCGGCATGTACGCCTTGTCGATCGGCAACGAGGCGACCCAGTCTCCGGAGATCCGGACACTCGTCGTGCCGGCTCGCGCCACGCTGTACGCGGCCATCTTGCTGCCCCCCGTGGCGACATAGACGCTCGCATCTACAGCCGCGAGCGACTCCACAGCGGCGCCGGGAAGCTCGTACTTGGTCAGGACCTTGCCATCCAGCAAGTTGACAATCCGCAGCGCGCCTGCCGTATCCACCGTAACCACCAGCGGCGGCTCCCCAGCGAGCACGGTCACCTCGCGCTCTTGTGGAGCCGGCTCGGGAAGTACCCAGCGCTCAGCCCCGTCAGCCAAAGCGAGGGCCCGCACCTGGCTACCACTCGTCACGACGCTGTCACCGTGGATCACCGGCGAGAGCTGCCGCTTCCCGGGCCCCTTCTGGTCCCATTTCCGCGACAGCGGCAGCAGCAGGGGGTTTGCAAGATAACCCGTGCGCAGCGCGTTGCCCCGAAACGTCGGCCATGCGCCCGTAATCACGGCGGGCGACGATCCCGTATACGGAGCCAGAGACACGTGCAGCTTGGAGTGGAACTGGTGCCTTTTCTGCACGACATCCAGTCTGGGAAGGTAACCTGGTTCCCAGACCACGAGCGGCAATACTTCCAGCCCCGGTTCGCCGAGATCAAGCTCAAGGGGCGTGGAGCCGCGATATTTCCCGGCAAGGAAAACCTCGGCGCGCGGCGGATCGGATACGATCTCCAACTTCGTCGCGTCCCCGCTGGAGGCACTGCCGGTGTTTCCGCCGTCAGGTTGCTCGGTCGCCTGCGGGGTGCGGTCATGGTTGCGGATGGAGCTTGTGGCACCATCGACATCGCCGGCTCTGCGCGCCAGCAACAAGCCAACGAGAACAACGGCAAACGCCGCTACGACAAAGACGGCCTTGCGGCCAGTGCGGGCGGGGGTTCCTTCCGAGGCGCCGTGCGACGCCAGTTCCTGATCGAGATGGGCCTCGGTCGAGGGAGAAAGTGAGAACTCGTCGGCGGTGAGGCCGGACGACTCTGGCGACTCGCCGGCCAGCATCAGCGCGATAGCAGCCGCATCCGTCGGTGCGTTCGCGGGTCGCGGGGCGGCACCGGGCGCCGCGGCGGCCTGGGCTTTGGCGACCAACAGCTCGTCGCGCTTGAACTTGTCCGTCTCCGCCAGGGCATCGGACGCGCTCTCCACGAACAGACCCGCCTCGGCGAGGTAGCCGAGAGCCGTTCGGAATTCGTCCGCGCTGCGGAATCGATCCGCCGGCTTGAAGGCGAGCGCCTTGTGGAGGAAGCCGTCCACGGCTCCTGAGAGTTTTGGATTGCGGCGCGATGGCCGCTCAGCTCCTTTGCGCAGAGCCTTGAGATACGAAGCCGAGTCCGCGCACGCCTCGTATGGCGGGCGTCCAGTCAGGATGAAATAGAGGACGGCGGCGAGAGTAAAGAGATCTGAGGCCGGTGACAAGTCTTCGCCGGTGAGCAGCTCGGGCGCCACATAGGGCGCCGGAGCAAGAAGCTCTCTAAGTGCCTGCGACGCGGATAGAGAGACGAAGTAGCTCGGATCGGTAATCACCAGCGCCTTGCCCGGGCACCAGATGAGGTTTTCCGGTTTGATGCGGAGGTGAAGCAGGTCCCGATCATGCAGGGTAGTGAGGCTGGCCGCGAGGCCTTTGAAGATTGTTACCACCTTCTGCCTCAGACCGGCCCGGTCTTCTTTCATGGCGTCGGCGATTGAACGACCTTCGACAAAGTCACGCACGACGTAGAACCGGTGGTTGGTGCGTCCCGCGCTATGCACCTGGGCAATGCCGTCGAGCTTCGCCAGCGCCCTGAGGGATCGGCAGCGCTCGAAGAACGCTTCTTTGAGCTTGATATCAGCGACCGGTTCGGCGCCGGGCGCGATATTTACGAGCTTCACCACATAGGCGCCGCTCGTCTCCAGGTGCGTGGCGCGGTACGTTTCGCCTATCGGACCCGATCCGATCAGACTATCGAGCTGGTACGGTCCAACGCGGTGGCTCATGGTCGCGGTCCGCCTATCTAAGCAAGCGAAGCAGTCGCTCCGTCCGCACTCTCTTGCCGGTGGGGTCCCAGGACCAGTAGATGAGGAAGGCCTTGCCTTTGATGTAGTCGCGCGGCAGCAGGCCCCAGTACCGGCTGTCCTGGCTGTTGTCGCGGTTGTCTCCAAAGACGAGGTAATGCGCCGGGCTGACGTCGTAGGTCTCGCCGGAGCGCCTGAGCGCTACGGCGGAGCTGCGCTCGTAGTGAGCATAGGGTTCATCGACGGCGGATCCGTCGACAAAGAGCGTATGTCCTTCCAACCGAACGCTCTGGCTCGGCTGCCCCACGATACGCTTGATGAAATCGCGATTCAAATCGTTTGGAAATTTGAACACGACAATATCCTCTCGCTGAGGCTCGTGCAGAGGCACAAGGCTGAAACCTAGACAGGGGAGGGGACTGCTACTAGCGATCTTGTTGACCAATATTTGATCGCCGATCTGGAGCGTCGGCAACATCGATCCGGAGGGAATCTTGAACGCTTGAAACAGGAAAGTGCGAATAAATAGCGCCAGGATAATCGCGATGATAAAGGCTTCGGAGTACTCGCGGAGCATCGTTCGCCCGCCGCCCACCTCGGTGCCAGTCCCATCGCTGTCGTCGTCCTTCTGGGGCTCCCGACTGTTGCGTTCCCAGGCGCCCTCCAACTGCCGATCCGGCTTCACCACGTGTCCTCACGCATCACCGCGTCCCTCATGTTGCTTCCACACTCTCGCGCGTTTCCCCGCTTGGCGGCATAGTAATCTCAACGCTGGCAATAGTTCAAGAACCATGGCTCGCCTGCCTTTGAGTGATCGCCGCCAATCCCGAAGCGTGTCACGAGACCCGCGTAAGCGCAAGCCCGGCGGCGCCCAGGACGCCCGGCTCGGGCAATCGTCCGACGACGATTCGCGTGGCCCTGGCGGGAGTCGCAAACGCTCGCCGCAGGACTTCTTTGCGGGCGGCGGCGAGAATGAGCTCTCCGGCACCGGCAATCCCACCGGACACGCAGACCGTGCCGACGTTCAGCACGCAAATCAGGTTGGCGATGCCGACACCCAGATACCTCCCGGTCTGGTCGAGCGTCTCCTTTGCCCATTCCTCGCCTCGCTGCGCGGCCTCCGCGATCGCCGCCGGCGTCAGCTCGCCGTCCTCGGCACCGCACCCGTCACTCACCGTGCCCCCCCAGCGCTCGCGTAGGCGGCAGCCGCGGCGCACGATCGCGGCCTTACCGGCAAACGCCTCCAGGCATCCCTGATTGCCACAGCCGCACACCGGGCCATCGAGGCTGATCGTCATGTGTCCAAGCTCTCCGGCGTACCCTAGGGCGCCATGCCAGATGCGCCCCCCGAGAATCACTCCCCCACCGACACCCGTGCCCAGTGTGATCATGATCAAATCCAAGCCGCGGCATTCAGCTCCCCACCGTGACTCGCCGAGCGCCGCGAGATTGGCGTCGTTCTCGACCACTATCGGCCAGGATAACCGTCGTCTGAGCTCCGCCGCCAACGGCACCCCTCGCCAACCTGGGAGGTTAGGTAGCATGTCGATCGTTCCTTCGGTGTCCACCGCCGGACCGGGGATGCCAACGCCGGCCGCTTCGGGAATGACCCCAGTGCTGTCCACCAGCGCCTGCACCAGGTCCCGGATCACATCGAGGCCCTCGGCGGGCGTGCGGTCCGTCGGCGAGGGCGCGCGAATCAGCCGAATGAGCGTTCCGTCGTCGCTCACCATGCCGATGCGCAGGTTCGTTCCTCCCAAATCGACTCCGACTGCGAATCTCTGACTCACTGTTGTCAATCCCGGTGATTACTGTCAGCCCGATCCCTTGCGGTCGCGGGCACGGCGGAGGCGCCGGCGGCACCAGCAACCCGACTTCGCGGCGCCGCGCGGCGACCTTCAGTGTAGTCGGCTGCCGGCGGTGAATCCAGGGGCGCCGCGACGTCTTGATCCTCGGGCGGCGCGGCCATATCATGGCAGGGCACGTAGAACACGGGTGTAACCGTCTCCAGGCCATTTTTGGCGTCGGCGGAATGTGGTTTACACCATGGCTAGCGCAAAGCGCCAGCGACACGTGTAAAGGTGAATCACCCGATGTTCGGCCGACGCCCCATTTTTGGAGGTACTCCATGCCCCTATTCGAATACAAATGCGACTCGTGCGGCGCCGTATTTGAGAAGCTCGTGTTTGGCGCCGAGTCAGAAAACGGCTGTCCGCGCTGTGGCGAAGGCCAGGTGACGAAGTTGTACTCGGTCTTCGCAACCTCAAGCGCAGAGAAGTCCGGCGAAGCGGCCCTCGAAAGCGGACCGTGCGGCTCATGCGGCGCCGCGCAACGAGGAATGTGCGAGTACATGAGCTAGAGTCGCCGCTGGCGCGGCTCCCGCCCCCGCTTCCCGCGCCCGGCGCCCAGAGGTCAGAAAAAACCGAGCGTGAGACGCGCGGCCTCGGACATCATCTCCTGGTCCCAGGGCGGGTCCCACACCACCAAGACGCGCGCATCCATGACGCCGGGCACGGACCGGACCTTGCTTTCAACTTCTTCTGGAAGTGACCCGGCAACCGGGCAGGCCGGTGACGTCAAGGTCATCGTGATCGTAACCACTCGGCTGGGATCGATGTCGATTTCGTACACAAGCCCGAGCTCGTAGATGTCGACCGGAATTTCCGGATCGAAGCAGGTGCGCAGGACATCGATGACGCGGTCTCTGAGGGCGTCCCCGTCTTCCGCCTCGGCTCCTCCCGGGACTGTGTCGGGATCGATCCCGATCTCGACACTGGGCGGCGCAACAGCGAGCTCCTCCCCACCCTCGGCGGGGTCACCTGCCGCGCTTCCGGCGGCCAGGCCGCTCGTCTCCCCTTCCCTGTTCCTTCCTGACCGCCAGCCAAACAGCTTCATGATACCTCCCACATGCGATCACTCCGTGGTGGTCGAATCGGCGGGCTGGGTAAGCGCCGCCTTCAGGGTATGCCAGGCAAGCGTCGCGCACTTGACGCGCGCCGGAAACTCCTTTACGCCACAGAATACCTCGAGCTTGCCGAGATCGCCGGCGCGTTCGCCGTCATCCGTGGCCATGGCGTGAAAGCCTTCGAAAAGCGCGTAGGCCTCCGCCACCGACTTGCCTTTCACGCTCTGGGTCATCATCGACGCGGACGCCGTGGAGATCGCGCAGCCCGCCCCCTCAAAGCTCACATCCTTGACGATCTCATCTTCGATCTTCAAGAAGAGGCGGATGCGGTCACCGCATAGCGGGTTGTAGCCATCGGCGCGGCGGTTGGCGTCCGCCAGGGAACCACGGTTTCGAGGCCGGCGATTGTGGTCGAGAATCGCCTCCTGATAAAGCTCACGCATCTCCGCGTTCACCTGAATATCTCCTCCACATGTTGTAACGCCTGATATAGCGCCTCCACATCGGATATTGTGTTATAGAGCCCGAACGACGCTCGCGCCGTTGCGGGAAGCCCGAATCGCTCCATCAGGGGCTGCGCGCAATGATGGCCCGTGCGAATTGCGACTCCCTCCAGATCAATTATGGTTCCAATATCGTGCGGATGCACGCCCTCCAGTACGAAGGAAAGCACCGCGGTCTTCCGCCGAGCAGTCCCGATGACGCGCAAGCCGGGAAGCGAGGACAGTGCCTCTGTCGCCATTCTCAGCAGCTCGTCCTCATGGCGCATGACGGCGGTGAAGGGCAAGGCGCCCAGATAGCGAATGGCTGCGCCGAGGCCGATTGCGCCCGCGATGTTGGGGGTGCCGGCTTCGAACTTGTAGGGCAGCTCATTATACGTTGTCTTGGCGAACGTTACGGAGAGAATCATGTCGCCGCCGCCCTGATACGGTGGCATCGATTCGAGTAGCTCGCGCTTCCCATACAGCACGCCGATCCCCGTAGGGCCGTACAGCTTGTGGCCGCTGAACGCGTAAAAATCGCACCCGAGCTCCTGGACGTCCACAGGGATGTGAGCCACCGCCTGCGCGCCGTCCACGAGCACCACGGCGCCCCGATCGTGAGCAGCCCGCACGACGTCCCGCACCGGATTGATTGTTCCGAGGGCATTGGAAACGTGCACGATTCCCACCAGCCGGGTGCGCGGCCCGAGAAGCCGATGGAAGGCCTCGAGCTCGAGCTCACCGCTGTCGGTGACTGGCACCACGCGCAGCACGGCACCGCGCTCCTGACAGACGAGCTGCCACGGAACGATGTCCGAATGATGCTCCATCTCGGTAATCAGCACCTCGTCGCCGGGCTGCAGGCGAGGGCGAGCGAAGCTCTGGGCCACGAGATTGATGGCTTCGGTCGTCCCACGCGTGAAGATGATTTCTTTGCGGTCGGAGGCTCCCACAAAGTCCCTCACGACGTCCCGGGAGCTCTCGAAGCTTGCGGTCGCGCGCTGACTCAGTGTATGCACTCCGCGGTGAACGTTTGAGCATTCGCTGGTGTAGAACGACATTTCGGCGTCGATAACCGCCTGCGGCTTCTGGGTCGTGGCCGCATTATCGAGGTAAGCGATTTCCCTGCCGCGAATCCGGTGCCGCAGGATTGGAAAATCCAGGCGCGCGCGGCTGGCGTCAAAAGCGCGCTCACACGACTCGTTCTCCACCTGTGCCCTCAGCTCAAGAGCGTTGCCGGCCGTCAGCATAGGCGAACCAATCCCACGCGATCGTGGAGCGTATCGCGAAGCTGTTCGCCCAGGGTCTCGGAAGGCAGGCCATCGAGCAGCTCGGCGGCAAATGCACCCGTCAGGATGCCGCGCGCATCCGGTAACGAGATTCCCCGACTGCAAAGATAGAACACGCTTTCCTCGTCCAATCGCCCCGTCGCGGCGCCATGGGTACATTTCACATCGTCCGCGTAAATTTCAAGCTGCGGCTGCGAGTGAATCGTGGCTCCTTGCGACAACAGCAGGTTGCGGTTGGTTTGACGGGAGTCCGTTTTCTGGGCAAGCGGCGCCACCACGATCTTGCCGCGAAAAACTCCCGTGGCGTGGTCGGCGAGAATGCCCTTGTAAAGCTCTCGGCTGGTGCAGCTTGCGCGATTGTGGCGAATCAGCGTGTGATTGTCCAGGTGCTCACGCCCATCCGCTACAAACAGCCCCGCGAGGACCGCCGACGCTCCCACCCCATCCAGTGCAACGGCGAGATCGTTGCGAACCAGCGCCCCACCCACCGTAATCGCGTGGCCGCGGTACACACTGCCGGCATGCTGGTGAACGACAGTACTGGATACGTGGTAGCTGCGCGCACTGGTTTCTGTTACTCGACAGTGCGCCAGGGAGGCATCGGGGGCCAGGTACACTTCGGTCACGGCGTTCGCGAAGTGAGTCGTCTCGCCTGCGCACACGTAGCGCTCCACGAGCACGGCGCGAGCTCCGGCTCCGGCCACCACCAGGGTTCGCGGGAAAGTTGCCGCGGGCCGGCAATCGTCTCCGGCAGTGGAAACGTGGATCACCTCGACCAGCCCCTCGAGGCAGGCTTCCTCGCCGAGCCACACAAAGGCGCCGTCCGCCAGAAACGCCTGGTTGAGAGCAGAGAGCGCGCCGGATTCGCCGCCGTCGATGCTCGCGAGGTGTCGCAGGACGAGGTCCTCCTGCGCTCGGGCGGCAACCGCCAGGGGGAGCGCAACCAGGCCCGCGCGCGCGCTGCTGTACGACAGTCCCGGCGCGTAGCAACCGTCGACGAACACCAGGCGATCGGTGGCTCCGGGAAGCACGGGAGCCGCATTCAGGATGCGTCTGGCGGCCCCGTTCAGGACACGCCCGGCTGGCGGCAGGGTAACCTCCAAGGAAGCGAGCGGCGCGGGGTTGGTGTGGCGCCAATCCTCCATGCGCGTGGTCGGCCAGCCGAGCTCCGCAAAGCGCTCGAACCCTCGGTGGCGCAGCCCCGTCGACCAGGCGGCATCGGCCACTCCGCCGCCTTGCTCTCGCAGAGCGAACAACTCGTGATAGCGATCTCTGACCTCTGTGCTCATTGTCGCCGCCCTTGCCTGCTCACGCTCGCGCCGCCTGGGCAAATTGCTGATCGAGCCAGCCATAGCCATGTTCCTCGAGCTCCAGCGCCAGCTCCTTGCCACCGGATTTCACGACGCGCCCCGCGTAGAGAACGTGCACGAAGTCGGGCACGACGTGAGACAGCAACCGCTGATAATGCGTGACGACGATAAACGAGCGGCGCGGGTCGCGGAGCGCGTTGACGCCATTGGCAACGATCCTCAGCGCATCGATGTCCAGGCCCGAATCGGTTTCGTCCAGAATGGCAAGCCGAGGCTCCAGCACCACCATCTGCAGGATTTCGTTGCGCTTCTTCTCTCCACCGGAGAAGCCCTCGTTTACGGGTCGCTTGAGCAAGCCCGGATCCATCTCCAGCGCGGCCACCTTCGCCCGGACCAGGGCCAGAAAATCGACCGCATCTACCTCTTCCTCGCCGCGATACCGTCTGACCGCGTTCAGCGCAGCGCGCAAGAAGTAGCTGTTGCTCACGCCTGGAATCTCTACGGGATATTGAAAGGCCAAGAAAACGCCCTCGCCTGCACGCGCTTCGGGCTCCAGCTCGAGCAAGTTCTTGCCATCGAGGAGCACTTCGCCCTGGGTAACCGCATACGTCGTCCGGCCGGCGAGCACCTGCGCGAGAGTGCTTTTGCCGGACCCATTCGGCCCCATGATCGAGTGAACCTCTCCGCTCTTGACGACGAGATCAATTCCGCGAAGGATTTCGACACCATTGACTTCAGCGTGCAGATTTCTGATTTCCAGCATTTCCGCTTCTTTCGCATGAGACCACGCTCCCGACCGACCGCCCCGCGGCAAACCGGCGGCGTCGGCGCGGCGTGTGGCGATCCTAGCCTACGCTACCTTCCAGTGAGATGCCGAGCAGCTTCTGCGCCTCCACAGCGAACTCCATCGGGAGCTCGGCGAGCACCTGCTTGCAAAACCCATTGACGATCATGGAGACGGCGTCCTCGTTGGAAAGACCCCGCTGCCGACAGTAAAATAATTGGTCCTCGCCAATTTTGGAGGTTGAGGCCTCGTGCTCGACCTGTGCAGTGGCGTTCTGCACATCAATGTAGGGGAACGTGTGCGCACCGCACTTGTCGCCCATCAGCAGCGAGTCGCATTGGGTGAAGTTCCGCGCTCCCTCGGCCGCCTTCAGCACGCGTACCTGGCCACGATAGGTGTTCTGCGCCCGCCCCGCCGATATGCCCTTGGAAATGATCGTTGATCGAGTGTGCTTGCCGATGTGAATCATCTTGGTGCCAGTGTCAGCCTGCTGCAGGTGATTCGTCAAGGCTACCGAGTAGAACTCGCCGATCGAGTAGTCGCCCTGCAAGATGCAGCTCGGATATTTCCAGGTGATCGCTGATCCTGTCTCCACCTGAGTCCACGAGATCTTGGCGTGCGCCCCGCGGCAGGCGCCCCGCTTCGTTACGAAGTTGTAGATTCCTCCCTTACCTTCCGCGTCGCCGGGATACCAGTTCTGCACCGTCGAATACTTGATTTGCGCCTTCTCCAGCGCCACGAGCTCGACCACTGCTGCGTGAAGCTGATTCTCGTCGCGCATGGGCGCCGTGCAGCCTTCGAGGTAGCTGACGTAGCTGCCTTCATCGGCGACGATGAGCGTGCGCTCGAACTGCCCGGTCGCGGCAGCATTGATGCGGAAGTAGGTGGAGAGCTCCATGGGACAGCGCACCCCTTTGGGCACGTAGACAAAGGACCCATCGGTGAACACCGCGGCGTTGAGAGCGGCGAAGTAGTTGTCCCCGGCAGGTACGACGGATCCGAGATACGGCCGCACCAGGTCCGGATGCTCCCGCACCGCCTCCGAAAACGAGCAAAACACGATACCCAGCTCGCCCAGCTTCTCTTTGAAGGTAGTCGCCACGGAAACGCTGTCAAAGACAGCGTCGACGGCGACCCCCGCCAGCAGCTCCCGCTCGCGCAACGGGATCCCCAGGCGGTCGTAGGTCCGCAGAAGCTCCGGATCGACGTCGTCGAGGCTTTGCGGCGCCTTGCCCACCTTGGGCGCCGAATAATAGACGATGCTCTGGTAGTCGATTGGCCCGTACGTGATGTGAGCCCAGCGCGGCTCCGTCATGGTCTGCCAGTGCCGAAAGGCCCTGAGGCGCCAGTCCAGGAGCCACTCGGGTTCACGCTTCTTGGCCGAGATGTACCGGATGATCCCCTCGTCAAGGCCCGGAGGAACGGTATCGGCTTCGATCTCGGTAAAGAAGCCGTACTTGTAGTCTGCTTTGGCAAGCTGCTCGAGCGCCTCGGTTGTTTGCGTCATGATGCGTTTACCTCACATGTTTGGCAGCGCCGCACGAGCCCCGCCGGGCGCGGCTCGATCGCGCCGCCGCCCGGCGCGGCCAGGCGCGGCGAGGCCATCGGGCTGACCATTTCCGACAAGGAGATACCCTTGAGCACGGTCGCTATGGCGTCGTTGATGAGCCGCCAGTTGCTTTTTACCCGGCACCCGGGCGCGAGCGTGCATTCCGACCGCTCGGCGTCCACGCATTCCGTGATTCCCACCGGACCGTCGAGGGCGTCAATGACCTCCGCAACCGAGATGCTCTCGGGCGCGCGCGAGAGGCGGTAGCCGCCCTTGACTCCGCGATACGAATCGAGCACTCCCGCGCGGCATAACTGCTTGAGAATCTTGCTTACCGTCGGCAACGGCAACCCGACCTCGCCCGCCAAGTCGCGCGCCGTAAAGAGCAGGGCGCGCGATACGGCCAAGTGTGTCATGAGGATGATGCCGTAGTCGGCTTGTCGCGTAATCTTGATCACGAGGCCCACAGCGCCATAAATAGGACTATTCTTGTACCCTTTCTGAGGGTTAGGGTAGCCAAACCGACTGACAATGTCAAGCGCCACGGCTCCGCGCCGGCGCGCCTGAGACAACCGCCACTGCTCGCATTATACTTCGGGTAGCTACCATCGGCGACGCGCCAAGGTCACGCCGGCGCCACCTCGCCTGCCGAGATGGCGCCGCTGGCTGTGCCCCCTGGGATCGAGAATAAGCAGGAGTAGTGCAATGAGGATGCAACGACTTGTGCTGGTTTTGGCAGGCCTTTTCGGCATCGCCACCACCATGCCGGCCGAGGTCGCATGGGCGCAGGCAACCTACACCTGGGTGGGCGCCAGCGGCTCGTGGAGCACGCCGGGTAACTGGTCACCTTCAGGTCCCCCCACGAGCGGCGCGGACGTCATCATCGACGCCGCTAGTTATCTCCGCAGCGTCGTGGTCACGCTGGACCAGGATGCGACCGTCGACAACCTCACATTGACCAGTGACGCGACCTATAGCGCCGAGCTGTCCTTGTCCGGTAGCAAGACGTTTACCGTAAACGGCGCCAGCACGGTCGACTCCTTCTCCACCTTGACGCTGCAGAATGGCGTCCTCGCCGGCATCGGTGGCCTCGTCATCGATGGCACCTTCAACTGGAGTGGTGGAACCATCGAAGGCACCGGCGCGCTGACGGTCAATAGCGGGGCCGTCGTTTCCGGTGGCAACTGGAAGACCCTGGACACCCGCGTGCTGACTACCGTCGGCGGGACTTGGAGCGGCACCGGCACACTCTGGTTCGAGAATGAGGCGCAGCTCGTCAACGAGCTGGGCGCTGCGTTCACAATCACCTCCGATGCCGCTGCGGACTATTCGACGGGAGGCACTATCGTCAATAACGGGACGATCACCAAGAGCGCCGGCTCGGGCGGTCAGACGACGATTGACGTGCCGTTCGAGAATAACGGCATCCTGAATGTCGCGGAAGGTATCGTCAGTCTGACCCGCGGCGGCACCGGCACGTCTTGCACGTATGCGGTTACCGCCGGGGCGGAGCTGCAGCTCGACGGCTATACCCAGGCCATGGACACCGCAAGCTTCGCAGGAGACGGCCGAGTCACGCTCATGAACGGAACGATGACCGTCGCCGGCACTGGGGCGTCCCAGACCGACGCGACGACGGAGCTGGCCATCGAGGCCGGGACCTTGAATGGCACGGCAGATTTCACGGCAAATGGACCATTTTTCTGGACGGGCGGCACGATCTCGGGAAGTGGAACGTTCGACGCCAACAGCACGGTGCTGATCGACCCGAGCTCCTGGGTGACGCTCGATAACCGCAACTTTACCGCATCCGGCGCCCTCCAGTGGTCCGCTGTAGGCAGTATCTACGTTTCGGGCGGCGCCACCTGGACGCATGAGGCGACGGCTACGTTCGACATCCAGGGCGACGAGTGGTTTCAAAACACGTCCGGTGGTGGCACATTCGTGAACGCCGGCACGGTCACGAAATCCGCGGGACTGGGAACCGCCGGATTCGAGATCCCGGTTAACAACACGGGAACCATCCAGGTGGACGCCGGCACTCTCGCTTTTCTCGGTGGCGGGCAGACTGATGCCACGATGAATGCGGCGGTTGGCGCCGCGCTCCAGTTCGGCGGCGGAACGTTCAGTCTGGATGGCGCGTTCTTCGGCGGCGGCGGGACCGTCGACTTGTCGGCGGGGACTCTGGACGATACGGGCCTTTCGGCCTCGACCTTCGACGCCGGCGTCACCCTCACACTCAGCGGCGGTACCCTGAGCGGCGATCAACCGACCACGGTCGCGGGGACGGCGGAGTGGCGGCTTGGAACGATTTCCGGCGCCGCGACCAGCTCCGCCGCGCTGACCATCGAAGGCCTGCTCACCATCTCGACGGCGAGCTGGGTGTACCTCGACACCAGAATGTTGAAGGCGATGACCGTCGCACACACGGGCTCCGGGGATCTCTACCTGAAAAACGACGCCGTCTTCGAGCTGCAGGTCGCCGGAACCTACGACCTGCAAACCGACGCCGGCATCCTGTACGGTTCCCCGGGTGGTCGGTTTGCCAACTACGGCACGTTCACCAAGAGCGGCGGGAGCGTGTCCTCGCAGATCACGAACGCGTTTGACAATGACGGCACCGTCAACGCCGGTAGCGGCACCTTGTCGTTCGAATCCGGAGGTACGCACTCTGGTGTCTTCTCGACCGTGGCCTCCGCGGCGATCGAGCTCGCCGGCGGCGTGCACACCCTGAGCGCGGTGAGCTTCACCGGCGCAGGGTCGGTGCGGGTCAGCGCCGGCGAAGTCACTGTGGGCGGAAGCAGCAAGACGACGGTTGCGAGCACGACCAGCTTTGAGGTCACGGGTGGCGGCACGCTCGGTGGTGCCCAGCAGATGGAGGTCAACGGGCCTTTTGGGTTCAGCTACGGCACTTTGAATGGTGCGGGCACGCTGACCCTGGCCGGGGCCTCGGCGTTCACGAGCGGAAACGCCAAGACTGTGGACGGCAAGCCGATTGTCAATAACAGCTTGCTCACGTGGTCGGGCACGGGCTGGCTCGTGCTCAAGAACGGCGCTTCGATCACGAATCTAACCTCCGGAGTGATCGATATCCAGACCGACGAAACGATCGACGATAGCTTCCCGGGCGGCGGAACGATTGCCAACTACGGCTTGATCAGAAAGTCAGCCGGCCTCTCAGTGGCGTATATCGAATCGCCGCTGGACAATGCGGGGACGATTGCTGCGGAATCGGGGGCCATCTGGCTCGGCGGGAATGGCACGCACACCGGCGAGTTCCAGGCGCTGCCTGCCGCAGAGGTGACCTTCGGCGCCGGGCAGCACCAGCTCACGGGCGCCTCCTTTACCATGGGCGGCACCGCGCGGCTCGCGAGCGGAGCTTTCACGATAACGGGCGCTGACGCCACCTCGGTAGCAGCAGGGACCACTCTCGCCGTGGATGGCGGCACGCTCTCAGGAACGGGTCCGATGTCGGTGGCCGGAATGCTGATCTGGTCGGGAGGCACGCTTGGTGGCAGCGGCGCGTTCGACATCGGCGGCTCTCTTGTCGTCAGCGGCGGTGGCACCAAACGCCTGGACGGCAAGACGCTCACGCTAAGCGGCACGGGCTCGTGGACCGGGTCGGGTTGGTGGGAGCTCATCAACGCTGCCGTCGTGAACATCGCCAGCGGCGCTACATTCGACATTGCGACTGATTCTACACTCGATGCGCTCATCCCCGATGGCGGCACGTTGACCAATGCTGGGACGCTGACGAAATCGGCGGGCAGCGGCACGAGCGCCACGACGCTTTTCGTAGGACTGGTCAACACCGGCGCCGTGAGCCTCGACGCCGGTGTGCTCGAGGTTTCGAGCTACGTGCAAACGGCCGGCCAGACCACCCTTGGGGGCGGCGCGCTGGTGACGACCGGGACAATCGATCTCCAGGGAGGCTTTCTGTACGGGTCAGGTACGATCACCGGAAATGTGTCCAACAGTGGCGCTGTCGTGGCCCCGGGGAACCCGACCGGCGCGCTCGCCATCGACGGAGACTTCACTCAGGCCGCGGCTGGCCAGATCATCGTCGACGTAGGCGGAACCACGGCGGGCACAACGTACGACCAGATCACCGTTACGGGGGCGGCCGCGCTTTCAGGTACGCTGCAGAGCTCGCTCATCAACGCGTTCGTCCCCACTCTTGGACAGACGTTTCGCGCCATGACGTTCGCCTCCGTAGCGGGGGAATTCACATCTTACGTCGGCGCCTCGGCTAGCGGCATCATGCTGACCCCGGTCTTGACCGCGACAGCTCTGGATCTGCAGGCCGAGCTGGACACCAGCAGCGCCTTCATGCCCGACGTCCGGCAGTTCGCGGCGACACCTCAGGACGGACAGGTTGTCCTCACCTGGGTCCCCGTTCCCGCCGTGGACGCGCCAAGCGGCACGCTGCCGACCGTGACCGTGGTCCGGAAGGAAGCGAGCTACCCAATCTCGTTGTCGGACGGTGTCATCGTCGCCGCGGGTGCCAATCCGCCCCTCGTGGACGCCGGCGCGACCAATGGCACGACCTACTACTATGCGGCCTTCGTCGAGACCGCCAGCACTGTTGCCAGGGCCGCCGTGCTCGCCTCTCCCGGAGTGTTCTCGCGAGCGACACCGCTGGCTGGGCTGGTTGACCTTACACCGCCGGTCTTCGTCGATGGCGGACCCCTGGTAGTCGGCAAGGATGCAGATCTCTTGAGCGTCTCCTGGGCGGTCAATGAGCCTGCCGCGGTCGAAGTATTCGTCAATACGGGCGACGGCTATACGAGCGTAGCGGACACATACTACGCCGTCCAGAGGACCATCAGCTTGACGGGGCTGGGCGGCGCGGCAACGGGCGTGTTCCTGTGCGCCACGGATCTCGCCCAACTCGGCCCTGTCTGCACCAATGAGCTCCCGATCGGCCTTCCCGGGGCCGCGGACACGACGAACCCCGTACTGCTCCAGGCTCCTACGGTCCACGCGTATGAGGATCGCGCCATCATCGAGGTGGTCACCGACGATCCCTCCGCCGTCACGATCGAGCTCGGCCTCACGACCTCCTACGGCCGACAAGTCATGGACACGGCGGTCCTGGCGCCGCAACATCGGGTGGAGATTGCGGGACTACAGGAGGGAACGGCATATCACTACCGCGTGCAAGCGCAAAATGCCTCGGCGCTCACAACCACTTCCGCCGACTTCACATTTCACACCTGTGTCGGCTGCGGCCACCCGGAACCCGTCGTCACCTCCGCGAGTTGCGACACCGGCACGGCAGGTCTGTCCGAAGTGCTATTGACGGTCACGACGAATCTCCCCACGCAGCTCGAGCTATCCTGGGGCATCAGCGGTGGTGCCCAGTCGGAGAACATCGTGGGACTGGCATTTGAGTACGTGCACAGCCTCATGATTCCCGGATTGACTGCAGGGCAGGCCATCGACTACACCGTGAGGGTATCGGATCGCTTCGCCAACAGCAGCGCTCTGATCACGGGGAGCTGCAGCACGGCCGCCGCGGCGCCGGCTGCGGAGTCGGCCCTGCGCATCACGAGCGGACCGCTGGCCGACGTCAGCCGCATCGGCACGACATTTGGGACGATCGACTGGACGACGGACGTGATGGCGCGGTCACGCCTGGTTTCGGTGACGCCCGCGGCGCGCACCAAGGCGCTCGGGCTCGGAGACGGGGCGCCGGCGTCAGCGCGAGCGGCCGCAGTTGCGGCGGACTGGTCCGCGTATCGCACGGAGCACGCCATCTCCGTGGCCAACCTCCTGCCGGCAACAACCTACGACGTGGTCGTGGAGAGCGTGGACATCTTCGCCCGCGGGGTAACCGCGGAAACGCTCACCTTTACGACTCAGGACACGCAGGAAGACCTGCCGCCAACCTTCCAGGCTGCGCCCAGCGTCCCCTACGCCACCCAGAACACGGTGCTGTGCGACTGGACCGTTTCGGAGGCGACGCAGGCAATCGCGACTCTGGAGGGAACTCCCCTTGGCGGTCGCGCCCCGGTCTCGTTCTCCTGGTCATCGCCCGCGCCGGCCCAGGACCATCAAGCGGTGTTTGGAAACGTTCCCGCGGGTACCTACACCTACCGGGTCAGTGCGGTGACCGCTTCCGGCCAGAGCCTCAGCTCGAGCACGGGCGACCTCGATTTCAGCGGCGGCGACTCGGCCGACAACACGGCGCCGGGTATCAGCAGCGTCGCCGTGGCAGAAGTAACCGATTCGCTGGCGTTGCTTCGCTGGATCACGGATGAGCCGACGCGGAGTGCGGTTCGCTACGGCACATCTCTGCCGCTCAAGGGACGCAAGGACGACAACGCGTACGTCACGGGCCACCTCGTCCAGCTTACCGGCCTCACGCCAGGTCAGAGAATTCTGTATCAGATCGAGGCGTACGACGTAGCGGGAAACAAGGCCGAGCATGGACCGGAAAATATCCAGATGCAGGAGACAAAAGATACGACTGCACCGCTCATTGATGGGGGCTCGCTAAGGCTCACGTGGTTGAGCAACAGCAGCGCGCTCATCGAATGGGACACCGACGAAGCGGCAGATTCGACTGTCGAGTTCGGAGGCAGCACGGAGTACAGGTTGCTCGTGCAGAACCCCAAATTCGTGACCCAGCACGCCATCCTACTTGATGGACTTCTCGGTGGAAAGCGCTACTACGCTCGCGTCCGCTCTCTCGACATGGAGAGAAACAAGAGCGACTACGAGACTTTCGACGACCCCTTTGTCGCGCCGGTTCCGGTATCGGGTGCGCCCGCCCTGGCCGCGATGGCGGCTCTGCTCGCGCCAGTCCTGGTGTTCCGCAGTACCGCGAAGAGAATGGCCCGGCCGCCGGTGCCGAAGCGCTGAGGTGACGGGGGGCGGCAACTGCGCGGCGGCGGCGGCGACGGGCTGAATCCACCGTCTGTTCGGCTGCGAGCTGTGCGGAAAGCGCATCACGAAGACTCCCTACCTCACTTCCCCGCGCTAGCGGGTGGAGGGGCGGAGGGGGCGCGTGGTGGCGCGCAGCAGACAACTGGCGAGCCGGCTCACGACCGCTCGCCCGTCCAACTGGCTCATCCGGGCCGGATGCCGCGGGATCGCGGAGCTCGCGCCAAGCCAAGCCGTCATCAGGCAGCCTGCGGTCGCCCGTCGGGCCTTCTGAAGCGTTTCCCCTGGTCCTGGCCGCTTGGGCCGTGCCAAGGTCATGAGCTTCGGTGGAGGCTGTTGGCGGACGCGCAAGCGGCAACCCTATCGCGCATTCCCGTCTTCTGGTTCGGCGACGTCCACCGCGCCGCCGCGCCGCCGCAGCCCCAGACAGAAAGGAAGCCCTACCCCCCATGCTCGACCGCGCCGCCCTGCTCGCCGATCTCGGGAAGCTCGTGAGCACCCTCGAAGACGACGTGCGCGAGCGCGGTCGGGAGCTGCCCGAGGCCGATCGCCCGCTGCAGATCGAATACGCCGAGGCAAGACACGCAGGCCGCACCGCATCGGCCTACGAGGGCTGGCGCGACGAGCGTCTGGCCCAAGTCGCGGTGGCCTGGGTCCTGGGCGCGGTGTTCGTGCGCTTCATCGAAGACAACGAGCTCATCGAGCGGCCGTACTTGTCGGGCCCCGGCGACCGCCGAGACCTCGCCCACGATCAGTATGCGCGCTATTTCGAGAAAAGCCCGAGCGACACCGACCGCGAGTTTTTGCGACACGTGTTTCGCGAAGTGGGAGCGCTCCCGGCCGCGGCCGGTCTTTTTGCCGAAACCAACCCGCTGTGGCAGGTAGGGCTGAGCGGCGACGGAGCCATGGTGTTGCGAAAGTTTTGGCAGACCATCGATCCCGCGACCGGGG
>JACPHN010000154.1 GCA_016188575.1 Candidatus Schekmanbacteria bacterium
AGTCGCTCTTGCGGGCGGCGTTGAGCACGTACCAAGCTGCGAAGCAGAGCACGGCCTCGTGTTCTCGCCCGTCTGGCGTTGTGCAGGCGGGACAGAGTGGCTTGCCCGCGCAAGTTGAACGGATGGCGGCTGAGATCGGCCGGAGCACAAATCGCAAGGTTTGCAAGGACCGGGACTTGGTGGCTGGACATTGCTTGCAAGGTCCAACCGCCAAGTCGGATGTTGTAGCGCCAGGCCCAAGTGCTGGTTGCGAGAGCCCCGAAAAGGCCAAGTCTTTTGCGCATGCCGTTCGCCCTCTTCTCTTGAGAAGGTATGTACAGAAGATCCTTCCGTTCAGAACCCCCCGGCTTTAGCCGTGGGGAGACTCAGGTGGACGAAACGCATCTGACCGCCAACGAGGCGAGAATTCTGCGCTCGCTGCGCTATCGAGACGCGGCGATGGCGGAGTTGCCGCCGCCGCGGCTTGACGCGCTGGTGCTCGCGGGCACTCATCAAGATCCGACCAAGCTGATCAACGGGCGAAACAAGGCCCTGCTACCGCTTGAGGGAAAGCCCGTCGTTTGCCATGTCGTGGAGGCCGTTTGTGCCGCGCCTTCTGTGGATCGCGTCTTTGTCGTCGGCCCCGTCGAGGAGCTCGGTAGAGCGCTCGCCGACCTCCGCGCTTCCACCGATCGCGTTCACCTCGTCCCGCAGCGGGGAAACTTCCTGGAGAACGGGCTGGCTGCGTATATGGCCGCACTCCCGGGCCAGGTGAGGCCGCCCCGTGCTGCTGACTTCGCACAAGACGTGTTAGCCAGGGCGGATCTCGAGCTCGTGGCGAAGTCGCGGCTCACCGCTTGGGTCGTCGAGTGCCTGCAGGCTCTGGCCGTTCGGCTGGTGCTGACCGGAGCCGTAACCGCTCGCTGGGACTCCACGGAGCGCAGCGGTGGCCCACAGGAAACGACGATCGAGCGAGCGCTCACTCTGCCCGAGTACGGTGAGCTGATCCAACAGCGCCTGAACCTGATCGCGGATCGGCACTTGCTGCCGCCTGGATTGGGTGTGGAGAGCGTCGACCGGCTACTGCGGCGCCTCAGCCTGCTGCACTTCGGTGTCGCCCGCATCTCGTTCCGCCGCGCCGACCTCGTGCGCCAGCTCGCTTTCCGCGAGGCGCTCATGGACTGGCCGGCACTGATCGTCACCGGCGACGTGCCCTTGCTCACACCCGAGGTGATCGAAAGGTTTGTTTCGGACTGTGATCTCAGGCGATGCGACCTGGCGTATGGCGTGGCGGACGCCGAAGCGCTAGCCCCCTACGCGAGCTCGCCTGGGGGGCCGGGAATCGACCGGCCCTATGTCGCCCTCCGTGAAAAGTTGCTGCGCATCGCCAATATCGCTATCGCGCGTCCACTACGGCTCGGGAGGTTGACCGAAGTGCAGCGCGGATATCAGTTGCGCAAGGCAAAGCAATGGGGAACGATTCTCGGGCTCCTCGCTTTTTCTCTCCAGCTTCCGGGCGGCGGCCGGGCGCTCAAGTACGTGTCGAGGTTTCAGACTCTCGCCGTGCTGTTGCGGCACCGCCGTCTGCCGCGGACGTATCGATGGCTGCGCAACAAGACGGGCGTCCGCGACCTCGAGTACCTCCTCGGTATCCTGCTCGCGGGACGGGTGCTGCTGGTGCCGACGCCCACGGGCGGCGTATCTATAGACATCGACGAGCTTTCCGACTATGAAGTGCTGAGGAAGAACTTTCGCCTTTGGCGCCAGGAGGAGCTCGCTCGCCTTTCCCCGCCACCCCGTACGAGAATGGACAATGGATCATCTCAGTAAGCTCGGGTCCGAAGGTCTGACGTTTGACGATGTGCTCTTGGTTCCCCAGTATTCCGAAGTATTGCCTGCCGAGGTGGACCTCACCGCGCGGCTGACGCGGCGGCTCACCATCAGGATCCCCATTTTGAGCGCCGCCATGGATACCGTGACGGAGAGTGGCCTGGCGATCGCCCTGGCGAAGGAAGGGGAGTCGCCAAGGTCAAGCGGTATGAGAGTGGCATGATTGTCAATCCGGTCACGATGACACCGGAGCGACCTATCGCCGACGCCATTGGTATCATGAACGCACATGGCATCGGCGGCATCCCCATACTGGACCATCAAGGCGTCCTGGTAGGGATCCTCACGCACCGAGACTTGCGGTTTCAGAGGGTTTTGGATCGGCCCATCGCTGAAGTGATGACGCGAGCAGTGATTACCGCGCCGGTGGGCACTACCCTTCAGGACGCCAAGGACATCTTGCAGGAAAATCGCATCGAGAAACTTCCTGTCGTCGATGAGCGCGGTATCTTGAGGGGGCTGATCACCGTCAAGGATATCGAAAAGGAAGCGCGACACCCCCAGGCCGCGAAGGACCGCATGGGCAGGCTCATGGTCGGAGCGGCGATCGGAGTCGGTGCGCATGTCGTGCAGCGCGTCGCCCGGCTGATCGAGGCGGGCGTGGATGCGGTCGCCGTAGATACCGCGCACGGTCATTCGCGACGAGTCCTGGACACGGTTGCGCTATTGAAAAAGGAGTTTGCCAGCATCGAGATCATCGCCGGCAACGTCGCCACGCGCGACGGCACCAAGGCATTGATCGACGCTGGTGCGGATGCGGTCAAGGTGGGCATAGGACCTGGATCGATATGCACGACGAGGGTTGTGGCTGGAATTGGGGTGCCGCAGGTCACCGCCGTGGCCGAGTGTGCCGGCGTGGCGGACGAATTCGACGTGCCGATTATCGCCGATGGTGGGGTCAAATTCAGTGGCGACGTTGCCAAGGCACTGGCGGCCGGGGCGAGCACGGTGATGATTGGGAACCTGTTTGCCGGCACCGACGAGGCTCCCGGCGAGCTGGTGCTGTACAAGGGCCGCAGCTACAAGGTATATCGCGGCATGGGCTCCGTCGGCGCGCTTTCCACTGCCATTTCCGGCGATCGCTACGGATTTGACCGAGGCGCCATGATGGAGCCGAGCAAAATCGTTCCGGAGGGGATTGAGGGTCGTGTTCCGTATCGCGGAGCGTTGTCGGCATCGATCCATCAAATCCTCGGCGGTCTGCGGTCGGCGCTGGGTTATTGCGGTGCTCCCACGCTCGAGATGTTTCGGCGGAGTGCCCGGTTCGTGCGCATGACGGGAGCGGGCCTACAGGAGAGTCACGCTCACAACGTGATCGTGACCAAGGAAGCTCCTAACTATCGGCTGGAGTGAGCGGCGAGAGCGTATGCGGTTCGTCAAGATGCACGGATCGGGGAATGATTATGTGTTTGTCGAACAGCACTGGCTCCCCAGGCGGCTCGACCTGGCTCGGCTTGCTCAGGCCGTCTCGGATCGACACTTCGGTGTCGGCAGCGATGGGTTGGTCGTGCTTGAAGCCTCCTCCTGCGCCGACGCCAAAATGCGGATCTGGAACGTCGACGGTTCCGAGGCCGAGCTCTGCGGCAACGCCTTACTGTGCACGACGAAGTTCCTGATTGAGCGCGAGCGCGTCGCGAATGATACCGCTCGTATCGAAACCCGAGCGGGGGCGCACAGGGGGCGCGGCCATCTGGAAGACGGCAAGGTAATGGAGGCAGAGGTCTCGCTTCCCGGTCCCCGGCTTCTCTCGGATGGCGTGTTTGCGCACCCCTTCGTCACCGAGGTGGTGGGTCTCGCGGTCCCGGCGACTGCCCTTTCCTTGGGAAACCCGCATTGCGTCGTCTTTGTCGACACGCTGTCGCGGTATCCTGTCGAACCCGTCGCGCGCGCACTGGCCGGCCACCCCCTGTTTCCCGACGGCGCCAACGTCGAATTCGTCCAGCCCAACGCTGACGGCACGTTCGCTGCTCGCATCGTCGAACGGGGGAGCGGGGAGACGCTCGCGTGTGGCTCCGGTGCGTGCGCGGTCGCGGTCGTTTCGTACCTGCACGGACACGGCGGGGCTGGGACGACGATTGCGCTTCGGGGGGGCACGGTGAGGGTTCGGTGGGAAGGAGCACCGCCGGTTACGAACCGCACGGATTTCGCGAGCAGCGATGCTGGGACACTTTGGCTTCGCGGCCCCTGCACGGAAGTCTATGAGGGCCGGCTAACAAATGTCGACAGCCTCTTGCACCGTTACGAAGAAAGGTAGGCGGAAATGAGCGAAGAAGTCGCGGAAGGCGGGACAAACAAGATTCTTCTATTGGAGACCGATGCGGCTGGGCGTGCCGCGTGCGCTGCCGCCTTGTCAAGGGCCGGATTTGAAGTGCAAGCCGCGGCGGACGCGAATGAGGCGAGGCACCTGCTGCTGAAACATGAATGGTCACTGGTGATCCTCGACCTGGAATCCGCCGAGGCTGATGGCGAGACCATTCATGATGAAATTCGAGAAAGCCCATTGCGCTGGGTCCCGCTCATTGGCCTCAGTCGGCTGCGGCCGGCGATAAGTGACCCACAAAGCCAAAAGGAGGCCTGGTTGGGGCGGCCGTTTGAGCTGGAGCAACTCGTGCGCCTGTCCTCCACGCTGATCGAGCGCGATCGCCTGTACCGTAAGATCGCCACTGTCGATCCCACAACGGGAGCACTTTCGCATCGCGCCGCCCGCGAGGCCCTTGCGGAAGAGATTATCCGCGCCGAACGATCGTATCATCCGGTGGCCGTCGCGGTGCTCAATATCGACCTCTTCGACAGCATCAATCACACGCATGGACACCGCGTCGGAGACCAGGTGATGTCGGAGCTCGTGTGGCTGTTCAAGGCGCGAATGCGCAGGACGGACCGCATCGGCCGCTTCGGCGGCGGCCAATTCCTGGTTGTCTTGCCGGAGACGAAAGTCGAGGGCGCCCTGCAAGCGTTGGAGAATCGCCGTGCCGAATATGAGGAGCTGGTCTTCTCCGGCCGCTCCGGGGATTTTCACGTCACGCTGTCGGTGGGGGCCGCATCGTATCCGGACGACGCCGAAGCCCCTGGCGAGCTCGTGGATCGGGCCCTGGACGCGCTGGCGCGTGCTCGCCGGGCCGGCGGAAATCGCGTCGAGATCTTCCAGCAACTGGTCTAGTGAACAATCTCCATCGGGTGCTCTCCCTGCGATCGGGGCGCCAGGAGAAGTCCGGCCCGGGGAGGTCTCTCTCCATCGCGGCCTACGCCTTGACAGCGACAAAGGTGCTCCGTAGAATGCCAGGCGGGGAGCGGGAGAGCAACTGCCGCGACAAGCCGTCGGCACCTCCGAGCTCTGAATCCAGCCCCGGGAAGTCGGTAGATGATCATGATCGCGCAGCAAGCCTCGGGATGCGGGAAATGCTCCGGTGCACGGGTCCGCGCCACCATCTTCGTCGTCGCACTTGGCGCCATTGTCGGCGCGGCCTGCCAACGCGGGAGTGTGGAGACGGACGTGGGCCTGTCGGTCAAGACGTCTATCTATCATGTGGCGCGAGCTGACTGTAACTTGCTCGCCGATGTGGCACCAAACCGCCTGGGGGCCGAGGCCGACTCACTGAAGGAACAAAAGACGAAAGTGCTCGGGATTGGCACCATAGAAATGGTGCACCAGGGAGACGAGCTGGAGGTCCTCGGGAGGCACCAGTCGTGGGCGCGCGTGCGCGTGCGGCGCACCGGTCGGATTGGCTGGCTCTACGCCGACTTCATTCGCACCTACGAGCTTGGCGAATGGTGGCACGGCGACACGGATCGTGCCCGGTTACACGCCAAGAGGATCTTTCAGGACAAGTTTATCCCCGTGGGCGGTTACCCGATCGCGCATGTGACCATCGAAGAAGCCTGGAACCAGCTCCGCTTTGAGTGCAAGCCCGATGAGGACTTTCCCGTGGAGGAAGCGAAAGACTTCGCGAAGCACTGGCTCATTTATCTGAAGGACGCGTTCCCCTACTGGGAGGATTACTTCGTGACGCTCACCGGATACCATGACGGTCAGGCGTTTGACGTCTTCTTGAGCGACAAGTCTGCCGAGCCGCACGTGGAGCTCAGATCCTGAACCTGCGGCATGGAGTTACCCATGTTTCAGCATGCCGACCCGCTCCGACGGATTGCTCCCGTGCCGCTCTCCCAGAGCGCCGAGCAAGACGGTGTCCGCAGGGCGCTCAAGGATAAGGGACGTCGCACTGCCCTGGTCCTGGCAGGTGGCGGGATCACGGGGGCGTTCTATGAAGTCGGTGCCTTGAAGGCGCTCAATGACTTCATGGACGGCACGTTTGTAACGGACTTCGACATCTTCGTCGGCACGTCATCAGGCGCCTTCATTGCCGCCTCCCTGGCCAACGGAATCAGCCCCGAGGAGATGTTTCGCTCCTTGCACACCGAAGCCGGCTTCCTCTCGCAGCTCAAGCGTGCGGCCTTCTTCCACCCCGATTATGAGGAGCTCTGGAGAAAGGTCGCCGCGTTTCCTGCCACGTGGTTGAGCTTGACGCGAAAGTACCTGGCGAACCTCGAGGAAATGACGTACATCGACTATCTGTTGTCATTTTTCGAGGTCATGCCCGCAGGCATTCTCTCCAACGCCGGCCTGGAAACGCATTTTCGCAAGATCTTCTCGCGGCCGCCGTTTGTCGACCGCTTTGACCAGATCCGCAAGGAGCTTTTCATCACGGCCGTCGATCTGGATGCCGGACGCCGCGTTGTATTCGGCGCGAAAGATTCCCCTGATGTGCGCATCTCGACGGCGATCCGCGCCGCCAGTGCCCTGCCGGTGATCTATAGTCCCGTGCGCATTGACGGGATCGACTATGTCGACGGCGCGGTGCGCAGGACGCTCAACGTCGACGTTGCCATCGAGCGCGGTGCCGATCTGATCTTTCTGATCAACCCGCTCATGCCACTCCATAATACCTATCGAGAATCTTGCGTACCATTGGCATCGGGCAGTAGCCGTCACATCCGCACGAAAGGCCTGAGCTTCATCGCGGATCAGGTCATGAGACTTTCCTTTGAATCCCGCGTTCTCTATGGGCTGAACGTATATCGGGCGCAGCATCCCGAAGTCGACATTCTGTTGATTCAACCTGAGCCGCGTGATTTCAAGATGTTCTTTTACCGATACTTCCAATACTCACACCGCATCGCCTTGGTTGAGCATGGCTACGCCTCGGCCCGCTCCGCCATCATGTCCAACTATGAGCACTGGCGCCGGGCCTTTGACCAGCACGACATCCGGCTGTCGCAAGGTCTGGTGGAGTATGAGCTCGGAGTGATGAACCGAGCCGGCGCCCAGCTTTGGCATGCGGACCCGGCAACGCTTGAGGGCAGCGGCGCGGAGACTCTGGACGAGCGCCTCGGCCTCTCATCCAACCTTGCCGGTGGCGCTGGCCCGCGCCCGAAGTCCTCGGATGCCGCGGCCCGCCTGAAAATCTCACAAATCTCTGACGGCGAGCGCGGCGCTGGCCCCGTCGATCTCGGCTGACAGATTCGCCAGCAGCTCGTTGATCTTCTCAAGCTCGGCCGGCTGGGCGGCGTCCTGCAGGGTTACCTGAACGACGCGAACGTACGTGGCATCGAGCGCCGCCGCGATGTCGCGCATGCGGAGCTCGTGGTCGCCGAGTAGGCCGCCGATCTCGCGCAGCGTCTGCAGCGTTGTCGCGCGCAGGTCGCGTACATGCACCAGTCGCTTCCCAAAGGCCGTGTCCTGTTCGCGGGCGATGTCGCGGTCGAGGCGACTGATTTCCAGTTGAATGAGCCGTTCGTCGTACTGGTCGAGAAAGTCCATCATGTGCTGCACGCGCTCCAGCACTTTCCGCGCGGTGCGCACGACGGGTAAGACATGGGGAATGAGCGGTCGGAGAAGTAGTCTCGCGGGATCACGGCTGCGGACTATCGTCAACACGATTTGCGCCGAGAGGTGCACCACGTTGGTTCCCAGGGCGTAAAAAGCCTCACCACGAACGCATTCCACCACCATGGACAGGTCGGCGAGCTCATGTGCGACGGGCGGATTGCCCTTCAACTCCCTGCGCAGAGCGGAGAAGAGCGCCTGCATGACCGCCGCATTGCTGTCTCCGGCTGTGACTAGCCCCAACGCTTCATTCAGCCTCTCATGGGCACTCGGCTGGTCTTCTCCCTCCCGCACCCCGACCTGGCGCTCGCGTCCCAGCAGGTGCGCCGAATATACCTGCTCGACCCACATCTTCTGCGCGCAGTGGAGCAGGTGCGTCTCCAGGACAGCCATAGCCGCGACACGAGTGCCGCAATACTCGCAGATCACCGCGTGTGGTGCTGGCTCGCTCGACAATTTTCCTCGTCACGATCACCGGCGGTCAGCGGCCGGGTGCGCGGAATCGCTTACCAGGGTAGCGGGCAACGGTGCCCAATTGCTCCTCGATGCGCAGCAGTTGATTGTACTTCGAGGTGCGATCGGACCGCGACAGAGATCCGGTCTTGATCTGACCGGCGCTCACGGCAACCGCGAGGTCCGCGATTGTCGTGTCTTCGGTTTCGCCCGAGCGATGGGAAATGATCGTGCCGTAACCCGCCTGCTGTGCCATGCGGATGGCTTCCAGCGTCTCGGTAACGGTGCCGATTTGATTGAGCTTGATCAGAATGGCGTTGGCGATGCCTTCCTCGAGGCCGCGAGCGAGGATGCTCGTGTTGGTGACAAACAGGTCATCGCCGACGATTTGAATCTTGTCCCCGAGCGCTAGCGTCAGGGCCTTCCACCCTTCCCAATCGCCTTCGGCAAGTCCATCCTCGATCGAGACGACGGGGTATTTCGCCACCCAATCGGCGTACATGGCAATCAGATCGGTTGCCGAGCGCTCCGCTTCGCGCTCGTGAGCAAGTACGTAGCAGCCGCGTTCCTTGCTCCACCACTCCGACGCCGCCGCGTCCAGTGCGATGGCGACGTCACTTCCGCATCGGTAACCAGCGGCTTCAATCGCCATCAAGAGCAGCTCGATTGCCTCTGAGCCACCGCCCTGCAGGTTGGGAGCGAATCCACCCTCGTCCCCGACGGCCGTGCTGTAGCCTTTGGAGCTCAGGAGCTTCTTGAGCGCGTGAAACACCTCGGCTCCTGCCCGAATGGCTTCGCGGATCGATGTTGCCCCCACGGGCATGACCATGAATTCCTGCACATCCAGAGAATTGTTGGCGTGAGCGCCGCCATTGAGCAAGTTCATCATGGGGACGGGCATGACGTTTGCCAGAGCCCCGCCGAGATACCGATACAGCGGTAGCCCCGTGCTCCGAGCCGCGGCGCGGGCAACGGCCATCGAGACGGCGAGCAGCGCATTCGCGCCGAGGCGCGTCTTGAGCTCGGTGCCGTCGAGATCCTTGAGGCGGTGATCGATGCCGCACTGGTCGTGGGCATTGCGGCCAGCGAGCTGCGGAGCGATCTCGGATTCGATATTGGCGATGGCTTTTGCGACGCCCTTACCGAGATAGCGCTCCTTCACGCCGTCGCGGAGCTCCAGAGCTTCCCGCACTCCCGTCGACGCGCCCGAGGGCACGATAGCCGAGCCGGTGGTGCCATCGACCAAGATGACGTCGACCTCCACCGTTGGGTTACCACGAGAGTCGAGTACTTCGCGCGCCAGAATCTGCTTGATCTTCATCATTCTCTTGGTCCACAATCGTGTCGGTGCGAGTGGTCCGAACGCCACACCTGCCCATCGTAGCCGCGCCGAAGGAACGGTGTCAACGCCGCGGTCTAGCGTGAGCGCTGCCAGGTGCGATTCTTGGGAGGAAGGTATTCCCGCGACAGGATCTTGGGCGGCTCTTTGCGAAACTGCACGCGGTGGGGGTAGAAGACGCCTTCAAGGCGCTTGCCGTCGGGGGTGATTTGCAGCTCGAGCCGGGCCATGACCGAGCCATTGAGCATGCGTGCGATGGCGAGAGGAAAGCCCTGTGCCGTCAAGAGATCGACGCCGAAGTCGCGGCGCTTGAGGCGCAGGCGCCTGCCGTTGAAGGTGCCCTTGTAGTCGTGCCACCCGCCCGAGAGCTCCTTTCGCGCGCGGACCCAAGGACCGATCTGCGTGACGCGGATGCGTTCGAGGGGGCCATCACCGTCTCGTTGCTCCAGCCACGTGCCGGCGATATGATGCCGATAGGCGCGCAGCGCAAAAATCAGCAGGACCGCCACCAAGACGGCAGCGAAGATGAGTGCTTTTTCCATTGCCGGGTGACCCGATGAACCGGAACCCCGATTTTCTGTTGCTCGACGCCGCCTCGGGGATTGCGGGCGACATGTTTCTCGCGGCGCTACTCGACGCCGGCGTGCCGCGGCAGGAGCTCGAAGCGACACTTCACTCTCTACCGCTACCACGGTTTGAGATGAAAGTCGAGTCCGTGCGTCGCGCCGGGCTGCGGGCGCTGCACGTGACGTTTGCGGGTACGGCCGGCGGAGGCCGCGTGGTCCAGCGCCTCGCGGACGCGCGGGCAGTGATCGCTGGCGGCTCCTTGTCCGCGCGCGCCAGCTCAGTCGCGCTGTCCATGTTCGCCGAGCTGTTTGCAGCGGAGGCGCGCGTGCACGGAGAGTCTCCGGAGGATGCGCATCTCCACGAGATCGGTGATCTGGACTCCGTGCTGGACATTGTCGGCAGCGCGGTGGCGCTCGACATGCTCGGATGGCCGGAGATCTACCTGATTGGGCCCCTGCGCACCGGGACAGGCGCGGTCGCGACCGCCCACGGCATCTTGCCCGTGCCCGCGCCGGCGACCGTCGAGCTACTTCGCGGCGTGGACGTGCCGCTACTGCTGGACGGCGACGGGGAGCTCGTCACGCCGACAGGCGCGCTCATGATCAGAACCCACTGTCGCGGCGTCGCGGGGGCGGCGCGTCCAGGCTCGATTGTATCGGTTGGCCATGGTGCCGGCGGCCGCGACACGCCGGCGCGTCCAAATGTAGTGCGGGTCTTTCTGGTCTCGGCGGCCGCCGCCGATCCCGCTGAGGCGGACCTGCATTCGGCGTTTGCGTCACTGCCAGACGACGTGGCGCAGGACGAGGTGATCGAGCTGCGAGCACATCTCGACGACGCCACCGGCGAGGAGCTTGGGGAGCTCGTGAACATGCTGTCGGCCGTGGGTGCGCTCGACGTCGGGCTGTTGCCGGGCGTGGGAAAGCGGGGAAGACCGCTGACTGCGGTCACCGTGCTCTGCCCGGCGGCGCGGGCGGCGGCGCTCGCGACCGTGCTGTTTCGCGATTCCCCGACGCTGGGTGTGCGCTTCGCGGTGGCGAGGCGGCTCGTCTTGGCTCGTGACGTCATTTCAGTCCCGGTGGACGAGCTCGGCGAAATCCCCGTCAAGATCGCCTATCTGGGTGGAAAGCCGGTAAAAGCCAAGGTCGAATGGCGGGCTGCGGTGGAGGCCGCGGCAAGCAGCGGCGACTCCGCGCGGACAGTCTGCGAGCGCACACTTGCCGCGGCGCGGCGACTGGGGCTGCTGCCGTAGCGACTTGCCGCCGCGGAGGTGACAAGGCGGAGGCGCGGAAAGAGAAATATTGGAGCAAGCAGGGCTTCGACGGCCCGTGGGACTGCGGTGAAACAAACGCGCGTTCCGTATCGCGCCGCCGCGGAATCGCCGTGACCGTAGGGGCGCGATTCATGGCGCCCGGGACACGCCCCCAGGGTGCTACGGGTGCCATGAATGGCGCCCCTACCGCCAATTTGTGGGTGTAAACCACATTCGACCGACGCCCGCTATCGCCACTACGCCGCCGGTGTCCGCTCGCGTGACAGACCGCGTTGCGGGCCGATCGCGCGCGGCGGTTTGATGCGGTTCTCAGCGCCCGATCTTGCGTGGCTATCGCGTGACAGGCTCTCCAACGCAGGCCAACCGAGGCCTATTTTACGCCATCGGCGGCTCGCGGGCGCTTGCGGAAACGAAAAACGCCGAGAACGTGAAGATCTCGGCGTTTCCGAAGGTCGGGGCGAGAGGATTTGAACCTCCGACCCCATGGTCCCGAACCATGTGCGCTACCAGTCTGCGCTACGCCCCGCCTGCTGCCATGCGCTTCCACAAGCAACAAGTGTCCACGAAATGTTAACAAGATGTTTTCAAAAAAACAAGCCCCTGGGGGCGCACCGGATTGCCCCGCCAGGTGACGCGACGCCGCAATCCAGCATTGAGGCGATCGCTTGGCCCACTCGCAAGGGCCTCTGCCGTGCCGCTCCGACGGCCGGCGCCTCGCCGTCCGTTCTATCGGTCAGTGTGGCACGATGAGATGGCGGCCCAGATGAAGTAACGGGCATCCACCGCCGACAGGCCGTGAACCACGCGCGCCCGAAGGGAGAGCGATCCGCTAGCCTGGGTTTATGGTCGACTTCTGGCCGGCACAGATGGCCTGATTTTCGCCAGCGGCGAAGCCGCTTGCGGAGGGAGGCAGGGGGACGCCTACGACCTCGTAAAGGAGCATCTCAAGATAGTCGGCCCACGCCGGACTTTCGATTGTCCCCAAAGCACCTTTCATGCCAGGTCAGGCGCCGGGCCGAGGAGCGGAAAAAGCGCGTGGTTGGCGCACTTTCCTGGGTGGGGCGCGAGCGCGGCGCAGAGCTGGGAGCAAGGATTTGGCAAGGTGGGGGTCGAGGTCTTTTCGTCGAGCGCGGCGGCATGCGGTTGCCGGAGTGGTCCTCCGGAGCCTGCGGAAGCGCTCCGGAACGGCGGAGCGCGGCGGAGGTCGACGCTACGGCTCCGCCATTTCGGAGGCAGGCACAGGTGGGCAACCCTCACCCTCCGGCGCGCCGGAACGGTGCGGCTGGGTAGCCCGGCGGGAGAGGAGGGTCGCGATGATGATGAGGGTCCGGTGCACGAGGTGTGCGTGGACGGGTTCTGGCTGGGGAAGTATGAGGTGACGCAGGGTGAGTGGGAGAAGGTGATGGGGAGCAATCCATTGCGGTTCAAGAAGGATGAGCGGTATCCGGTGGAGCAGGTGTCGTGGGACGACGTGCAGGTGTTCGTGGGGCGGCTGGGGTCGGGTTTTCGCTTGCCGACGGAAGCGGAGTGGGAGTATGCGGCGCGTGGGGGGACGACGGGAGCGCGATTCGGGGATCTGGACGCGATTGCGTGGCATTATGGGAACAGCGGTGGCAAGCCGTATCCGGTAGGGGAGAAGAGTCCGAACGCCTATGGGCTGTATGACATGCTGGGGAATGTGTGGGAGTGGACGGGGGACTGGTTTGGAGGCTATCCGTCGGGGAGTCAGCGAAATCCTACAGGGGCAGGCGCTGGCACCGACCGGGTGAACCGCGGCTGCGGTTGGAACTGCGGGCCGCGCGGCGTGCGGGCGGCCCTCCGCTTCGGGAACACGCCGTCCGGCCGCTACGTCAGCCTGGGCTTCCGCCTCCTGAGCACGAAGGCGCAAACCAGGCGCATGGGGCAGCATCCGGTGTGGTCACGGCCCACCGGACCGTCTCCACGCTCGTCCCGGCCCGAGATCCCGCACCGGCGCGTTGCCGGTCGAATACGCCTGGCAGCTCCGGGGCTGGTAGCCGAGCGGCGAACGTCCCGGGATTGCCTTTCTCGCCGCCTGAAGGCGGCACCGAATGAGCGAGAGGACCGCCCATGCCCAACTCCGTAGCCCCCACGAACGCCGCTGCCGACGCTGCCGACGCCGACCGGCAACCGTCGCGCCTCGCGGTAGGAGATACCTTCCTCGGCAAATACGAGATCCGGCGGGTGCTCGGTCGTGGGGCGATGGGAGTCGTCTACGAAGCGGCGGACCGGTTCATTGGCCGGCGGGTGGCCATCAAGACGATCAGCTTCGACGCGGCGGCGTCGCCCGCGGTGATGGCCGAGCGGTTTGCGCGCGAGGCCCGCGCCGCTGGACGTCTCATGCACCGTTCCTAAAAAGGTAGACAAACGTAGACACCGTTGATGTCCAAGCCGTCTCCGTCGCCAGGCGAACAGCGTTCCTGACTTGCAGTCGGAGTCGCACCGACCTCCCGGAGATTGCCGCCAAGACCGGCCTTGCTCCCCTCGCGGGAAGTCGGTGCGGTCGAGCGGAGAGCGTGAATACCTCCTCT
>JACPHN010000155.1 GCA_016188575.1 Candidatus Schekmanbacteria bacterium
GCGGAAACCCACTACCTGGTCGACCCCGCCGGTGAGCTCAGCCACGTGGTCGCCGACCTCGACGCGGCCGGCAACCCCACCGCGCGCTACCTGCGCGCCGATGACGAGCTGCTCGCGGTGATCCGGGACGGGGAGTCCCGCTACGTCCACGCCGACGGCATCGGCTCGATCCGCGTGCTCACTGATGAGACCGGCGCCGTCACCGACCGCTACGCCTACTCCGCCTTCGGCGAGCCGCTCGCCCACGATGGCGCCGATCCACAGCCCTACCGCTTCGCCGGCGAGCCCTACGACACGAGCTCCGGCTTCGCCTACCACCGCGCGCGGTGGATGGATCCCAGCGCCGGTCGGTTCGCCAGCATGGACCCCTGGAGCGGCAGCCCGTTTGATCCTGCTTCTCTCCATCGCTATACTTACGCCGCGAACGATCCCGTTCTGGTCGTCGATCCCACGGGCCGCATGACCGTCACCGAGGCGCTGGTGGTCGTGGGCGCCAGGATGGCCCTTGTCGGGATGACGGCACGTCTGGGCCAGGTGTCGTGGCGGTATGCGGGGCCGGCGCTGAAGGGGTTGCGCTGGACGCAAACGGCGCTTCAGCGGCTCGGCGCGCACTTCAAACAAGCCCAAGTCCTGTCGGAGGAAGCCGTTCACGGCTCGCGCGGGCGGATCGACTTGGTGGTGAGCCGCGGTGTGGACAAGGTCACACGCATCGCAGTGGAGCTGAAAGCTTGGAACCTGGACCGGATTGCCAATCGTTCCGAAGACTTTCAGCGGGCCATGCTGCAGAAACTCGAGGACCAGGCGACTCGCTTTGTCCAGGGCCAGGGCCTCGGGAAGACATACGACGACCTCGTGTACGGGTTCTCCACGGCGCCGATCACGGAGAAGGGACTACGCTTTTTCGAGGCAGCCATCAAGGTCCTCGAGAAAGCGGGCGTCGTCAGGGACAACATTGCCGTCGGGGCCGACAAGCTCATCGAGGCACTCGAAAGGCTGCTTTAGGGGGAAGTCGTGAGCAAGATCGTCGTGATCAAGCAAGAAGATTGGTTGAAGTCATTGCGGTGCGTCCTTCACCTGCGCCGCCGGTATGCCAGGCCGGGCGACGCTGACGTATTCCGGTGTTTCTTGGGGGACCCGGACCTCGAGACCTTGGGGGCATTTTCCGAGCTCGGCGCGGTTCCCGAATTCACCATCTTTGGCCGGGTCCCCAACCATGGCGAGTGGCGAGCTCTGGTGAATGACCTCGCGGATAGAACATGCGACTCTTTCACCAGTGCGCACTTCCGCGGAGACATCCGGGCGGGGACCTTCGTGACACGCGAACGCGGCGCCAACACGAGCGTTGACATGAAGATCGACAACAAACACGTCGACACGCCCTTTCCGCCTTCATTCGACGCGCCGCGGGCGATCTCGCACATCCTCACCGCGATCGGCCTCCCAGAGCTCGACCTCTCGCGCCCGTCCTCCCTCATCGTGTCCAAGGGTGCGGTCGGCTCCACGAGCACCGCGAGCGCAAGAACCTTTCTCCACCTCGGGAGCTTTGAGCTTCACATTGATTGCACGCCTCAGGACGAGCACCTGATCGGCAAGGTGACGACCGCACTGGGAGACGCCATCGATCTCGAGATCGTCGGTCTGTACGCTAACGTCGGGGATCGGTACGAGACGATCGATCGGCTTTGCCGCAGCGGCTCGATTGTACCGGATCGGAAGGAATGCGGGCGGTATCTCGGCTTTGGGATGGCTGGGGGCGAGGGAAACAACATCCATCTGGAGCGGCTCTACGACGTCGCCGAGTTTCTCGCCAGCCATCCCGCGAAAGACCGAGCGATCGTGATGGAAGAGCTGTCGTGGATTTGGGACGATGAAACCGAGCCTTCAGGGGCGAACAGCTTCCACTGGACGCTCGACCGCTCGAACCGCGCCACCGTGGTCGTCAATACTGCCGATCCTCCGCCGTCCGGAACGGGCCAAGAGCTCAAGAAGGCGGCGGCGGACTTTCTGGCAGGCGAAGAGCCAGAAAAGAGGTGAATCCAGCAGCGCCCGCGAAACCCACCTCTCCGCAGCTCGGGCCGATGCAAGCGCCCGCGCGAGTGGCGGGGCGACCCGGGTCTACGACAGCCGCGACCGCACGCGCGGGGATTTCGGCATCGGTTGGCGCCTGGACGTGCGCCAGGGCGCCTACGCCAACAACCGCGCGCCCGGAGAAGGCTGGCGGTTCGCGAGCGGCTTCTTGCCCAGCCAGCGCGTCGAGGAGCTCGCGGCCCACGAGACCACAGTGACGCTGTCGGACCTCGAGGTCTACCGCTTCGCCCTGACGCTCGCGAACCCCGGTGCACAGGCGGGCGGCTGCATGGCCGAAGTCGCATTCCGGTTCGTGGACGGCCCGACGGTGGGCGCGACCCTGGCGATCCTCGGCAATCGCGAGGTGATCTGGCAGGACGGGGCGGCTGAGGTGCTCGATGCGGCGAGCTTCACCCGCTACGAGCCGCCCCAGGTGCGGCTGACCACGCGAGATAGTCGTCTCTTCGACCTCGTGCTCGACCGCGGGATCACCCGCCTCGCGGACCAAAACGGCAACGCCCTCGCAATCACCGACGCGGGCATCGCCCACTCGAGCGGCGCGGCGATCGCCTTCACCCGCGACGCCGCGGGGCGCATCGCGGAGATCGCCGACCCCGCCGGCGGCGTGCTGCGCTACGGCTACGACGCCGCCGGAGACCTGGTTGCGGTGACCGACCAGTTGGGCAACGTCACGCGCTTCTTCTACGACGCGCGCCACCTGCTGACCGAGATCGAGGACCCGCTCGGCCGGCGGCCGGTGCGCAACGAGTACGACGCGGCCGGGCGGCTGGTGCGGCAGGTCGACGCGTTCGGCAAGGCGGTGAGCTTCGCGCACGACCTGTCTGCACGCCGGGAGGTGATCACCGACCGGCTCGGGTACACGCGAATCCTCGGCTTCGACGCCCGGGGCAATGTGGTCGAGGAAATCGACCAGACCGGCGCAGTCACCCGGCGCACCTTCGACGCCCGCGACCACCTGACCAGCGAGACCGACCCGCTCGGCCGGACCACACGGTACGAGTACGACGCCGCGGACAATCTGCTCGCCGAGATCGACGCGCTTGGTAACCAACAGCGCTACAGCTACGATGCCGGCGGCCGGCGCTCGACGAGCTGGTCGCTCTCTTTCGCGCGCTCTTCGACCGCTTCGACATCCTGTACGGCTTCATTTCGACCGAGGATTGGTCGATCCTCCGCCGAGAATTCAGCCCGTGTGAGGAGCTCTGTGAGGCTTGGAGGGGCTGGTACCACCTCTTCCACCCAAGGGAGATGGGCACTTCTCATGGGATCAAGTAGGGCCGGACCCTCAAGGTGAGCGGTATTTTCTGGGGCAACTTCCTGCGGGCGAGGCACGCCGCGGCTTTCGCGGGCGACCCACGGCGGCTGGCCCCGGCGGATTGGGTGGTCGAGGAGCTTTCCGAGGGGCGGCTGTTCATCCACGAGCCCCGTCACGTCTGCGACGCCTGCGGCGAGGGGCGGGGCCTGGACGAAGTGCTACGGCGGTCGCTTCCGGTGCGGAACCGCGACGCGCGCCAGGAGCCGCCGGACGGGCTGGCGCGCGACGATCATCTGTGGCGACCTGCTTCGGCGCATCGGCGGAGCCGAGCTGCTGCGCGCCTCCCGCGCGGTGCGCGCGGTGTACCCCCTCGGAAACGGCGACGCCCTCGCGATCTGGGTGATCGAGACCTACGGCACTCCGTGGAACCTGCGCCAAGTGCTGTGGACGATCTGGCCGATCCACGAGAACGTACTCACCTGGCATGAAACCGTCATCGCATCGAAGCTCGGCGATGCCGGGCAGGCGGTGAGATGCATCGAATGGGTGCAGGAGTGCGTCGGGAAGCACAAGGCGCTCTTTAGGTTGCTGCCCGGGGTGCTCCAGGAGCCGGTGGCGGCGGCGATCTCCTGTCATCTCGTCTGCACCACCGCGCTCGCGGAAGGGAAGGTCGAGGAGGCTCGGAAGCTCATCGCGGACGCGGCATCCAGAGCGCTTCGGTTCACCGCAGTCTCGTCCGTGAACAAGCTCCCCGCGGCGACGTCAGAGCGGCAGGTGGGGTTTTTTGGCGCTTGCCGCCTTCCCATTAGCGGCGGCGCTATCGACATGATTGACCAATATGGATGCCGGCCTTTAGGCCGGCGACATGTTTGGGCGGGGTTTGGACCCACGAGATAGTACGTATCCGACCGATCGCCCAGTAATCACGTCGCGGCCCACTGTTGGGCGGCGCACAGGGCAACAGCCAGTCTAGGCGGTCCTCGGGTAGGCTGTCGAGGGTCATTCATCGGGTTCTTCCTCCGAGCCACCGA
>JACPHN010000156.1 GCA_016188575.1 Candidatus Schekmanbacteria bacterium
CGTTCGCCCTCTTCTCTTGCGAAGGTGTGTGCAGAAGATTCTTCCGTTCAGAACCCCCCGGCTTTAGCCGTGGGGAGACTCAGGATTGTGCGCCGCGAACACTCACCGCCTCACCGCTGGCACTGGAATGTTCGCGGCCAGGATGTCAGAAAAGATGGCAATAGAGAGGCACGCCGTGGACGGTCGAGGCGCCTACCCATGGCATGTTCCCTGCAAACTCTCTGACGAATCCGCAAGAACCGCCCCGCGCCGGCCTCGTGCCTGCGCCTCCCTTACTCTCAGGAGATCGACATGGCCGGAGTCCCACGCATCGGAGATCCTCTCCCGCAGCTTCCTGCCGACGCCTTCGCTGACATCGGCACCTGCTCCGACGCCACCCCGCCGTCAACCGCCGAGCCCGTCGCGGCAACCCAGGAGGCGCCGGCGGCGCGCCAGGGGTATACCGACTGGGCGTCCACCGCGTCCGGAAAGGACGTCCGCGCTCTGTTTGCCGCCGCCGCTCCTGGCTGTACCGCGCCACAAGCTCGTGCCCTGCCCCCTCTGAACCTCTGGTCGACGCGCGGCCTCGGTCTTGCCGACAGCATCCGCGCCGCGATACCCGGGCTCAGCGATGGCGCCATCGGGGCCGTCGCAAACCTGGAGGAGCTCCTACGTTCCGACCTCTCGCCGCAAGCCGTCGATGAGAAGTCCCAGGCCGTCATCTCGCAACTTGGCGACCTCGACGCCGGCGAACGCGATCGACTTCTGAGCGCGCTGTGCGAGGGCGGCGGCGTCTTGCTCAACAACTTCGTGCGGGTTCTCCACGACGCGGACCGCTGGAACCGCAACCCAATGATGCTGAGGGATCTGGCCGCGGTGTTGGCCCGGTCCAGCCCGGCCGTCGCGGCGCAGGTGCGGGCGGCGCTGCACCCAACCCTGCAGGCGCACCTCGACGCCGGCACCGCACAGTTGAGCGGTCCGGCGAATCTGGATCACCTCATCGGTACGCCCGACTACTACCGTGCCCGCTACGAGGATTTCAAACGCCGCTACCCGAACCTGCCGGCGCCCGACTACTACCTCGGCTACGGCGATAAATACGCGCGCCGCTTTCTGGAGCAGACGCGCCCCCAGCTCAGCCCGCGCGGGCAGCGCTGGCTCGACCAGACCTTTCGGCTCCTGCAGACCAGGATGGAGGAGCTCAGACGCCGCGACCCCGCGGCCTTCGATCGCCTTGAACGCGATCCCGACGCGTTCCGGCAATTCGCTTATCAAACCCATCCGGACGCCTACCTGCAAGCGGGTCTGAGTCTGCTACCCGTCGAAGATCTGAAGGCGATCGCCCTTACTCCCGATCTCGAGGATCTCGCGACGCGCGATGGGATCGAGCAAATGGCCGACGCGGGACAGCGCACCTACCTGGAGTGGATCTTGCGCTGGGGCAACATGCCATTTGTGCCCGGCCTGCCGCACCGGCCGGCAGGGAGCTGAGCCGGGGGTGCGGCCGCGATCGACCGGCGTTGCGTGGAGCGGCGCCGCGTGACATGATGGGCTTACCATAAATTGTTGCCAACGCTGTCTATTCTGGTGTGCGCTCCATGGGATACGTCGGCTCGATCGGGTGCGGCAGCATCCTCAGCATTTTCGGTCTCGTCATGATTCTCGGCGTCGTGGTCTCGGAAACGATTACGGGCGCCGATCTCGCCGGCCTGTTGATCGCCGGGATCGTCCCGCTCTCATTCGGCTCGGCCCTGGTCGTCCATGGAGGACGCAAGCTGAAACGGAGGAATCAGATTCGCCTCGAGGAAACCGTGTTGCGACTGGCGACTCAACATGGCGGCATGGTGACGCCGGCGCTCGTCGCCCGCGACGCGCCAGTATCGCTCGCCGAAGCCTCCGCCATCCTGGAGGACATGTCGGCAAAAGGTCATGCGGAGCTGACGCCCATGGAGGACGGCTCGCTCCGCTACTACTTCCCAGGAGTCGGCGCGAGCCGGCCGACGCCGCTGCTGCCGCGCTTCTGACGGCGTGGCGAGGGGCGTCAGGCGGTGGGCCGCGGCGCCGTCTCGGGGATGTCCGGCAGTCTGCCAAGGAGCCGAAGCAAGCCGTCCAGGATGCTGAGCGGATGCGGCGGACAGCCCGGAACGTACAAGTCGACGGGAACAACCGCGTCGGCGCCGTTCAGCACCTGCGGCGAATCCACGTAGGGCCCCCCTGAAATCGCGCAGGCGCCGACGGCGATCACAATCTTGGGCGCCGGGACCGCCTCGTAGGTTTTCCGCAGAGCGAGCTCCATGTTCCGGCTCACTGGGCCGGTAATAAGCAACCCGTCCGCGTGGCGCGGTGATGCGACGAACTGGATGCCGAAGCGACCGAGGTCAAACACCACCGTGCCGAGCACGTTGACGTCCGCCTCACAGGCGTTGCAGCCAGCGGCGCTGACCTCCCTGAGCTTGAGCGAGCGGCCGAGAAGGCCCCGCAGCTCGCGCCCGAGCGCCTCGGCCCTGGCCAGCATTTTGCTCTCGCTGATGATCAGACCCGCTCGGGTGCGCCCGGCGAGATGCCAGTCCTGGGTCATGCGGATGGCACCATGCGGGCACGCTCGCTCGCAATCCACGCAGAAAAGACACCTTCCGAGGTCGAGCGCGATGCCGTTGTCGCCCGGTACCAGCGCATCCGTGGGACAGGCTTCGGCACACTCGCCGCATCCATTCGGGCACCGCGACGAGTCGAGCACCGGCAGACCGCGATAGGGCGCGGGAAGCGCAGGCTCGCTCCGGGGGTACGTGAGCGTCCGGTGTCCCTGCTTCAGACGGGATACGAGGACTTTCCACATGATGTCACCTGGCACCTTTCGGCGCGGATGCGGGCAACGCCGTCGCTGCCGGCGCCGCCCCGCCATGCTCACAAATCGTGACCGCAGTAGGACAAGTTGAAGCTCTTGTTGCACAGAGGGAAGTCCGCGATCTGCTGATTACGGAGCGCAATCGCCAACCCCATCCAGTTATGGAACGAGGGGTCGACCACCTTGTACCGGGCAAACCGCCCTCCCTTGTCCGTAATCGCAACGTGACAGACCTCGCCGCGCCAGCCTTCCACCAGTGATACGGAAAGCGAGCTTGGCGCCGTCTCCGGCACGGGACTGTGGATGTGACCCGCCGGAAGCGTCCCGAGCTGATCGCGAATAAACGCCGCCGAGCGCTTTATTTCCAGCCACCGCACATAAGCCCGGGCAAAGACGTCGCCCGTATCCCAGGTGGAAACAGGAATTTGGGCGAAACGGAAGATCCCGGAGGGAAGCTCATAGCGGCAATCCCGCTCGAGGCCGCAAGCGCGGGCGGCGACGCCGACCAGGCCGAGATCCCGACAAGTATCCACCGACACCGGTCCCGTCTCCTCGAACCGCGCCATCACCGACGACGTATTCCATAGCAAGTCGGCGGCATTCGTCACCTCCCGCTCGGCGGCCTCCAGACGTTCCAGGATCTGGCTGACCTGCGCGCCATCGACATCGAACCACAGCCCCCCGGGTCGAATCAGCGAGCGCCCGAAGCGGTTGCCGCAGAGGAGCGCCGTGGTGTTCAAGAAGTCGCCGCGGATGCGGCCGCAGTATGAAGATGTCGGCAGAAAGCCGATGTCGGTAGCCAGCGCCCCGAGATCACCCGTATGGTTGGCAAGCCGTTCCAGCTCCAGAGCAATACCGCGCAGCGATTGCGCTCGCGCCGTGACGGTAACGCCGCCGAGCGACTCCAGGATTTCACTGTAGGCGATGGCGTGGGCCACGGAGGTGTCGCCGGCCAGGGTTTCGATGAAGTGGAGACTGCGCTTGTCCGGACCTCCGAGCAGGCCGCTCTCCACCCCGCGGTGTTGAAAGCCCAGGGAGATCTCCAGATGCAGCACCTCTTCGCCATGGCACTGAAAGCGAAAATGCCCTGGCTCGATGATGCCGGCGTGGACCGGTCCGACGGCCACCTCATGAACCTCTTCGCCGGCAACCTGGAAGAAATCGGTCACGCCAGGCAGCAGCGCGGCGTCCGCGGGCCGGCCCCAGGCGTCCTCTCCGGCGCGGTACGAGCGGTGGAAGCGGATAGGCTTGAGCCACGGATGCCCCAGCGGCCGCACTCCCCACTGCTCCGCGATCTCGCGCTCGAACCAGTGCGCCTGAGGGCAGTCCGGGGTCAAAGCGGGGTACCTGTCCGCGACGTCGGTCGCGAGCACGAGCAGGTTTCCGGAAAATCCATCGACGAGAATCGCAAACAACCGCAGCGAAGACGCGTCCAGCGGATTCCCAAAGAAGGCACCGAGGCGCGCGCCGGCGCCGGCGGCACGGATCACGTGGTCGCGCAGCTCCGCGACGCTCAGCACCGGGACATCGGCCAGCGCGACGGTCTGGCCGTTGTGCATGGACAAGGCCGCAGTCATTACCACCCTCCCACCGCCTGGGAGGCCTCGTGGACCGCCCGTAGCACTACCGGGGGAACGTACAGACCCAGCACCAACACGCCGATTCCCAGAAGCGCAGGCGGCACGACGGCCAACACGCGCTCGGAGCCCAGGCGAAGCGGCGTCGCTCCACCTGGTTCATCGCCGCCCAGCAGCGCCTTTTGTGGCCTCCCCTGCGCCATCGGCAATACCGCCGTCGCCATTCCCACAAAGATCAAGGCCAGCAGCGCAAGGTAAAAAACGGCAATGACCCCACGCCCCTGATCCAGTGCGCCCTTGAGAATCGTGAGCTCGCTCAGGAACGGACCGAAGGGCGGCGAGCCGGTGATGGCGAGGAAGCCGGCCACCCACAAGACGCCCGAAATCGGCAAGCCGCGGAGGATGCCGCCGACTTCGGCGATGGATTTTGTCCGGTATGCGGCAAGAATGTTCCCGGCCACCAGAAAGAGCATCGCCTTGGTGAGCGAGTGGTTGACTGCATGCAGCATGGCGCCCAGACTGGCGGCACCACCGAGGCCGACCCCGAGCGCGAGGATGCCCACATGTTCCACGCTCGAATACGCGAGCAGGCGCTTGTAATCCGTCTGCCTGAGGATGAACACCGCCGCGAAGGCCATCGAGAGCAGGCCGAAGAGCACGAGGAGCTCCTGGCCGAAACCGGCCTGCCCGGCCGCGGCACACACTTGTTGCGCCCGCAAAATCGCCAGGAACGCGCAGTTGAGCAGCGCGCCGGACAACAGCGCCGAGACCACCGAAGGCGATTCACTGTGCGCGTCCGGGAGCCAGGTGTGCATGGGCGCCAACCCCATTTTTGTGCCATATCCCACCAGGAAAAACAGAAACGCAGCCTTGAGCCACGGGATGTCCAGGCGGGGCCCCTGTTTCACGAGCTCGGCAAGAAGCATGGACTCCTGGCCGCTGCCGGTGCGCGACGCCGCCACGACGAGGAAGATGTTTCCGAGCAGCGCCAGGGCGATGCCCACGGAACACACCAGCAGGTACTTCCAGGTCGCTTCGAGGGAGCGGTGATGCCGGTGAAAGTAGATCAGCGGGGCGCTGACCAGCGTCGTCGCCTCCACCGCCACCCACAGAATCCCGAAGTGCTGGCTGACGGCTACCATCGTCATGGTCGCGTGAAAGAGCAGCAGGCTGCCCGTGAAGCGCGCCTCGGGAGCGTTGCTGAAAGCGACGGCCTCCTCGAAATCCTGGCGCCGGCCCTGCACTTCCCGGTCGAGGTAGCCCACCGAATAGAGCGCGGCCATCAGGAACAGACAGCTCGTAATGCTCAGGAAGAGCAGACCCGGTCCATCCAGAGCGATCCATCCCCCAAGCTCCGGAGCCGGCCTCCGAATCCAGGCGGCCAGAGTCAACAGCGTGTGGGCCGCGGCTCCCACAATGAGCAGACCGCGCCGCAACGCGTCGGAGCGAATCGCGAGCGAAATCACACCAGCGATCGCTGGCACCAGAACCAGACACACGATCATCATGGTTCAATCCTTGAGGCTTGCCATCTGCTCGGTGTCGAGGTCGTCAAACTCTCGGTTGATGTGGAACATCGTTATCCCCATGACGAACACCGCAACGAATACATCGAGCAAGACTCCGAGCTCCACGATCAGCGGCGCTTCTTGAGCCAGCGCCACGCCGAAGATGTAGATCCCATTCTCCAGGACCAGGTAGCCGAGCACCTGGGTAAGTGCTTTCTTGCGGCTGACGATCAGAAACAGCCCGGAGAGGATCGTAAACAGTGCAACCGGCACCACGACGGGCGAGGCGACCGCCGTGGGTAGAGGTAGGCGCGTGCCGACCCAGAGGGAAAGGCCAAGCATGGCGGCTCCAACCAGCAGCGACGACGTGTACCCTACGAACGGCTCTACCTCACGTCTCACTCTGGCCTCCCTGAGCGCGCGGAATAACAGGCGCGGAAAGACCACGCCCTTCAGCGCCATCGACACCGCCGCCAGAAACAACACGTGGCCCGTGAGGTCGCCCCCCCGCGAAGCCAACGCCAGCAGTCCAAGGACGACCCCCTGAAGGGCGACGACGCGAACGGACGCTCCGAGACGGCTTGACCCAAGGAGCCTCAAGTTGGTCAGAAAGACCAAGATCAACAGCGTGTCGAGCCACAAGGTCATGCGGTCACCTCAGAGACAGGACCAGCGCCAGCACCGAGAGCAACCCGGCACCGACGAGCAGTTGCGGGATACGGATCAGCCGCAGCCGGGCCATGCAGGACTCGACCACGCCGACGAGGACCGCGATTCCGAAGATGGCGATGACAGCGACGGCCACCTCGATCCAAAGGTTGCCCGTGCGCACCGGCAAGGCCAACCCGGTGAGGAGCGCGCAAAACACCCATAGCTTCAAGGATGCGCCGTAGAGGATAAACGCGAAATCCGGGCCGCCGAAGTCCAGGACCATGACTTCATGGATCATGGTCAGCTCGAGGTGGGTATTGGGGTCGTCCACCGGAATGCGCGCATTCTCCGTCAGCAGGACCATGAAAAGCGACGCGGCGAGAAGCGCCTGCATCGCGCCCGCCTGCGACCAGTGCGTGGACGACAGACCCGAGATCATCTCCGACAAGGACAGGCTGTGAGTGTGGTACGCGACGGCGGCCAGGCCGAGCAAGAGTGCCGGCTCGGCCAGCGCGGAAAATTGCACCTCGCGGCTGGCGCCCATGCCCTCGAAGCTCGACCCCGTATCCAGGGCGCCGATTACGGCAAAGAAGCGGACCAGACCGAGCAGATAAGCCAGCAGAATGAAGTCCCCCGGAAAGGCGAGCAGCGCGGGCAGCGCCGCCAGCGGCAGCAGCGTCGTCGCCAGTAGAATCGCCGCAAGGCCCACGACCGGAGCGGCGCGAAACACCCAGGTCGTCGTGCGGCTGTACACCGCGCCCTTCCGCAACAGCTTCCACAGGTCTCGATAGGGCTGCGCAAGCGGCTGACCGACGCGGCCAGCAAAGATGGCCTTGGTGCGATTGATCACGCCGAGCAGCAGGGGAGACAGGACGAGCGCGAGCGCGGGATGGACAAGAGCGATGGTCTGCATGGATCAGCCCAACTTCCAGACCAGAAGCACGAGAATGGTCACTGCGATATAGAGCACGTACAGTTGAACCCGGCCGTGCTGCAGCCATCGCAGACGCCCGAGCGTCCGATCGATTGCCGCAAACCCGGGCGCATAGACATGCTCCTGAAAGACGTCCGGGGTCGCGGTGTGAAATGTTGACCGGGAGAGCGGGAAGAGGCCGCGTGGTGGGGCGAAATGCCGCCGCGTCCGCAGGACCTTGTCGAAAAGTAGCGTCAACGGTTGTGCAAAGGACGATGCCGTGTACTGCATGCGCGCGGAGGGCGACGCGTAGCCGCAATCCCAGGTTACGGACTCGCTGACCTGCCGCCCGGCGAGAAGCCGGCTGCGGCCGACCGCCAGCAGGGCCACCAGCGCAGCGAAGCCAACCGACACTACGACCACCGTCGACAGGGCCTCCGAAGCAAACGCAAGCTCCGCCGCGAGCTCGCCCGCCGGTCGGCCGCTGACGGCAGCGACCACACCGCCCAGCACACCAATCGTCCACGGCGCGCAGAACCCCACGGCGACACAGCCGGTGGCGAGCACGACCAGCGGAACGCGCATGGCCAACCCGGTCTCGTGGGCCCTGGCTGCGGCGCTGCCGCGCGGCTCTCCCAGGAACACGATGCCGAACGCCTTGGTGAAACACGCCGTGGCGTGACCGCCGATCAGCGCCAGCGCGGGGATCACCGCGAGCACCGCGAGCCCCGCCAGGGAGCGGGGTTCCGTGGCCCCCCGATAGGCGCCCAGATAAATCAATAGCTCGCTGATGAAACCGTTCAGAGGCGGAAGTCCCGAAATGGCTACGGCGCCGATCAGGAACGCGACGCCGGTCCAGGGCATGCGCTTGAGCAGCCCGCCGAGATGATCGATCTCGCGCGTTCCCGTGCTGTGCAAAACCGCGCCGGCACCGAGAAAGAGCAAACCCTTGAAGAGCGCGTGGTTGAGCACGTGCAGCAGGCCACCGCCAAAACCGAGCACGAGCAGCGGCAGCGATCCGTAGCTCATGCCGATCAGACCGACTCCGAGCCCCAGCGCTATGATGCCGATGTTTTCGACGCTGTGGTAGGCGAGCAGGCGCTTCAAGTCGTGCTGCGCGAGCGCGAAGAGCACGCCGAGGATGCCGGACGATGCGCCGATAGCCAACAGCAGCCATCCCCACCACGGTGCCGGTGCTCCCAGGAAGGTCAAAACCCGCAGCAGACCGTAGATGCCGGTCTTGATCATCACGCCCGACATCACCGCTGACACGTGACTGGGCGCGGCAGGATGAGCCTCCGGAAGCCAGATATGCAGCGGCATGAACCCGGCCTTGGTCCCGAAACCGACGACCGCCAGCGCGAAGAGAAGCCCGGCGCCGTCCACGAGCCCCGCCTGCCCACGCGCCGCCATCTCGGCGAAGTCCAGGGCACCCGCTCCGCCATGGCCTAGCAGCACGAAAAGCGCCAACAGAAACGCCGTCCCGATATGGGTGGCGACCAGGTACGTCCAGCCCGCGGCGCGGGCGCTTTCGTTCTCGTCCTCGAAGGTAACGAGAAAAAACGAAGCGAGCGACATCAGCTCCCAGCAGACCAGGAACAGCACGCCGTTGCGCGCGAGCACGACCATGACCATGCTCGCGACGAGCAGATTGAAGAAAAAGTGGTGCGCCCCGAGGCAGCGCGCGCCGCGGAGTCCTCCGAGGTACTCGCCACCATAAATGGCCGCGAGCAGCGACACAGTCAGGATTGGCAGGAGGAAAAACGCGGAAAGAGGATCGAGCTCGACGCTGAACGCGCCGTACGGAACGCTCCAGGCGTGCTGCAGGCTGTCGGTCTGTCCGCCGAGTAGCACGCGGAGCGTCGGAATCAACCCGAGGATCGCGCCACCGGCGACGCCGCCGATGCCCAGTGCCACCGGCAGCCGTGGCGATCCGCTCGCGAGCAGGGCGGACACGCCGCCGAGGAGCATGATGCCAACGCCGATCAGGAGAAGGGTCATGCCTGGCTCCGGGGCTCGGGAGCAGAGGCGCTCGGCGCGCCGAGCTGGCCTTCGATGCGAGCGACTTCTCGCAGGAGCTCCGCGTCGGGCGCGCGCCGGCCAAGCAGGGCCTTGAAACCGGGATCACGCAAGGTAAACGCGAGCCTCGACAGCATGTGCAAGTGGCTGCGAACCGTCGGGCTGATCAGGGAAAACAGCGTGTGCACCGGTTGCCCGTCAAGAGCGCAGAAATCGACCGGGGTGTCGAGAAAGCAGAGCGTGATCGTGGGCCGCGTTACGTGGAGCACGATGGGGTTGCGGACGTGGGGAATGGCAATGCCGTCCCCGATGCCTGTTGAACCGAGCGCTTCCCGGGCCAGGAGCACGCCGTGGAGAAACTCGCGATCCACATCCTTGCCCACCTTCAAGAGGTTCACGACGGCCCGGAGCACCGATTCCTTGTCAGCGCCTTTCACGCCGCGAAAGATCCCGCCGGCTTCGAGCGCTTCGAGCAAGCCCGTCATGCGCTCGAGGCCGTTTTCCTGCTCGCGGAATACGTCCGCTGCGGCGTCGATCTTGTTCGCGGTCGCCCACTCCAAGAGCTCGGCCCGATTAAAGCGGTACTGCTCGTTTACCAAATGCGCCGGCAGCGTGCCGTCGTCAATCCACCGAAAGATCTGTTTCTCCGGAACGCGGAGAATCCTTGAGGCGTCGCGGACAGTCAGTTGCACTTTTCGTTCACCCTTTCGGTTCTCACGAGAAAAGTCACTTCGATCTTGTGCGGGGAATGAACCGTGGAGAATGGAGTCAAGCATCACGGTTGTGCGGCGGGAGCCCGAGAACACGGACAGCGCACTTTAGGCCAGGTCCGACGCGTTGTCAAGACTTAAGGGGGCCGCCGGAGCTTTCAGTAGAGAATCCGGGCTGGTGGGTCAGTGTCAAAGGGAGCCGGCCGAGCACGTCCGACCCGTGCGGCTACAGCAGGGGACCTCGCGGCGTGGCGGGGGCGGTAGACGTAGGGCGGGCGACGCCCTGCCGTGACCACTGCGGTGGGCTCGCGGAACTAGCCCGCCACCGTACCCACCAGCCGTCCCTCCACCGGGTAGCAGGCGACCGGGTCGGCGAAGCCCTTCGCCTCCAGCCGCCGAGTCGCCCCCAGGACGTAACCGTCTCTGACCAGCACTCCAACCGCGTGCCCGACGAGGATCGCTCCCGGCTCCGCAAGCTGCTCGAGGCGCGCCGCGAGGTTCACGGGGGTGCCGATCACCGTGTAGTCGAGCTGCCCCTCCCCGCCGAAGCTGCCCACCGTCACGTAGCCCGCGTTGATCCCCATGCGCACCTGCAGCCCGCTGGGCAGGCCCTCCTGCTGCTCCCACCGCGAGTTGAGCACCGCGAGCGCCTGCCGCATCCCCAACGCCAGCTCGATCGCCCGCCTGGCCTGCTCCTCCCGGGACATCTCCGCCGGCGCCCCGTAAAAGGCCATGAAGCCGTCGCCCATGATCCGCCCGAGCGTACCGCCCGTCGCCGCCACCTCGCGCTGCATGGCCCCCAGGTAATCGTTCAGAATCACCGTGATCTGTTCCGGCGCGAGCTCCTGGCTTGCCTTGGTGAAGCCCACGAGGTCGCCAAACAGCATGGTTGCCCACCGCCTTTCCGAGGCCGCGACGGCCGGCAGCTCGCCGCGGAGGAGTGCGTCCACCACCGGCCTCGGCAGGTACCGGTGCACGGTCGCGGAGCGCAGCAGCTCCGCTACCTGGTCCCGCACGCGCTCCCCCAGGTGCCGGTTCCACTCTCGCAAGCCGTGGGCGTAGCGGCCCATCAGCACCAGGTTCCGGACGCGGCAGACCAGCTCCTGCGGATGGAACGGCTTGACCAGGTAGTCGTCGGCCCCATGTTCCAGGCCTTCCATTCGGGTGCCCACGTCGGCCTTCGCCGAGATCATGACCACCGGAATACGGGAGCTCCCGGGAGTGTCGCGGATTCGCCGGAGCAGCTCGTAGCCGTCCATGACCGGCATCATGACGTCGGTGAGGACGAGATCGGGCGGAGCATCGCCCATCCGCTCGAGGGCCTCCGCCCCGTTTGCCGCGGTCAGCACGCGAAAGGCTGGCGAGAGGATGCGCCGCACGAGCTCCCGCATCTCCGGATGGTCGTCGACGACGAGCACGGTGGCGTCGCCTTCCTCGCCCCCCACCTCGGCGTCGCGCGCACCTCCAGCCGCGAGCGGCGGGAGCGGGGGCAGGCAGGGTGGAGAGGACGGCACCAGATCCAGTGCGAGATCCGCCGATGCCAGCGACACCGCATCGAGGCCCTCGACCTCCGGCCGCGACTCCCGCCGACGATCCGGAATCCCCACCCCCCCGGCGGCCGGTGCCCCGACCAACGGCAGGGCCAGGCTGAAGGTCGCCCCCGCGCCCGGCTCGCTCGCCAGGGTGAGCGTCCCACCCTGCACCTCCGCCAGCTCCCGGGACAGCGCCAGGCCAATCCCGGTCCCCTTGTACCCGCTGACCTGCGCGGACGTCGTGCGGCCGAACCGCTCGAATACCCGCTCGTGCTCTTCCAGCGGGATCCCCGGTCCGCTGTCGCTCACCGCCACCCGCACCACCTCCTCGCCCGCCGACACCTCCACGGTCAGCGTGCCGCCGGGCGGGCTGAACTTGACGGCGTTGGAGAGGAGATTCAGCAGGATCTTCTCCACCTTCTCGCGATCGGCAACGGCGCGCGCCTCGTCCGTCGCGAAGCGGGTCGCGAGCGCCAGCTCCCGGCGGACCAGCCAGGAAGACACCGACGCCAGGAGGTCGCGCACCAGCCCGACGAGATCGAGCTCCTCCGCCCGGACCTGCATCGCCCCCGCCGCCAGCCGCGAGAAATCGAGCAGGTCGTCGATCAGGCGATAGAGGCGCTGGGCGTTCGAGCGCATGGTATCGAGCGTCGGGGCCAGCTCGGGGAGGCGGTCCCCGTAGTGGCCCGCCCGCATCGCCTCGAGCGGTGTGAGGATCAGCGTGAGCGGCGTCCGGAGCTCGTGGCTGACATTGGCGAGAAAGCGGCTCTTGAGCGCGTCGAGCTCCCGTAGCCGCGCCTCTCGCTCCTCGGCGCTCGTGAGCCGGGTGATGGTCTCCTGGAGGTCCCGGATCTTCTCACGCAACGCCGCGCGCATGGCCTCGAAGGCCGCGGCGAGCCGCCCCACCTCGTCCCGGCCAGCCGGCCCGACCTCGTGGTCCAGCTCCCCGCCGGCGATCCGCACGGCGTCCCGCGTCAGCCTGACGACCGGGCGGGTGACGCGGCGGACGAGGAGCAGCGCGAGGAGGCCGGCGGCGGCGAGCAGGAGGACGGACTCGAGCACGACCGCGACCAGACTCGCCCGGACCGCGGCGTCAACCTGAGCGAGCGAGAACCCGAGGCGGAGGACCCCGAAGCGCCGGTTCGTCATGGACAGGACTGGTACGGCGACCTCGAGCACCGGCGTGCCGCGCGCGGCGGAGTCCTGGATGAGGATGCTCTCGGCGGCCCACGCCCGCCGGCCGGTCTCGTCCCCATTCAGGGGTTCCCCGATTCGCTCCGGGTCCCAGTGCGCGATCGCCAGGTTGCCCTCCCCGGCTACCAGCGCATACAGGATGTCCTCCCCGTCCACCGTCCGCTGCATGGCGTCATTCACGAAGCTGAAGTTGTTGGCCATGACGGACTCCAGGAGCAGGACGGCGAGATTCCCGGCGATGACCCGGGCGCCGCCCTCGAGGTCGGTGCGGAGGATCGCCCGCTGCCGCCGGACGGCCAGGGTGCCGAAGGCCAGGACGAAGGCGGCCAGGAGGACCAGCACGAGGGCCGCGACCCGGGCGGCGAGGTGCCGGCGCAGGTAGCTGATCATCGCGCCGCCTCCCCGTTCGCGGGGGCCTCGCTCCGTGGGGCGGAGACATCCAGCTCCGCCGCCGTGTAGAGATCCCGCCAGGCGCCCGGAACCAGCCGGTCGAGACGGACGTAGTCGAACCACCGCCGCCCGGTCGGGGTGTCGTGCAGTTTCAAGCCTTTCCGAAGCAGGATCTCCCGTTCCCGCGGGCTGGTGGTCGGGAACAAGACCACGACCGCGAGCGGGATCGGCGGCGACTCGTGGACGACGTGCATCGCCCGCCAGATGGCGGCGCTCCGCTCGCGGAGCACCTCGAACGCCCGGTTCGAGACGAGCGCCGCGTCGCCCTCGCCGTAGTAGACGCCCAGAAGCGCGGAGATCGAGGAGTCGGAGAGCTTCAGGTCTCCCAGGTCGGCGAGGTGGAGCTCGACCTTGCCGCCCGCTTCGGCGAGGACCTTGCGCTCGAAGCGGGCGGTGTCGGTCCCCCAGTAGTCCGGCGCGATGAGCGTCTTGCCGGCGAGCTCGCCCAGGCCCCGCACCGCGCTCTGGCGGGAGATGACGACGCTGAGCGTGTGGGTCGGGGAGCCGCCGGGCCGTACGGTATAGGCAACCATGTCCAGACCCCAGCGCGCGCGCTCGACGACGGCGAGCTCGGCAGGGATGGTGCCCCAGACAGGGTAGACAGCGCGCCGTGCACACTCGTCGAGGTACTTCTCGAGGTCGGGCAGACGGGCGAAGTACCTCAGCGTGAGCGGGAAACCGAGCGCTGGTACCAGCTCCGCATCGATCCATTCCTGGGCGAGCGCCGCGGTGTCCGTGCGGTTCTGCGCGACGGTATCGGGAAAGTAATAGATGGCCTCGCGCACCTCCTGCGCCCGAGCCATGAAAGGGCTCAGCAGGAGCACGGCAGCGACCGGCGCGACCAGGAACCTCACGGTAGGGCCCCATCCTTCGTCCCCCCCGTGCTGCGGGGAGAGATGAGGTCCGGGCCCGCGGCGGCGGCCATGACAGTCCGCTCGGTCAACAGGAGGTTCCTCCCGGGGGCTGATGCTTCTCCGCTCCCGACCCTAGTGCGCTGTCGCACGTCTGTTGGTGGATGTCTCCATTGGCGTGACTTGTGGATTCCCTGAGGTGCGAATCAATCTCAACCGGCCATTTCCATCATTCGACACGTGCTGGAGCACTGGCACCAAGCGCAACGCGGGCCAGGTCGCCGGGCGGCGGGATTCCCAGGGGCGGACCGGCCGCGATCCATCGACCCGCGTGCCGCGGCCCGGCACGATACGACTATAGATAGATTTTGCCGTCCTATAAGTGACATCTTAGACGGAACAACGCCATCTGTCAAGAGACGCCCCCCCCAAGAAAATCGCGAAAAATCGCGCAAGAATCTCGATTCAGGACGGCCCGGTGCTCACCGTCTAGTACTTTGGAAAAAGAGAAGACAGCCGGACGATCATGGCCTCACCAAGAAAGCGCGACCAGAGGCATTGGAGGGTGTTGACACGATCCGAAAGTCGTCCTCCAGTCGATCCCGCACGATCAGGTTTGCACAGAGCATCTTGCGCGCAACGCGCAGGCTGTTGCGCTGACGCCCCCCAAGCTGACCTCGTTGCACGCGCGATGTCAGCAGGAATAGCCTTGCCCGAGACTGGGGATAAACCAGGCGCTTCCTGGGGAGAGTGAGTCAGAAAGGACACATGTGCTGGTGCGAAACGGACCAGCAGATCGAAATCTCTGTCGGGACGGTGATCCGGGTGGAGCATCGACCCGAAGAGCGCCAACTCATGCACCTGATAACGGCGGCAAAGGTCCGGCAGCTCATTGAAGGGAACATGATGACGCAGGGCGTTGTTCATCGTCGTTCGCATCCGCAGTCACTCTCGCGTGCCGAGGGGCGGCGACAACATAGATCTAGCGCAACGTGACACGGCTCTGACGACTTTGCAAGACCCGGAGCTTGCCAAAATCCACCGGCCCGCGGGCGACTTTTCTCGGTTGCGTCGAGTCGGTGCCAAACGCATCCCTGGGACACTCCTCGGAGCAGTCGCCAGACGTTATGGTGGAGGGTTTCTGCTGCTTTTCATGTCCTTTCCGCCGCCTTTTTCGCGTCGCGGTGAGCTTGGTGAGGCGCGCCGCGCACCGTTGTGCGCCCCCGGCCCCGCCCGAGCTGCCGTGGATGTCGTCCCTTATCAGACGGCCTGGCTTTGCGAGTGCTTCGCGACTCCGCGGCATAAGGCCTGGATGAGCCAGTTGGACGGGTGAGCGGCCGTGAGCCGGATCACCAGTTGCCTGCTCCGCCTCACCACGCGCCCCGGCAGGTTGATGAGGTGCGCGCGAATCGCCTTCAGTCGCTTTCCTACCCACTCTCCCGGTAGCGTCAGGAGCTTCATCGCCTGGTTCAGGTTGTAGCTCAGAACCGCGCAAGCCCACCACGCGGCGTTCTCGCCGAAGTCGCCCGAGGGCTAATGACCGCCGCCCAACGCGCTCTTCAGCTCGCCGTAACCGTGCTCGTCCCTATGTTAGCACCTCATCGCGGTATCGCTCCCGGCGCTTCGGTCGGCTTTTCCTGGGCCAGGACGTGCGGGAGCCAGTTGCGTATCTTCTCCCCAAGCCCGATCCCGTCCGCGAGCGACATCCGCGACTCGATCTCCCGAGCGAGAGCCTTCACGTCGACTTCCTCGAACATTCGCCCTTCTTGATGCACGATGGCGAGTTGGCGCCTCAAGGCGCGCACCTTCAGGATGGGGATCCGCTCGGTCACAGCTCCCAGGTATTCATGTGCTTTCCGGAGCATCTGCGGATCCGCGGTGTTCTTATCGGGAATGTGGCTCCACCGGATCCTGTATTCGTTCGCCCAGTAATCGCCGAGCGCGTAGCGGGCGTGATCCGCGTAGAGCGAGTCGGGATACTGCTCGAGCAGGCGTTCGAGGGGCGCCACGCCTTCCTTGTAGGTGTAGCCCTGGATGAACCTGGCGACCTCGGGGCGGCTCCAGATCTCCATCACCGGCTGCTCGCTTTCCGGGAGGGGCGCCACAGTGACCCGGACGGCGTTGGAATGGAGTTTCCCCGCATAACTTGGCTCCACCTTCACGTAATAGGTGCCGGGGCGAGGAAAGACCAGGTCATTCACGTAGCCGTCTTGTTGCTCGAGATCCTCTCTGACTGCGCCTTTCAGATACAAACCGATCTCCTTCCATAAGGCGCTTCCGGGAAGCATTTCGTGTGTTTTTCCGAAAAACATCCATTCTCTGCCATTGACACAATCCGAATACTCACTGCCGTCAAGCGAGCATAGTAATATGGAGTTGTAAATATGGCCCGGGTAAACATGGATGGTTATCGCTGAGGTGTTACGCAAGGATATAAAAAAGGCGAGCTGGTTCTGCAAAGGTGATGCTGTCATCCTGGCACTCGATATTGAATCGTATTGCGTCTGGAACCGGCTCTCCATTCGCCACGGTCCAGCCCATCGATACCATCAGCAGACATCCGCAGACCTTTGAGACCGGTGACCGGCCAACCATTTTCAGTTCCTCCCGTAGAGATCGACTGACGCGATCTTCCTCAGACCAACGCCATTGAGCTGCAGCGAGTCGACCTCAGCCTGGGTATCGGCTGTCAACAGCGCGACGCTGTCCATCAGCGGACCGTCGTCTCCTTTGTCCTTGTCCACCAGACCGAATTCGTGCGCGATTTCGTGCACTGCCGTCAGCGCCCACAGATTGGCCTCGGCAGTCGTGACGCCAGCGACAGGTGCCAGGACAACGTCGCGCACGCTCTCACGGTACAGCAGCGCGTATGGGCCGGAATTTAGCCCGCGACCCCCAAAGCCGAGAATCCAATCCTCACGGTCAGGATCTGCATCTTTGTCCACTCGCCCCTGAAAGGCACCCAGGACATAAGCGACCCAAAAATCCGGTGAGGAAGGAGCCTGCTTGTTCGCTCTTACCAGATCGTCTTTTTCCGTCGTCTGATTCGCGTCCGTCCCGTCCGTTCCCACGTTGAGCTTGAACGGCACCGCGGCATCGTCAACGGGCGCGGTGCTGTCGGAGGCGAGATCGGTCTTGGTGGTGTCGACGCGCACGCAGGCCGGCAAGAACCGCGTCGGCATCAGCGTGAGGACGGGCACCATGTCCGCGGCGGTGACCGCGTTCGCCACGTCGTCGTCGACGAGATCCCGGAAGGCATCGGCTGTCGCCGGCACCGGATACCGCACCACGATCCGCGAGCCAGTTCCGGTCGTATTGGCCGCCACCGTCTCGGTTTTCAGCGGGGTTTCACCCTCGTAGAGCGCGATCGCGCCGCCCGAGAACTGGTCGGTGCCGCCGGGCTTGTGGATATCGCGATCCGTGGTCATCGTCAGGTCGGCCTTCGCCGTGATCGCGCCCGCCGGGATCCGGCTCGGTCCCGGCTCCTGGGTAAGAATCGGCGTCGCCATGGTGTCCCGCTCCACGTACAGCGTCCGCCAGACGGTCAGTGTCGAGGTGCGGTAGGGCTCGCCTACCGGCACCCGGTCTCCGCGACCACCAGCGTCACTCCGTCGGCCGCAAAGCCGACGCTTTCGACGTATTCCGGGCTGGTGTGCGCCACCACCGCGAAATTGTTGCCCGGCTGCCGCGCTGCGATCTCCAAGACCATCTCGATCTCATCGGTGGCGCCGTCGCCGACCATCGTGAATGAGCCGTCGCTCGCCGACAGGTCCGGATTCAGAATCGTTGCCCCCACCGTCACCGCATTCCCGCCCGCGGCGAGGTTGTCGTCCGGCGCCGCGCCATTGGTGTCGAACCCGCTGTCCTCGCTATAGTGGTCGGGATCGAGCACCCGGAAATACACGGTCAGCGTCTCGCCTGCCGGCGGCGCCGAGGTCAGCGTGACCCGGATCTTCGCCTTGTCGTGGAGCTCGTCGCCAGCGCGACCGGGCGGTTGCCGGCGCTCGGCGAAGATCCGGCCCGTACCCCCGCAGGCGCCGCTCGGGTCGGCGGCCTCATAGCCGGTGTGGCCGTCTCCGGGGTCGTACCCCTCCCACGCCACGCCCGCCACCCCGATCGCCACCGGCTCCGCCTCCAGCTTCATCTCCTCGCCGCCGGGCGGTATGTAGGCCACCGTCACCGTCACTTCCCCCGCCTGCAGCGCGGTGATCTCGTTCGCCGGGTCCGCCGTCTCGCCCGCGGCCAGCTCGAGCTCCGGCCCTGTGGCCTCCCACTGGTAGGTTCCCGGCAGCGCGACCTGGCGGGTGCGCCCCGCCGCTTCCCCGCCCGCCGGCGCCGCCTCGTCCCTCGCGCCCGTGCCCTCCACTGTCGCCTTGAAGAGCAGCGGCACCGCCACCCCGACCGGCAACACCTGCGGGATCTCCAGCTCGACCGCGAGCCCATAGCTCAGCGCCCGCAGCCACTGGATGTCCGACCCCGGCGTCTCCGACTGGACGAGGCCGCTGGTGCAGCA
>JACPHN010000162.1 GCA_016188575.1 Candidatus Schekmanbacteria bacterium
GTGCGGAGTCGCTCCTGCGGGCGGCGTCGAGTCAGTACCAAGCTGCGAAGCAGAGCACGGCCTCGTGCTCTCACCCGTCCGGCGTCGGTCGGACGGGCCAGAGCGGCTCGCCCGCGCAAGCTGAACGGATGGCGGCTGAGATCGGCCGGAGCAGGGACCGCAAGGTCCCCAAGGACCGGGACTTGGTGGCGGGACCTTGCTTGCAAGGTCCAATCGCCAGGTCGGATGTTGTAGCATCAAGCCCGTTGGTTGATTGCGAGAGCCCCGAAAAGGCCAGGCCATATATGCATGCCGATGGCCCTACTCCATGGTGGAGGTATGTACAGAAGGTTCTTCCGTTCAGAACCCCCCGGCTTTAGCCGTGGGGAGGCTCAGATGACTGCGATTCCAGATGAGGTGAAATGGCTGTTCTGGGAGGTCGACGCTGCTAGCTTCGAGGTGACGCAGCACGCCGATTACATTCTGGCTCGGATTCTGGAGTTTGGCGGATTCGCCGAGGTGCGCTGGGCGATGGCAACTTTTGGTCTGGCCCGCATCCACCGGTTCTTCCGCGAGGTTGGTCATGCTGACATTTCCGAGCGTACCTTTCGGTTTTGGCGGGCTTTCTTCAAGGCGGATCATGAGTCATGGGCAAGACCACCAGCCTGGCGGCAGAGCAGCTCCGCGCCCTGGATAGACTGAAGACCATTCCCGGCTTGGCATCATTCTATCTGGCTGGCGGTAGCGCTGTGGCTCTACACCTTGGACATAGACTGTCGCTCGATCTCGATCTGTTCAGCCTCACCCGGGATGTGAATCTGGAGGAGGTGGCCGCGGCAGCGGCCGTAAGCATGCCCGACTTCCGGGTTCTTGCCCTATCCGATGTCTGTTTGCGGGCGGTGGTCGGGGGAATTGCCGTCGACATCGTCCGGTATCCTTACCCACCTCTCGCGCCTCCTGCCGTGGTGGACCCGCTCGAATTCCCGGTTGCCTCACTACGCGACCTGGCAGCCATGAAGCTGGCCGCCATCGCGCGGCGGGGGCTGCGGCGTGACTTTTGGGATCTGTTTGCGATCTGCACGTCCGGGCACCCACTCGCTGAAGCGTGCGACGCGTACCTCGCGCGGTTTGGCAGGTCGCAGCCGGACCTGTATCACGTGCTCCGGGCACTCACCTACTTCGCGGATGCAGAGAAGGAAGAAGTGCTGCCGGCCGGCATGACTGAGCAGATGTGGGGTGAAGTCAAGAAGTTCTTCACGTCAGAAGCTCCGAAGCTCCTCCGCTGATGATGCTCACCAGCCTTCCACCGGCTCTGCCGGCCCGCGCCGGATGAAACGGGGGACCTCGCAACCCGAGTTTCTTGTCAGGCCGTGGGTATCTGTTCACCCCCTCCCCCCGCAAGCGGGGGGAGGGGGTGAACCGGCACAGGCGCGGCGGGGGGTGCAAGCAAATGAAGCCATTTCGCGCCCTGGTGGCGCAAGCGCGCGCAACATTCCCTACGGATGTCGTAGTCATCGCATCGCGCTTGTTGCGAGACGACCTTGGGGGGGTGCAAGCAAACCTTGCACCCTGGCATCATTTGCTTGCGCCTTGACAACGCTGCCCCGACCAGTACTATGACAACCGTGAGGCGTTCTCGCCCGTCCCCGTGCACACCGTCGCTGTCACGCGCGGGCGGGCGCGGGCGAGCGCCTGATCGCGAGCTTTTCCAGGCAGCAATGCCGCAGCGCTTTCGCCCTGGACGGCGCTGTCAAGAAGCACGATGCGGGCACGCTCGAAACATGACGGAAAGATCCTCTGGTCTTGAAGTAGCCGACGCCGCACTCTTGCTCGACGATCTCCGCGTCCGCTGTGGCCACGATTTCCGGGAATACGCCGCGGCCACGCTGCACCGCCGCATCGCGGCGCGGATCGAGGCGGAGCACCTGCGCACGGTCTCCGAGCTCCGCGCCCGCGTGCGCCGCGACGGGGACTCCCTGCAACGCCTGGTCGAGGCGCTCACCGTGCGCGTTACCGCCATGTTTCGCGATCCGAGCTTCCACGCCTCGTTCCGCGCCAACGTCGTACCGTTGCTCGCGGACCGGCGCTTTTTTCGCGTCTGGCACGCCGGCTGCGCATCCGGCGAAGAAGCCTACTCGATGGCCATCTTGCTCCACGAGGAAGGTCTCCTTCATCGCTGCCGCATCTACGCGACCGACCTGTCGCATGCGGCGCTCGCCCGCGCGCGGGCGGGAATCTACCCGCTACCGCCGATGCGGGACCATACGGAGAGCTATCGACGAGCCGGCGGCGCCAGGTCGTTCTCCGAGTACTACACGGCGCGGTACGAGCACGCGATCATGCGCCCGTTTCTTCGCGACCGCATCGTCTTCGCGACCCACAACCTGGCGACGGATGCCGCGTTCCAGGAGATCGACGTCCTGCTGTGCCGCAACGTCCTGATCTATTTCACCAGGCCGCTTCAGGACCGGGTCCACGATCTCTTCCTTACCAGTCTGTCTCCCGGCGGCATTCTGGCGCTGGGCCGCACGGAGTCCCTGCGCTTCACCGCGCGCGAGGACCGCTACCAGCCACTGGACGCGCGCGAGCGGATTTATCGGCGCGTCGGGGAAAAGTGAACGATGGTGAGCGCGGCCCCTGAACCACAACGGCGGATGAACATCCTGGTCGTCGACGACGAGCCGGCGGCGCTGGTCGCTCTGGAAGCCACCCTCCAGAACCTCGGCGAGAACGTCGTTACCGCGGGCTCCGGCGTTGAAGCGCTCCGGCACCTCCTCGCCGGGGACTTCGCGATCGTGCTCCTCGACGTGAACATGCCGGGACTGGATGGATACGAGACCGCGGCGCTCATCCGCGAACGCCCGCGCAGCCGCAACACCCCGATCATCTTCCTCACGGCCTCGCTCACCGCCGACGTGCAGCGCTTTCGCGGCTACGCCGCCGGCGCCGTGGACTATCTGTACAAGCCGATCGAGGCCGAGGTGCTCCGCTCCAAGGTGGCAGTGTTCGTGGAGCTGGCGCGCAAGACGGCGTTGCTTCAGGAGCAGTCGGAGGCCCTGGGCGCCAGGGAACGGGAAGCGCGGGCGCTTGCGGAAGAGCGGACCCGGCTGCTCGACGACATCGAGCAGCGGGTGCAGGCGCGCACCCGTGCGCTCCAGCGCAGCAGTCGGGCGCTCCGCCTGCTGAGCGACTGCGGCAAAACCCTGATCCGCTCCGCGGATGAGCAATCGTTGCTGCAAGCCGTATGCGACCTCGTGGTGGGCACCGGCGAGTATCGCTTTTGTGGCGTGTGGTACGCCGACGAGAGCGCAGCGAACGGGGTCAGACTCGGCGCGAGCGCCGGGGGCCATCCGGACAGCGGGGGCGCGTTCTGGGCCGATGCCGATCGGGCCCGCGCCCTGCTGAGCACCGTGATCAAGACCGGGCGGCACCTGGTGCAAAACGACATCGCCGACTACCCGGAGCTCGCGACGTGGAAGGACGCGGTCCAGCGGCTCGGCCTCGAGCTCATTGTGGGCCTGCCTCTTGCCGCACGGTCTCAGGTGCTGGGTGTTCTGGCGATCGGTGCCGGAGCGCTCGACGCCTTTTCCGCGGAGGAGCTTTCGCTCCTGAGTGAGCTTGCGGACAATGTGGCATACGGCATCGGCGCGCTGCGGACACGCGCCGGGCTGCGCACCGCAGAAGCCGAAAGCCGCGCTGTCACGGCGCGCCTGGAGCATCTGATCGCGACCAGCCAGACCGTCATCTACGCGCGCGCACCGCAAGGCGGCTTCGCCACCACCTACGTAAGCGGTAACGTGAAGGCTCAACTCGGCTATTCACCCGACGCCTTTCTCACCGCGGCGGACTTCTGGGCGAAACGCCTTCACCCACAGGACGCGCCGCGCGTTCTCGCGTGCCTCGAGAGCGCGCTCACAACCGGTTGCTTTTGCGGAGAATACCGCTTTCGGCACGCCGATGGCGGCTATCGCTGGCTGCGGGATGAAGCGAGAGTCTCGTACGAAGCTGCTGGCACGCCGCGGGAAGTGATCGGCACCTGGGTGGACATCACCGATCGGAAGCTGGCCGAGGAGAGCCAGCAGCAGAGCGACAGGCGCTACCGGGCGCTCGTGGAGAGCTCACCGGAAATCATCATCGTCGCGGAGCTGGACGGCGAGATTGTGCTCGCCAACCCCGCCTCGGCCGAGCTCCTCGGCTACGCCCACGCGCAGGAGCTGTGCGGCCGCCACATGCCGGAGCTGATCGCGCCCGAAGACCGCGCGACCGCCGCGGAAGCTTTCGCGCGGGCGATCGCCGAAAACCGCCTGGATCGCTACGCGTGCCGCGCCCTGCGCGCGGACGGCAGCGCCGTCGCCATCGAATGGACAGCCGCCACGATTCCGGACGCGGCCGGCCAGGCTCTGGCCGTGCTCGCCATCGGTCGCGACATCACGCCGCGCCTGCGGGCGGAGCAGGAGGTGCGCGCGCTCAATGCCGACCTCGAGCAGCGCGTGCGGGAGCGCACCGCGGAGGCCGAGGCCGCCAACCGCGCCAAGAGCCTGTTTCTCGCCAACATGTCCCACGAGATCCGCACCCCGATGAACGCCATCCTCGGTTTCGCCCAGCTCCTGCGGCGCGAGCCCGAGCTTTCAGCGCGGCAGCGACAGTACCTCGACACCATCCTGCGCGCCGGCGATCACCTGCTCGCGCTGATCTGCGACATCCTGGAATACTCGAAGATCGAGGCCGGCAGGGTCGAGGCGGAGCTGTCTACCTTCGCGCCCGCCGCCTTGTTCGAGGAGCTGGCAGCGCTGTTCCGCGTGCGTGCCCGTGACAAGGGCTTGCGGTTCATCGTGGAGGTCGGCCCGGCAATGCCGCGCTGCATCGTCTCCGACGCCGGCAAGCTCCGTCAGATCCTGCAAAACCTCCTGAGCAACGCGCTGAAGTTCACGCACCGCGGCGGTATCACGTTGCGGGTGGATGCCAGGCGGGCCGCGCCAGGAGGCGGGGAAGTGGGCCTGCGGCTCGTCGCCGAGGTGGAGGACACGGGGGCGGGCATCGCGCCAGAAGAAATGAATAGCCTGTTTCAGGTTTTTGAACAGACAGAGAGCGGCCGACGCAGCAAGAAAGGAACCGGGCTCGGCCTCGCCATCAGCCGCAAGCTCGCCGAGGTGCTCGGTGGGACCATCGACGTGATCAGCCGCGTGGACGAGGGCAGCGTGTTTCGCGTGGAGATCCCCGTCGCGCCGGGGGTCGCGGACGCCCTGCCTCCGCGCAAAGAGAAACGCCGCGTGATCGCCCTGGCCCCGGATCAACCGCCGTACCGGGTGCTGGTCGTGGATGACGTCGACGACAACCGCGCTTACCTGGCCGGGTTGCTCAGCGCCGTCGGCTTCGAGGTGCGCACGGCGGAAAACGGTGTCGAGGCCGTTGCCGCCTTCGCGGAGTGGGCGCCGCAGCTCATCCTCATGGACCTGCGCATGCCGGTGATGACGGGTTTCGAGGCGATCGCCGCAATTCGCGGGCGCGAGGACGGGGCCGCCGTCAGGATCGTCGCGGTGTCAGCGAGCGCGTTCCGGGAGGATCGCAGCCACGCGCTCGCGGCCGGCGCAGACGACTACCTGAGCAAGCCATTCCGCGAGGAGGTGGTTTTCGCGAAGCTCGAGTCGGCGCTTGGCGCGCGGTATCTGTACGCGGAAGACGCGGTCACGGCGGTGCCGGCGGCGCCATCCGAAGGTGCGCGCGCAGGGACCGAAACCGCGTCGGAAGCGGCCGCGGCCGCGGCGGCCTCACTCCCTGCCGACCTGAGCGCCGAGCTGCGACAGGCCATCCTGGGCGCCGACCTGGATCGCGTCCTCGAGCTCGCCACGCAGGTCGAACCCCGGAGCCCCGACCTCGCGGGAGAGCTCCGCCGACTTGCCGACGACTTCGCCTATCCGAGCATGCTCGCGCTGTTGGACCGGTCGGGTTCGGCTCCCCCCCACCCCGACCCATCCCCTGGTGAAGGCCGGGGGCCGGAATGACGCAAATGGCGGCCAGGTTAGTGCTGATGCGGGTGGAGGGAGAGGGTGAAGCGTTTCATTGGATCATGGGAAGGAAGAGCGGTGAGCGGGTACTCTGAAAATCCTCCGGACATTCTGGTGGTCGACGACACGCCGGCCAACTTGCGGCTGCTCGCCGGCATGCTCAAGGACAAGGGATACCGCGTGCGGCCGGTGCTCGACGGCCGTAGTGCGCTGGACGCGGCGCGCCGCGCGGCGCCCACGCTGATTCTGCTCGACATCAACATGCCGGAGCTAAGCGGTTATGAGGTCTGCGCGGCGCTCAAGGCGGATCCTCTCCTGCGCGCGATCCCGGTAATCTTCATCAGCGCCAACAGCGACATCAGCGACAAGGTGCGGGCGTTCGCCGCCGGCGGCGTGGACTACGTTACCAAGCCGTTCCACTTCGAGGAGGTGCACGCCCGCGTGGAGGCGCACCTGAGGATCCAGCGACTCCAGCTCGCGCTGGACGAGCACAATTCCCGGTTGCAGGAGCAGGTCGCCGCGCAGGTCAAGGAGATTTCGGACGCACAGATCGCCGCGATCCTGGCGCTGGCGAAGCTCGGCGAATGTCGCGACGAAGATACCGGCCGCCACGTTGTCCGCGTCCAGCGGTTTTGCCGGGCGCTCGCGCAACGACTCGACGCGGACGGGGTCTTCGGCGACCTGATCGACACCGCCTTCATTGCGGACCTCTACCACGGCAGCGCCCTGCACGACGTCGGCAAGGTGGCGATCCCTGACAGCGTGCTGCTCAAGCCCGGCAAGCTCACCGCCGCGGAGCTGGAGGTCATGAAGCGGCACACAGTCATCGGCGCCGAGGCGCTTGCCGCCGTGCTCGACGTCTATCCCACCAATACCTTCCTGCGGATGGGGGCCGAAATCGCCCGCCACCATCACGAGCGCTGGGACGGCAGCGGTTACCCGGCAGGGCTCGCAGGCGAGGAGATCCCGCTCTCCGCGCGTATCGTCAGCCTTGCGGACCAGTACGACGCGCTGCGCAACCGGCGGCCCTACAAGCCGCCCTTCTCCGCGGCAAGGACTTTCGCCATCATCACCGGGGGTGACGAGCGCAGCCGCCCCGAGCACCTGGATCCGCGCATCTTGACCGCATTTACGGCAATCGCTCCCGAGCTCGACGCGATCTTCGACAACGGCGCCGACCCGACCGACGGAGCATGACAGGAGACGCAAATGGTAGAGCCGCTTGCACCGCAGCCCCCGGCGAGCATCCTTATCGTCGACGATACCCCCGCATCCCTGAACCTGCTGTGTAGCATTGTCAAGGCGCGCGGCCACCGGGCACGCCCCGTTCCGTGCGGCGAGCTGGCACTGCGGGCGGCGCACGCCGACCCGCCCGAGCTGATCCTGCTCGACATCGGCATGCCCGAGATGGACGGCTACGAGGTGTGCAGGCGCCTCAAGGCCGATGCCGCGCTGCGCGACATTCCGGTGATCTTCGTGAGCTCGCACGCGGAGGTCTGGGACAAGGTCGAGGCCTTTGCGGTAGGCGGCGTCGATTATGTGACCAAGCCGTTCGAAATCGAGGAAGTCCACGCGCGGATCGCGACCCACCTCGAGCTGCGGCGCCGCGAGCGCGAGCTGCGCGAAAGCCGCGACCGCCTCCAGGAGCTGGAGGCGCTGCGCGACAGCCTCGTGCACATGCTCGTGCACGACCTGCGCTCGCCGTTGTCGGCGCTGCTCGCCTATCTGGAGATTCTCAAGCAGGACGCGGCACCGGCGCTGACGCTACAGCAACGCGATTACCTCGAGCAGGCGCGTAACGCCGGCAAGCGCATGGCGCTGATGGTGACTTCGGTGCTCGACGTGAACAAGCTAGAGGCGACCAGGATGCAGCTTCGCATTTCGGTGTGCGACGCTGTGGTGTTGGCCCGGGAGGTCGCCGACAGCCTGGCCTCGCTGGTGGAGAACCGCGAGCTCGCTGTGCGTGCGGCCCAGGAAGAGCTGTTCGTGTTCCTCGACCGCGGCATCATCTTCCGGGTGTTGCAGAACCTGGTGGCCAACGCGCTCAAGTTCGCGCCGGCCGCCGGTGGGCGTGTGACGATCGAGGTCACCGGCGAGCAGGAGGGAATTCGGTTCCGCGTCACGGACAACGGGCCGGGAATTCCCGCCAAGTACCACAGCCGCATCTTCGAGAAGTTTGTGCAGGCCGACGACGAGTGGGGCTACCACGCCTTTTCGACGGGGCTCGGTCTGGCGTTCTGCAAGCTGGCGGTGGCAGCGCACGGGGGGCGGATCGGTGTGGAGAGCGAGGAAGGGGCGGGCGCGAGTTTCTGGTTCCTGCTGCCACGGCCGGAGCAACCCAGAAGTCAGGGGGCGTAGCGGACAGCGGCGGCATCGCCGGCGAGGACGAAGGCAGGCGATTAGGGGATCTCGTGTCGCCTGGAAGTCAGACGGTGTGGCGCCGAGGCTCACGTCCCGCGGCCCAGGTGATCTGGAAGACCGCGTGCTGCCGCTCGCGCCGGCAGAAATCCGGCGGCAGGGTGGCGGCGCTGAGGTCGACGATTTCGACGCCGGCCGCAAGCAGTGGCTCGCGCGTGAGCCTGAAGCCGTGGGCGCTCGCGCTGAACAGCAGAATGCCGCCGGGAGCGAGCAAGCGGGCTGCGCCCAGAACGAGCTCGCGTTGGTCGCGCGCAAGGTCCAACGTCCCGCGCATCGCCTTGGAGTTCGAGAACGTGGGAGGCTCCAGAAAGATCAGCTCGTAGCGATCGCGCGACGGCGGCGCCGCGAGGAGCTGCTGGCAGTCGGCGCGCTCGAGCCGGTGGCGCCTGCCGTCTACCGCGACGCCGTTGAGCTCGAGGTTGCGGCGCCCCCATTCGAGGTAGGTCGGCGAGAGGTCGATGCTGGTAGTCGAGGCGGCACCGGCACAGGCGACGTAGACGGTGGCCGCGCCGGTGTAGGCGAAGAGGTTCAGGAAGCGGCGGCCGGGAGCGAGCGCGGCGAGTCTGGCACGGGTCGCGCGGCCGTCGAGAAACAGGCCAGTGTCGAGGTAGTCGGTGAGGTTGACGAGGAAGCGGTGGCCGCCCTCGCGGACCTCGTGGAGCACGCCGAGGTCGTCTTGCCTCTGGTATTGATCGGTGCCGCGCTGGCGGCGCCGCACTCTGAGGTGAAGGTCCTCGGGGGCGATGGCGAGCAGCTCGGGGAGCGTGGAGACGACCTGGCGCAGGCGGTGGCGCGCGGCACCGGGGTCGACGGTCTTCGGCGGAGCCTGTTCCTGGACCACCGCGAAGCGCTCGTAACGATCGACGATCACCGCGTATTCGGGGATGTCCGCGTCGTAGACCCGGTAGCAGGTGATGCCTTCGCGCTCGACCCAACGGCGCATGAGGCGGAGGTTTTTCTTGATGCGGTTGATGAAAGCGGCGACCGAGGCGTCGCCCTTTGCGGGCGGCGTCGCGCCGGTGGTGGCGTTGGCGGTAACGTGTTCGGGCGGTGCCGCGGCGCCGCCGGCGGCGGTCTCGGCGGGGGGTGCGCCGGCGGTATCTTCCCCACCGCGCGGGCGCTCGCGCGCCTCACGCAGGGAGCCCGCCAGAATCGGGATCCGCAGCAGGCGGCATTCGATGTCGCCGTTCCACACCGGCACGCGCCGCGTCGGGCGCAGCCCCAGATAGCGGGACAGCTCGCCCTCGGCGGCGGTCAGGAGCCAGGCCTCCCAGCCGGCGAATCGGCGTTTCAGCAGATCGCCGAGGTTCGTATAGAGCGGGATGAGAGCGTCGGGGCTGCGGAGCCGCTCGCCGTAAGGTGGATTGGACACGAGCAACCCGGGCCCCTCGCCCGGCGGGGTCGCCGCGGAGAGCGCCTGCCGCTCGAAGCACACGCAGCCGCGCAGTCCCGCACGTTCCGCACAGGCGATCGCGCCGCGCACGGCGTGCGGGTCCTCGTCGTGGCCGACCACGTGCATCCGCCGCGCCCGCTCGCGCCCCGCGGCCGCGCGCTCGCGCGCCTCGGCGCACAGCGCGCTCCACACCGCGCGATCGTGGCCGCGCCAGCGCGCAAAACCGAAGCCCCCGCGCTCGGCGCGGAGCAGACCGGGCGCCACGTCAGCAGCGATCAGCGCGGCTTCAAGCGGCAGCGTGCCCGACCCGCAGAGCGGATCGAGGAAGGGCGCGCCCTCCCGCGCCCGCTCCGGCCATCCGGCCAGGCGGAGCAACCCGGCGGCGACATTTTCCTTGAGCGGCGCCGCGCCCGCCTCTCGCGCCGTTCGGTAGCCGCGGCGGTGCAGGCTCTCGCCGGCGAGGTCGATGCGCAGCTCCACGCGGCTCTTGTCCAGCAGCAGGTTGACGCGCAGGTCGGGAGCGGCAGCATTCACGGAGGGGCGCCGCCCGTGGCGGTCGCGGAACCGATCGACGATCGCGTCCTTGACGCGCAGCGCCGCGAAATCGGTGTGCGTGATTCCGGGTGTCAGCCCGGAGGCGACGACACAGTCCACCGCCAGCGTCCCATCGACGCCGAGCCACGTCTCCCACGGCAGCTCCCGCGCGCCCTCATAGAGCTCACCGGCGCTCGCCACCGCGAAGGCCCCGACGCGCCGCAGCACGCGGCTCGCAATCCGCGTCCACAGGCAGATTCGGCACGCGAGCGCGAACGATCCTTCGAGCTCGACGCCCGCGGAGGCGACGCGAAGCGGCGCCGCCCCAAGCTCGACAAGCTCCGCGGCGAGCGCCTCGCCGAGGCGTCCCGGGGCCACGACAAAATACGTATCGGTCACCCCTGTTTCCTCGGAGGCCGGCCCGGGATGCCCGCCTCGCTCGCGATCCAGTGAGGCAAGGTGAGCCACAGCATGACGCGCACGCTGCGGGCGGCGCGGTCTTCTTGGCGGACGGGCGCGGTCGCGCGGCTGCCGGGGCGGTCGGCGCGCGTCTGGACGTGGAGATTGGCGCGGAACCAGCGGGATCCGGGGGCTTGCTGATGCCATTGTTGCGAGGGATTTCGAGCGAAGGTCATGGGTCGTTCTCGCCGTGAATGGGGGCGCGGGCCGGCCGGTGGGGGGAGATGGCGGCTCCGTTCGTATCGCCGCAGCGTGCGTGGCGTCAACTGCGCGCGAGGCTCGGTGCTGGGGGAGGTGGCGGCATGATACCAAATACGCCAATATGGCGGCTGTTACCACCTCGCGCCTCCTCCCACCGCCCTCGCCGGCGCTCGCCACCGCCTCGCAGATGCTCGCCTGCAATCGACCGTCTGGCCCGACGCTTGCATCTCCTGCTGCCAAAACCATCCAACACTCCGCTCGCACCACGAAAGGATTACCACCATGGCCCGCTGCAAATCCCTCGCTCCCGCTCCGCTTCGCTTCCGCAACTGCCTCCCTGTGGCACTCGCCGCGCTGCTTTCGGCCTCAGCCCTCGCCAGCGCCACGCCCACCGCGGCGGCTCTCGGCAACTGCACCTTTCCCCTCAACTATGACTACCTCGATGACGTCCCCGTTTGGCGCATCCGGCTCGTCGTTCGCACGGCCGACGGCGAGAATTCCGGAACCGACGACCCCGCCTACGTCCAGTTGAATGGCACCCACGACAAGTTCTGGCTCGATTACGGCGGCAATGACCGCGAACGAAACAGCCACCAGGTCTACGACGTGCTGGATCCCGACGTGGTCACCGCCGGCGATATTGCGATGATCAAGATCGGCAAGTCCGGCAACGACGGCTGGGGGATTTCCAGCGTCGAGCTGTGGATCAACGCCGACACCCAACCGATTTACCGATCCAGCGGCAGCTCGGTGTTTCTCGACAGCTCCTCCGGCTACTCCAACAGCGTCATACTCTCCAACCTCTTCCACTATGCCGACGAGTGGGAGCTGCGCGACGAACAGTGCGCGATTCCGGAAGAGCTCGGTCGCGAATCCCTCGAGTCGATCATCGAGGCGAGCCTTGGGGACTCGCTGCATCACGACGGCTCGTTTGGCGTCAGCAAGTCCACGTATTCCTACCATGCGGACGTCTACTGGAAGCAGCTTGGCGAGGAGGCAGTCACGGTCACCCGGCGATCCGACTCGACACACGATCTGGATCTCGATCTCGGCATGAAGGTCACCTACGACTCGTTCATCACGTCGCCGGGCAGCGACACCACGAATCTTGACGTCGATCTGAAGCTCACCTGGTCCTGCAGCGATGGCTCAATCGAGGTGACCCCGAACCTTCAGGATGTAGACTTCCACGTCGAGCTGTCCGGCTTGGCCGGAGTTGTATCGGACATTCTCGGGCTGTTTGGGTTCGACGTCGACGACTACCTCGAGAATGTTGTGGAGAGCAAGCTTCAATCACGGCTCAGGAACAGCTTTGATGGGCTGAACGTCGACCTCGGCGGCTACCTGCACGGGTGCTCGGTCGACGACGACGGCAACCTTCAACTTGACTGGTTCTGAGCGACCCCCTTCCTCGCCGGCGCCTGGTTTGCCTCGCGGGCCAGGCGCCCGTGCTCGCCCTCGACGCTGCTTTCGGCCACGTGTGGGCGAAGCGCGAAACGCACCTTGTTCGAGATTTGCTGGGAACGAGCTCCGGGGATAAGATCGCTCCGCGGCCGGACGGCGGCACGACCGAGTATTCACGGCGCTCGCGCTGCGGAACCGCGAAAGCCGCGGCGCTCTGGATCACAACCCGGAGTCCCAAGATGTCTACGATGCCTGTGCTGGAGGGTGGGTGCGCTTGCGGTGAGCTGCGCTACCGGCTCACGTCCGCACCGATGTTCGTCCACTGCTGCCACTGCTTGAATTGCCAGCGACAGACAGGGAGCGCCTTCGTGATCAACATGCTGATCGAGGCCTCACGGGTGGAGCTGCTTGCGGGAAATCCGACCGCGGTGCGCGTGCCCAGGGACGAGGGCAGGCTGCATCGGATCTTTCGCTGTCCGACGTGTCAGATTGCGGTGTGGAGCGAATACAGCGGCCGGTCCGAGGTGCTCTTCGTGCGCGCCGCGACTCTCGACGACCCCGCGAGGATTTCGCCGGACGTTCACATCTACACCCGATCCAAGTTGCCCTGGATCGCGCTGCCGGCGTCGGTGCCGGCGTATGCGGAGTACTACGATACCGAAGCGCTCTGGCCGGCAGAGAGTCTGGCGCGACGCAAGGCGCTTCTTGGTTGATCCGACCGCGGCGCGCCGGCCCTATGCGTGTAGCACTTTGGGTGGCGATCTTACGCGGAAGTGGGCGTCGGCTGAATGTCCGGTTTCGTCCACTACACTTCTTCACGCCGCAGGTTCGGCGCGGAGGGGCGCGATTCATCCCACGAGATGCGCAACGAGCGGCAGATTCGCTTGGTGGAGCGACCTGAGGCCGTGGCGGAGGCGCGAAATCCCTGTCAAAAGGTGTCCCGAGCGGGCAGTTCATCGCCCCCCAAATGCCGGGCCGGGGATCATCGGGCGAGAATGATCCGCCCGGATTGCCGGCCGCGACGACCGGGCGCGATAAATCGCGCCCCTATCGTGGCGGCGATCTACCCGCCCTCGTTTCAATCCGCGCCCCTCAGAGGGTTATCGGCATGCGGTGAGCCGCGTCAGGAGCGTGTTTTCAAAGAGCCCAGGGCCGCCTTCAACCGGGGAAAACGCCATGGCTGCGCGTTATCGGCTTGCTCCTGAGGCCGTCGTGTAGCCC
>JACPHN010000163.1 GCA_016188575.1 Candidatus Schekmanbacteria bacterium
ACCTCGCCGGTGGTTTCGATCTCGAGCGTCACCTCAAGGATGGCAGTGGCGCTGTCGGCGAGCGGCGCGGTGCGGGCGGCGTAAGCGCCCTCGGCGGCGTCCCCCGCCTCGACTCCCCAGCCGCCTTCCGGGGCGAGGTGCCATGGCAGCGCCGTCGTGGTGCCGGTCTCGAACGAGTCACCTGCGGCGGCGGCCACGGTCGCGACCGCGACTAACAAGAGAGAGAGAGAGAGAAGCGACGCGCTGCGTCATCGGCATCCTCCGGTTCGCCTCACCACCCAGCATGCTGCGGGCGAACGCGCGGCGCAAGCCGCCGACGGGAGCTGAATCTACCGCCTGTCCGACCGCGAGCTGGGCGGAAAGCGCATCACGAAGACGCCCCACCTCTGCGGCCCGGCTGGGCTGGGCGTGACTGGCGGCCGTTAAGACGTCTCGCGACGTCTTAACGGCGTTGTCCCCCTGCAGACCCGCCCCCCACGCACTTCCCACGTATCTGCTCACTTCCTCCCCCCGCTTGCGAGGGCGAGGTGAGCAGCCACCTCCTCCACACCCTTCTGCCGCCCCGGCGCCGCTCCTCTGCTCCGCCCGTCCCCTCGCCTCCCTGGCCCGGCGATTGCAACCTCGCTCACTGTCCGCTTCGGGCCCCACGCCCGGGCGCAATAAACACCATTCGGACCAGGAGCAAAACATCGTGACTCACCGCGCACTCCCTGCTTCCTCGCCGCGTCGACCCGCCCGCGCCCACTCGCGAGGCCTCGCGCTTGTCGCCCTCGCCCTGCTCGCCGCCGCCAGCGTCCCGGCCGCCGCCACGGCCGAAGTCGTCTGTATTCCGAACTTCCGCTACCCCGACATGCGCGCTGCCGTGGGCGATGCCGTCCAGTGGACGCCCGTTCCCCAGTGCCTCGGTGATCCACGGCTCGTCGCCCGCAGCTTCAAGCTCCTGCCCACCGGCAACGGGCCCTACGCCAGCGACTATCGCCCCGAGCCGGGGCGCGGCCTGCAGCTCTCGCCCGCCACCGGCGCGCTCAACGGCACCATAACCCCCGCCACCCGCACCGCTGCGGACGAAGCCGAGGACGATCTGCCAGGCGAAATGGAAGAGGAGCTCTTTCTCCGTGTCCGCATGTGCTATGGCCCTACGGGCCTCGCCACCATCCTCAAGAGCCTCCAGTTCCCCTCCCGCTACTTGCTCAAAGGTGTCACCGTCCAGTATCGCCCCTATTCCGCTGACTTGGTGACTCTCCCCGCAACGGCAGTTACCACTGCAAAAGACGTCGTGTACAAGTTTTCCGGGCACGCCGTCGCGGGCGAGCTCGAGGGGCTCACGCTCTCCGCGGTCCTGCAGACCGAGATTCTGCTCATCAACGGCATTCCCTACACCCGCGCAGCGGAATCGGCCTCCGCAGTCGCCGAGCCGGTCGAGTCCTTGCGGAGCTGCCGCGACGAGCCGGTGCCGCCCGGCTTCACTCCCCGCGAATGGTCGCAAATGTGCACCTACATGGTCCAGCGCGACGTTGCCGCCTGCAACTCCGCCAGCGACGCCGACCGCTGCGTCGACGATGCCGCCCACCGCAATGCGGAGCGCCCTTGGGCTTGCGCGCCAGGACAACAGGCCTTCGACGGCGCCGTGCGGATCTCGATCGTGGACGAGGCGCCGCTGCGCGTAGCCGAGCCTTACAGCACCGATACGTGGCTGAATGGCGTCCTGGAGAACCGCCCGGTGACGATTGAAGGCGGCACGGGTCCCGGCACCTACACGTATCGCGTCGAACGCGGCAGCCTTCCCGCCTCCGTTCAGCTCGACGCCCGCACCGGCACGCTCTCGGGCCGACTGGACGCCAACACCCGCTCCTTCAACGTGACGATCGCCGTTTCCGACCGCGAGAATCGCCGCCTGCTGCTGCGCGCCTCCGGGCGTCTCGACGGCACCGACGTCATCTTCCGCGCTTGCGACCGACCCGACTTCTCTCGCCCGTGCCTGACCATCTCCGCGCCGCCCGCGCACGGCCACATGCAGGAAATCAGCCAGATCCGAGACCTCACCGCCATCTACTGGTCGGAGTCCAACGGCCCCATGCCGGCCGACCAGGCAGTCCCCAATGACCGCATCAGCTCGCTCTGGGTAGCGCCCGGTTACGAGGCGACGGTCTTTCATCACATCCGCTTCGGCGGCGGCTATACCACTTTCCGCGGCGGCCCCCGCGACCTGACCGGCAACGCCTTCCACCACACCATTTCCTCGATCGACGTCAGGCCCATCGTCCCGGCACGGCTACGCGGTCTCCGCTACGACGGCGCGAGCCCCGACCACTCCGAACGGCACTGGGCGCAAGGCGTTCAAGGCATCGCCCATGACGAGCGGAGCTGGTACATGACCTCAGTGGAGCCGAACGGCGACTCGCCTTTGCCCTACGTCTTCAAGTTTGCGGGCAACTCCATTGGTGACTGGCAGCGCCGGATCGAAATCCCATCTTACTGGGACAACTACTATGCCCCCATCTGCGACCACGTCGGCGATCCCGACTTTGCCGACGGGTTGCTGCTCGTTCCCGCGGACGGCTGCTCCGTCGACGGCGACGACCGGCCGCGCATCTTCGCCTACGACAGTGACCTGCGCTACCAGGGCGCGATCATTCTCGACGGCGTCGACAGTGCGCCGCTGATCGCCGTGGACCCGCATACCGGTTACTTCCTGGTGAAGAAGACCAACACGACCTTCGGGGTCTTCGAGGGGCCGGTGTCCCGCAAGCTTCACGGAGTCGCCTGGGTGGCGTACGATCTTCAGCTCGCCGTGCCTGCCGGGCAAAACACCTACGGCTGGATTCAGGGAGCCGAGTTTTCGCCGAGCGGCAAGCTCTACATGATCGCAGAAAACCTGCGGCGCACGGACGGCGGCGACGATTTCGAGTTCTTCGGCGTCGGGCCTGGCATCTTTATCTTCAACCTGCACGGCAACCGCGCGGTGCTGGAATCGCGGATCAATATCAATCGCTACGATCCCGAGTGGGACGGCACGTCGTATCGGTTCGCAGAGCTCGAAGGGCTCACGATCTGGGATCGGCCCGACGCGCCCTACCGCGGGCAGATCCACTATCTGGCGCTGGAAAACGAGCCAGGAGATGACGACGGCACGCTACACCACGTGACGCTGGATCTGCGCGGGAGCCTGTAGGCGAGGCCCCCCACCCTGAACCCTCCCTCCACAAGCGGGGGGAGGGACGCAGGATGGCACGGTCACGCCGACGTCGAAGAGGCGATGGACTTAGGAGCCCGCGCGGCCTTGACAATTTCCGGAGTACAGCGTAAAGACAAGTGCGTGGCGCTGCGATGGTCCAGCCTCCCACACTCCCGAGGAGGGGGTTCGCTTGAATACGTCAGGCTCTGTAGGGTCTCTTTCTCTGTACTGGACCCAGCTCGGCGGATGCGGCGGGGACACGATGGCCTTTCTCAGCGCCGAGTCCCCCGACCTTCCCGAGCTGTTAGATGCGCTCGATATCGAGCTGCTCTGGCACCCCTCGCTGTCGGCGCTGCCGCCGCGGGCGCACGCGGGGCTGGTGGAACGGATCAAGAACGGCGAGCAACGTCTGGACATCCTCGTCGTGGAAGGTGCGGTCATCCGTGGGCCCGCGGGCACGGGAATGTATCACGCTGCGGAGGACAACCCGCGGAAAAACACCCTGGTCGCCCTCGCCCGCAAGGCCAACATCGTGGTTGCCTTGGGCACTTGCGCCTGCTTCGGAGGAATCGGGGTGGACACCGAGATCCAGAGCACGGGGCTGCAGTATCAGGGCAGGAAGAGGGGCGGGATTCTCGGGGAGCAGTTCCTCTCGGGCAAGGGGTTGCCGGTCATCAACCTGGCAGGCTGCCCGTGCCACCACGACGTCATCGCGAGCGCCCTGTACTCGCTCGCCACGGGGCAGCCGCTGGAGCTCGACGAGTACCAACGGCCGCTCGAATGGTATGGGCTCCTGGTCCATCAGGGGTGCACGCGCAACGAGTACCACGAATATCGCGTCGAGGAAGAGGATTTTGGCGAAGTCGGCTGCATGTTCTTTCACCTGGGCTGTCATGGACCGCTCGTCCCCGGGCCGTGCAACAAGCTGCTGTGGAGCCGGCGTTCGTCGAAGACCCGCGTCGGAGCGCCTTGCCTGGGCTGCACCGACCCGGATTTTCCGCCAAAGTACGCCTTTTTCGAGACGCGAAACACGGCCGGGATTCCGACGGTGCTGCCGTGGGGGATGAACCGCGCTCACTACCTGGCGTACAAGGGTATGGCGGCCGCTGCGGCCCCGGAGCGCCTCAAGAAGCGCCTCACCCGCATCTAGGGCGAGGGGAGAGCGAGCATGGGCACCCTTAACGTCAAGATACCCGTAAACCGCGTCGAGGGGGACCTCGAGATTCGGCTGGAGATCAGCAACGGCGTCGTCACCAACGCCTGGAGCATCGGGACGATGTTTCGGGGCTTCGAACGGCTGCTCGTGGGCCGCGCTGCCAGAGACGCTATCGTGATCACACCGCGGATCTGCGGGCTGTGCTCCACGGCGCACCAGGCCGCCGCCGTGCGCGCGCTGGAGGCCGCCTGCGCCCTCGTCCCACCGGACAACGCGATCCGGCTGCGCAACATCGCGCTGATGACCGAGCTGATCCAGAGCGACATCCGGCAGGCGATCCTGATGTTCGCCGTGGACTTCACCAATCCTTCGCATCGGCGGCTCGACGGCTACGACGAGGCGATCCGCCGCTATCTGCCGCTGCGCGGCAGCGCCGCGATCGAGACTCTCCAGCACACCAGACACCTGATCGAGATTGCCGCGATGGTTGCGGGACAGTGGCCGCACTCGACCTTCATGGTCCCTGGAGGCGTCGTGAGCCAGCCCGGTGTGACCACCATGATCCAGTGCCGGGAGGTCCTTCGGAGCTTCCAGGCCTGGTACGAGCAGCAGATGCTCGGTTGCTCGCTGTCGCGTTTTGCCGCGATCGCCAGCAGCGCGGATCTCGATGCCTGGCTAGGGGAAAAGGAAGCGCATCGGCGGAGCCACGTCGGTTTCTTCCTGCAATTCGGGCGGGCGGCCGGCATCGACCGGCTCGGGCGCGGGTATCCGCACTTCCTGTCGTTCGGGTCGCTGGAGCTACCGGCGGACACCCGGGTCGTGGGCACGGGCGGGAAGCTGGTCCCGAGCGGCTTTGTAAGGGCCACGGAGGCGTCACCGCTCGACACCGCCAAGGTTACCGAGCACGTCGCGCATTCGTGGTTCGAAGACTACACGGGAGGAAAACACCCGGCCGAGGGCGAGACGAATCCGACGGCAATCGGCGACGAAGGGCCGAAGTACTCGTGGTGTAAGGCGCCCCGCTACGACGGCCTGCCCGCCGAAACGGGGCCGCTGGCGGAGCGGCTCGTCGCCCGCGACCCGCTGTTTTGCGATCTCGTCCAGCAGCAGGGGGCGAGCGCGCTCGTGCGCGAGCTCGCGCGCCTGGTTCGTCCGGCGACGCTGCTGCCGGCGATGGCCGATTGGATTGAGGAATCCTGTGGGTCCACGGCGGACGACTTTTACGTGTCGCCTGGCGCCATTGCGAACGGTGAGGGCGCAGGTCTGCTCGAGGCCGCGCGCGGTGCTCTCGGTCATTGGGTGCGACTGCGAGACGGCCGTATCGACCACTATCAGATCATCACGCCCACGGCCTGGCACGCATCGCCTCGCGACGCGAACGGTGCTCCGGGGCCCTGGGAGCAGGCCTTGCTCGGAACCCCGATCGCCGATCCCGAGGAGCCGGTAGCAGCCGGGTACGTCCTACGGTCCTTCGACCCGTGCCTGGTCTGCAGTGTGCACACTCTCGAGCGCGGGCGGCACCTCGCCCGCGTGCGGCTCGGATAGAGGATACCGCCGCCGTGAGCAGGATCATCTGCGTAGGAAACCGGTTCGTGCCCGGCGACGACCTCGGCTCGCGGGTGTTTGACGCACTCGCACGGCTCGTGCTTCCCCCCGGCGTCGACGTGGTCGACGGGGGGCTCGGCGGGCTCGATCTCGCCCGGCTCGCCGAAGGGCAGGACCGGCTGGTGTTCGTGGACGCGATCCGTGGTTTCGGCTCCCCTGGCGAGGTGCGGATCCTGACGCCGGAAGAGGCGGGCGCTCTCGAGGCTCCGCCCTACGGCCACGCTTCCGGCCTCGCTTACCTGCTTTCGGCGCTCCCCGTGCTGTTTCCGGGGACAACGCGGCAAGCGGTGTACGTCGCCGGCGCCGAGCCGCCGGTCAGCGATCGCACCTTCGACGACCTGCTCCGGTCCTGTGTGGCGGTCGCCGCCGCTGGCCGCGGGGGCATGCCGTGACCAGAGGATTGGACGAGCTCATCGCGGAGAACGCGGCATTCCGGCGCGAGATCGAGATCGCGCGCGAGGCTCAGGCGATCACGGCCGAGCTGGTCGTCGCGCAGTTCGTCACGGTCGAGAACATCCTGCGGCAGCTCGAGGTGGCGAAGGCCAAAGCCGAGGAGGCACAGCGCGCCACCGAGCTGAGGAATCGGTTTATTCGACTGGTGTTCGGGCGCTACCTGTCCGATGAGGTCGTGGAGAGCCTGCTCGAGTCGCCGACCGGGCTGCACCTGGGAGGAGAGAAGCGCAAGGTCTCGGTCATGATGACGGACTTGCGCGGCTTCACCGCGATCTGCGAGCGGCTTCCGGCGGAGAGCGTCGTTGCGATGCTGAACACCTACCTCGAGTCGATGACCGACGTGATCCTGCGGCATGGTGGCACGATCGACGAATTCATCGGGGACGCGATCCTCGTGATTTTCGGCGCTCCGATTCCACGCGAGGACGACGCTCTGCGCGCCGTGACCTGCGCGATCGACATGCAGCTCGCGATGCACGGCATCAACCAGTGCTTTCGCGAGGCCGGCTACCCCCAGGTGGAGATGGGGATCGGCATCAACACCGGCGACGTCGTCGTCGGGAACATCGGCTCCACCCGCCGGGCGAAATACGGCATTGTCGGCCACAACGTCAACCTCACCTCCCGAATCGAATCCTATGCGGTGGGCGCTCAGGTGTTGATTTCCGAGAGCACGTTGCGCGACTGCCGGGGTCTGCTCGAGATCCGACGAGCGCTCGAGGTCATGCCCAAGGGCGTCGAGGCGCCGGTGACCATCTTCGAGGTCGGCGGGGTCGGTGGAGACTACGGCTGCTGTCTCCCGCGGGCAGCGGCGGCAAGCTTCGCGGAGCTGCCCACCCCGCTGCCCGCCAAGCTCGCGATCATCGAGAACAAGCATGCCAAGTCGGAAATGGACGACGGCGCGATCGTCGCTCTCGCCGAGAACACGGCGCGGCCCGTGTGCGCCGCCGAGCTGCCGCTCTATGCAAACGTCAAGCTGCGCATTTTCGACGAGGCCGGCGGCGTTCTGTGCTCGGAGGTCTACGCGAAGGTGACCGGAGCGGGAAATGGCGAGCTCGTGCTCCATTTCACCTCGCTGCCGGCCGAGGGAGGGGCGCTGCTGCGATCCCGTCTCCGTGAGGCTCGCAGTGGGCAGCGTTCGACCCGGGAAAGCGGAGCTGATGGGCCCACCGGCCGGCTCTCGGCGACAACCCCCTGATGGCTATGCGGCTTCCGGCGGGATGCGCGCAGGGAAAAGTCGTGGACCCGGCTTCCTTTCGCGGCCGGCGCTGGCCTGCAATTTGAGATGCACGAGTACTCGATCGTTCAGGCGCTGATCCGGCGCGCCGAGGAAACGGCCCGTGCCCACGCCGCCCGCCGGGTCGAGGGGCTGCGCGTGCGGATCGGAACGCTCGCGGGAGTCGAGCCCGTTCTGCTGCTCGCTGCCTTCGAGGTATGTCGTGAAGGTACTCTGTTGGGCGACGCCGAGCTGTCGATCGAGAGCGTCGAGGCGCAGTGGGCGTGCAGATGCTGCGGCTGCGGCATCGCCGCCGGCGGCGCGCTCCGGTGCGAAGCCTGCGGGGGCCCGGGGCAGCTCGTCGCGGGATCGGAGATCGAGCTGGACAGCATCGCGCTGGAGGTTGACGATGTGTGATCATTGCGGTTGCGGAGATGGTGGTGTGGTGACGGTCGAGGTGCACGAGCGGATCCTGGCCAGCAACGAGCGGGCGGCGGCTCACAACCGAGCGCACTGGCTCAGGGAGCACGTGGTCGCGGTAAACCTGATGGGATCGCCAGGCGCCGGAAAGACGGCGCTTCTCGAGGCGACCGCGCGGGCGGCGGGAGGCCGTCTTCGGCTTGCCGCTCTCGCCGGCGATCTGGCCACCGACCGCGACGCCGAACGGCTGCGAGCGGCCGACATCCCAGCGGTCTCGATCACGACTGGCTCGGCCTGCCACCTCGATGCGGCCCTCGTGCACTCCGCGCTGCACGATCCGCCCTGGCACGGAGCGATTGATCTGCTGTTCATGGAGAACGTAGGAAACCTCGTCTGCCCGGCCGTCTACGACCTCGGCGAGGCCGCCCGCGTGGTCGCGCTCTCGGTCACCGAAGGCGAGGACAAGCCGCTCAAGTATCCCGTCATGTTCCACAAGGCCGACGTGGTCCTGCTGACCAAGATCGACCTCCTGCCCTTGCTGCCGGACATCAGCATCGAGCGGATCCGGGACGCTCTCGCGCACGTCATGCCGGAACCTCTGCTCTTGCCACTGTCCGCGCGGACCGGAGAAGGCATCTCGAGCTGGCTCGACTGGCTCGATGAGCGCCGCCGGCGCCTGTTCGGCGACGAATAGGTCGAAAGTGCTCTCGCAGCTCGACGAGCTGCTCGCGCTCATCCCTTCGTCAGCCGGTCCAAAACCCCGCCATTCAGGGCGGAATCGCCGCGGCTCACCACGCGTATTGCTCTTCCAGGCCGCACAGCTCGTCGACGCGGCGTTGGACGATGGCGCTGCGGTTTTCCTTCCGCTTTTTTTGCAGCTCGGTGAGCCGGGCGAGCTCGGCCTGCAGGTGCTGGATCTCCTGGGCGCGCCGCTGCTCGCGCAAGTCGAAGAGGTTGCCCACGAGCTCCTCGAGCTGCTTTTTTACGCGGAGACGCTCGCCCTCATCCGCTGCCTGGCGGTACTGGAAACCGAGCTCCGACATTTTTGCGTCCATGCTTCGCTCCTGAACAGCGAGGCGAAACGCCTCCGGATCTTCCCGCTTTAGCATCGCCAGATGCTCCTTTTCGCGCAGCGCGTCGCGCAGCATAAGGTCGAGCTGGTGCGGCTGCTCGCGTCGCAGTGCCTCGAGCTCATTACGCCGCTCGGGCACGCCATTCATCAGGAACTCGAGTGCCTCCGCTCGCTCCTGGTCCGAGAGCTCGCTGTGCTGAGGCGCCGCGGGCTGCTCGCCGCGTGCGGCGCTGACCGCGGTCACTGCCACGGCCAGACCCAGGGCCATCGCAATCCACATTCTTGTCATTTCGCGACCCTCCCGTGTTGGTCAAGACTCTTTCGCGTCTACGATTCCGGCGCCTGTGCTTGTTCGAGGCGCGCCCGCACGGCGCGCAGCGCCGCGTCGATGGAACCCGTGCCAGCGTCTGCCTGGAGGCCGCCGCCCCCGGTCTTCAGGTAGCCCACGCGAGCGGAAAGCGCCGCGAAGTCCGCCTCGCCCGCGTCCCAGGCGAGCTCCGGGTCGGGGATTCTTCCCGGCACCTGCGGCGCCTGCGGCGCCGGACCACCCTGGCGCGGGCAGGGCGCCTCTCTGGCAACGAGCACTGCCACGGATACCACCGCCGCCGCCGCGACGAGGCGCTGGCAGGCAACCGCTTGCCGCCACCACCGTCGCGGCTGCTCGTGCCGGAACCCGGCGACAGCACGTTCCGCCGCGGCCCGCTCCGCCGCGGCGCGCAGCAGCTCCCGGCGCCCCGCCGCCAGCTCACCGAAGTCGAGCACAGACAGCGCCGCCATCGCCTCCTGCATCTCCAGGACCGCGCGGGTGCACGCTTTACAAGTGGCCCGGTGGCGTTTGAAGCGCCACCGTGAAAATGCCCCGAGCTCTCCGGCGGCGAATTGCGTGGCCCACGCCACGCCCTTCTCGCAGTGCTCCGTGCTCATTGCAGCACCCCCTGGTAAAACCGGCCAAGAAGCGATCGCAGCTTGCGCAACCCATAATAGGAGCGCCCCAGCGCCGTCCCCAGGGGGATGCCCGTCTGGCCGGCGATTTCGGCGAACGACAGATCCCCGAAGAAGCGCAACAAAATCACCTCGCGCTGCTCGGCGGGCAGCGCCGCGAGCGCCTCGAGCACCGCTTCGCGGCACTGCAGCTCTGCGGCGCGGCAGTCCGGGTCTTTTCCCGAGTCCTCTCGCACCGCGCAGTCCAGCTCCGTTGGCTGTTCGTGCTTGCGGCGGAGGTGATCGATGGCGACATTGCGGGCCACGGTGAAGATGTATGCGCGGAATCGATCCTTTTCCCGGTAGTCGTCGAGGCCGCGAATGAAACGCATGAAAGTCTCCTGTACCAGATCTTCGGCCAGAGCGCGATCTCCGACCATGCCGGCGACATAGCCGAGCAGCGGTCGCTGGTAGCGGTTCATCAGTGCCTCGAAGGCGGCCGTGTTTCCCCGCTTGTAACCCAGGACAAGCGCTCTGTCGTCAGCGTCGTTCATCAGCTCGGATCCGTGTTCTTGTAGGGTAACGGATGGGGCGACGAAATTATTGTACCGCACCGCTCGGCGCGCGCGAGATCTGCTTTGCGCGCGCGGGTGTGCTACAGTGGGCGGACACGGGATTTGTACGAGCTTGCCACAGCGTGGCACGCGCCAGCGGCGTGGCAGACCGAGACCAGAGATTGCATGTCCGCAGAGACTCCGCAAAATTTCGGCCGATTTCGCCTGGAAGAGCGCTTGGGGATGGGCGGCATGGGCATCATCTGGCGCGCCCGCCACGAAGAATCGGGACAGCTCGCGGCCGTCAAGACGGTTACGGGTGTCGAGCCGGGCATCGTCGGGGGGATTCGCCGCGAAATCCGCGCGCTTGCCGCACTTGATCACCCCGGCATCGTCCGCATTCTGGAGCACGGAATCCAGGACGGTGTGCCCTGGTACGCGATGGCCTGGCTGCATGGGGAGACCCTGTCGACCTATTGCGGGCGGGAGCTGAGCTGGGCGCACACCGAAGCTGCCACGCCGCGCATGACGCTCGGTGGGCTGCAGACTGAGGCCGCGCCGGCGGCCGTTCTGGCGCCGCGACTGGAGGCCGCGAAGGCGGGCGTCTCTGCGCCCTTGGCGGCGGCGCCGGAGCTCTTGCAGCGAGGAGGCGAGAACAGGCAGCCATCGTGCGACCGCCTGCGCCGGTCGCTCGGGATCGTCCATGCGCTCTGTGGGACACTTGCCTACGTGCATGGGGAGGGGCTCGTCCATCGCGACCTGAAGCCCCAGAACGTCATGGTGCTCGCTGGCGGTCGACCCGTGCTCATCGATTTTGGGCTGTCCGGTGCCTTTCACAGCGCGGGCGGGCGCGATCGGCTCGAGCAGGCGCCGGCGCTTGCTGGCACTTTTGCGTACATGGCGCCGGAGCAGATCCTCGGGGAGGTCGTGGACGCACGCGCGGACCTCTACGCGGTCGGCTGTATTCTCTACGAGCTCGTCACTGGAACCGTTCCGTTTCCCGGTGAAGCAGCGTCGGCAATGGCGCAACATCTGACCCGCGCGCCGATACCGCCGAGGTTACTGGTTACCGATCTTGATCCCGCGCTCGACGAGCTGATTCGCCACCTGCTCGAGAAGGAGCCTCGGCGGCGGGTGGGCCACGCCGGGGTCATTGCCGCGGAGCTCGAACAGCTCGGGCTCGCGGGCGAAGGCAGTGGGGACGGTAGTGGCGGCGACAGCGGCGATGGTGACGGCGGGGAGACGGGCGACGGCCGCGGTTGGTCGAGGGCGCCGGCCCCGCTGCCCTACCTGTATCGATCGCGTTGTCTCGGCCGTGAGGCCGCTCTGGAGGAGCTTGGTCAGCTTCTCGACGAGGCCGGAGCCGGGCGCGGCGCCGTCGTGTGTATCTCTGGGGAGAGCGGCATGGGAAAGACCCGCCTCTTGCACGAAATCGGCCGGCGCTGTGCCTTCGAGCGCGTGACGTTTCTCTTCGGGAGCTGTCTGCCGGGGAGACAGGCAGCGCTGGATGGCCTGCGAGAGCCGCTGCGCCAGCTCGCGGACCTTTGCCGGAGCAGGTCGCAGGCGCAGCGGGACGAGCTGCTGGGCCCTCGCGCCAGGTCGCTCGCCGCATACGAGCCCGCCTTCGCGGACCTGGCTCCAGTGACCGCGACCCCCACTGCCGCCGCCGGCACCGCGCTCGGAGCAGAGGCTGGGCGACTCGCCCTCTACGCCGACCTCGCCGAGGTGTTGGGCGCTCTATCCGCGGACCGGACGGTCGTGCTCGCGCTCGACGACAGCGACGCCGCAGACTCGCTCACGGCCGGATTCTTGTCGTACGTGGCCGAGCGGGGAATCGCCGAAGGCCATCGCCTGCTCGTGCTGACCACCAGCAACAGCGGCGGGGAAGACGGGAGATGGGGGCGGCGCGGGCCCGCGGTGTGCGCGGGGATTCGTTATCTTGCGCTGTCGGCACTCGAAGATCGCGCGGTAACGCAGATGGTCGGCGACATGTTGGCGCTGGACCCGGTGCCAGCCGTGTTCGGCAGCTTCCTGGCGCGGCTCGCCGGCGGCAACCCCTATTTCGCCGCCGAATACCTCCGCATGGCGATGGAAATCGGCACGTTATGGCGTGACCGAACGGGTGTTTGGCAGATCGGCGAACCGAGCTCCGCGGAGGCCACGGCGGATTGCCTGGCGAATTTGCCGATGCCGACGCGACTGGCGGAGCTCGTCCTTGGACGCCTTGCCGCGCTGGGCGACCGGGAGATCGAGATGTCCCGTATGGTCGCGCTCCTGGGCGGTGAGGCGTCGCTGGCGCTCCTCGCGACCGCGCTTGGGCTGGCGGAGTCGGCGCTGCTCGACACGCTCGACCAGACCGTTCGCAGAGGCATCCTCACGGATGACGGTCAGGGACGGGTGCGGTTTGTCCACGCACAGGCCCGGGCGCTTTCGCTGAGCGCGCTGCCGGACAGCGACCGCAGGGCGCTGCACCGCCGCCTGGGCGCGGCCATCGAGTCGGTATTTTCCGATTGTCTCGCAGCTCATGCCGCGGATTTGGCAAGGCAGTGGGACGCGGCTGAGGAGCGGGAGCGGTGCGTCCCGTGGTATCTGGTCGCGGCCCGGCAAGCGCGCTCGCGACACGCCTACGAGGAGGCGCGGACCTGCTACCTGCGCTACTTGGAGCTTGCCGGGGCGGGCGAGCGGGCGACCCTGGTTGCGGTGGGAAACGAGCTTGCGGGTACGGTGCTGTGGGTTTTGGGCCGTTCCGAAGAAGCGCTCGCGCTGCTGGAGCAATCGCTGGGCGTGGCGCGGGAGCTCGGCGCGGCCGACCTGGAAGCTGAGACGTTGCGCGCGCTGGGGCGCGTCCACTGGCGGCGCGGCGAGCTGGATCGCGCGGAGTCGCTGTGGGCGGCGGCGCTCGTGCTGGCGCGCGGGCTCGGGGATCGGCTCGGCGAAGGCATGGCTCTCGGGAACCTCGGCATTCTCTATCACAACCGCGGCCGCCATAAGGATGCTCAGCACTGCTACGAGCAGGCCTTCGCGCTCGCGCACGGCGCCGGCGATCGGCACGGGGAGGCGACCTCGCTTGGGAATCTGGCCATCCTGGCGCACGAGCGCAGTGAGGACGAGAAGGCAGAGGGGCTTTCACGGCGGGCGCTTGCGGCGTTTCGCGCCTTGGGCGACCGGCTCGGCGAAGGCGTGACGCTCGGCAATCTCGCCGATCTGGCGCGGAACCAGGGCCGGGTGGACGAGGCGCGAGCGCTCTACGAAGCCGCGCTGCGGCTGTATCGCGAGGTCGGTGACCGGCGATTCACCGGCATCCACACGGTTTCCCTGGCGAGCTTGGAGCGGAGCGACGGCAATCTGGCGCTGGCGCGCGCTCTCGTGGACGCGGCGCGCGGGTGCCTGCGCAAGGCGGCCGATCCGGTCCGCCGTATGCTGGGGGACTGCGAGCATGCCCACCTGGTGCTCGAGGAGCTGGGCGCGGCGGGTGTTGCCGAGGCGAGCGCGGTGCTGGAGCAGGCGCAGCGGCTCGCCGGCGATCTCGGCGCCGAGCCCGGCAGCGAGCTAGGGCGAGCGACGGCGTCGCTTGCTGCTGCGGTGCAGCGGGAATCCTGGGCGGAGAGCGCATCATGAAGACCCCCCACTTCACCTCCGCCGCAAGCGGGGGGAGGGGGTGAACAGATACGGCGGTGGATCCAGGTCGCGCCCCCGTGTTGACAACGCGTGCCGTGGCGCCTCATAATTCACTTCTCGAGCGCGCTGGGGGCGGACCCGGGTCTCGGGGATCACGCCTGCCGCTGACCCCGCGGTTCCCACACGGCGCCGCGCCTGCCGCTGTCCCGGCCCGATAACCCCGCGGGGGCGCGCACGAGCAGGCATTTATGCGCCAGCCACGCCGACTGGCGACCAATAAGGATGCCGGCCTTCAGGCCGGGGTTCCGCGGCGATTCCGCCCTGAATGGCGGGGTTTCGGACCGGCTGACGAATGGTTAACCCATTTTCATGGGAGTTGCTGACATGACTGCCACCGCCACGGCGGAAATGTGCGCCATCATGGACGAAGCAATCGACACCGCGGCGCTGGTCAGCGAGATCAGGACGCTGAAAGCCGCGCGCGACGCGGTGATTCTCGCTCATAACTACATGATTCCCGAGATCTTCCAGGTCGCCGACGTTGTGGGCGACTCGCTCGATCTGTCGCTGCAGGCCGCCAAGGTCGAAAAGCCCGTCATCGTGTTTTGTGGCGTGCATTTTATGGCGGAGACGGCAAAGCTCGTCAATCCCACCCGCCTCGTGCTCTTGCCGGATCTGCGCGCCGGCTGCAGCCTGGCCGACGCCGCCGACGCCACAGACGTCGCCGACCGCATCGACGAGCTGCGTGCGCTCCACGGCGACGACCTCGCCGTGGTGTGCTACGTGAACACGACGGCGGCCGTAAAAGCCTGCTGTGACGCCTGCTGCACCTCCGCAAACGCACCCGCCATTGTCCGCAAGCTGCCGGCACGAAACATCCTCTTTCTTCCCGACGCCAACCTCGCGGGCTACGTGCAGCGGCACGTGCCGGAAAAGAGAATCATCGCCTGGGAGGGGAACTGCTACGTCCATCAGCAGATCGAGCCCGACGAGATCAGGAAGATCCGTGACGCGATTCCGGGCATCGTCGTTCTGGTCCACCCCGAGTGCCGGCAGGACGTGTGCGCGCTCGCCGATGCCGTGCTGTCGACCAGCCAGATGGTGGTGGAGGCGAAGGCGCGGCCGGAAACGGAGTTCCTCGTCGTCACCGAGTGCGGGCTTTCCGGTCGCCTCGAGCTCGAAGTCCCCGAGAAGAGCTTTTATCGCGCATGCAAGCTATGCCGCTACATGAAGATGATCTCGCTGGAAAATGTGCGCGATTCGCTGTGGCACCTTCGCCACGCCATCGAGATTCCCGAGGCCGTGGCGGTCCCGGCGCGGCGGTCCATCGAACGCATGTTTGAGCTCATGCGGTGAGCGCGGCGTTTTGGGCGCGCATCGTCGAGCAGCTTCGCCGCGGTGATGGTGCCGTCGTCGCCACGGTGATGCGGACGCGCGGGTCCACGCCCAGAAGCGTCGGGAGCCGAATGGCAGTGCTTCCGGGGAGCGCCATCGTGGGGACGGTCGGGGGGGGCTGTGGCGAGGCGCGCGTGATCGAATGTGCCCAGCAAGTGCTGCAAGGGCGGCCCGCGCGGGTCGTGGAAATCGACCTGACGGGCGATCCGGACCAGGACGAGGCGCCGATCTGCGGTGGTCGCATGGAAGTGCTGATCGAACCGTGGCAGCCGGCGGACCTCGTCGACGCCGAGCGCATTGCGGCGGCGGAAGCGCGGCGCGAGGAGGTGGCGGTCGTCACGGTCGCCACGTCGCGCGCGCAGGGGTGGTCTCCCGGGCAGCGCACTCTGTGCCTGGCAGGGAGCGAGCACGAGTGCGCGCGGCGGCTGGGGCTCTCGGGAAAGGCGGCGGTGGTCCTCGGGCAAACTCTGGCCCGGCGCGAGTATCGAGTCTATGCCGTCGGCAGCGACGGCATGATCACGGCGGAACGTAGCACGGGCGGCGCTGAGCCGATCGCCGCCGAGCTGTTTTTCGCGCCATGTCTCGCGGCGCCGGTCCTGGCCATCGTCGGCGCCGGCCACATCGCGCAGGCGTTGTGCGAGATCACCTTCGCTGCCGGCTTCGCGGTGACCGTCCTCGACGACCGCGCGGCGTTTGCGAACCCGGAGCGTTTCCCGCGCGCGGAGCGCGTGGTCGCAGACGACTACCCCGGCGTGCTCGGCCTGCTGCCGCGGGGCCGTAACGCTTTTGTGGTGATTGCGACCCGCGGGCACCAGTACGACGAGGTGGCGCTCCGCCACGTGCTCGGGCGTGCCGAAATGCCGCAATACGTCGGCATGGTCGCGAGCCGGCGGCGCGCCAAGACGACCCGCGCACGGCTCGAGGCCCACGGCATCGATCGCGCCCGGCTCGCTGCCGTGCACATGCCGGTTGGCTGCGACATCGGCGCCGAGACGCCCGCGGAAATCGCCATCGCTATCGCTGCCGAGATGATCACCGAGCTCCGCCGCGGGCAACCCCGCCCGCCGGGGGAGCGCGGCCAGTGAGCCTTGCCGCGGCCGCGGTCGTGCTCGCCGCCGGCGCCTCGCAGCGCATGGGCAGGCCCAAGGCGTTGCTCTCCTGGGGCGATCGCTGCGCCCTCGGACAGGCGATCGCCACGCTTCGCGCCGCGGGGGTCGGGGAAATCGCGGCCGTCATCCGCCCTGAGCAGGAAGCGCCCCTGGCGTCGCTGCTCGACGCTGACCGCTGCTGTCTGGTCATCAACCCTCGCCCCGACCGCGGCCAGTTTGCCTCGCTTCAGCTCGGCCTCGCCGCCCTTCCTGCGGAGGTCGACGCCATCGTCGTGGCCCTCGTCGATCATCCCGCGGTACTCCCGCAGACTGTCGCCGCCCTACTTGGTGCCTGGTTCGCGGCGGAGCCTCGTGTCATAATACCTACCTATCAGGAGCGGCGCGGCCATCCGATCCTGCTTCCGCGCTCGCTTCGCCGCCCTCTCCTTGCGGCCCCGGAGAACCTGACCCTGGCGGTTTTTTTGAGCGCTCCGGAGGTCGCGGTCACCGCGCTTCCCGTGGGCGATCCCGCGGTGCTCCAGAACATCAACACGCCCGCGGACTACGATCGGCAGCGACAAGATGATCGAGCACAGCCCCATCGCGATTCCCCCCGCCGCCGCTGACGCGGACTTTGCGACCATAGCGCCGGCGACCCTCTCCGGCGATGCCGTCTACTTCTGGATGACGGGTCTCATCGTCCCCCGGCCAATCGCCTTCGTCACCACGCTGGGCCCGGCAGGCCTCGTGAACGCCGCGCCGTTCTCGTTTTTCAACGGCGTATGCTCCACGCCGCCGCTGGTATCGCTGGCGATCAGCCGGCGCGGCGCAGAGCTGAAGGACACCCTGCGCAACGTGCTCGAGCGCCGCGAGCTCGTGATCAACATCTGCAACGCTGCGATTGCCAAGGCCATCAGCGTCGCCGCCGGGGACTTCGGCCCCGAGCTCAGCGAAATCGAGCTCACCGGGTTGTCGCTACTGCCGAGCACCACGATCAAGACGCCCCGGGTTGCCAACGCTCCCGCGCAGCTCGAGTGCCGGCTCGACCAGGCCGTCGAGGTCGGCGGCGGAAAGGCGACGCTGGTCCTCGCCGAGATCACCATGATTCACGTACACCGTGCGATCGTCGACGAACGCGGGCGTGTCGATATCGACCGCCTCGATCCGCTGGCGCGGCTTTCCGGCACCGGCTACGCCAGGCTCGGCGAACGCTTCAACATCCCCCGCGGTCTGGTGTGACCCGAATCCTGGAGGCCTCATGTCGGAAAACGAATACGATCCCTGGCTACGGCGACGCGCCGATCTGGAGCTCGGCTGGGACGAATGCGGCCAGCTCGTGGTTACTCATCGCACCGTTGGCCATCGCGAGCGAGTGACGCCCGTGGAGCTACAGATGATCGGCGTCTTCCAGGTGGCCAAGCCGCTCTCCAGGGCGCTCGCGGCGGTGCCGCCCGAGCAGCGGAGCGCGTTGCGCAGATTCATCATGAACCTGGTCGAACGCGGCCACATTGTCGAGGACGGCGCGGCCGGCGAGCTCGACGGCGCGCCGGGACCGCGGTTTGCGGAGCTGCCGCTGCGGGCTACCGCCGCGGCGCACCTCGAGCAATCCGCTGCCGAGCTGCGGGCACGGCTGTTCGACAGCGCGTATCTGGCCGCCTATCGCGCGGCACTGACTGAAGCGGTGCCTGCCGGAGCAACGGCGGTCATTGCGGGGTGTGGAACGGGGTTGCTGGCGCAGCTCGCGCTTCAGGCGGGCGCCGGCCGCGTCTACGCGGTCGAGAGCGCCGCCACGCGGGCGGTGGTGACCCAAGTAGCCGCCGCGAACGGGCTTGCGGAGCGCATTGTGGTGATTTCGCCGGCGACCGGAGCGCTGCCCGAGGACGCCCGGGCCGCGGTCTTCGTCGCCGCTTCGGCGGGCAGGGCGGCGTGGGATGCGGGCCTGCCCGCGCTTCTCGAGCACGCGCGGCAGCACTGGATGTGCGAGTGTCCGGTCGTCGTTCCCTCCAGCCTGACGCTGCTGGCGGCGCCCGTGTGGATTCCATGGTTCGAGTGGCGTCTCCGCGACGCCTGGGGCTGTCGCCCCTACGGACTTGACCTGAGCCCGCTGCGGAGCGACGCCGCCACCACCGCCTACGCTGCGAAACTGAGCGAAGCGTGGTATGCGGCCCGCCCCGCGGCCCTCTGGACGGGTGAGCTCGGCGCCGGCGCCGTGGACGAGCTTCCCGCCGGCACCGCGGCGCTGGGCATCACCGCGACAGCGCCTGCAATCAACGGTGTGGCGCTGTTCGCGCGCCTGCTCCTGAGCCCCAACGTCACTCTGGATACGCGCGCGTCAGTGTCCACGGACGAGGTCTTTCTACCGCTGGCGTCGCTCTGCCCCGTGGACCGCTACGAGCTTCTGCAGATCGCGGTGCGGTTTGGCCGCGGCCGCGGCGATGGCGTTAGTGATGATGGGGGCGAGACGGGCGGCCCGCCCTGTTGGCACCTCACCGCAACAGTCGAGGACGACCCGACCCGCACCTTCCAGACCGCCGCTCGCTTTCGCCCCTGGCTCGAAGACGCCGGGAATTGACGTCGCGCTCGGTCTGTATTAGGGAGTACAGAAGACACGCAAGGAGCGAGACCAGGGAGCCCGGCACTGAACGACACCAATAAGGCGAGAGCATACCACGAGTCGATCGTAATACCCGGCGAGAGCTTGCGGGACGTCTATGGCGATCTCGACGGCAATCTGAGGACGCTCGAGGAGTCGTTTCAGGTCCGCGTCACCACCCACGATGACACGGTGGAGCTGGAAGGCGACGTTGACGACGTCAAGCGCGCCGCGGAGCTGCTGCGGCAAGCGGCGGCGCTGGTAACGTCGGTGGGCAAGATGAGCCCACAGGACTTCGAGAATGCGCTACAATATGCGCTACGGCAAGACTCGTGCGACAGCGCGGACTTTTTTCGCCAGATGCTGTTCGCCCCGACGATGCGGCACGCCGTTTCGCCCAAGTCCCCGCGACAGGCGATGTTCATCCGCGCCATGCAACAGCACGACATCGTGTTCGCGATCGGACCCGCGGGTACCGGCAAGACCTACCTCGCGGTGGCGATGGCCGTGGTCGCATTTCTCGAAAAGAAGGTGCGGCGCATCATCCTCGCCCGACCAGCGGTTGAGGCCGGGGAACGGCTGGGGTTCCTGCCCGGCGATCTCATTCAGAAGGTGAATCCGTACATGCGGCCACTCTACGACGCGCTCTATGACCTGATGGACCGCGACCGCGTCGGCGTGCTCCTGGAGAAGGATGAGATCGAGGTGGCGCCGGTCGCCTTCATGCGGGGGCGCACCCTCAGCGAGGCCTTCGTCATCCTGGACGAAGCGCAAAACACGACGCCGGCGCAAATGAAGATGTTGCTTACGAGGCTCGGCCAGGGTTCCAAGGCCGTGATCACCGGGGACATCACGCAGATCGATCTCCCCGACCCGAAAAATTCCGGCCTGGTCACGATTCAGCGGATCTTGAACAATGTCCGCGGCATCGAATTCGTCTACCTGGGCGACCGCGACATCGTCCGGCACGATCTCGTGCAGCGCATCATCAGAGCATACGAAAAACATGGCGAGTGAGTCCCGCATTCAGATCTTGGGCAAACTCTTGAACAAGCCCAACCCAAAGGATCTCGGGCTGCGGCCGGCCGGGAGCCAGGGACGGTGGAACCGGCTCGGTATCGGTCTGGGCTTTGCGCTCATGCTGGCGCTGACGTGGCTGATCGCGCCGGCGGACACGCGGGTGGACGTCTCGGCGTATGCGCTTGGCGAGCCGGCCCCGCACGACATCAAATCGGACCGCGAGTTCAGCATCGAGGATCGCAGCACCACCCTGGGCAAGCAGCAAGAAGCCGAGCTCGCCATGCGGTCGCTCTACGACCACGACGATCTGGTCCCGGTGCGACTGACGCGGCAACTTCGCGACGCCTTCGACATCGGGGTCCAGGCGAACGACGCGTACGAGCGGTTGCGGCAAGGCATGGCGGATGCAGGCGAAACGGGCGCTTCGCCAGAGGCTGCGGGCAACGGCGCCAGGCGATCCCAAGAGCGCAGAAACGGCCGGCGCAACGGCACGCCGGATCGCACTTCCGCCACGGCGGCCCGCCCCCCCGTCTCGCCGCCCGCGATCCTGTCGGCAGCGGATACCTTGCCGAGCCTCGCCGAAGCCCTGGGCATGTCCGCTGAGGCCTTTCAACTGCGCACCGGCATGTTCTGGGAGCGGACCCGCGTCAGCTTCGAGAAGCGCGTCGGCGTCGATGTCCCCAAAGAGCTCTTCGCGACGCTGCGCAGCGCCGCTTTTGCTCCCGAGCTCCTCGCGGCGATCGTCGAACCGCTCACCACCGTCTACCAGGTCGGCGTCGTCACCGACAAGGACGCCATCGCCGCGGAAATGCCCAAGGGCATTGTCGCCCGCTATCTGGGCTCGCGCGAGGAGCGCCTCATTCTCCGGGCTGACCGGGTCCTGAGCCTCAGCGAGGCCAACGAGGTCGTGCGCACCTCACTTCGCGAGCGATTCCGCGATCGGCTCGACGTGTCGCAGGCGCTCGCCGACCTCGCCGACCGCTTGCTCGCGCCCAACCTCACCCCCAATCGCCAGGAAACGGAGACTCGCCGCGACTTCGCCCGCGCCGCGGTGGAACCCGTCTATTATCAGGTGAAAAAAGGCGAGATGATCGTTCGCGAAGGCGAGCGGATCACGGAAACCACGGTCATGAAGCTCCAGGCGATGCACCGCCAGCACCACGGTGGCGCGGCCTGGCTGTTCAGCCTCGGGATTTTCCTCATCGTCATGCTCATCCTCGGGTACGGCTACTCGTACTTGATGCGATTTCGACCGAACCTGGCGATGAACCATGACAAGCTCGCGCTCCTCGGCACGATCACCCTGCTGCACATGATCGTCCTGCGGGCCATGATGTGGCTGGCGGAAATGGTCGCGGCGAGCCAGGCGCAGTTTCCCTTCAACCAGGTCAGCTCGTACTACTTCGCGCTGCCCTATGCGGTCGGCCCCTTGCTCGTCGCCTTGCTCGTGGATCAGCGCGTCGCCGTGCTGTTCTCGACGGTGTACGCCGTGTTCGCCGGCCTCGTCACCGGAAACAACTTCGAGTACACCCTGGCGGCGCTCGTCGGCTCCTACGCGGCGGTGTTTTCGGTTGCGCAGTATCGGCAGCGCACCGCGATCACGCGCGCGGGCCTGCTGATCGCGGTTTTCAACGCCCTGGTCATTGTCAACATGCGCCTCGGCACCGGCATGTCCCCGCTACAGCTCGAGCTCTTCGGCGGCTCGTGGCTCTTCGATTGCTTGTGCGGTCTGGTCGGCGGTCTGCTCGTGGCCTTCGTGGTGCAGCCCATCATTATCGGCCTGGAGAACGCCTTTCAGCTCACGACCGACGCCCGGCTCCTGGAGCTGTCCAACCTCGATCAGCCCCTCCTGCGCGAGCTGATCATGAAGGCGCCGGGTACCTACCAGCACAGCCTGGCCGTAGGAAATCTCGCCGAGGCGGCCGCGGAGACAATCGGCGGAAACTCGCTCTTCGCGCGCGTCGCGTCCTACTACCACGACATCGGCAAGATGAGCAAACCGCACTACTTCGTCGAAAACCTCGCGGGCCGCAAGAACCCGCACGAAAAACTGAAGCCGAACCTCAGCGCCCGTATCATCATCAATCACGTCAAGGAGGGCGTGAAGCTCGCTCGCGAATACAAGCTGGGAGAGCCGATCATCGATATCATCCTCGAGCATCACGGCACGAGCCTGCTCTACTTCTTTTACAAGAAGGCGTGCATGAACGCCGACAGCAAGGTGCGCGCGGTCAACGAGGAAGAGTTCCGCTATCCCGGTCCGCGACCGCGCACCAAGGAATCGGCGATCATCATGATTGCGGATTCCGTCGAGGCCGCGAGCCGCACGCTCGCCAATCCGACTCATGCGCGCCTCAAAGGGCTGGTGCGCCGCATCGTCGCCGACAAGTTCGAGGATGGCCAGTTCGAGCTGAGCACCTTGTCGCTCACCGACCTGTCCAAGATCCAGGACGCCATGGTTCACGTCTTGACGGGCATCTATCATCACCGTCTGAACTACCCGGGAATCGATTTCGAGCCGGACAAGAGCAAGAAGCGCCGCGCGGAACAACCAGCGGCGGAGGCGCCCGAGGCGGTCGAAAGCGGGGAAACCGTCGGGGCGGTGGCCGGCGCGGACGGCGACGACGGGGACGGCGACGACGGGGATGGCGATGGCGCAGACGGGGACAGGGCCGACGTGCTCGCGGCCACACTGGACGAGAGCGTCAAGGATACCGTGCGCACGCGCGAGCGCGTCGCGATTGCGCCCAACCCGGAAGTCGATGGCTAAGCGCCGGAAGGTCAAGAAAAAGGACGAGAAGGAACGGCGAGCGAAAGCGAGCGCCGAGGGCAGCCGTGGGAGGCGCCCGAAGGTGGCCGTGCGCAACGAGCAGGAGCTTGCCGTTGACGTGGCGGGCCTCAAGCGCGTCCTCAGGAGCGCGCTGGCCGCGCTGCGGCTGCGCGGCGTCGAAATCAGCGTGCTGCTGGTGGGAGAGGCGGAAATGGCGGCGCTCAACGCGCGCTACCGGGACGAGCCGGAAGCCACGGATACCCTCGCGTTTCCCGCCACGGAGGACTTTCCCGCTCCTGACAAGCTGAGCCGCGACGCAGCGGTCTCCTGCCTTGATGCGAGGCGCCGCGCCTTCCCGGAACAGGTTCGCATGCCCATCGGCGACCTGGCGATTTGCCCCGCAGTCTGCGCCCGCTATGCGCTGCAGCACGGTCAGCCGCTCGAGCAGGAGATTTGCGCCGTTGCGATGCACGGCCTGCTGCACCTGCTCGGGTTCGATCACGGCACCCCCGAGGAAGCGGCGCGCATGCAGCAAGAGCAAGCGTTCTTGCTGGCGACCTGAGGGCCGGTGGCGCCCGCGAGCAGGCTACCGCAAGAAGCGGCGGCACGCCGTTGACGATTCTGCGCCGTGCCGCTACACTGTGAAACTCTCCGTTCCATGTCCGAATGGGCGTCGCGTTCCCGGCTGCACTCATGCCGGCGCCCCATGCTGAGGAGCACCGTGTCAGAGCTTCATCCGCCACAGCACGAGCCTGCGGGCATCAGATCCGGCTTCGTCACGCTGGCAGGCTGCCCCAACGTCGGCAAGTCAACGCTACTCAACCGCATGGTCGGCGAGAAGGTCTCGATTGTTTCCCACGTGCCGCAGACGACCCGCAACCGCATCATCGGCATCAAGAACCAGAAAGACTCGCAGATCGTCTTCGTCGACACCCCGGGAATCCACAGCCCGCATCGAGCGCTCACGCGGATCCTCGTCGAAACTGCGGTCTCCTCGCTGTCCGACGTCGACATCGTCGTCATGATCGTCGAGCCGGCCCCGCGTCTGCTCAGTCCGATCTCCGGGGACCTCGAGAGCGTCGTGCTGCGCACCGGGATCGGCCAGGGGGACGAGTACATCATTCAGTTGCTGCAGGCGCTGTCTGGAGACGCACCCAAGAAGCTGCTCGCGATCAACAAGGTGGACAAGATCAGAAAGCGCCTGCTGCTGCCGATGATCAGGCTCTACATGGAGCGATTTCCGTTCGCGGAAATCGTGCCGATATCCGCGCTCACGGGCGAAAACGTGGACAGCTTGCTGAGAGCCATTCAGCGCTACCTGCCGCTCGGGCCGCGGTGGTATCCCGAGGACCAGGTTACCGACAAGGACGATGGATTCCGTGCGGCGGAGCTGATTCGCGAGAAGATCCTGGAGCTGACGCGTGAGGAAGTGCCGTACTGTACCGCGGTGGTTCTCGACGCTCTGGACATCCCCGAGGACGCGAGCGCGCAGGCGTATGTAAACGCGACGATTTTTGTGGAGCGGACCTCGCAAAAAGGCATCCTCATCGGCAAGGGCGGCGCGAAGATCAAGGAAATCGGCACGCGTGCTCGAGCCGACATCGAGGCCTTGCTCGGACGCCATGTGTATCTCGACCTCGCCGTCGGCGTGGAGAAAAACTGGCGCGACAGCGCCCAGTCGCTGCGCCGATTCGGCTACGAAGCGTAGCCGCGGCGCGTGCCGGCGGCGGCAACGATGAGCCTGTGCCGGGTCATGGCGTTTCCCGCCGGGAGCGTTCCGTTTAGCGAGGCGAGTAGGATTGTCACCTTTCTGACGCCCCAGGGAAGGCTGTCGGCGCTCGTGCGCGGGGTCCGCCGCGCCAGGAGCGCCTTGCGCGGAGTCGACATTCTGGTCGAGGGGGAGCTCGTTGCGTATCAGAAGGACCCCGAAAAACTCGCGGTGGTGAGGGAGTTCGCGGTGCGGCGATACTTTCCGCGGCTGCGCGAGACGGCGATCGGCCTGGCGGCGGGGAGCTACGCCCTCGAAGTCGGCGTCCGGTTCAGTATCGAAAATGACCCGCAGCCGAGGCTGTACGACCATGTCGCCGCCGCGCTCGCGGTCATGGACGAAGCGTTGGGACAGCCGCGGGGCGACCACCGGTGTCTCGAGATTCTCCGGGTGTTTGAGCTGTTGGCGCTGGCCGCGGCGGGTTTCGCGCCGCAACTGGACGCCTGCAGGTCCTGCGGCCGCGCAGCGATGAAGAGCGCTCACCTCGACGCTGAAAACGGCTGCGTCACTTGCCCGTCACCGCTGTGCTGCCAGCGGCGCCCTGGCCGAGACCTGGTACTGAGCCACGGGACCCTCGCGGCGATGCGGGGAACGCTCTCGCTCGGCGGTGCGGCACTCAGGAGCGTGCGGCTCGACACGGCTACGCGGCGGCAATGGGAGCATGCGACGCGCGCTCTCATCGAGGCCCACCTGCAGGCCGAGCTCCGCTCCCGCGAAGTCCTGCGCAGCATCGCCGCGGGCCTGCTCGGGGAGGAGGCGTGACGCGGCGCCGCCTCTACGTGTCGCTGTCGCCCTCGGTCCACTGCGCGAAATATCGGGACAGGACCAGATAGTCCTCGGGCCGCAGCGCGTCGATGCACACACCGACTTCGACCGACCGCGCGCGACCGCAGCGATGCCAGAGCAGGTGAACCGGGGCCTCCACGACGGCAGGCGGCTGCGGAATCCGCAACTGCAACCGCGCCTCCCGGTGGTCGGGAGCCTTGCCCTCGGTGTGTAGTCGCACGCCGCCGAGCCCAATGTCTTCGGTAACTCCCCGGTAGACCTCGCCCCCCACGTGGACTTGCACAGGGATATGGCCGGCGAATCGCCGGAATCTCCGCCGTCCGCCCTCTGCGGTCTCCTCGCCGCTGCCGCCATGCCCAGCCGCTGCTGCGATTGCCTGGGGCGCTCCCAGCAGGGCTCGGAGCTCGTCGGCCGTGACCAACGGTTCGCGTTTTTCTCCCTGCTCGTCTCGGGCCTTGCGCCCTCGCTCCGCGATGCCTTTGCGTCGCCCTCCGGCGTCCTTGCTTTCTTTCGAGCTCGCCATTGCGCGTTGCCCCTTTCCGATCTCACCGGGGTGGCGTGGGAGGGCAGGAGCAGCAACCTCGGCAGCACTCGCTCTCGCTGCGGCTTGCCATAGCAATCGCGCCACCTCTCGGTGGTTTCTATTTCGCCTGTGCGCGCGACGGCCGCTTCTCACCGGCGCAGGCGCAGGCCACACCTCGCCGCCGCGGATCAAAGCGGCTGCCGCGGGCGCTCTCTGCTGTACATAAGCGCTCCCGGAATGGCGTGGCAAGGAGGCCGATCGAGCCGGCATCGCAATGTCGGACAACGGGCGTCGGCCGAATGTGGTTTACACTTGCCGGAAGTTGAAAGCGGTGCGACACCCAGGCAAAGCAGCTCCGAACGCCCAGCTTGTATACGAGGAAACCCGACATCCGGCCGACGCCGGACAACGCACGGCGGCCATGACTGGCAGCCCGGTTACTGGACGTGATCGGTGGCGGCCTCTCTGGTCAGCCGAACGTACAGCTCGAGCGCTCTTTCATAGCTCACGAGGCGGCGCAGCAAGGCGTTGTATTGCGAATAGGCCCCGGCACCGAGCGCGGATTCCAGGCGCGCATAGAGCCGGTGCTCTGGCGAGCCGCGCTCCAGGCTGCTCGTCAGGCAGACGATTTTCGCCCCCAGGCGCCGGAGCCGCGGCGCCCCGATCTCCACGAGCAGCGCTTCGACAGACTCCACGCCGCGTTCGAGATCGGCCAGGCCCGCCCGCACCAGGTCTGCCCCCGGTAGCTCCGGCTCATCCATGTTGCTGCTCGCTGTCAATGATAGGATCGCCGCGGCTCGGGTCGCGGCCGAACGCCACGGCCGTCTCGACCTTCGCGCGAAAGGTCGGCACATCGATCGCTGGGTATCGCGGCATGTCGTCTTCGATCTTCCGGAAGATGGCCAGCAGCCGCTCGGGATCAACCAGGCCGGTCTGAAAGAAGGAGGCGATGTCGATCGCGTCCTGAGCATGACCGCGCTCGATCTTCGCCAGCGTCTGGGCGTAGAAGTCATAGTGGTAGAACGTCAGCGGCCCTTCGGTAGAGATGAGCTCGCTGCGGTCGGTCCAGCCCGGGAGCGGCGGAATGAAATCCTGGGGCGAAGCCATCTCGACGTTGATGCAGAGCTTCTCCTTGAGCGCCGGCAGGGCGGCGAAAAGCTCCGGCCGCTCGGGTTCGAAGCGCAGGTCGACGTCAATAGTCAGGGACCGCCATCCTTTTAGTACCGCCGTCGCCCCCCCGGTGAAATAGACTCGCGCCCGGCCACGGGCCGCGCGCGCGAGCGCCCGCATCAGCTCGTAGACCTTTTCTGGATTGACAGAAGTGCGCATTGAGGGCTCTGCGCTGCTGAACCGGCGGGGACAGGCGGCACCACCGACCGATCGTGCAGGGTAGATTCTACGCTAGCACGGTAGTGCAACCAGGGCCATCATAAAAGCCACGGCTCAGCGTCCTGTCGCGCATCGTCTACCGCTCGGTGACGCCTGGAGCTTCGCGTTCGCGGTGGTCGTGCCTCTGGCGGCGACTCTCTTTTATTTGCTCGCGGTTTTCAGCTTCGGCTTGGGCGGCGATTTGGCCGGACGCGAATCCATGTACCCTGCTCGCATGTTCACGCTGCCGGTGACGGTTCCGGAGCTGGCGGGGTGGCCGATGCTCTTCGCCACAACCGCCATGGCGATCCTCTGGCTGGCGACGCGGCTGTTCGCGGTGTGGCCGTCCGGAGTCGTCGGGCCGCTGGTCTGGCCGGCCCTGTTTGCAGCGGTGCTTCTCGCCCGGACGCAGGCGCTGGTGTGGATGCCGTACCCGTCGCCAGGATTGCGGGTGATCGTCACGATTCTGCGGCTCGCTGGAATCGCCGCCTCCGGTCTGCTAGCACTGTACTACCAGGTTCCGGAGGCCGTGATGCTTGCGATTCTCGTCCCGCACCTTCCCGTCGCGTATCTCGCCGCCTGCTTAGCAGTTGCACGTTCTCGCCATGGCCGATTGGCGGAGAGCATCTACACGGAGCGGACGAATCGCGGATGACCTGCAGAAGCAGCGAGACCGAATTCCTCAGCCGCCAGCGCCCAGGTGTGGTTCGAGTGCCGACGGCATGGCCGCTCCCTTCCCGCGCTGGTAGGGATGCTGCTACCGTTTGAGCTGTTTTTGCTCTTCGTCTTCAGCGACATCCCTGTCATCGTCCGCGAGACGCTCGCCGTCGTGCTGCTTCCCCCCCTTCATGGCGACCTTCGTCGCCGTGACGGTCAGTCGATCGAGTCCAGACGGGAGCGATGCCTATGAGCTGACTCCCTTCGTCGCCACGCGCCGCTGACCAGCGCGTCACTCGTCGCCACGAAGCTCAAGGCGACCATTTGGAGCACCCTGGCCGCGTGGCTCCTGGTCCTCGTCTTCCTACCGTTCGCCTTGCGGCTCTCCGGCACCTCGTGGGTAGCGATCGACCTGGTGCATGATGTCGTCGAGATGGCCGGCGTACTCCGCGCGATCGGAATCGGGCTGTTCGTCCTGTCGGGTCTCATGTCATCTGCGTGGAAGCAGCTCGTGCGAAGTCTCTACATCGGCCTGAGCGGGTGCGCAGGCCTCCGGCCCGCATCTTCGCGCCGCTACCGCCACGGGCACACCACAGTGTCGCCCAGCCGGACCGCGTGGCCATGCCGCGCCGCGGGCCGCGGGTTGCGTTCGGGCCCGCGCCCGCATAGGATTGAAGGTGCGATGGGTACTGAAACCCTGGAGGCATGGCGATGCGAGCAAGGTGGCTTAATGGCGTGGCACTGCGTTTTTCGAGGGGGGCTTCTGCTCCTGGCGCTGACCGGGTCGCCGGTGTCGGTGCTCGCGGCCACCGCGACTGCCACGGCCACGCCTGATGCGTCGCCAAGCCCCACCGCGACGCCGACCGCCAGCCCGACGCGCACCGTGACCGCGACGCCCACCACGAGCGCCACTCGCACTCCCTCCGCCACCCGCACCCCCTCCGCCACCCGCACCCCCACCGCCACCCGGACGCCGACCGCGACCCGCACTCCCACCGCCACCCGCACGCCGACCGTGACCGGCACGCCTACGGTGACGCGCACCCCCACGGTGACCCCGACGCCGACGCCCACCCCCGCCGAGAGCTTCGAGTCGGGCGGCCTCGAGGAATCCGAGTATCCCTGGCAAACCTCACCGCTCGGCGCCTGGTACGGCACCGCTGCCGAGAGCCACCACGGCGCGCTGACGCTGCGTTCGGCCTACCTGCAGCCGGAGGAGACCGCGGCGGTCGCGGTGACGCTGGACATGCTGGAGAACGAACGGATCCGCTTCTTCGCCAAGACCGACATGCCGCCCGGCGACAGCTTCGCCTTCCTGATCGACGGTATTTCCCGGGGCAGCACGGTATTTCCCGGGGCAGCGTGGAGGGCATCGAGGACTGGGACGAGAAGGTGGTCACGGTGGCCCGAGGCCGGCGGACGCTGACGTTCACCTATACCCGTGGGGCCACGGAATCCGCGGCGGAGGGAATCGCCTTCGTGGACGAGATCCGCTTCCCGAGGCACGAGATCCCCGCGACCGCGACGCCGACGCCGACCGCGCCGCCGGCGCCGGCGCCGCCGCGGCCGGAGCTGCGCGTCGCGTTCGCGCATCAGGGGGCCGTCGGCGCGGCCTGGACCCCGAGCGCCGACCGCCGGGTCAGTCGCTACGTGCTGGTGCGGACGATCGGCACCCCGGCGCCCGCGCTCGGGAGCGGCTGGCTGGTGGCGGCGATCGCGGCCGTGGGGGCGGCGGTCGCCGCGGGGCGCCGAGGCGGGAAGTCAGGGCCGCGGCGCGCCGTTTCGGAGGGGGCGCGATTCATCGCGCCCGGTCAGCGCGGGGCGTCATTCTCGGCCCAATCATCGTGTGGACGGCAATTGTGGCGCGCCGAATCGCGCCCCTGCCGGGTGTTGTTATTGTCGGCGCTGGCGGCGTCGGCCGCCCTGGCCGCGCGCGCAGGTGCCCCGGCGGCGCGCGTCGACGCCTTCGCCGTGGACGCCACCGTGTTCACCAGCGCCAACCGCCTCACCACCACTTTCGTCGACAGCGCCATCGAATCCTTGGAGCTCGACCCGCTCGACCCCGTGGTCACCTACGTCCTGTCCGCCTGCTACGCGGACGGCACCTGTACCCGCGGCGAGCCGGTTTCCGCCCGCGTCGACGGTCCGATTCCCGGCGGCGCGCAGGGCGAGCTGATCTCGGATTTCAGCGACCCCGCGCTCTGGCAGCCCGAGGACACCGGCTCGGCGCTGGTAACCCTGACCGCCAACCTCGGCGAGCAGGGCCAGGCGGACGGCCTGCAGGTGGCCATCGACTTCGCGGACGATGAGCTCGCGCCCGCGATTCGCCTGGCACCGGACCCGCCTCTGGACCTTTCCGCCGGCAACGCGGTGCTGCTGGACCTCGAAAGCCTCGACGCCCAGGAGCCCATGCCGGAGTCGGCGCTGGTGTCGGTGGAGATGGTCGACCGCGACCCGGCGGCGGTTGCGGGCGGCGAGCCCAATCCCCAGCGCGTGGCACTGTCGGCTACAGTGCCCGGCTGGCTGCGCGGCCGCAAGCTGTTGGTGTTGCCGAAGCGCGAATTCCTCTTGCGGCGCGAGGGTGAGCCGGGCGTGCCGGCGGAAGAGAGCCGCCGTCACGTCGCCGCCGACCCGGCGTGGCAGTCGATCGACCGGGTGGTGGCGCGCTTTGTGCCACTCGACGGCGGCACCAGAACGACGCGGCTGGTGCTGCGTTCGCTGGCGACCGAGCACGACCCGCGGGTCGAGACCAACCCGCGGCGGCTCATGCTCCACTACCACGGCTGGTATTACCCGCACACCTGGGGAGCGGACAACCTCGAGGTCGACCCGCCGGTCATCCGCGATTACCCGCGCAACCTCGGCGCGGCCTTCTACCCGTGGGTGTTGACCGACCCGAACGTGGGCCACTACGTCAGCTCGATGCGCAGTGCCGAATTCGGGGTGAGCGCGGAGCAGCGCACCGCGTTGTTGCAACGGCACGCCGACTGGATCGCGCAGTCGGGCGCCGGGACGGTGATTTACTCCTGGGTGGGCAAGGGGCCGGACCCGGCCGATCCCGTCACCGGCGGCGATATCTCCGGCGCGATCGGCGACTTCGGCGCCTGCCGCCCGGTGCAGCAGGCGGAGACGGACCCGATCCAGGGGTCGGGGCCGTCGCCCGGCTTCGACACCGACATCGAGACGCTGATCGCGCTGCTCGCGGAAAAAGGGATTGCCACCGCGTTTCTCGTGGACGCGACCGTGGACCCGCCCTACAAGTCGCCGTGCCACGTGGTCCGGGAGCAGAAGGGAGTGCTCCATACCTACGGGCACCAGGATGGGCTCTTCTACGATATCAGCCGCGCGGGCATGCCGCTGTTCGTGACCTTCGCGACCCAGCGGTTCGGGCTGGAGCCGGTCGTGCCCCAGATTCCGGCGTGCCCGACCGGCGCCGGCGGCACCTGCGACTGTACGCTGGCCGCCGACGACCCGGCGAACCCAGCGTGGTGCCCACACCTGGCGACCTTGCGGGGGCGGTTCCGGGCGAATGTGACAGCGCAGGCGGTGCCGCCGGAGTACCTCCGCGACGGGGGATTCGCGGGATTGAATCACTACGCGCCGTTGCATGTAGGCCCCAACCAAATCCGGCGCGACGAACGTCCGTTTGATCGTGCTGATCTCGCTTTTCGTGACTTCCGCGACGTTTACGCGCCGTCGCCGCTGCTGTGGATCCCTACCTACGCCGCGGGCTTCGACAAGACCCGGGCGGCAAGCCACGACCGTACGAGAATCGAGCGCATCGGGCGCCACTACGACGCCTCGGCCGCGCCGCCATGGGACGACCCTTCCTGGGGCGCGGAGGCTCCCGACGATGTCCGCTACGTGAGCCCCTGCGGTGACGAATTCGCCTTCTTCGATGATTTCTTCGCGCTGACCCTGAAGTATGACCCCGACTACGTGGGGATCACCGAATTCAACGAATGGTACGAAGGCACCAACATCGAGCCGGCTACCCTGCCACCGTTTGCCGCGCCCGCGCCGTATCCCGCGGGCGGCTGCACCTACGAGGACGCCGAGGCGATCACGCCCGCGGCCGACATCTACGACTTCTTCTGGCGCGGCGTCACCGACCCCGATCCGGGGGATGCGCCAACGCCTGAGGTCGCCGAGATGTACCTGGACCACGTGCGCGAGGCGCATCTGCCGGAGGTGAAGGCCCATGGCTGGTAGATGCAAGGCGCGCTTCGCAGTGGCAGCGCTCACCGCCGCGGGCATGACCGTATCTTGGACTTGCGACGACACCGCTGGTCGGGGGATTACCCTGAACGGCCAGGGAGACTATTCATCCATTCAGACGGCGGTGAACGACGCCAAGCAGGGAGACGTCATTTTTATTCCCAACGGGCGTTACGGAGAGAAGATCGACGCCAGGGACATTTCCGATCTCACGTTCATCGGAGAATCCAGTAACAGGACAATCATAGAACGTGGCGTGGACGGAGGGTCCGGTTTTATTGCAAGGAACCTGGGCTTCGAGAATGGTGGAATATATGGGGTTGTGTCCGTCAGCGCGTACGGAAGTCGCTTTACAGGTACGGGCGTCGAGGCGAACATCGCATGGATCCTGGAAGGCAATGTGTTCGCATGCGGCGGCAGCGGAGGTGCGGCCGTGAAAAAAGGCCAGAGCTTCAGCCGTCTGGCGTATAACGACATCCTGGACTGCGGCAACACTGCCGTCACCGCCTACTTCGGCATTAGTGAGGTCGTAGCCAACCGGATCAACGACACGCGCGGGCTGGCGATCGACTACTGGGTCGACGGCGGCGGCCTGGGGCTCGTCGAGGACAACGAGTTTCGCGACAACATCGACGGGGCACTCGCCGGCGGCCACCCGATGCGCTACAGCGGGCCCGGGGATCTCGGCGGGGGCACACTTGGCAGCCGAGGTCGCAACATTTTCGTCGGCAACGGCATCCCCGTGATTCACGGCGTCACCGGCTCCTATCCGGTCAAGACTTCCGCCAAATTCAACTACTGGGGCACGACTGACCCTGCGGAGATCGCGGCGATGGTGCGCGACTGCTCCGACACCCCGAGCCTCGGCTGCATCGACACCTCCGAATTCCTCACCGAGGAACCGCTGGTGCCGCGTGGCGCCGATGCCTGGCCGGGTCGCCAGGCGCTGGACGAGGAGGTGGCGGCGCTGAAAGCCGCATCGCTCGCGGCCGGCGGCGGCATCACGCTGTTTGCCCGTGACGATACGCCATGAGCGAGGAGCGTCGCTCGCGGACGACCGCGGCGCGGCCCCAGAGGAGACCGACTCAGCCGCCGAGTGCCAACAGGTTCGGCGCGACCCGACTTGCGCGCCGCTGCGATCCTCCGGGCGTCTTCTGCACGGTAAGCTCTCGGCAAGCGTGCATGAGAAGCGGCACGGCACCCGGATATGGTGTTGTTCCCGAAGTTGCCGAATTCTCGGAGGATACATAGGACAGGAAGCGTGACTCAGTCTTGCCGTTGGCGGTCGTCAGTCTGCGCGGGGAAATCAAGGCGTGGCGCCGGAGCCGGGTCCCCGGCCGGTCCCTGCCGGAGGCGTTGTGGCGCGAGGCGGGAAAGCTAGCTGCCGCCCACGGCGTTGGCCAGATCCGCTATTGGCTGGAACTGGTAGCGGACGGCCACAGCGAGGGAGAGCAGGAAGCGAGTCGTCGCCGCGGTCCTCACGCTTGTCATGCTGCCGCTGTTGGTGGCTCTCGCCGAAGCAGTTTCGTTATACGTTCGGAGCCGCAACAGCGGTTCAATCTTCTCCTCGGGCGAGGAGCGACAGCACTTGCTTTTTGTCCCGACGAGTTATGATGCCACGAGCCCGGCGCCGCTCGTCCCCAGCACGCACGGCCTCGGAGTCTGGCCGGCGCTGCAGAGGGACGTTAGCAGGTGGAACGAGCTGGCCGAGCGCCATGGGTTCATCGTGGCCTACCCTCCGGGTTCGCCAAGTCGATTTCTCGGGCCTGGCGTATCGTGCGCCCGGACGCCAGTCTCAGGAAGGAAGTCCAGCTCATCTCGGACCTGATCGACGTCTTGGAGCGAGCTTACAACATCGACCCGAGGAGGATCTACGCCGACGGACTTTCGGGGGGCGGCGGCATGGCATTCGTGCTCGCCTGCAGGTTGTCCGATCGCATCGCGGCGGTCGGCATGGTGGTAGCGGCGCGGACGCTGCCGTGGAGCTGGTGCCAAGACGCCGACCGCTTCCCGTGATCGCCTTTCACGGAACAGCCGACCGAGCGGTTCCCTACGAGGGTGACACGCCGTGGGTAGGCCCCACCGTGTTTCCCGACGTCGCGGAAGCGGTGGAGAGCTGGGCCCGACGGAATCGCTGTCGGCCCGATCCGGTCGAATCGGCGGTGGGAGCCGATGTTACCCGACGCGAGTATACGGATTGTGCCGACGACGCGGCCGTCGAGCTGTACACGATCCAGGGCGGAGGCCATACGCGGCCTGGCGGCGAGCCGTTGCCGAAGTGGGTCTTTGGGCCCACGACCCGCGGCGTCGATGCAACGAGTCATGTATGGGCAATCTTCCAGGAGCATCGGCTTCGAGAGGCGCAGACTGCGGCCCGGCACGAGAGCGGTGCGCAGAAAGCTCGAGCCGCTTGCATCCTCCTCCCGGCAGGTATATATCCACTACGCGGGGACCGTGTGAGGCTGGCAGAAACGCTGCGGAAGTGGCGCTGGCGCGCGACACCATTGCTTGGGTGCGCGGCGAGCAGTGGATATTGAGTGGCAGGCAGGCGGAGGCAGCCGATGAGAGGTCAGCAAGTAGTCGTCGCGGCCGCCGAGCGCGGGTGAGGTGGGCTCGCAATGGACCATTCGTCGCGACTTGTGCGGGTCCAAAAGGGGGCGGAGTCGGCGGGATACCCCGAGCTCCCCTTGACGCTGACCGAGACCGGCTGGTTGGCGAGCTGGTTTGTGCTCTCTACGGTGGGCTCACTGCTCATCCTTGGAGCGTTTCTCCTCTACGTCTTTGTCGAGCAGCGATGGCTGGAGAGCTGGCTGTCGCCCGATCTCCTGCGGGTTTTGCACACCTGGGTTGGCGCTGGCGTCGCGGTGGCCACCGGTACGTTCGTGTTCGTCCTGCTGTGGCTGCGCATGCGGCGATACGATCACCTCATTCGCGTGGCGTACGGCGATCTTCGCACGACCGTAGTCGCGCGAACCGTGGAGCTCCAAGAGGCCAATGTGTTCTCTGAAACCCTCTTCGACGTGCTTCCGTACGCGGTTGTCATCGTCGATTCGGGTTGTCGTATCGTGCGCGCCAATCGCATGGCAATGTCGATCAGCGGCGGCAGTGCGCTCGTCGGTGAGCCGTGTACGGCGTTTCCCGGGACCGCTGCTGCCAGCCCTGACGAGTGCGTGGCCGTCGACGCCATGCGCGCTCGCGAGAGCATCGTCAACAAGGTCGAACGGTGCGACCCAAAGACGGGGCAGGTATTCGCCGTCGACTCCTATCCGATCTGGAATCGACAGGGCGAGGTGTCCTCTGCCCTGGTGGTAGCGCGCGATGTCACTGCCGTCAAGTCGTTCGAAGCGAATCTCCGCGAACAGGAGAAGCTGGCGTCGCTGGGCGTGCTCGCGGCGGGGATCGCGCACGACATCGCCAATCCGCTGTCGTCGATCCTCATCGAGTTGGCGCTCCTGAAGGACGAAAAAGTCCCTCAAGAGGTAGCGCAGTCTCTGTCCATTCTGGAGGAGCAGGTCGAGCGCATGGCCCGGACGGTCGAGGAAATGACGGGGTTTGCGCGGCGTCGATCCGAACGAGCTGCCGCCGTCGACATTCCGCTGGCGATCCAGGACGCGATGCGCATGGTCCGCTACGACGCCCGCGCCGCGCGGACATCGATCGTGGTCCGCGTCGCCACAGCCGTCCCCAAGGTCCACATGGTCGAGGACTACCTCGTCCGCGTTTTCGTCAACCTGTTTATCAACGCCTTCGACGCGATGCCCGAGGGCGGGGCGCTCGAGATCACGCTGGAGATGGAGGAAGACGGCGCCCGCGTCGAGATCAGCGACACTGGCGTTGGGATGTCGGAAGCCGTCCGCGCGCGAGCTTTCGAGCCCTTGTTTACGACCAAGGCGCCTGGGAAGGGGACCGGGCTCGGCTTGCCCGTCTGCCGCGACATCATGGCGGCGATCGGCGGAACGCTGCGGCTGGAATCTGCGGAAGGCCAGGGAACGAAGGTCATCTTGACCTTTCCGCGAGCTGCCCTGATCGAGCCGCAGGAGCCGGCGGTCGATCGGGAGTAGCGGCCGCTTTCCCCCCGACTGTCCCTCCGCCTGCTTGCGGGGAGGTGAGGTGGGGGGCACAGCTTGCAGTCGACCCTGCGGGGGATTCAGGCGTCACCGGCATCTTGCCGGCGCTGGGCCGCTCGCGCCTCGGCAATCGCCTGGGCGCGGGCAAGCAGCTTGCCTTCAAATCCCCGATTGGTCGGCGCGTAATAGTGCTGCTCGGCGAGCTCGTCGGGGAGGCACGTCATGTCTGCTACCCCTGCGGACAGATCATGGGCGTACGTGTAGCCGACTCCATACCCCGCGCTCTGCATCAGCTTGGTGACGGCGTTTCGCAGATGCCGCGGGACCGGCAGCGCGCCATGGCGCTCGACGTCGGCGCGCGCGGCCTTCTCGGCGAGGTAGGCGGCGTTGCTTTTCGGCGCATGCGCCAGGTAAATGGCGAGCTGCACCAGCGCGAGCTCGCCTTCTGGGCTCCCGAGAAACTGGTAGGTATCGCGTGCGGCGATGGCCACGCCCAGGGCCGCGGGATCGGCGAGGCCGACATCCTCACTCGCGATGCGCACCAGGCGGCGAGCGATGTAGAGCGGATCGTCACCGGCTGCCAGCATGCGCACCGTCCAGTAGACCGCAGCATCGGCGTCGGAGTTGCGTATGCTCTTGTGGACGGCGCTGATCAGGTTGAAGTGCTCTTCTCCGGCGCGGTCATAGCGCAGCGCCTGCCCGAGCGCCGCCGTGAGCAAGTCCAGGGAGATTTCCGCGTCCTTCTCGACAGCGATGGCGGCGGCAATCTCCAGCGCGGTCAGCGCGCGCCGCGCATCACCCGCCACCGCGACCGCCAGCGCGCCCAGGGCCTCGTCGGCCGCACCCAGCTTGCCGGGCGGGTAGCGCCGCGCCAGCTCGTCCAGGGCGCGGCGCAGCAACACCTGCACGTCCGCCGGGGACAGCGGCGCCAGAACGAACACGCGCATGCGGGAGAGCAGTGCCGAATTTAGAGAAAACGACGGGTTTTCCGTGGTCGCACCGATGAGACAGACGTCACCGCGTTCGACAAAGGGCAGGAAGGCGTCCTGCTGGGCGCGGTTGAAGCGGTGGATCTCATCCAGGAAGAGGACGGTCTTTCGCCCGCCCCGCTGCCGCTCGGCGGCCGCCTCCTGCATGATCTGCTTGACCTCGGCCGTGCCCGACAGCACCGCGCTACGCGCCATGAATCGGATCTCCCGGCGCTGCCCGAGCAGGCGCGCCAGGGTCGTTTTGCCGCAGCCTGGCGGCCCCCAAAACACGGCGCTGCACAGCTTGCCGCGCGCCAGCAGCTCGTGCAGGGGTTTCCCCGGAGCGAGCAGCTCCGCATGGCCGACAACGTCTGTGAGTGAGCGCGGTCGTAGCCGTTCGGCGAGGGGTAGCTCCACTTCCTCGTGCGCGCGCCGTGCCGGCCCGGGGGCGGGGGCGGGGGCGGCGGCGGGGGAGTCCGGCAGTGGTGCCGCCGGTTCGGGTTCCGCGGCGCGGCCGCTGAAAAGGGACCGCTGCTCGCCGGGGGAAGGTCGACCCGAGGTCGTCACGCACGTCCCCTCGCGCTCATTCCGGCTGGCCGTGTCGCCCGGAGCCGTCGCTAAAGCGCTGCGCCCCGGCCGAAAACTCGCCAGCCTGCAGCGACCGCAGACCCACCTCGAATTCCAGGCGCAGGGCCGCGGCCACCGGTAGCGACCATTGCTCATAGGCGGCCTGCCGATCTCCGAGCATGGTCCGCTGAGGGAGGCTCGCAAGCTGCTCCGCGAGCTCCTCCGCCGCCTCTCGCGCGGTGCCGTTCGCGACTACGCGGTTTACCAGACCGAACGTCAGGGCTTCCGCCGCACCAACGCCGCGGCCCGTGAGAATCATGTCCAGAGCTCGTGACTGGCCGATGAGTCGCGGCAAACGCACGGTCCCGCCGTCCATGAGCGGAACGCCAAAGCGGCGGCAAAAGACCCCAAAGACTGCGCTTTCCTCCGCGACGCGAAGGTCGCACCAGAGGGCGAGCTCGAGCCCGCCCGCCACCGCGTGACCCGACACGGCCGCGATCACCGGTTTCGTCAGCATCATGCGCGTCGGGCCGAGCGGACCCGCGCCATCAGGAGTCAGGTCGGGGACCTTTCCGGTCGCGATCGCCCTGAGATCGGCACCCGCGCAAAAGGTGCCGCCCGCGCCGTAGAGCACCGCGACGCGGGCGCGGTCGTCGGCATCGAAAGCGGAAAAAGCGAGCCGCAACGCCTCCGCGGTTGGCGGGTCGATCGCGTTGCGCGCCTCGGGCCGGTTCAGGATGATCGTCGTGATCGCTCCACGGGTTTCAGTCCGTACCGTCATGGTCAGCCTCCGCAGTTTCGTCATGCTCGCTGGCCGCGTCAGCCCGGCCGGTGCGCACGAGCTCGATCGCGGCGTAGGAAAATCGCTCGCCCTGCCCGATGCCCGGACATTCGGCCGCGGTCATCGTCCACAGCTCCGGGCTCTGGAGGTTTCCGCTCCAGAATGGATAGGTGCGGCACTGCAGCGGCCGCGCCTCGTAGATGGTGCACCCGCCGTCCCAAAATATGCAGTCGCCGTTCGCTTTCTCGAGCAAGCTCAGCCGGTCGCCGACGCGCCGCAGGAAGCGCCTACCGAAGTCGGAAGTGGACAGCCCGAGTCGCCTTGCGATCCTCTTCAGTGCCACCCGATCGACGAAGACGTAGCCCGCGCCGCCGCGGCAACAATTTCCGCAGCGCGTGCACGTGAAGCACAGACCGCTCAGATACCACGAATCGGCTTGCGAGCTCGGCGGGATGCTCATGTCGCGTCGTTCCTCGGCCCGCGCCCCGACGACGCCGGCGGTGTCGTGGAGAATAGCCCGACCCCCGGCCAATTGCGAAGGGGGTCGCGCGATGCTACTACAGGACCACCGGTTGCTGTTTCTTTGAACCAACCGGCGAGTGCTCGCGGCAACTGTGCTTTCACGGGGAATGCGACATGAGAAAAGAAGCGATTTGCACGACCGCGGCTCCCGAGGCGATTGGACCGTACACGCAGGCGATCAAATTCGGTAGCCTGATCTTTGTTTCTGGTCAGTTGGGCATCGATCCGGCGACGCGAGAGGTCGTGGATGGCGGGCTGCCGGCGCAGACCAGGCAGGTGCTCAAGAACTTGCAGGCGGTGCTCGGAGCTGCTGGCGCCTCCTTCGAGGACGTCGTGAAGACGACGATCTTCTTGACCGACATGCGGCAGTTCGCGACGGTCAACGAAATCTATGCGGCGCACTTTCCAGAGCCGACGCCGGCACGGGCGACCGTCGAGGTCGCCAATCTGCCGCGCGGGGCCGAAATCGAAATCGAGCTGATCGCGGTGCTCGGCGAGCGCTGAACGGGCGGGAGCAGCGTGCGCAGCCCGGACTTCGCGGTCGTTGGCGGCGGCATCGTCGGCCTGTGCGTGGCGCGCGAGCTGAAACGCCGGTATCGCGATTGTCGCGTCTGCCTTTTCGAGAGAGAGCCGCGCTGCGGCCTGCACGCCAGCGGCCGCAACAGCGGTGTTCTCCACGCCGGCTTCTACTACAGCGCCGACAGCCTCAAGGCCCGCTTCTGCCGGCGCGGAAACGAGGCGCTCACGGAGTACTGCCTGGCACGTGGATTGCCGATCAACCGCTGCGGGAAGCTGGTGGTCGCGCGTGGAGCCGCTGACCTCGCGCAGTTTCCCCTCCTGCTGGAGCGGGCGAGCAAGAACGGGGTGCCCTTGACCGAGGTTTCCGCGATGGAGGCCCGGCGCCTCGAACCAAACGTGAAGACCTGCGAACGGGCGTTGTTCTCGCCGTCGACCAGCGCCGTCGATCCGGCGGCGGTTTGCGCGGCGCTGGCGGCGGACGCGGCCGCGGAGGGCGTCGAGGTACGCTGTGGAGAGGCGGTTCGTGGGCCCGGTGGGGCGGCGGGCGAGCTGGTAACGTCGGCGGGCCGCATCAGCGCGGGCTACGCCATCAACTGCGCCGGCGCCCGGGCGCTGGGTCTGGCCCACGCCTTCGGCGTCGGCGCGGAATGGCGGGTGTTGCCCTTTGAGGGTCGCTATCTGGTCGGCTCCGCGGCCGCCGCTCCGCACCGCGTCCACGTGTACCCGGTGCCGGACCTGGAGATGCCTTTCCTCGGTGTCCACACCACGATCGATGTGCACGGCCAGCTCAGGCTGGGTCCGACCGCGTTGCCCGTGTGCTGGCTGGAACGGCGCGCGGAACGGCCGGTGATGTCGCTCTCGGTGCTCCTGTCCGTGGCGCTTACGGGTATGCGGCTGCTCCTCAGAGGGGGGCGATCGTATCGCCGGCTGGCGCTGCGGGAGTTGCGGCTCGCGCACCGCCGCCAGTTGCTTGCGGCGGCGGGCGAGCTTGTTGACGGTCTGAGTCTCGCTGCCTTCGCGGCCTGGGGCACGAGCGGCATCCGCGCTCAGCTCGTCGCGCGCCGCGGCACGGCCCTGGAGATGGACTTCATTGTCCGCGGGAGTGGCCGCGCCTTGCACGTGTTGAACGCGGTCTCGCCGGGCTTCACCAGCGCCATGCCCTGCGCGGAGCACGTGGTGGACCAGATCGACACCTTGGGGCGCTGACCGGCGGCGCCATCGCCGGCGCGCGCGGCGAAGCTCACACCACCAAGTTGAGCGTGGTTGGCGCCACGCCGACGAACAGCCGCTGCCCCCACCGCAGCTCGAGCCGATCCGACTCCAGTCCATCGCCAAATACGACTCCATCGGTCTCCATCTCACAAAGCAACACCAGGACGTCGCCCGTGGTAATGATGCCCATGGTGACGGAGGCGCCCGTGCGCACGCTCGGCCACGCCTCGCGCACGAAAAACGCCAGCGCGGCCGCGGTCGGCGCCGGCATCGCCAGCGGACACTGCGTTGCCCGATGGAGCGACCGCGCCCAGCCCGTTGCTCCCGTGCCCGAGGCGACGATCAGTCCTGAGGAGGATTGCCGTTCGGTGGCGTCTTGCCACTGCAGCACGTAGCGGGCGGACTGGTGAGACCGGTGCCCGACGTATACCTCGTTGAGCGCCAACAACGTCTGACCGTCATCTGCCTGTGCCATGACCATGGTCCGGGCTTCGGTGTGGGCTCGCCCTTCGGCCACAGACCGCAGCAGACCGGCGAGCGCTGCCGGCGCGTGCGGGACGAGCACCCCTTCGTAGCTCGCGGGATCGGGGTTGATGCCAATGACAGGCTGGCCGGACAGATACTTCGCGGTGTTGGCGGCAAGCCCATCCTGGCCGACGGCGACGACGATGTCATCGGGCTCGAACAGAAAGCGGTCCACATCCTGGCGCGCGATGAGCACCCGGCGCCACTTTGCTGGCACGGCACGAGATACGCGCGCCAGCGCCTCCTGTTGAGCGGCATGCCGCGCCCTGACCTCTTCCAGGCTGCGCCCGCGCTGTGCGAGGAAAAACGCCGCGTTGCCGCGCGAGCCGTGTGCGACCAGCAGAGCGTCGTGCTCCGTGGGGCGAAAGATGGTGACGACGCGCGGTACCATGCCGGGTCCCTCTCTGGCGATGTGGATGCGGTGTGGCGCCGGGCGGCGGCGCGCGTGCGCTCAGGCGCCGGCGCACCTCACCGCTCATGCCTCCTTTTGGTCGGCGGGCGCGCGCGTTTCCGAATCCCGCGCCAGCCGCGCCAGTGCCGGCCCCAGGAGGTCCGGAGTGATGGCCAGGTGCTCGACCGCCGGCAGGCCTCCGGGAAGGTCGCGGGCGACGAGCCCGAGCAGCACGTGGGGGGGGAGATTCCGGTACAAATCGGCGCGGGTGCGCTCGGCGTCGGCGCGTGACGCCTCCTGCAGGCGGGCACAATCGGCGTCAGCGGCCGCGCCGACGCGCTGGCGGGCGGCGGCCTCCTGGGCGCGCCGCATCTCGTTGAGCGCCTCCTGGTCGATCAATACCTGTTCGCGCTTCGCCAGCTCGATCTTGTTCTGCAGCTCGTTTTCAGCAATCGCCCGCTCGCGTTCGACGGCAACGGCCCGGCGCGCGAACGTCGCCTTGTCGGCGAGCTGCTGAATCGCTTCTCGGGCCGGCATTTGCAGCGCGCGCTCGACCTCGGCGGTTGGCCGCGTGGCGGTAATGGCGACGCTGACGATCTCAATTCCTAGCCCCACCAGATCGGCCTCCGCTGCCAGGCGCTCCGCCAACAGCTCGCGCACGCGGCGCCCGGCCGAAACCAGGGCGTCCGCGAGATCCGTGCCCGCCAGATACGTCCAGGCGAGCTGGTTGGCTTGCTCGGTGAGCAACTGCGCGATCTTCTCGAGCGGCTGCTTGCGCCATTGACCCGTCGCCAGGTCGATGGTGAAGTCGATGCGAGCCGCCAGCTTTGCGGGATCCGTGACCCGCCAGGTCAGGACACCCTGCACGCTCACCTCCTGGAAGTCGCGCGACCGTGCCTTGAACATCACCGGCAGCTCGCGATCTTCCATGGGGAGCTCGGACACGCTCGCCGACAGCGGCACAAACCAGAACGACAGGCCCCGGCCACTGCGAGATTGAGCGCCACGGTGGGCGTAGAGAATGTGTGCGCTCATCTCGGATCGCAGGTGGCGCCAGAAGAACAGACGGCGCATTTCGGCCATTTTGCAACCTCTTTGCGGCACAGTGCACGGGACGCTCGGCGCTGATGGTACTGCCCCGCCAAAGCCCTTGCCAGAGCCCGCGGCGCACTGAATCCACCGCCAGTGTGAGGTCGAAGCGACGGCGCCCCCCTCCGTCCCTCCCCGCAGGCGGCGGATCCCGCCTGACCTCAGGGGCAGCGGCGTGATTGCAGACATGAAATACAGGAATGGATGAGCGCTCCCGACACCCCCGGCATCAGAGCTTTTCTGCGCGGATTTCTCGACGACGACGAGGACAGGCGCCTGTGGATACCGGCGGCCGGCAGCGCGCCTGCTGTCGAGGAAGACTTTCTACCCGCGATCGTCGCTGACCGCTACCGCGACCTCACGCCGATCGGGTCGGGGGGCATGGCCGTGGTCTACCGCGCCACCGATACGTGGGAAAACCGCCCCGTGGCGCTGAAGGCGCTGCGCTGCTCGGGCGGCGGCGATGGCGGCAGCGGTGACCGCCGCGCCTGGGCCACCAATCGCCTCCAGGCGGAGCTCGCGGCGTTGCTGCGCATCGCTCACCCGCACGT
>JACPHN010000016.1 GCA_016188575.1 Candidatus Schekmanbacteria bacterium
AATTTCGCGGTGGTGGCGCACACCAGCCAGGAGTACGTCGCAGGAATCGGCTTCGCGGCCGACGGGGTGACGCTGGTGGTCGCGGAGACCGGGGCGCCGGTGGGCGAGGCCTTCCGCACCCCGACGCTGACCGTGTGGCGAACGCTGTACGGGGAGCGGGACACCATGGCGGAACCGATTCTTACCCAGGAGCCGGGCCCGAGCCGGATCCCGGCGGGCGCGATCACGGAGAAGGCCGACTTGACGATGACCATCGGCGTCGAGATCGATGAACCTGGTGGCACCGATCAGTTCTCGGGCGGCGCGATCGCGCTCTACGAGGGGGAAACCCTGCTGAAGACCGACACGGTTGCGGCGAACACCACCGGACCCGGCTCGCGGATCGTGGTGCACTATCCGGTGCCGGCGACGGCGGATACCTTTCGCGATCTCGTCGACGACGACGTGGCGCACGCGGTCACCGCAACGGACATGATCCCCGACCTCAGCCTGATGGCGTCGCGGTTCCTGTTCGCCTGCGTGCGCGTCGACACCACCAAGACCGACCTCGCCTCCGACAGCACCGCTCAAGCTCAATGTGGGGACGCTGGGGACCCTGGAGAACGAAATCAAGGAAAAAGATGATCTCGTGCGAGCCAATAAGCAGGCTCCGTCCTCGTCCGATTTCTGGGTCGCCTACATCCTGGGAGCCTATCAGGGGCGCGTGGACCTCGACAACGATCCTTATGCAGAGGAACACGACGGTGGGATCGGCGGGCGAGGGGATGCCGGCCCATACGCGCTTGTGTACCGCGAGACGGTGCGCGACGTCATCAGGGACCCGTGGGCGGGAGTCACCACCTCCGAAACCGACGCTTGGGCATTGACGGCGGTTCACGAAATCGCTCACCAATTCCGCTTGCAAGACAACCTGAGCGATGGGCCGCTGATGAGCTATGTCGCCATGGGTACGGCGGACACGCAGGCGGAGCTCGACGCGCTGCAATTCAGCGGTACCGGTCTGCGCAAGATCGCTGCCGTCGACCTCTACGGGAGAAATTGAAATGAGCGTCATGTCACTGCTCTTCAAGACGTGCGAAGCTCTCCTCGTGCTCGCGATGAGCGTTGCCATCGCGAATGCAGAACCGGATTCTGACGCGCTACGCCTGCGCCTCGAGTGCCAGGGCAGCCACATCACCATTGGGGAGCCAGCGTGGTTTTTCATATCCATGCATAATTCTTCGAATCATACTATTAATCCCTATCCTTCAGTCATTGATAATACTATCTTACTATGTTCGATGGATGGCAATGACTACTCACCCTGTGTCTATGGGCGAATGTGGAGGGATAGCCTGGGCACACTCGACATGTATCCGGGCCGAGTGGTATGGCATGGCGAGGTTCGCTTATATCTGAAAGGCACCCCCGGGACGGCGCTCGACCAGTACGAAAGCTACGTGGCGGAGCTAGTCTTTTCCCGGCCTGGCACCTACTACGTCAAGGCGGAACCCGGTGATCCGGCCGCGCATGAATCCGACCCGGTCCAGGTCACCGTGGCGCCGCTTCCGAAAGGCGAGCGGCCGGTGATGGAGATCTGGAGCCGTCCGGAGGTTGCCACGTTCATTCAGGGCTACACCCACAAGGAAGGCGTGGCGCCCCTCGAACGCCTGCTCGAGCAGTATCCCGACTCGCTCTATGCGGACCACGCCCGCTACGCGCTCGGAGAATACTGGGCCGGCCAATACTTCACGAAAAAAACTTCCGACCCGCACATCCTCCGCAAGGCGTCCGTGCATTTCGCCGCGGTGACCGAACGCGTGCCCATTCGGAAGATGCGGGCCTTGTACCAGCAGCTCGTTATCGTCGACCGAAAGCTCTTCATGAGCGACGAGGTCGACTTGGAAGCGCTCGCCCGGGAGCTCGAGCCGCGGATGTCTCTCGCGGACCGGATCGGCCTGGGGGAAAAGATACGCGAACGGCTCCCGCGCGTCCTGGCCCGGGAAAAGCCGACCGCTGCGCCCACGGCGACGCAACCATGAGCAGCAGGTGATTCTCGGCGCCGCCTGACCGGCCTCTCGTCGTGAACCACGCGCTGGCTTGAGCCACCGATACCAAGCAATCGACGCGATGGCTGAGCGGTAATCTGGGATTCCGTCTTCACGAGTGGCGCATGGTCATGGCCTGGGCGCCACCCGTGTCACGCCGCGGGTGAGCACGCTCGAGATGGCGACGGCGACGGATTCTACGAGGATCATGTCCACACGATCGAGGGGCTTTTGGTCCCTCCTGCGCTCCTGGCTTCGGCCACACCGGGGCATTCCCCAAGAGCATCTGCCCCTTTGCCTGGGCTTCTTCGAGCTCATTCACAACATTCGCAGGCGCGGCACGCCACCTGAATCCACCGCCCTTGCGGCTCTCCCTCGGCTGTTGAGGGAAGAGGACCAATTCGCAGCCTGAGCGGCTACCCCGGGGAGCGCGCTTTTCGTCTCAGCAGTGATGAAGCTACTGGCGCTACCGGCCGAGTGGGTCGTCGGAAAGCGACGGAAGACGATTCGCGCGCACCTGGTCAACCGGAGGGGGTGCGTGGTGGCGCGCCGCAGGAAACTGGTGATCCTGCACACCGCCGCTCACCGGTCCAACCCGCTCGTCCGGGCCGTATGCTGCGAGATCGCGGAGCTCGCGCCAAGCCGAGCCGTCATCTGCGGGACGACATCACCGCCGCTCCGGCCAGGCTGGGCGGAGGAGAAGCGTGCGCGGCGCGCCTCGCCAGGCCCACCGCGACGCGGAAAAGAGACGCAAAGGACATGACAAGGAGCCGAGACCCGCCACCAAGACGTCTGCCCACTCCTCCCTGGCGTGCCCTGGAGGTATGCGTTTGGCACCGGCTGGACGCTACCGAGCAAAGTCGTCCGCGAGCCGGTCGATTCCGGGACGGGCTGCGCAGTTGCGGCCGCCATCATCCCCACCTATGATGTGCGCCCGACTCACTCTCGGGCGGTTTTCGAGAGTCACGAGCAGACAAGTCTTGGACCTTCGGAGGCGACCCATGCGGACCATGTTGGATAGCTTCGGCACGAAATCGATACTCAAGCTCGGTGATACGTCGTACACCTACTACTCGCTGCGTAATCTCGAGGCAGCGGGCTTTCCGCATTTGCCCTCGCTTCCGTATTCTCTACGCGTGCTTCTGGAGAACCTGCTGCGTTCGGAGGACGGCAAAGCCGTCACGAAGGCCGACATCGCGGCACTTGCGAGCTGGAATCCGGCCGCCGCCCCGGATCGGGAGATCGCATTCGCTCCGACGCGCGTCGTCCTTCAGGATTTTACCGGGGTGCCCGCCGTGGCCGACCTGGCGGCAATGCGTGACGCTGTCGTTGCGCTGGGCGGAGACGCGGCTCAGATCAACCCCTTGCAACCGGCCGATCTGGTCATCGATCACTCGGTGCAGGTTGATCGCTACGGCTCAGCGGATGCTCTGGCGTTCAACGCCCGCGTCGAGTTCGAGAGGAACAAGGAACGCTACGTTTTTCTCAGGTGGGGACAGCGGGCTTTCCAGAAGTTCAGAGTGGTGCCGCCAGATACCGGCATCGTGCATCAGGTCAATCTCGAATATCTTGCCGAGGTGGTCAGTCAGCGGGAGCAGGACGCGGAAGTCGTGCTCGTGCCAGATACGCTCGTGGGCACGGACTCGCACACCGTGATGATCAATGGACTTGGCGTCCTGGGCTGGGGAGTCGGCGGCATCGAGGCCGAAGCGGTAATGCTCGGACAACCGATATCCATGCTGATCCCGCAAGTAGTCGGTTTCGAGCTCACCGAACGGCTGCCGGCCGGAGTCACCGCGACCGACCTGGTGCTCACCATCACGCAGCGGCTGCGGGAAGTGGGCGTGGTAGAGAAATTCGTCGAGTTCTACGGATCGGGAGTGAGTGAGCTCAGTCTCGCGGATCGCGCCACCATATCGAATATGGCACCCGAATACGGAGCGACGATCGGGTTCTTCCCGGTCGACGTACAGACACTCGAATATCTTCGCTTCACGGGCAGGTCCGACGAACAGGTCGCGCGCGTGGAAGCGTACTGCCGGGCCCAGGGGCTTTTTCGCACCCCGGAGTCGGCAACTCCTACCTTTTCGCAAGTGGTCCGTCTGGACCTGAGCACCGTCCGGCCGAGCCTGGCCGGCCCCAAGCGCCCTCAGGACAGGCTTGACCTCGGAGCCGTAAAGCTGTCTTTCCGCAAGGCGCTGAGCGAGGCTCACAAGGCGGAAGCGACGGCCATCCCAGGACCGGCGTTCGATGCCTGGATGGCCGGCGAGGACGGCGTGGAGCTAGCGGCATTGGGCGTGCTTGGCAAGCGGGTGTCCATCTCATACGCGGACGGCCCACACAAGATTTCGCATGGCGCGGTCGCGATCGCCGCGATAACGAGCTGTACAAACACTTCGAACCCATCGGTAATCATCGCCGCGGGTCTGCTCGCGAAGGCCGCCGCCGAGCATGGGCTGCGCACCAAGCCCTGGGTGAAGACGAGTCTGGCGCCGGGCTCCCAGGTAGTCACCGAGTACCTGAAGGCGTCAGGCCTGCTGCCGTACCTGCAAAAACTCGGGTTCCACCTGGTTGGTTACGGGTGTACGACATGCATCGGCAACTCGGGTCCCCTGAGTGAAAAGGTGAGCACGGCCATTGTGGACAACGACCTGCTCGTGGCCGCGGTGCTTTCCGGGAACCGCAACTTCGAGGGCCGAATCAGCCCGCTCGTGCGCGCAAACTATCTCGCCTCGCCGCCGCTCGTCGTCGCCTTCGCAATTGCGGGAACTGTGGATATCGACCTCGAAAAGCAGCCGCTCGGCCACAATCACAACGGCAAACCCGTTTATCTGGCGGATATCTGGCCGACACCCGAGGACGTACAGGATGTCATCCGCCATAGCGTGACCTCCGCACAGTACCGCTCCAAGTACGCCGACGTCTTCACCGGCCCCCCGATCTGGCGGGATCTCAAGGTGACCTCGAGCGACCTCTTCGCTTGGGATGCGGCGTCGACATACATCAAGCGGCCTCCGTTCTTTGACGGAATGAGCCTCGAGGTCACTGCTCCGGGCGACGTTACGGGCGCGCGAATCCTGGCCATCCTCGGAGACTCCGTGACCACGGACCACATTTCTCCGGCCGGTTCGATCAGCGCTCATGGCACGGCGGGCAAGTACCTGATCGAGCGGGGCGTGCCACCGGCGGAGTTCAACTCGTACGGCGCGCGCCGAGGCAACCACGAGGTCATGATTCGCGGCACGTTTGCCAATATCCGCTTGCGCAACCTCCTCGTGCCTGGCTCGGAGGGCAGCGTCACCAAACACTTCCCAAGCGGCGAGCAGATGACGATCTTCGACGCTGCGACGCGCTACGCGGGCGAGGCCGTTCCGTTGGTGCTCTTTGCGGGGCGGGAATACGGCACCGGCTCGTCGCGGGACTGGGCCGCCAAAGGGACGATGTTGCTCGGTGTCCGGGCGGTGATCGCCCAGAGCTTCGAGCGGATTCACCGCAGCAACCTGGTCGGCATGGGCGTGCTCCCGCTGCAGCTCGAACAGGGCGTGAGCGCCGGGTCGCTCCGTCTTCGTGGCGACGAGACCGTGTCCATCCGCGGCATTTCCGACGGCCTGGTGCCTGGAATGCGGCTACAGCTCGAGGCGGTGCGAGCGGATGGCACGCCGGTCACGTTCTCTGCCGTAGCCCGGATCGACACGCCAAACGAAATCGACTACTATCGGCATGGCGGTATCCTCCGCTACGTGCTCCGTAACCTGATTTCACAGAAGTCGGGTTGACATTCGCTGGGGCGCAGGGTAGAAGATCCCCCTATGCGGCAGTCCTGGCCAAAACTAGGGGTTCTTGTAGCGCTATTGGTGGCGATGGCCTCCTTGGTCGAAGCCCAGGTCTCGGTTTCGCCTCAGGCGCGCAATAACTACGACCAGGGCGTAGCCTTCGAAGAGCGGAGGGACTTGGAGCACGCGCGACAAGCCTACGAGCGGGCGATCGAAATATCGCCGGGCTTCGCCTTGCCCTACGCCGCGCTCGGTCGCATGCATGCCAACGATGGGGCGCATGAGCGTGCCGTCGAGATGTTCCGGAAGTTTATCGCGCTCGACGCCACCGTCGCTGCCGTCCACTACAATCTGGGACGTTCGCTCCTGGCCTTGCAAAACCTTTCCGAAGCGACGAGCGAGTTTCGCCAGGCGGTGTCCCAGGATCCGACCTTCACGGAAGCGCGCGAGGCGTTGGGCGAGGTCCTTGCAGTTCAGGGCGACAAGGAGGGCGCGGCCGAGCAGTTTTCTCAGGCGCTGGAGCACAATCCGAGCTCGGTGCGAGCCAATACAGTCCTGGGCGGCATTCGCATGGAGCAGGGACGGCTCGATGAGGCGTTGTCCTATTTTCGCAAGGTCGTCGAGCTGACACCGAAGCAGCCGGTGCCGCGAATTCGCGTGGCCGATCTCCTGCGGATGACGGGGCAAGACGAGGAGGCGGCGAAGGCGTATCGGGAGCTGATAGAAGTCGCGCCTAATCTGAAGCAGGTCGCGATCGAGAACTTGGGCGACCTGGCTTTCAAGGCGGAAGATTTCGGCAAGGCGAAGGATTACTTCGAAGACTTGCGCAAGCTGCTCCCCGCCTACCCGGACGCCGCGGTGAAGCTGGCGCGCACCGAGGCCCGCCTGAAGCGAGTCGAGGCGGCGGAGAAGCTCTACCTGGAAGCGATCGGTCTCGCGGCCGGCCTGATGGACGCACGTCTGGAGCTCGCGGACCTGTACGCCGCGGCAAACCGTGCGGATGATGCGGAAAAGACCCTGCTCGCTGCCCTCGCGCTGGCCCCGGAAACGGCGGCAGCACATGCGCGGCTGGCCGCGCTGCTCCAGGCCCGCGGCGATCGCGCGGGGGCGGCCGAGGCCTTCGAAAAGGCCGGAGCCGGCGCTGGGGCAGACGCGAGTCTGCTGGCCAAGGCCGGCTCGTTGTACCTCGAGATTGGAAATCTGGAGAAGGCCGCCGGGATATTCGCGCAACTGATCGCCGGGGATCACGTTGCTGTCGGCGTGATTGTCGACTCCGGCGTCGCGGAATGGCTGCGAGGTGACAGGGCGAAGGCTGTAGAGCGGTTCCGCGAAGCGGTCGAGTTGCATCCCGACGATCCGATTGCACAGTTCAGCGGCGCCGTTGCGCTGTTGGCAACGGGAAAGGCGGACGCGGCAGCGGAGCTTCTGGAAAAGGCCAAGGCTTCGCTCGGCAAGACCGCAGCCTTTGCCAACAACCTCGGTGCGCTCAGTCTGCTAAAAGGTGACGTGGCAGCCGCAGACCAGGCGCTCCAGAAAGCGGCCGACATGGAGCCTACCAACTGGCAGGTCAGCGTGAACCAGGCCCAGGCCGAGCTTCACAAGGGCGACGGCAGAGGGGCGTTCACGCGCCTGGAGGCGATTCTGCCAAAGGTAGAGGCGCCACCGGAGGAGTTGCTGTGGACGTACGCGGCTGCCGCAGCACAAGCGGGCAGGACGGATGCAGCCAGCGCCACGCTGCAGACGCTCCGCGAGCGGCTCAAGGCGCGCGGCACTGACCTGCGGGAGCTCGACAAACTGCTCGCCTCCGTACTGCTTGCGCAACACAAGCCGCGTGAAGCTCTCGCCCTGCTCGACGAGCTCATCAAGGCAGCGCCGGAGCCGTCACCGGCGCTTCTGAATAACCGCGCCGTCGCGCTGTTTGCTCTCGGTCAGGCAGCGGAAGCAGCCGCTGTACTGCAAAGCGCGGCGGCAAAGCAACCACAGGACGGCGATATCCAGGCAAACCTTGCCCTGGCATACGGAAGCACCGGCGACCGCGCCCAGGCGCTCGCGGCGCTGCGATCGTCTCTGGGAGCGGGCGGCGCACAGGCCAGTGCGGCCGACTACTACCGCCTGGGCCTTGCATACTACCAGAATGGCCTTTCCAAGGACGCGGCAGAAGCTTTCGCACAGTCGCTGCAGCGCGAGGAGCGGCAACCGCGCGCACTGGGAGCGCTCGCGGTCGTGCAGTACGAGCTCGGGGATCAGGCCGCGGCCCAACGCAGCGCTGAGCGCGCGCTGGCCCTCGATGCCGGAGAGCTCAACAGCTTGCTCGTCCTCGGCATCTGCCTGGACGAGCAAGCAAACGACAAGGCGCGCGCAGTCGAGCTCTATCGACGCTATGTTGCGGCCGGCGGCAAGCGGTCCACCGAAGTGACCGCCTGGATTGCCTCACTGGAGCGCGTTTATGGCCTGTAGTGGGCGCGTTGCCTTCGGTCTGTGGGCCGCGGTCTCGGGGCTACTGCTTCCGTGCCTTGCCGCAGCAGCCGCACCGACTCTGGTGCTCTACTACCCCGATGCCCGGTTTCACGACGCTGTCGAGGCAGGCAGCGTGTTACAGAAGCTTGCCAAAGATCTGAGCGAAGGTACAGGCCTCGAGATCTCTGCGCAGTTTTTCCAGAAGGGCAAGGACGCAACTGAACATTTCCGCAGCGGACGGCCCACAGTCGGGATTCTCGACAGCCGCTTCTACGCCGAGTACGGGGGCGAATTCGGCCTGACGTATCTCGCCAGCCCGCTGGTTTCGGGGCGCACCACCTATGAGCTGGCCCTGGTCGTCAAGGCGGATTCTGCGGCCAAGAACATTCGCGACCTCGCGGGGACAATTCTCGCCACGTCCTACCCCGGACGGATTGGTGCGGCGTTCCTGTCGAACATCGCACTCGAGGGCCATCTGGATGCGCAGGTGCACTTCGGCGAGCTACGCCCCGTGGATAGTGCCGCCTCGGCAATCGCAGCGGTTCTCATCACCGAGGCAACGGCCGCTTTTGCGCCGCTGGACGGCCTGGCCGAGATGGGTCGCGCCGCGGAGGTGCGCGCGATCCTGACAACACAGCCCATTCCGCTGCCCCCCCTCTGCATGACGCGAGGCGCCCTCAGCGAGGAGGACGCACAACGGCTCGTCAGCGTGTTCGAGAAGCTTGGAGAGACCGCAAGCGGGCGCCAGATCCTCGCGGGTTTTGGGTTTACCGGTTTTTCGCGAGGCCCCGCACCGGCCCTTACCGCGGCGGTCTCCCTCTTGAACGCGGCACCCGCCTCCGTTCGCAAGCGGCCTGTCATCGAGGAGAGCGGTGCGGCGGGAGAAATGCTCGTAAAAACGGAGTTGCCGCAGCTCCAGCCACTATTGATTCCGATGCCGACCTACGCTGAGGACGACCTCCTCGTGGCCAAGAAGACGCCTGATGATCCCCAGGCAGCGGACCGGGAGTGAGATGTAGATGTTGTTTGGGAAGAAGAATCGGACCGCCTACCTGAAGATCGCCCTGGCCAGCTTGTTCGCCGCATGGAGCTGGGTTGCTCCTGTCGTCGCCCAGCAGACACCGGAGCCTGCGGCCGCCACGGAAGCGGAAAAGAAGAGGCAGGCCGAACAGGCTTACGAACAGGCCCGCGACCTGATGGACGCCAAGAAAACCGACGAAGCGTTGGCGGCGCTAAAGCGCGCCAGTGAGCTTGATCCAACTTCCGCCAATGCCTTCTTCGACATGGGGGCGATATACTACCAAAAAGGCGATACCGAAAGCGCCGTGAAGAGCTTTCTCACGGCAAAGGACCTTTCACCCAATAATCCGGAAGTCTATTTCAATTTAGGGGCCAGCTACAATAAGATGGAGCAAGTTGACAAAGCGGAAGAGACGCTTCGTGAATGCTTGCGCCTGAAAAAGGACCATCTCAAGGCAACCTACTTGCTCGGGCTTGTTCTGACTAAGATGAAGCGATTCGATGACGCTATTGTAGTCTACCAGGGAGCTATATCCGCGAACGGATCCGACTGGAATCTGCATTATCTTCTTGGGAATTCCTACTACCTGAAGGGGTCCGAGGATAACGCAATCACCGCGTACGAGCGCGCGCTTGAGCTGAACCGCGGGAATGTCCAGGTGGCGAATAACTTGGGGAACTTGTACTACAAGCGTGGAAACTATGAGCGGGCCCAGAAATATTACAAGGAGGGGCTGGCTGACGTTGCCGGCGAGCTGGAGCGCGGCGCCGTTGTAGACAAGAAATTTGCACTTCCCTTTTATAATCTTGGCAACTCGTTATACCAAAATCAGCAGTACGATGAAGCAGTCAAAGCTTATCAGAATGCGCTGAAGATAGACGCAAACAACGCCCTTGCGTATTTCAACCTTGGCAACATACTGTTCACAAAGAAACAGTATCAGGGCGCCCTCGATATGTACGAGATGACTCTGAAACAGGATCCGAATTATCTCGCAGTCCACTATAATATAGGAAATACGCTCTTCATGCTCGGAAATATCGAAAAAGCCTTTGAGCAATACCAGCTCATTTTAGGAAAAGGCGACGCATACAATAAGGTCCACTTCAAGGTCGGCCACTATTACTTTGAGAAGGGCCAACTGGAGAAGGCTCTTCAGGAGTACCAGGCTGGCCTCAGCACCGCCGCAGACGCTGTGGACGGTGTTGTCTACAAGAACCTCAGCCAAATTTATCTGGAAAACGCCGATCACGCCAAAGCTATGGAAAGCGTCCAATCGGCCCTGGCAATCGATGCCAACGATACCGAGGCGAAAGTCTTGATGGCAGTTACCCGATATCGAATGGGCGATACAAAGGGTGCCGAAGAGGCCTTCCAGGCTACGCTTCGGCAGGACTCCAAGAATGCGGCGGCGCTTTTTGGCCTGGGAGCGCTCTATTTTGAGATGGCGGATTACACGAAGGCCCAAGAAATGTTCGACGCCTCTAATAAGGCGTCTCCCAACATGGTGACATTGTATAATGTCGCACAGTGCCTGAACCGACTTGGTCAGCAGGCGAAAGCTGCCGACTCGCTCAACGATGCCCTGCGGGCTCCGTTTGCGCGCTTTGGAAACGTCAAGCGCAAAGAAGTAGCCGTGGCTCGGATCAAGGCTCTGCAAGGCGACTTCCTCTTTTCCCAGGGTGACATGGCCAAAGCCGTATCTGCCTACGAGGAAGCCCTGGGCGAGGCCAAGGGGATTCAGGCCGTGACCATTCTCAATAACTTGGCGCTGGCCCATGCGCAGGAGAAGAACTACGACAAGGCACATGAAGCGCTGAAGCGCGCTCTCGGCTTGGGGACAGACACCGGCCTTACCCAGCACAGTCTGGGTCACCTCTTGACGACAATGGGCAAGGACCAGGAGGCAGTCGATGCGTTCACCAAGGCTGTCCAGGCAGATGCGGAGAGTTTTTCGCCGCGCTACGGACTGGCCGCCGCATATTTTCGCTCCGGCCGCTATGCCGAAGCGATTCCGGAGTACGAGGCGGCGCTGCGGATCCTCGGCGCGATCCCGGAGAGCGAACGTGTCGTCGGCGTGGATAGGAAGCAAGTCGCGGCGTCGATTACCGCGGCAATCGGCCAGGCGCACTACTTCGCCGGGCAGCTTGAGCCGGCGATCCAGAGCCTGGAACAGCTCAAAGGAACTCCCGAGGAGGCCAACGTCAAGCCCGTACTGCTGGCGTGCTACGCGCGGCTCGGCGACAGCCACCTGCAGGCCGGTGATTTCGAGCATGCCGTGCAGTTTTTCAAGAAGGCGATCGACGGCGGTCTCGGCGATGTTGTCGTGCATAACAACATCGGCGTCGCCTATTTCCACCAGGGCAACGGAGAGCGCGCGCGGGCGTCCTTCGACAAGGCCGTAGAGCTTGACGGCGCCTCGAAAGAAGCGCGTAACAACGCGGCTGTCAGCAAGTTGGAGAGCGGGCAGATCGACGCCGCAAAGGACGGATTCGAGCAGCTGGTCTCGGGAACAAGCGCCTTCGTTCCGGCGCTTCGAAATCTGGGAATCTACTACGATCGGTATCGCGGGCAACCTGGAGAGGCCATCGCAATGTATGAAAAGTACGTGGCGGCCAATGGGACCGACCGGGCTCTCGTGGAAAAGTGGATAGAAGTCAAGAAGCAGTTGTTTGTTCCCGAGAATTGACGTCGACTGACGCTCCATCGACCGCGCGTTGGTGAGAAAAGAGATGAGCATGCTCTCGCGAAGATCGGTACAGTGTGCAACTTTGGTGATCGTGGGTGGGCTTTGCGCACTCTTTCCGCGCCCCGCCATGGCGGCCGCGGTAGCCATGTACTGGCCGGGAAATCCTTTTCCGGACGCAGTCGAGGGCACGGTCGCGCTGACGGCGTTCAGCGCTTACCTCGGCACCAAGGCCAATGTCGGCGGCGAGCTCAAGACTTCCTTCTTCAAGAAGGCTGAGGACTTCGACTCTTTTGGGAAATCAGAAAGTTTGGCGCTGGCGCTGCTCGACCCGGCCTCATTTCTGGCGCGACAGGAGACCCTCGGGCTGGTCCCGGTCGGCCTAGCGCTGCAGGACAACTCCGTGCAGCTTGATTACGTAGTCGCGGTATCGCGTGACTCGCCAGCAAAGTCGCTCGCGGATCTTCGCGACAAGTCGGTGTCGGCCTCGGCAAGCGATGCGACGTCACTCAAGCTGCTCTCCAACTGGACCTTCTGGGGTGAAATCGATGTCGGCAAATTCTTCAGCGCGATCAAGTCGGCGGAGTCAGCGTCCTCGGCCGTACTGGCCGTAGTTTACCGAACCGCTGATGCGGCGATCACGCCCCTGAGTAACCCTGTGCTGAAGCAGAACGTGCAGGCGGGAAAAGTGAGGGTCTTGGTGCACTTGCACCGCACGGTGGATCTTGTTGCGTCTTGCTCCAGCGGCGCCATGGACGCTCAGGCGATCCAACGGGTGCGCGCCGCCCTGCTAGAAATGTCGACTGCGCCCGAGGGCCGCAAGGTGCTGGACAAGCTCGGGATTCAGGGATGGCAGACCGATGGCGTTTCCTTGCTCGTGGAGGACGTTCGCCAAGCGGTCAAGAAGAGCGCTGCGGAGCTCTATCCGCGCCCCCTCGAGGTGGTGGCGGTGCCCCTTGACAGCGACACCATGGAGAAGCCCACCTCCCCCTTTGTACTGCCCTGGACGCTACGCACGGATGCCTCGGTGCTGGGCCTATCTACTGCTCAACAGCACCCATGAGCGAGCGGGCCTGCCGCTCAGACGTACTGGATAGGTCCATCTTCGCGCCCCTCCACGAACTGACGTACGTAGGGGTGCTCTGAGGCCATGATCTCCTGCGGCGTCCCCGTAGCGAGTATCTTTCCGCCGTAGAGCATCGCCAGACGCGTGCCAATTTTCCGCGCGGTGTGCATGTCGTTCGACACTGCGAGGCTCGCAACTTCGTGCTTGCGGTTAAGCGTCAGAATGAGCTCATTGATGACGTCCGACGTCACCGGGTCCAGGCCACCGGTCGGGTCATCGTAGAGGACCACCCGCGGCCGATGAATCAGGGCTCGCGCGATACCGACGCGCTTTTTCATGCCACCGCTGAGCTGGGAAGGTTTCAGGTCCGCAATGCTCGGCGACAGATCGACAGCCTGGAGCATGGCAGTAACCTCTTTGCGGATCTCGGATGGTGTCAGGCGGGAGTACTCGATCAGCGCAAAGCCGACGTTTTCGTAGACGGTCATGGAGTCGAACAGTGCGTAGTTCTGAAAAACCATGCCCATGTTTCTCCGGACATCTAGCAGGGCGGCACCCGACAGCGATGCGATGTCCTGGTCGCCGATCCAGACCTCGCCCGAATCCGGCCGCATCAGTCCCATGCACCTCCACGGAGGTCCCGTCAAGAAGCAGATTGTTGCCGAAACGCTTGGTGATGCTGTTAAGGCGAATCAACGCCGGGTCTCCAAGAAAGGTCGCAGTTGACGTCGCAATGCGGTGGCGGTATGATAGGCATACCAGAAAAAGCAGTCAAGAGGAGGCGGAAATGTTCTCAGCAGGAGACTTTCTTTTCTACCCTGCATACGGTATTGGAAAAGTCAAGGGGATCGAGGAGCAGCTCGACGGAGGAGCGGCACGGGCCTACTACATCCTCTCGATGCTGGACAAGAAGATGTCCGTCCGCCTTCCGATGGAGAACGCGGACGCCGTCGGCCTCCGCCCCCTCATCGGGCGGCAAGAAGTGGAGATGGTCTTCGATATCCTTCAGGAAGACCCGGACGTCAGCCAGTCGCAGTGGAACAAGCGCTACCAGATGAACAACGAGAAGCTGAAGACCGGGTCGATCTACGAGACCGCGGAGGTCGTGCGCGATCTTACGCAGCGCAACCGCAAGAAGACTCTCGGCACCAAGGAAGCGCGGATGCTCGATACGGCCCGCCAGCTCCTCATCTCCGAGATTGCCTACGTCCTCGACATCAGCGAAGACGCCGCGGGGGAGCGCATCGTCCAGACGCTGGAGCGGGAGGTCGTCGTCGCCGCCGAGTGAGGAGCATCCGGGCGCCTGCGGCATTACTTCCAGGCAACAACTCGCCAAACAGAGGGTGAGTGGCAGCCGGAGGCGCCAGTGTTCCAGGCGGACCGGTGAGGCGGCCCTTGCAGTAAGCGCGGCGTTGCGTGTTGGCGTCGCGCTCCGCTCTTCCCAGCAGGCGCTCGCGAAAAGAGGCGGCGCCGGGGCGGTGGTACGTCTGCCCGGCCTCGTCCGCCGCCCGCCCCTGGATGCGCGTATTTCGGCACCATTATCCACCGCCTCCAGTGTACTGGCGTCGTTCGAATGCGCCTTACACCATGGCGAGCGCAATGCGCGTGGCATGCGGCCCCCCACCTCACTTCCCTCCGCTTGCGGGGGAGGCAGGGGGGGCCTGCGACACCTGCAAAGGAGCATCACTCGACAACCGGCCGACGCAGCTTTCTCCCTAGCTAAAAACCGTGTCCCCGTCGGCCGCTTCTCCTCGCACGCCCCGATCATGCTACTACCGCGCCGCGCTCAGCCCGCGGTTCAGCTCGAGATACCGGAGATCCGCCGGGTCCACGCAGTCGAGGTAGCTCATGCGATATCGCTTCACGCTTCTTGCCTTGTCCTCTGCGTCCAGCCCGCTACGCTGCTGCCAGGACAGCTCCTGCAGCAGGCTCACAAAGCTGTTCACCTGACACATGCGATCGACGACAGGCCGAATGAGGAACGACGCCTGTTCCACACTGCTCGCGCCAAGCATCTGCTCGATTGCCCCGGAGACGGCCGCCAACGAGCGGCGCGCCACCTCCTTGTCGTCGCTCAGCTCGCGACCCTCGATTGCTTCGACGGTCTCGCGGACTTCCCACAGCCATGGCTCGGCCATCTGTCGCTGGGAGAAGTCCCGCAGGACCTGAGCGCAGAGAGTGTTGTGCGACCCCTCCCAGCTCTCCACCACGATAGCGTCCCGATACAGCCGTGGCAGCACAGAAAACTCCTCGACGGTGCCATTGCCGCCCAGAATCTCAATCCCGTCGCGCGCGACTTCGCTGCTCCGGATCGCCGTGCAGTACTTGTTGATCATGACGTGGATGCGGCGCGCCGCCACCATGTCGTCGTTGCCGTTTCCCCTGGCAATTCGGTCGCTCAGGGCGAGCAGCCGAAAGGTAGTCGCAACCGCCGCGTGAAGTTCCATCTTCATTTCCGCAAGCGTCCGTGACACGCCCGGAAACGCGGCAATCGGCGATCCGAAGGCGACGCGACGACCAGCAAAGGCCTGGGCTTCAAGATAGGCCCGCCGCATGATCCCACAGGCAGAGATCGCGTTGAACACGCGCGATGTGTCCAGAACGATGCTGACGAGGTTCTTGAAACCATCCTCGAGCCGACCGATCGGTTCCGCGAGCGCGCCCGCGAAGTCCATCTCGCCCGTGGCCATCGACCGCGTGCCAATCTTCCCCTTGAGTCGCCGCAAGGAGAAACCGTTTACCTCACCGCCCAGTAACCGCGGAACGAGAAAGAGGCCGAGCCCGCGCGTGCCTTCGGCCGCTCTTTCCGGGCGGGCGCTAGCCACAAAAAGGCCCGCGTCGGCAACTGAGCAGAACCACTTCTCCCCGGTCAGTCGATAGCGCCCGGGGAGCTCGGCGCAGGGCGTTGCGACCATGTCGTTGGGGCCTACGTCGGAGCCTCCCTGCACCTCCGTAATGAACTGCGATGCGTGCAGGCGGCGGTCGTAGTTGTCCGAGATCAGCGCCGGGAGGAAACAATCCTTCTGCTCGCCGGTGCCGGCGGTCTGCAGCAGCTTGATGGCGCCCGCGGTACATGCGACAGGACAACCGTGCCCGCCTTCGCCGTTCTGTCCGAGCAAATAGGCGAGTGTCCCGGCCAAAACCTCATTGCCGGGTTCGCCCAACACGGCGAGCACCCCGGTGCGCCAGACCTGTCGTCCGAGCTCGTGGTACGTAGGGTGAAAAACAACCTCTTCAGCTCGTCGCCCGATGCCATCGTGGCGGCGCAGCACAGGCAGATTCTCCTCGCGGTTCGACTCGATCACCAGATCGTTCATCACTCCCGCGGCGGCTGCGCCAGCAGCGGCCAGTCTCTCCACTTCGGTTTCGCGCCGCTCGCCGAGATAGAGTCCCAGTACGTCCCGCAGATTCGCATCTGCTTCGAAAAAATTCGCTGGGTGGTCGCGCTTCCAGGACTGCAAGTCTGACCGTCCGATGCCTACCGCGGACGCGGTTCCTTCGCTCTGTGACATGATGCACGCTCCGTTCTTCGCACACTAGGTGCCGACAGCGTCCCCGAGCTTTGCCGACGACGCCATCGCCAGGCTGTTGACGCGTTGACTCCGATGTTCTTCCACAATAACATGAAACCCACCTTCTTGCGGCACGAAGAGACGAAATCCCTTACGGAACCCCTCCATGGAACGTGTAGGCTACCTGCGCACGGTGCGGTTCGGCGAAAAGTACCTCGGCGCCATCATGATCACGGATCCACGCGCCGTTCCGAAGGAGGTCTTGTATACCGAACCCATCATCCCGACCAGTATTCAGCGGATCCTCTATGGCGGCGTACTCGAAAGTTATCTGCGGGAGGAGATCCTCAGCGCGCACCTGCTGCGTGAGATCAAGACGAAGCCCGGCGTCTACATTGTTCATCACGACGAGCTCGCGCTGGCGGGACAGCTCGGCGGTACGCCGAGCGTCGCCGTCCAGGCAACGCACATCGCATCCCTCGGCGAGGGCGGCGAGATTCGCCGCGTGAACCCCGACGAAGTGCTCGTTCAGCCCATGGCGAACGCCGACCCGCTTCGCTTCATCTTCGGGAGCAGCGATCCGGGTGTTCAGGAGGAGATCATTCACGAGCTCATCGAGCTTTCGCGTTCGATGGATATTGCCGAACCCTTGGAACGTATTGAGCGCGCATTGGAGGTCTTGTGCGAAGGACGGTCAGACGAGCCCTGATGTGGATCGCGCGCCGCGCCAGCCGCCTGGTGCGCGCTGGTAATCCCAATCTTCTGCTGTTCCACAGCCGCTTGCTGCCCCCGGCACGCGTGGTTAGCAACCTCGAGCCGTTCTCCGTCCGCAGCCTGGATGCCGGCCTGCGCGCCAGGACCCAACCCCAAGATGTAGCTCTCCTTCACCAGCTCGCGAGCCGACACGTCGGTCTGGACCAGCAGGTGGCGGCCGCACTCGTCGCCGACGTCGGCTCTCAGGTGGTCGTGCGCAAGGCATCCTTCGACGCTTTTTCCGTCGCGACCACTACCGCGAGCCTGTGCGACTCCGCGGCCCCGGCCGTCACACGTGCTTGCGGGCACTTCGTCGTCAAGGCGGGGCCCCAGGTGCTTCGCCCATGCGCCGCCACCGTACGGCCTCACACGGGGCTCGAGATTCACCGCGCAGCGATTCACCATCTGCAAGAGGCGCTCGGCCTGGGGCGGCTCCGGTCGCACGTGATTCCCATCTTGGCGCCCCGAGCGCGCGTCCGCAACGGCTTGCGATTGTTTTGCAACGTCCCGATTCGCAGGCACTCCAGAATCCTGTCGCGCATTCCCCGCGCAAACATCCTGGCATTTTGGCGCGAAATGGTGAAAAGCACCGGCGAGAGTCCTTCCGCCTATCGGTTGTGCGGTATCTTCGACAGCATTCCTGCGTCCGTAATGAGCGCGCTGCAACTCGACTCATCCGGGCAAGTTCTCTTGATTCACCCTTCCAAGGCCGGTGAGGAAGCCGGCGGCGGCCTTCTAAGGGGGCGACAGAAGGCGCGGCCAGAGGTCCTTATCGTCAGCGTCTACCGAAATCAGTCCACCGGGCGAGTCATCCTGTGCAGCCATCGGCGGGAGCCGCAACCTGAACCAGCCGCTGGAGAAGGCCGTCGATGAGCGATTTGAACCAACAGCTTTCGACCACGGACGCCGACCGCACGACCATAACCGATACTGGCGCACGCAGTGCCGCGGCAGACCCGAGCTCCGACCCTCAGGAGATTTTCTGCGTTCTCAGCGTCATCTCGGGCGCCGGGTTCGGCGCCGAATTCGTGCTGAGCGCGCCCAGCACGGTAGTGGGGAGGAGCTCTGAGGCCGAGATTGTCCTCCAAGACGATCGCATCTCTCGCCGCCACGCTCGCATTTTCCAGATTTCGGCGGAGAACGATCGACATGGCCCTGAGCATGAGGTTGAGGATCTCGGCAGCACCAACGGCATCTTCGTGAACAACGAGCGTGTCTCGCGTCGCAAGCTCGCCGATGGGGACAAGATTCGCATCGGCAGCACCGTCCTGCGGTACGAATCCCGAGACGCGGTCGACCACGCCTACCACGTCCGCATGTCGCGGCTCGCCCGCATTGACGAGCTCACGGGGTTGCTCAACCGCGCCAGCATCGAGCAGGAGTTTCATCGGGAGTACGCGCGCGCGCTGCGATACCGGCGCTCCCTTGCGATTGCGCTGCTCGACCTCGACCACTTCAAGCACATCAACGACACGCATGGCCACGCTGCCGGTGACATTACGCTCAAAAGGTTGGGCATGCTGCTCCTCGGAGCGCTGCGCCAGCAAGATCAGGCCGGTCGCTACGGCGGCGAGGAGTTCCTGTTGCTGCTGCCGGAAACAAGCCCCCAGGCGGCGGCCGCGGTTGCTGAGCGCCTGCGCCGTCAGCTCGAGTCTCAGCCTATGGTTCTCGACAAATGCGAGATCCCCGTCACAGCAAGCATCGGCGTCGCCGGTTTCGAGGGAAGTAGCCCCGCTGCGAAGCTGCTCTCGCGAAACGGCGGGTGGTTAGTCGAGCTCGCGGACGCCCGCCTCTATCGGGCCAAGGCCGACGGCCGGAATCGAGTTTGTAACGAAGGAGGCGACAGCGCGACCAGCAGTGCTTGCGCCGACGCTACCCAGGAGCGCGCGGCCGCGAATACCCACGAGATCGACCTGGGCCAGACCAACCTGGCTGGCAGCGGGGAGTAGCACCTGCAGGTAGTTGTGGGTCAGCGCCTTACGCATGCCCGTAGTCGCGTCGAGCTCGGCGAATATCATGGCTTCCGTCGTGGTGCCGACTTGTTGAACGGCAAACTCGCGGGCTTTTCTTCGCCCGCAGTCGCGCAAGATCAGGTTCCGCCGCTGAATGACGTCCTGGGGAACCTGCCCGTCCAGAGCTGCAGCCTTGGTGCCATCTCGGCGGGAGTATGAGAACACGTGAAGGTATGTCACGGGTAACGATTCGATGAAATCGACTGTCGTGGCGAAGCTCGCATCGTCCTCACCGGGAAACCCGACGATAACGTCGATTCCCAGGCCTAGATTCGGAATCCGGGTCCTGAGCTCCGTGACTAGCGCCGCATAGCGCTCGCGCTTGTACGGCCTGCGCATCGCCCGCAAGATGCGGTTGTCGCCGCTCTGCAACGGCAGGTGCAGGTGTTTGCAGATACGAGATTCGCCCGCCAACAGGTCCTGCAGGGCAGGCGTGAGCTCGGTTGGCAGCAGCGAGGAGAGCCTGATCCTCGGGACTCTCGTTTGCCCGAGAATTCGCTCGACCAGACCAGCGAGGTCGAGGCGAGGCTTGAGGTCGCGGCCGTAGGATCCCATGAGCACGCCAGACAGCACGACCTCCGAATAGCCTTCATCCACCAGGCGGGCGATGCGGTCCACGACGAGTCCGGGCGGCATGCTGCGACTCGCGCCGCGCACCGACGGAATAATACAAAACGTGCAAGCGAAGTCGCATCCTTCCTGTATCTTGAGAAAGGCTCGCGTGTAACCGCGGAAGCGAGTCAAAGCGAGGTCTTCGAAAGGGCTGTCGGCCTCGAGCGGCGAGACGCGGATCGCAGCGGCCGGTTGTTTTGCCCCTGCGCCAACCACATCGAGATGCTCGGCAAACCGAATTTTCTCGCGATTGCCGAGCACCAAGTCGACGCCGGCGATGGCGGCAAAGCTTGCTGGGTCCCGTTGGGCGCCGCAGCCGACGACCACGACCTGAGCATTTGGGTTCAAGCGAATCGCGCGCCGCACCATTTGCCGCGAAGAATGGTCGGCGCGACCCGTGACCGTGCACGTGTTGATGACGTACAGATCAGCGGCCTCAGTGAAGGGCACCTCGCGGAACCCCTCTCGGAAGAGCAGCTCTGCAATGCCCTTGGTCTCGTAGGTATTCAGCTTGCAGCCGAGTGTGGTCAATGCGACCCGGCGGGGGGAGCTCGTCTTCATCTGGGAATCAGCCGCGCGCAATGTCAGGGTGAGGAGAGATTGCGGCCTGGAGGCCCGAGTACCGGCATGCTATCGCGAGCCCGCGCCTCCGGTCAAGCGCGGCGCAGTGACGTGGCGCGCCACGTTCCCCGGGAATAGGATTAATGAATACGCCTGTGGAAATCTCCGGGCCCCCGGAGTGGCGCACGAAGACCTGTCGCTTTCTGCTGATGACCAAGGCTCACCAAGACCACGCCGGGCGCGAGAAACCCGGCGATCGCGACAACACCGCGCGACTCTCACTTCGAGAGCTCGTGAGCATGATCCACGCGGTCAACCCTACGGAGGACTCGACCATTCCCGCGGCGGAACGCGCGGCGCGATACCTGCGCAAGGACGCCCTGCAGCTTGAGTTGATGAGACGCTTCCCCGAAGACCTCCGCATCGAGCATGACGGGTCGGACGAAGTAGTCCTCCTGGCCCTGAAGGAGCCCGTCGAGGGCTGGCGCGATGCCTGTCACCTGCCACTGGACCGGATCTCTGTTGATACCCTGGATGTCTACATCTCAATCTTGGAGGCCAGCCGCGAGCAGCAATCGCACTTTCAGAATCAGGCGCCGCCGCCTCGACGGGAGAGCGACGATGCGCCGGTCGACTCTACTCAGGACAGGGCCGAGAAGATGGTGGAGCAAGCCCGGCGACTGATCGCGGCATACGCGGATGACGAGGCGGAGCGGCTGTTGCGCTCGGCCAGTGCGCTCCTGCCCGATGATCCGGAGCCGCGCCGACGCCTGTTGGCGCTGTGGCGCGAGCGCGGGCGCATGGACAAGACAGCGGAGGTTGCCGAGATCTGCTCCGTCTTGCCGAAACTGTGCGCCGCCGGCGAGGGCGGCGGACCCGGCGCGAGAGCGCTTGCAGCCGACTGCCGGGCCACCTTTCAACAGCTAGTGCACTTCTTCCTGTCGAGCCCGGAAGCCTTGCGGGCGGACGATAGCCGCGCTCTGCTCCGCGCCGCCACGTCGCTGGCCGCGGCGGGCGAGATGGGCGCCGCGGATCTGCGGGCGATGGAGGCCCTGCTGCTGCGCGACCATCGCAAGATCGCCGGGTATCTGGAGAGCGCACGCCAGGGCATTGAACGCGAGGATTGGGAGATGGCGGCCAGCGCCATTGAAAGCGCCGAAGCGCATTGGCCGGCAGCTTGGGAGCAGCTTTTCGGTAGCTCGCGACGGGCTCCAGCGCTGGCCGAGCTCCACAAGAAACTCGATGCTGGCCGCCGCAGGTCCGTCCGCTCCAGAGACCGCCGGCGAGCCCTTCTCGACAACCTGCGCGCAGTCCTGCTCGAGCGCGGGGATCCGGGGTGCGTTGCCGAGCTCATGACCGCGGCGCAGGTCGAGGCTGAGGAGAAATCCTCTTGGGCGAAAGACGTGCTGGGGCAACTGGTCGCCTCAGGCGCGCGTCGCCTGGCAGAGGGGGCCGATGACATCGAGCTCGCGGCGCTCGAGAAGCACTTCCTTCGCCTGACCGAAGCGGTCCTTCCGCTCGCTGCCGACGCGCCGCTCGCTTTCCGCTTGGCGGAGCTGCTTCGCGATCTGCGCGGAGCGCGGGCACAGTCGCGGGCAGCCCTGATGGAGCGACAGGGACACGCGGCCCTCTCCGAGGAGGATGTTCTGAGCGCCTTGGGCTCGCTTTCTCGTCTTGAAGCCGAATGCTCGGACCCGCAGCTTCCGGAAACTGCCGCGGGCCCCGTCGCACTCGCCGCCGCGCGCCTGGAGCGCGCGATAGAGTCCCGGATCGAGGCGTGGTGCAACAATGGCCTTCCAGGCAGCCGCGCCGCATGGGCGGCAACGCGATCGCTACGCATGCTGGAGGCACGAGCTCCGCGCTCCGACCCGGCGACCCTGGACCAACTGCCCCCTCAGCTTGTGCGCTTCTGGGTGCAGTTTCTGGATTGCGAAGCGGCGCGCACGGGTCCGGAAGCCACCCTGCTACTCGGCGAGGCGGCCCTGCGTGGGCTCGCGGATGCTGGCATCCAGGGTGAGACTCTCGACCCCATCGGCAATCAACTCATGGCACTGCGCCGGCAACTTGCGCTGCAGTGGCTTGACCAGGCGCACGCGCGGATTGCAGTCGATCCAGGTAGCGCCCAGGTGCTTCTCGCCAACGCCAGCCGCATGGCTCCGCAGGACCTGGCATCACAAGTGGCCGAGGCGCTGAGCGCCGCGACCGTCCGACAAGAGCTCGACGCTCGCCTCGACAGGGTCGAACAAGCGTGTCGGGTGAGCGATTTTCGACAGGCGGTGACGCTCATCAGGGAAGTGAGCACAGCGTCCTTGCCGGCCGATCAGGCGCAGCGCCTGTCGCGGCTGAGCGCCATCGTTCGCCACGTTCTGGGCGCGCAGCTTCGCTCGGCCCAGACCAGGCTTGAGAACGACCGCTCGCCGACTTTGCAACCAGATGCGCACCGGTCTCGGGCGACGCGCGCGCGGTTCGCGGCCCAGGCTTGCTCGCTGCTGGCCGCGCTGCCGGCGGCGGTCGAGGGCACGAACAACTGGCCGACAGGCACGGAGCTGGCGCGCAGGGCCGTCCAGTTCGCCGGCGTCGCGGCGCTCAATGACGGCATGGCCTCGTTCTTCAATGGGCACTCCCGCGGCGCTGAGCGCCTGCTCAAGTCGGGTCTGGTCGACGCCGCTGGACGTGGAGGGGAGGCAGCAACTTGCTTGCAGGCCGTTATCTCCATGTTGCGTGAAAAGGCTCTCGCCGAGCGCCGGGTGGGACCGCTCGCGGAGGCCTGGCTCGCTTACCTGTGCAGACTCCGACGCGTCGACAAACAGCGCTGGCGCCCACTAGCCGTGCAGCTCGCCAGAGACGCACTGCTGTACCGATCCATGCTCACCCTGACGGCGCCCAACCACTCACCCGTAGATCCCGTCCCGATCGATTGGCTGCGGCTGGCCCTCAACGAGGATTGGCGAGGACCGCGGCGGTTCTTGGAGATCCTCGGGCGATACGGCAAGTCGGGATGGACTCACGTTCCGCTCGCTGATCCGTGTCCTGATGGCCCGTTGCGGCGCCACCAGGTCCGTGAGCTCGTCTGGCTTTCCGAACGCTTCTCGCTGCCTGCCGTCTTGCTCGACACGACGGTTTGTGGACCGGATACCGAGCCCCGTGGCTCCTGGACTGGTCTTGACGCCGGCTACAGGCGCTGGGTGCTGTCGGTGTCGGCATGGTGGCTCGGATCGATTACTCAAGCCATGGCCATAGCCGGAGACTTCTCGCACGATTTTCTTCGCGAAGCTGCGGCGCGAACCTGCGTAGTTGCCGGAGGCAGCGCCTGGGCCGCCTCTCGATTGGCCGCGCATGCCGTGCAGATGTCTTCCCCGGGGCTGCGGACTGCCCTACCCGGCGACCTCGCCGCGTCCTTCGGCGCTCATCTGCGAGTCACGGAAGTGAGTCCTGAGCCACTCTTGTCAGACGTCGAATGGCAGTCCTGGACCGCGGTCGACCAGCTCGCGTGTTTTTTTTCCAATCCCTGCGACTGGACCCGGCCATCCTTTGGAGCCGCCGCTGAGAGCGTAATCCGCGGCGCTCGCAGGGCGCTCGGCTACCGGAGTGCGGTGCCGGCCGAAGCTGATCGGTCTGAACCCGCCAGACAGTTACGAAGCGTATTCCTTACGGCACTGAACGGCGCCCTGTGGGCGCGCCAGGTGCTTGGTACCCTGGCACAAACCGGGCTGCTCGCGGATGAGCTTGCCGGCGCGGCACTGCGCCGCTGCACGGCATGCGAAAGGTGGCTTCTCGAGCAGTGTCCGCAGCCAGGAATGCGCGCCGTTTGACCTTTGGCGCTGAAACTGATAGCATTGCTGCATCCAGGCGCCAGCAGGCGGTCCTCTCGTCGGCAACGCGGCACTCACGGCAGACCGACAGGCGCTTGGTGGCTACCTGCAGAACAACATGGCGGTTGGAGGCGAAGGTGAGCTCAAGTGGTCCGGCGATCTGTGCCCTCCTGGTGACGGTAGGCTTCTGCGCGTCGTGCGGAACCGGCGGCCGAAGCGTCAGTGGTGCCGCGATTCCGGAGGTCGATCTCGACGCACTGCTACGCGAATTCCAGAGTTTCAATCGCGGTGGCGCGAAGGACCCTCAGGCTTTTTGCGACAGCGTTGTCCAGCGCGGAATTTATTCCGGCGAGGCCGCGCTGGCATGCCAGGAAGAGCACACTGGGGCGCTCGTCGGCTACGTGGATGCAGATGCCATCCCGGGGTTTGACAATGACCAGGATTCTCTCGTCTTCCGACTGGAGGTCGAGCCGGACCGAAGCGGACGGGGCGGTTACTTGATTGCCTCGGATAGGGACCACTATCACCGGCGCTCGCTACTCGGAGACGTCGCTACCTTCTACTTGATCAGCCGCATGTTCGACAATCACCGCGGCTTCTATGGTTCTGGCTATCGCCACTCGTACTCGTATGCGCCCGCAGGTTACTATCAGTCGATTCGCTCCCAGCGCACGCTTCGCAACAATACTTCGAGCTGGCAGCGCTCGTTGCGCTCAGGGTCCCGAAACAGCCGCACAGGCTGGGGCGGGTACTCGGCTGGCGGTCTGCGGCGCGGCAAGTAGGTACTGCGCCGGGCGCGCGAGAAGAGGTCACGAATGCCGACTTCTGTAGGGCACGCCCTGGGCGGAGCGCTGGCGTACCTGCTCTTGCGGAATCAGCTCCCGCGGAGAAATCGAGGCCTGTTCACGACGCTCATGGCAGCGGGCGCCTTGGGGACAGCGGCGGACCTGGATTTCGCCGTCGGTCCTCTGCTCGGCCAGGCGCCGGGAGCCTTCCACCACGGATTCACGCACAGTCTCGGATTCGCGGCACTTGTCGCGGTCGCCGTGGCTGCGCTGCGACGCGCCGGTACCGGCAGTGCGGTGTCGCCGCAAACCAAGGCTCGCGCGGAGGCTGCGGCCTGGTCGCCCGGGCTGATCTTCGCCGTGTATTCGAGCCACATTGGCCTCGACCTGGTTGCTCAGGACTTCGTACCGCCGATCGGCATGCAGTTGTTTTGGCCGCTGACCGACCAGTACTTTGGCGTTCCGCTCCATCTGTTCCTCTCGGTGGAGCGGGATGGCCCCGAGATTCTCTTCGGCTGGGGAAACGTCATCGCCGTCGCCGGGGAGATCTTGCTCCTCCTGCCGCCCTTTGTCGGGTTGTTGTGGTGGCGCCTGCGCCCGGGACAGCCGTGGGACGCGTCCGTCACAGCACTCAGGTCTACTGTAACTGCTTCGTCACGCTGATACCCGACCGGCCCCGTGTTGGCCCCCAGAGATCGGCAGCGACATGCATTCTGGGGCCATTACGGATGCAACCAAGGAAGCGGCACATCCGTTGCAGGACAGAGTGCCATGCGACACCACTCGGCTCCGCTTCTCTTGGCGCTTGCCGCCACCGTGTCATTCGCCGTGACCCCCACGGCGTCGGCACTCGAGATTTCCGCGCCGCGCAACACTGTGCTCCACCATGAATCCTTGGAGCTCTCGGCGCGCGATGGCCAGACCGACGTGAGCACGCGCGTATCCTGGCGCGTGGAGCCCGCGGGAGCCGCGAAAATCACGAGCGATGGGCGCCTCATTGCGAGCTCCGGCTGGTGGGGCATGCTCGGAGTGAGCGCCAGCCTGGGCTCGGAAACGACCCCGACTCTGCCGATTACCGTGCTGTCGGCGACACTGGAAGACGAAATCGGCACCGGAGCGCTGCTCTGGAACGTACGCGGAACCGGCTATGTCGCGGGTTCCTTGAGAACCGAGGCGGATGGCTCGCGCACCGTCGCCGCGGTCGATTTCGCCACGACCTCCGGCGGTGGCCAGGTGGAGCTCTATCGCACGGTGCCGACCGCCGAGAGCTGGCTGCGCGTCGATGAGCTTCGGCTCGACGCCCGGGCAGAGGGAGCGCCCGTGGACCTCTGTCTTGTGACCAAGAACGGTCCGTCCTGGACATGGACACAGCACGGTGATTGCCGCGAGCTGGCTACAAGCTGGACCGCGGGCGTGGCCTTGCCTCACGACGGTTACGGCACAGCTTTCGCGGATGAGGTCCGCGAGATCGTCTTGAAGCTGTGGATCAGCGATGCAGCAACGGGGACGGTGCGCGTCGACAAGATCAGGACTCAGGGGGGGTTTGTCCATGGCGTCAATCTCGCCTGGCTAGGCGGCGCGTACGACCACGACTTCGGGCCCAATCCCCATCATCCGACCTGGGGGACGGCTTTCGATCGCCGTAAGCTCGAGACCATGTTCGCCGCGGCCGCTGAGCTCGGCGTGCGCGTCATGCGGGTCTGGATGTTCGAGGGTTGCGAGGGATTCTTGCGGGACGAGCGCAAGCAAATCACCGGGCTCGATCCGACGTTTCTGGCCAATGTAGACGTCCTCGTGCGCGAGATGGCGCCGCGATTTCGCATCGAGCTTTACCTGACCTTGCTGTCGTCGGCTCATGTCTGGGCAGACGCTGAGGCCCAAGAGCCGAACCTGATCACTGACGTGGCCGCCAGGCAGGCATACCTGGACAGGGCGCTTGGACCGTTTGTAGCGCGCTACGCCGACAGCCCGTGGGTCTTTGCGATTGATCTTGCCAACGAGGCGGAGGCAGCGGTCGGCGGGACGAGCGGCAACTGGAGCAGTGGGGTGACCTGGGAGCAGATGCGGGCATTCATCCAGGCGGGGGCGCGAAAAGCCCACGATGTGGCGCCGGCGATGCGGGTCAGCTCGAGTTCGGGCTGGCATGACTTCGAAAACGTCCGGGGTGGCGACGCCGCTCTCGAAGATCCCTTCTCGACACTCCGAGCGGGCCGTTTCACTGGGCTGGGTCTCGACTTTTACGACGTGCACACCTACCGAGACACCGCGATTATCCCGCGCGTGCGGGATTTGCACCTGGACCGTCCGGTCTTGCTCGGAGAAGTTGGACAGGCATCGAGCACCCGCGACGATGAGCTGCAGCGCTCGGCATACGCTTCCGCCGTCGGCGACGCGTACCGACTTGGCTACTGGGGAGTCCTCGGGTGGTACCTCGACTACCCCGGCTCCACCAACGAGCATGCCTTCTTCCACAGCAGCTCGACATGGCAGGATCTGCAACCGCGCCCGATCACCGGAGAGCTGGCGGACTTCGCAGCGACGCACACGGACCTGAGGCCCTGACTTGAGCTTTGGGGTCATAGACACGCGTGTTGATCGCAAAGCGCTTTTTCTGGTCTGAAACCGGGGGCGTCTCCGCCGCCCCGCACGGCAACGCCGCTAACAGCACCAGGAGCAGCACCAGTGGCGTTCCGGCGGCGGCCCGCACCGCGGTTGACCCTGCGCCCGGCGAGAACGCGCGCGCCACGCCGGCGAGGCCTTCCAAATCACCGCCTACTCCGCGACGTCGGCCCATTCTGAGCTCCTTTCACAGCGACAGCGCACAGCGGAAGCCGGCGTCGTGCACGTGCGTAAGATCGTCTATAGGCGGTTGCCCGGGTTCCGCTGGCCGGGCAGGGCCCTCCGGCCTCACTGCGGCGGAGCCACGAGGGGAAACAGCGTCACGTAATCGTTGGCGAAGAATATGGAGTCGCCTTGTATGAGCCCGAGGAATTCGATGCTCACCATCACCACCCACGCTCCCGCCGTCGCGGACGAGGGCGCGGGCTCCAGGGGCTTGCCAGGCCCCATGTCGTAGGCGAAACCTTCGGCGATGCCCAAGGCTTCTCGGGATATCGGCGCCTCGCGGCGTCCCCCCAGGGAGACCGGCTCGGCCTCGCAGCCATTTCCGTCGTAGCAATCGCAGTCGCCGATGCAGGCGCGGGCGACGATCGACCGCTCGTCGGCGGTGATGGCGTGGGTGGTGATGACGAAAGTCGTGTACGGGGACCTGTCGAGCTCCGGAAAGTGTGCCAGCATTTCCGCACCGGCACCCAGATAGACGTCTTGCGCGGGCTGGATCCGCACCCAGCCGTTGCCGCGGACGTCATCGCGGGTGGGAGCGGAAATGGGAACGTCCATTCGCGCTTCGAGCAGCGAATCGCGGTGGCTCAGGCTCAGCACCGGGTCCTCGGAACCCCCCGGCCGGTTGCCCCGCCACGAGAGCCAGGTCCCGCTGGTGAATCGGTTCCCCGACAGCAGCTCACAATCGGCGGCAGGCATGCTCGGCCGCGCGGCCGCACCGGCGCTTCCCCGATCGCTGGCGCGGTCGCCGATGTGCTCGGGGCATTCGGCAGCCGGCAGGACGCGGCCGTCGGGTCCGGTGCACTCCGGACCGGTGCGCTGCTCCGACTCGACCCAGGCGATCTTGACCTGACCGGCGCCATAGGTGCGCGGGTAGGAGTTGCCTTCGCACCGCTGACACTCTGGATCGATCGCCGTGGCGAGCCCGGCGAGCGCGGCCACGGTCTGGGAGCGCTCGGGGAACGAGCCGGTTCGCCGCCGCTGCTGCTCGAGGTGGAGCGCAACCAGAGCTCCGGCCACGGGCGCGGCCGCCGAGGTACCCCGAAACGAGGCGCCGGCGCCGTTGGTCAGGTAACCGGGCGCGACGAAGGTCGGCTTCTCGACGTCGGTGACGCCGTCTTCCGTCGCGACGGTTCCCGGGCCGCGGCCGCTGTAGTCGGCGATCCGGCCCGCTTCGGTGGCGCCGATGGCCATGATCTAAGGGTGCGCCGCCCAGCCGAAGATGCTGTGGCTCGGGGTGTGCGGGGTCACCGCGACCCGTGCCTCTTCGGGGGAGATGAGCACGAGGCGGAGTTGGAGCCCGGAGAGGTCGGCGCCCTCGGCACCTGGTGCAGGAACACGCCGACCTGGTAGCGCTTGGAGGCGCTGCACGCGTCAGGGTCGGCATTTCCCGGCGTCCACCGAGCCCTGGCCATGGGGTGCCACGGCTCGCCCTCGGGATACTCCTTGCGGCTCTTACTCTTCACCCTCGGGCAGTAGCCTGAAAGAGAACGACCCCCAGGTCCAGGTCGGGTCGATTCCACCACAGGTAGGCGCTGAACCGGTCGGCGGGATCGTAGTCGTCGGCGAGAGTCACCTCCCAGTTCCTGGAGGCGGTCCCGAAATCATGCGTGGTCCGCCCCTGCCGCACTCTGGCCGCGAACCCGGCGGTGTAGGCCAGCTTGGCGTTGTTGCCCGCCGCGAAGACGACGTGCACGTCCTTGGCCAGCGGATCGGTGAATTCGTTCATGATCGGCCCGGGCTGATCCAGGTAGGTCATCGGCGCTACGATGAGATTGGTGTTGGAGAGCCGCTCGAGGCACTTGCCGGGTTTTCGTTCTCCGCGGGTTTGCACGTGGAGACGTCGCTCAACTCGATCAGCTCCTATATCACCGCGATTGCCGTGTCACCGTGCGAGCCAGGCGTGAGATCCTTGTCGATGAGGCCGATGCGGATGCTCGACCCGTCGATGCCGGCCTTTCGGAGGGGCTCGATCCCCGTGAGCTCGCGGATCTCCGCCGTCGAGATCGCGGCGCCAGGCTCCGCCCGGGAGGTCGAGCCCGGAGTGTAGCCGGTAGGCAGCAGCAGATGACCCCTGACGAACGGCAGCGCCGCGACCGCCTCGATCTGCTCCACAAAGCGGTCGTAGTCGTAAACCACGGTAGCAGATTCGCGACCCCTATCGGTAATCCGCAGGCCGATAGCCTCGAGCTCGTTGTACCATTCCTCGCGGGAGGGTTCGGTGAAGAATAGATCTAGTGGCAAACCATCCGGCGCGGTGTGAATCTCGTACTCGTTGCGCCCGAGCTCCTCGCGCGGGTCTTCGCCTTGCACGATGCGGGAGAAGGAGAGGCGCACTTCAGGCGGGAATTTCCTGGGCGCCTGCACCTCGAGGCGAGCCTCCTCGGGTATCCCGGCCCCCTCGACGCTGCGCGGTCCCTCCACGCCGCGGTCGTCGACAGCGGAGACCGAATAGTAATAGGTCTGCGCGGGATCGAGACCGCGGTCGGTGAAGGCGATTTCCGGCAGTACCTCGTCGATGAGGATCGGTGTGCGTTCCCCGGGCCAGCGACGGTACAGTCGATAGCGGACGGCGGCCGGGCTCACGCTCCAAGTGGGATGGAGCTCGTCCTCGATGCCCTTGAACGGGTCCGAGGGGCCGACATGGACGAATTCGGGGGGCGCCGGCACCCCTGGGTCGATGGCCATGAAGGCGGCGGTGGGGCGTTCGCTCGAGGCGTTGCCGGCGCGGTCGAAGGCGATGAGCTCGGCTTCGTAGCGTCGTCCGGGCCGCAGCCCGGTCACCGTCGCCTCGAGAGTAGACCCATCGGTCTCCGCCAGAAACCGGATCCTGCTCCCGACCACGTATTTCGTCACCCTCACGTCATCGGTTGCCGGCCCCCAGCGCAGCCGCGCCGTCGTCCCGGTCACCTCCACGACCTCCAGGGTACTGCTGAGCAGGCTCGGCGGCTCTCTGTCCTCCGGCTCGGTGCGCACCGTCAAGGTGGGCCCCTCGGTGGACCAGTTGCCCGCCGCGTCCCCCGCCTGCACCTGGAAGCGGAAGTCCTCGAGGGAGGTGAGCCCGGCAGCCACGTACCGCCTTCAACGCTGGCGAAAAACGACCGGGGTGTGCCGGCGAAAAGTAGGCCAGACGGGGCGTGGCAGTTGGGTGGGTATGGCCGGGAGCAAGTAGGCCTGTGGTGGCTTGATCCGTGAACCGACGGCCGGGGATATCGGTC
>JACPHN010000159.1 GCA_016188575.1 Candidatus Schekmanbacteria bacterium
CGTTTGGGGTCTCGCGGCCGAGCTTGGTCAAGTAGTAGATGCGCCACGCCACCACCAGGTCGATACCCATCGCCCGGCGAAGCGCCTCGGCCGTCTCGAGCTGGCGGTCTTGGATCCGACAGCCGCTTTTTAGTTTTCCACTGCTCCGCCGGCTGCAGAACGAGCTCCACATCGACGATCGGCATCTTTGCCAAGCTCCTTTTCGTTACGGCACATGCGGGGGGTGGGGTACGGCCCATACCGCAGCCCGAAGTCGTTGGGCGCTGCTTGAAAGGCGTTGCGAACGCTGCCGGCAGCGGCCCTGCCGCCCCGGAAGAGAACCACTCGCGCTGCGGTAAATCGCCAGAAGCGTGCCGGAGAGAAACAGCAGGGCCACGGCAATAAGCTCGCCGCCGGCGCGCAGGCTGGCCGGCAGCAGGCGGCGCGCCGCCGCCATTCGCAGACCGCTCAGGAGCGGCACGTCGTGCAGATACGCCACGGCATGAGGCGGCATGAGTCGAGGGTCCCCCGAGGCGAAACGCTGCCACAGGTGCAACGCGAGCCGCCATGCGGAGAAAGCGAGAGCCAGCCGGACCGCCCGCTCCTGGCCACGCGCGTTCTTCTCAGGCGCCGCGTCGTTGCTCACCGCTGCATCGCTTTCGACATATAGATGTCCGGCCGCCCGCGCCCGTTGGCGTCGGGGAGCACTCCCGTTACGACATGGCCGAGCCGCTGATAGAAGAGCAGCGGATGGCCGCGGCCGAGATCACGGACCTGGGCGATGTGCCGCGGGATGTCGCGACACAGGTCGACGCAGGAAAGTGAGGTCATGCCCGAGTCGTCATCGGTGCCCAGGGTAACGGTGAGCGCTCCGCGGCTGGCCGCCTCCGCCTCGAAGGCGGCGACGAGCGCGCGGCCGAGACCGCGCCTGCGGTGCTCGCGGCGCACCACGAGGGAATGCAGCTCGAAGACGCGTCCATCGTATTCAGGTAGCCCACCGACCCACCCGAGGAGCAGCTCGCCGTCGAGCATCCCCCGCATGAATTCGGCGCCGCCAACGTGCTCGACCGCCGCACGCGCCAGCTCCAGGTTGGGCCAGCCGCGAGGCTCGTCGAAATGCTCGACGAGCAGCAGGGCCGCCTGTTCCCGGATAGGCTCCGTCTCCCCGGCGAGGTCTACGATTCTCATATCTGCTGTCCGCGCAGTGTCCGCGACGCCGCGGAAGGAAAGACGACTGTCCCCTGGGCGACTGTCCATATTCCCCTCCGGTATCTGCATGCTAGCGCGATGCGCCGCCATTTGCTCGCCTCGATGCAGACCTCGGCGATGAACCCGAGACGCGCTCTTTACTCCTTCCAGCGTTGGCGCTAAATCCGGAGAGGTTTCGTGCGGACAATGCCCGGTCGGTTGGAGAGCAGTCATGCCGAAAAAGCTCCTCACATTCCTCGCCGTCGCCTGCCTGGCGGCCTACGCAGGCTTCGGCACGTTGCGCGCGTACGCGGCGCGGGAAAGCTTCGGGGACGCCGTCTGGGAGCGCATGAAAGACCTCAAGCAGACGCCACCGGAGGGCTTCGTGCCCGTGGTCGTGCAGATCGGCGCCGCTCACGGGTATGAGGTGCGGCCGGAGGACGTGCAGATCACCAACGTTCCGATCCAGGGCAATCCGCTGCTCGAACCGTTCCACAAGGCCGATTTCAAGTCCCGTTCCGCGCGCTTCCACCTCGAGGCGCGCTACCGGACATCCGTCCTCGGAGTGCCCCTGGACATGGCATTCGCCCGGGAGCGGGAGGTCCTCCTCATCCTGTATCACCCCAGGGACGAGGAAGCGCTGAAGATGGAGGGCCGGCTGCCCGAGCCGCCGCGCTGAATCCACCGCCTGTCCGACGTCGGCGCGACAGCGTTCTCCTCCGTGCCTCCCCGCGCTGGCGGGGTGAGGTAAGGTGGAGGCTCTCAGAGGCGGCGCATGAGGCGGTCGATGCCCTCCAGCGCCCGCTGGATCGTATCGAACGAAGCGGCGTAGGCGCAGCGGACGTGCCCTTCACCGCCGGCTCCGAAGGCGCTTCCGGGAACGATCGCAACGCGCTCCTCGACGAGCAGCTTGCGGCAAAACTGGGCGCTGGTCAGGCCGGTCGACGCGATTGACGGGAAGGCGTAGAAGGCTCCGTCCGGCAGGTGGCAGGGCAGCCCAACCTCATTTAGCCCAGTGACGATCACCCTGCGCCGCTGCTCGTATTTCTCCACCATTTCGCGCATCGGCTCGCCACCGGAGCGCAGCGCCTCGAGCGCGGCGAGTTGCGACAGAATCGGGCAGCACAGCATCGAATACTGGTGAATCCGGCAGGCGGCGCGGATGAGATCGGGCGGCCCCGCGAGGTAGCCGATGCGCCAGCCGGTCATCGCCCAGGCCTTCGAAAACCCGCTGATCACCACGGTGCGTTCGCGGGCGCCTGGCAGCGCAGCCACCGAGGTGTGCGCGCCATTGTACGTGAGCTCGGCGTAAATTTCGTCGCTCAGCAAGATGAGGTCGTGTTCCTGCGCGACGTCGGCGATCGCTTGCAGGGTCGCACGATCAAAAGTCGTGCCTGTGGGATTGCTCGGGTAGTTGAGCAAGATGGCCTTGGTTTTCGCGGTGACGCGTGCGGCGAGCCGTCGCGGGTCGAGGCGAAACCCCTCGTCGAAACTCGTCTCGACGGCCACCGGAACCCCGCCGGCGAGCAGGATCATGGGTTCGTAGGCGACATAGCACGGCGTGTGCAGGATGACCTCATCACCAGGATCGATGATGGCGCGAAGAATGAGGTCATAACCCTGGCTGCCGCCGACGGTGGGGAGGATCTCGCAGGTCGGGTCGTAGGTGACGGAAAAACGGCGCGTCACGTAATCGGCAATGGACTCGCGCAGCTCGAGGATCCCCCAATTTGACGTATAGGAGGTTTTTCCGTGCTCCAGCGCAAACATGGCGGACTCGCGGATCGTCCACGGGGTGACGAAATCCGGTTCGCCGACGCCGAGCGTGACCAGGTTGTCCATGGACATGACGAGGTCGAAGAACTCGCGGATCCCGGAGGGTTTGAGCCCGGCAACCACGCGCGCAACCCGGGCACGGGAAGACATGGCTTCAGTCATGTTGTTGTTTCCAGTAACGTTGCCGGCGGCCGATGGGGTCAGGGCGAGACCGGCAGCCGGTCCGCTGCCGCGGAATCGACCAGCTTCACGCCGGACTCCTTGTACTTTCGCAGGATGAAGTGGGTCGTCGTGCTCGTGACGTGCTCGAGCGTCGCGAGCTTTTCCGCGACGAAGTCCGCGACGTCGCGCAAGGAGTCACCTTCGACGAACACGAGCAGGTCATAGCCCCCGGAAACGAGGTAGCAAAGCTTGACCTCGGGGAACTCGTAGATGCGGCGGGCGATGGCGTCGAATCCGCGGTTGCGCTCCGGGGTGACCTTGACCTCGATGATGCCGGTAAGGCGGCCGTCGTCCGCCTTGTCCGGGCGCACCAGGGCCTGGTAGCCGACGATGACGCCGTCGTCCTCGAGCTTTCTCACGGCCGCCGCCGCCGCGGGCTCGGAGATTCCGAGGCGGTCAGCGATCTCGCGGGGGCTCAGCCGCGCCTCCCGGCGCAGCAGATCGAGCACCTGTTTCATCTGGTCATCTCCTGTTGGGGGCGGTTGCGACCGGGCTGGTGCGGCATCCGGCGCCGCAGCCGGAGCGGCGTGGTCATGGTCCGGCGGTGCCCCAGCCATGACGGAGAAGATCATCGACGATCAGCCAACCCCGGTGCCCCCAGATCGGGTGGGGGACTTCGGCAAGCTCATCGGCGAGCATTCTGGCCTCATCGGCGGGCGTCCGACCCGAAGCACGGGCGCGCGCGAAGATTTCCAGGCAGCGCTGGAATATGCCTCCGGGAGTCGTGTGGTCGAGATGCGCCAGGATCGCGGGATCGTCCGCCAGCGACCCGTACTGCTCGTTGGCGCAGTTGACGATACCCATGCGGTTGGCGAGAAAATCCGGAACGTAGAGGATGGCGCGCTGGTGCAGAGCCGCGGCGTCGCGCCCGGGGTCTTCGAGCTGGTTGTTGGCGGCGCCGCAGACGATGGGGGCGGCGATGGTGGCGATCGTCCGCGGGTTCAACACCCCGCCGATCGCGCTCGGCGCGAGGATGTCGCAGGGGTCGCCGAGAATCGAAACGTCGTCGCCGGCGGCGAGACGCAGCTCCAGAGGTGCACCGGGGAAGCGCCCCCGGACCCGTGCCACGGCTTCGGCGTCGATGTCGGCAGCGACGATGCGGCCGACACGGCGCTCCAGAAGCTCGGCGATCATGTGCGTCGCCACGTTGCCCAGACCCTGCATGGCCACCGTCTTGCCGGCGACCGTCCCGGCGCCGAGGTGGCACAATGCCGCCTCCATCGCCACCACGACGCCCCTGGCCGTGAGGATGCTGGGATTGCCGCTGCCTCCGAGTCGCTGTGGGATGCAGGTGGTGAAGCGCGTCTGGGTGAAGATCTCGGCCATGTCGTCGGGGGTGGTGCCGACGTCCTCTGCGGTGATGTAACAGCCGCGCAGGCTGGCGATGAACCGGCCATAATCGCGAAAGACGGCAGCGCGCCGGCCGGGATCGCGATAGTCCACGCCAGGAGCACGGCTGATCACGCCCTTGCCGCCGCCCCACCACAGTCCGGCGAGCGCGCACTTGTGCCCCATGCCGCGGCTCAGGCGCAGTCCGTCGCGGACGAGATGCTCCATCGTGGCGTAGCTCCAGAAACGGACGCCGCCCGCGGCCTGGCCGCGCCGGCTCTTGTGAATGAACGCGGCGAGCAGGGTCTCGCTTTCGGCGCCGATTTCAAAGAAGCAGGCCTCGTGTCGTGCATAGTCGCGAGCGTCCGCGGATATCGCTTCGGCGAGGCCCACCAGCAGGTCCCCGGCCGCGGTCAGGCGCGAGGCGCCGGGCAGGGTGTAGAGCATCGCGCGCCGCGCGCCGCCCGCGCGCAAAGTCGCCGCGAAATCGCCTGGAGATGCGTGCCACAGGTTCATGCTGCATGTCGCTCCGGATGAGGTTGGGCGCCCGCTGCCGCGCCGAGTCGCGACGTATCGTATCGCGGCGGTGCGATTGGCGAAACGGGGCGGCTTGCCCTGAATCCGGCGAGGCCTCGTTGGCGCCGGCGCGGTTCGCGAGTAGACTGGCTACCGTCGCCGTTTCCGCGTCCGAGGTCGCGGGTCGCTTGCAGCTCGTGTCCCCAAAACATGAAGCCGAAGACTGCACCGCCAGTACCCGTACGCGAGTCGCCTCCAGCAGGACGTCGGCGCGCGCGGCGCGGTCTGGTATTGGGCCTGTGTGCCGTCGCCGTGTTGCTCGGCGCCGGCGGGGCAGCGGGCCTGAGTCACCTGCGCCGCACCTTGCCGCGCCAGGTCGCCGAGGTGCTCGCCGGGAAGCTCGCCGACGACGCCGGCGAAGTCGGGGCGATCGACTTCGACGCAACCGGCGTCACGATCCACAAGCTGACCGCCCAGCATGATGAACCTTGCCAGCCGACCGGCGATCAGACGATCGGACAGAGATGATCCACACCAGAATGCTCACCGCGACGAACCTCCAAGACGGAGTGGTCGAAAACCCAATGGCGGCTGACGACCACGCCCCGCAGCGGCCTTGTCGCAGCGCCGCGGCGATACTGGGGTCGGCTGGAGCACCTGGTCAGGCGGCAGGAGCAGCGGCTACCCCCGCTTGCCCGCAAAAAGCAGGAGCCCGCCGCCAACCACGATCGCTCCCACGCCAGCCCAGACCGGGACGTTGACCTTCTGCTTGTCCTTTACCGACAGCTCGATCGCACCCATCTTGGCCGTGTGGGTCTCCTTGGTGTAGCTGAAACCACCATACACCAACCCAAGAATTCCGGCCAGAATCATCACGATTGCGAGAATCCTGAGCCAGCCCATTGTGTCTCCTTATAGTAATAGTCCGTTATGCCGTTACAATACCCGTCTACCCTGAATGACACGAATAACGACCACTACGACCGCAAGGACCAGAAGGACGTGAAGTAACCCGCCCATTGTGTACGACGTCACAAGACCGAGCACCCACAGTACAACCAGGACAACTACAATCGACTCTAACATTGCTATTCTCCTTGTCTAATCTTTGAACTTCGATGTGAATTCACGAACGCCAGACCTCAAGGAATCCCAAACAGATTCCGCCCCTTTCTTGACGGAGTCCCACGCGTCTTCGCTTGCCCCGGAAAGCTCTGAAAGCTTCGCCTGGCCGTCTGCGAGTCCGCGCTCAAGTGCTCCAACCTGCTCTCTCATCGCTAGTTGAGCGTCCGCCTTGGCCACTGAGGCCCTGGCCTTGAGCTTGGCGATATCCGCCTTCCACTCATCGAGCTGCGCCTGAAACTTTTCTCTGTACAACTCCTTGTCATTCAATGCCTTTCTCCTTTGGTTGTGGGGTTGTGGACGTTCGGTCGGTCTTCTCTCCCGAGTGCCCGAGTCTCTCCGCATTCCTTCTATGCATTTTTCGGGCCATCGTCTGAGAACCGCCTGGTTCCCTGATCCATGTCGAGACCAAGGGCCGGCGTGGTGGCGGGAACGATCAAAATGAATTACCAACTCCTTCAATTCGAGGGAGAGCGATGGTCGGTGCGCACCCACGATCCGAATCACGAGGAGCTCGTGGCCGTGAGCCCGAAGGCACCGCCGGGCACGGCGACCGCCGCGAGTCCTGCCGGCTGCAGATCCTGCCCGTGGCCTCCAGGTGACCGAGTATCAGGTCGAGACCCCCTACTCTGATGCTGCCCCTGTCAGCCGGCCGCAGGAATCGGTGCACATCGACCTATCGCTGCAGCAAGATCAATACGCCCACAGCAATTGCGAGGATGGCCCTGAGAGTATCGAGTCCCGAAAAACTGAGATTCAGCAGCGGTACCAGTCCAGCCAAGATGAGCCAGATACCCAACAAGGGCATGCCGAGATTCTTGGGCAGACTCTTGGGCAGATTCATTGAAAGGCTCCTTTCTTCGAGTGAATTGAGGATGACGGGAAGCGAGGGATGGTACGAAATGGACCAGTCATCAGAGCTCGTTGATGGGCGCAAATGTTGGACATCGCCGCGGCCCGAGCCCCCCCATCCTCGCCTCCCCCCGCGTGCGGGGGGAGGCGAGGATGGGAAGAGGAAGCGAGCACGGTGCCGAGCAAACACAATCTCCCCTGAATCCGCGGCCTCACTGGCGCGAGGCTGCCATCATCCTTATGCCGGCGTGCTCCCGCCCGGCGAAAGTCGAGAAGGATTTGGCCGGGGTGCCGGTGGAGGGTTTTCCCGCGACTCGCCCCCGAGGGGGCGGTGGATTCTGAGCTGCGATAGTGCATGTTCCTGGTCCTCTTGATGGATGCCCTCATGTCCTCCAGGCGAACCGCGCTTACTAATGTTGCAAGCCGTGCGCCAGGCCTGAAGCCACAGGCCGTTCGGCATCGGGGTGACAGCTCGCAGTCGGGAGCTGTGCGCGCCGGGACGACTTCGGGTGCGCGGAGGAATGTGCGTACATCGTGCGCGCTCGCGATTGCGCTCCGGCGCGGTTCGCGAGTAGACTGGCTACCGTCCCCGTTTCCGAGTCCGAGGTCGCTGGTCGCTTGCAGCTCGTATCCCAAAACGTGAAGCCGAAGACTGCACCGCCAGTACCCGCACGCGAGTCGCCTGCAGCAGGACGTCAGCGCGCGCGGCGCGGTCTGGTCTGGGGCCTGTGTGCCGTCGCCGTGTTGCTCGGCGCCGGTGGGGCCGCGGGCCTGAGCCACCTGCGCCGCACCTTGCCGCGCCAGATCGCCGAGGTGCTCGCCCAGAAGCTCGGCGGCGCCGCCGTCGAAGTCGGGGCGATCGACTTCGACGCAACCGGCGTCACGATCCACAGGCTGTCCGCCCACCGGCCGGAAGCGGGCGTTCAGGCGGAGCTCCGCGACCTCCGCATGGCGCTGTCCCTGTCCTCAGCGATGTCCGGAAACGGCGCTGTCGAGCGCATCTCCGTCGAGAGCGGGGAGGCCGCGCTGGCCCTTGCCCCGCTGGCATCCTGGGTGCACTCCCTGGCGGCCGAGCGACCGGGGCCGCCTCCCCACGGTGCACCCGAGTCAGGCGCGCTCACCCGCGGCGAGCTCCCGGGCATCGCCGCGCTGCTGTCGCCGCACGCGACCATCGCCGTCGAAAATCTTGTCGCGCGCGTGACCTTGCCCTCCGGCGTCGTCTCACCGTGGACCGTCGAGGCGGCGGTGCTCGATCGCCGCGGCCTCACGTCCTTTGGGTTTCGCGGCACGGCGACGGGCACCGGAGGTGGTCTGGCGCGCTATGACGTCGCTGTCGACCTCGCTCGCCGGCGCTTGACGGCGCGCGCGAGCATCGACTCGCTGCCGCTCGCAACTGTTCATCGCCTCATCCCCTCGGTCCCGAAAGCGCTCCTGGAGTCCGGCGAGCTCGATGCTACGGTGCAGCTCGACGGCGACGGCGTGTCCCCGGATGTGCGCATCCATGGCACCCTGGCGCTGCGCGATGTGGCGCTACAGGCGGGCTGGCTCGGCTCCCAGGCGCTCGCCGGACTGGCGCCGACCATCGCGGGCGATCTTACCGTCCGGCGCGCCGAAACGCGCCTCGTCTCGGCGGCCGCCCGCATCGCTCTTGGGCGGATCGCCATCGAGATCGACGGCCGGCGACCCGCCGCGGCCGCGCCTGACGCCATCGAAGCGCGGCTCGTGGTACCGCCTACCCCCTGCGCGGCGTTGCTCGAGGACATGCCGCGGGCGCTGACCGCGCCACTTGCAGGGTTCACCCTCACGGGAAGCTTCGGCGCGCAGCTCACACTCGCGACCACGGGCGAGCCCGGCACAGAGCCCATCGTGCAAGTAACGCTCGATCAGCACTGCCGGTTCGCGGCGATCCCCTCGTGGGCCGACCCCGATCGCTTCCGCCGCCCGTTCCCGCATCACGTCTTCGCCAGCGACGGCACCATCTACTACATCCCGCGCGGTCCGGGCACGACCGGTTGGACGCCGCTCGCCGACATCAGCCGTCCGCTCGTCACCACCGTGCTCGCCCACGAGGACGACGGTTTCTATCACCACGCCGGCATCGCCTCGTGGGGGTTGGAATCGGCGATTCTCGAGAACGTCGCGAAGCACCGCCTGCGCTTCGGGGGCAGCACGATCTCGATGCAGCTCGCCAAGAACCTGTTCCTCAATCACCGGCGCACCGTCGAGCGCAAGTTTCAGGAAGTGGTCCTGACCTGGATGCTCGAGTCCCAGATGAGCAAGGACGAGATGCTCGAGCTTTACCTGAACATCATCGAGCTTGGTCCCGACATCTACGGGATTCATCAGGCGGCGGCCTACTACTTCGGCTGCCATCCGCGGGATCTCACGCTGGTGCAGGCGGCGCTGCTGGCGACCTTCCTGCCGTCACCCCGCCGCTACCACGACGCCATGATCGCCCGCGGCGGGCTTACTCCGGCGGCGACCTCGCAAATCCGGCGGTTGCTCGGTATCATGGAGGCGCTCAAATCGATATCGCCAGTGGAGCGCGAGGCGGCACTGCAGCAGATGGAGAGCATGCGGCTCCTGCCCCTGCTGTGACGCAGGAGAAGGCAAACGTCGTGACGACCCAGCTCAAGTTCCTACATGCCGCGGACATCCACCTCGATAGCCCGATGCGCGGCCTAGCGCGCTACGGCGACCTCCCGATCGAGGACATTCGCTGCGCGTCGCGCCGGGCGTGCGAGCAGCTCGTGCAGCTCGCGATCGAGGAGGAGGCGGCGTTTGTCGTGGTCGCCGGCGATCTCTACGACGAGGACTGGCGCGACTACAACACCGGACTTTTCCTGGTCCGGCAGATGGCGGCGCTGCGCGATGCCGGCATTCAGGTCTTCGTAGTGAAGGGAAACCACGACGCGGCGAGCCGGATCACCAAGTCGTTACGCTTGCCGGACAACGTGCGCGTGTTTGCCGAGCGCAAGCCCGAAACGATGATCCTGGAGGAGCTCGGCATCGCCATTCACGGACAGAGCTTCGCGGCACCGCACGTGCCGGAGGATCTGTCGGCGGCCTATCCTTCCCCGCGTCCGGGGTTGCTGAACGTTGGCGTGCTTCATTCCAGTCTGGACGGGAGGCCGGGGCACGACGTCTACGCACCGTGCACGAGCGCCGGGCTGCGGGGCCGCGGTTACGACTACTGGGCGCTCGGGCACGTGCACCGCTGGGAAATCGTGGCGGCGGATCCGTGGATCGTGTTCCCCGGCAACGTGCAGGGGCGTCACGCGCGCGAAACGGGTCCGAAGGGGTGCGCGCTGGTCACGGTAGACGATGGCCGGGTCGCCGCAGTGGAACGTCGGGAGCTGGATGTGGTGCGCTGGGCGGAGGTAGCGGTTGACAGCACGGGGTGCCGGGTGGCGACGGAGCTGCTCGACCGGGCGCAGGTGGAGATGCGGGCGGCGCTTGGCGCGGCGGGCGGCCGGCCGGTGGTCGCGCGCGTCGTGGTAACGGGGGCGAGCGCGCTGCGGGATTCGCTGGTGGTTCACGATGAAAAGTGGCGGCAGGAGCTGCGCGCGGCAGCAGCCGATGTCGGTCGTGACCGCCTGTGGATCGAGAAGGTGCGGGTGGAGGCGATGCCGGCGGCGGCGGCAGGCGATGGTCAGAGCGAGGGCGCGGCGGCCGCGGCCGAGGCGGCCGTGGGAGCAGGCGCGCCGGCACTGCGCGAGCTCCTGGCGGCGCTGTCGCAGGACGATGCGGAGGGCGACGACGAGGTGATCGCCGAGCTCGTCCAGGAGCTGGCGCCGCTGCGCAACCGGCTGCCCGCCGAGCTCGCCGGCGGCGTGGGCGCGCTCGACCTCACCAGTCCCGACCTGCTGCGGCAAACGCTTCGCGAAGCGCGCGCGCTGCTGGGCGCGGTGCTGTTTCCCGCGGAGGCGCAGGGGCGATGAGAGTCGTCGCGCTCCACCTGATCGCCTATGGCTCGTTCACGGACCGCCGTCTGGAATTCCCGGAGCGTCTCGGCGCTGCCGATTTCCACGTCGTCTTCGGCCGCAACGAGGCAGGCAAAAGCACCGCTCTGCAGGGGCTTCGCGACCTCCTGTATGGAATCCCCGAGCGGACCACGCTCGACTTCGTTCATGCGCGCAGCGACCTGCGGGTGGGTGGACGGCTCAGCGCCGGCGACGGCCGCGAGCTGGAGGTCGTACGGCGGCGGGGCCGGCTGCGCACCTTGCTGTCGGCCGACGACGGCTCGCCGCTGGCAGAAGAGCTGCTGTCTCCACTGCTCGGGGGGGTGCCCGCCGACGTCTTCTCGACGATGTTCGGCATTGATCATGCGGCGCTCGTGCGGGGGGGGCGCGAGCTGCTCGCACAGGGGGGGGAGCTCGGCAAGGCGCTGTTCGCCGCAGCACTCGGCGGGGGCGCGCTGCGGGAAGCGTTGGCGCTGCTGCAGCGACGCTGCGAGGAGCTGTTCGTCCCCGGTGGAAAGCGCCTGATCGGCGAGACCCTGAAGCGACTTGCCGACCAGAAGGCGGCGCTCCGCGACGCGTCGCTGTCCGCGCACGAGTGGGTGACGCTCGACCGCCGGCGCAGGGCCGTGGAGAGCGAGATTGCCGGGCTCGACGCCGGTCGCGCCGAACGCACCGCCGAGCACGTCCGCACTGAGCGCCTGCGCGCCGCGCTGCCGCTGCTGGCGGATCGCGCGCGCGTCATCGAGCGGCTCGCGGCGCTCGCCGACGTCCGCCTGCTCCCCGAGGATTTCGGGGCACAGCGCCGGGACGCACTGCAGCGCCTCGCGGTGGCGCGCCGCGATCGGGAACGCGCGCTGGCCGACATCGAGCGGGTGCGGCGCGACCTCGCGGAGCTGTCGCCGAGCGAGCAGATCCTCGCCGCTGCGGCCGCCATCGAGGACCTGCACCAGCGCCTGAGCGCCTACACGCGCGCCCTGGCCGAGCTGCCGCGCATGCGGGGTGAGCTGGATACGCTCCGGGCCGATGCCGACCGCCTGCTGCGGTCGCTGCGCCCGGACCTGCCGGCGGAGCGGGCGGACGAAACCCTGCGACCGCTTCTGGCAGCGCGCGCCCCTCGGCTGCGGGCGCTGGTGACGGCGGCGGGGGCCATCGGCGAGAAAGAGGAGCGCGCCGGACGCTCGCTGCGCAAGGCGGAGACCGCGCTGGCGGCGGTCCGGGCGGAGCTGGAGCCGCTACCGGCGCCGGTACCGATTGCCGACCTGGAGGCGGCGCTCGAGGCGGCCGTCAAACGGGGCGACCTCGACGCGCAGCGGGCGGAGCTTGCGGTGGAGATGCACGCCGACGAGGCCGCCTGCAGCGGGGAGGTGATGCGGCTCGGCCGGTGGCCGGGAAGCTGGGCGGAGCTCGTCGCCGCGCCGCTACCGATGCGCGCCACCCTCGACCGGCACGCGCAGCTCCTCGACGAGCTCGACACCCAGCTCCGGCGTGCCGCTGAAAAGCGCGAGCGACTCGCCGAGGAGCTTGACGAAGTGGAGCGGGATCTGCTGACGCTGGAAGTAAGTGGCGCCGTGCCGTCGGAGGCCGACCTCATGGCGGCTCGCCGGCGGCGTGACGCCGCCTGGACGCTGGTGCGCGGTAGCTGGCGCGAGGGTCTTGACGCGGCGGCGGTGGCCACGGCTGCGGCGGCGAACGATCCCGACCGAGAGCTGGCGGATTCGCTGTCATTCTGGATGGGCAGGTCCGACGAGATCGCGGATCGGCTGCGGCGCGAAACTGATCGAGTGCGCCGGCGGGCGGAGCTGGCGGTGCGTCGCGACGGACTGCGGACCGCGGCGACGGCAAGTGCCGAGCAGCACACGGCGCTCGGCGACAGGCGCGGCGCTCAGGAAGGCGCTTGGCGCGAGGAATGGCGACGGTGTGGCGTCGAACCGGCATCGCCTCGAGAAATGGCGGTCTGGCTGGACCGCGTGGAGAATTTGCGGCGCCGGGCGGAGGGTATCGACAGGGCCCGCGCCCGCCTGGGGCGCATGGCGAGCGACATTGCGGAGCACCGGACGGCGCTGGCGAAGGAGCTCGCCGCGATGGGGGGCACGCCGCCGCCCGGCGAGGACGCGGAGCGGCTGTCGCCCTGGTTGGCGGCGGGCCGCAAGGCACTGGCTCTGGTCAGGGAGCGCGCCGAACGGCGCCGGGGGTTGGCGCAACGCGCGGAGCAGCTTGTCGCGGACGGTGATGAGGCGCGCGTGGCGCTGGCGGACGCGCTCGCCGAGAAAGAGCGCTGGAGTCGCGATTGGTCCGCGGCAGTGGTGCCGCTCGGACTCGGCCCGGACGCGCATCCCGCCGAGGCCGAGGATGCGGTGGCGCGGCTCGGCGCGTTCTTCGCAAGACGGGACGAGGCGGCGCGACTGGGAGCCGCCTGCGCCGCCGCCGAGCGGGAGGCCGCGGCCTTCGAACGCGATGCTATGGAAATCGTCGTGCGCACGGCGCCCGAGCTCGCGACCGGACCGGTTCAGGTCGCCGCCGCGGCGCTGTACGAGCGCTTCGGGCGCGAAAAGGATGCCGCCACGAGGCGGCGGGCGCTGCAAGACGAGCTGCGGCGACACGAAAAGTCACTGGCCCAATCCGCGGCGGCACACGCGGACGCCGAACGGCGGCTCGCCGACCTCGGCCGCATCGCAGGCTGCGACGACGTCGCGGAGCTCGAGGAAAAGGACGCGCGCTCCAACGAGGTGCGGGCGCTGCGGCGCGAGCGCGAGCGCCTCGAGTCCCAGCTTGCGACGGCGACGGGAGAGGCCGACCTCGAGGCCACCGCGGCCCGCGCTCTCGGCACTGACGAAGCGGTCCTCGCGGCGCGCTCACAGGGGCTGACCACCGAGCTCGAGTCGCTCGACGCGCAGCGCGACGCTCTGCATCGCGAGCACGGCGAGCTGCGGGGGCGACTCGCCACCATGGCCGGACAGGCAACCGCGGCGGCGATTGCGGAAGATTGCCAGGAGACCCTCGCCGTGCTCGAGGAGCAGGTCACGGCGTATTTCCGCGCGCGCGCCGCGCTGCTCTTGCTGCGGCGCGAGATCGAGCGGGTGCGGAAGTCGAGCCAGACCCCGCTGGTGCGGCGCGCCGGGGAGCTGTTCCGGCAGCTCACGCTCGGATCGATCGGTGGGCTCGGCATCGGCTATGACGCGAAGGAAGAGCCGATTCTCGTCGGCCTGCGGGCGGGCGACCGGTCGGTCACCGTCGAGCAGATGAGCGACGGAACCCGCGACCAGCTCTTCCTGTCCCTGCGGCTCGCGACGCTCGAACAGCTCGCCACGACCGGCAAGACGCTGCCGCTGATCGTGGACGACATTCTCGTCAACTTCGACGACGAGCGCACCGCCGCGGCGCTCGGCGTGCTCGCCGACATCGCGTGCCACACGCAGGTGATCCTGTTCACCCACCACGGGCGGATACCGGAGCTCGGCGGCCGCCTCGAGGCCGCACGAGCACCGGTGGTGCAGAGCCTGGCATAGGCCCGAGGAGTGGATGCAGGCGAGGTTGGGCTGCACAGCGGCATGTCGGCAACGCCGTCACGACGATGCGGATCGAGTCGACGCCGGCTCGCGAACCCCCTCGCCCGCGGCGAGGTATCGCCGCACCCTGGCGCGCAGCGACGCGTCCCGCCAGGCGCTGTGAACGAGGCCGCGGTCTACCTTGAAGGAAATCTTAGGCGGGCTGGTGAATCTAGGCGCGCTCGCCCTCAAGCCAGGGAGGCGATTGACAGCCTTCTCACGCCAGCCATAGAAGATCGGCCCTATGATGGAGCGGCAGGCGATCCAGAGATCGAGACGCCGATGCCGCCGGGCGCAGGCGGAACGATGGGGAAGGGCGATGGCGCACGGTTTTGCCGCCGCGGTGCTGCTTACGTCTTGCCTTTCGATGCTGGCTGGCTGCGAGGGAGACGATCCGCCCGCCGGATTTGGCGCCAGTGTCGAGGTTCCCTCGCTGTGTTGCATCAATGACTCGCTGCAGCTCGCCGCCAGCGACGAGGACCGCGCGTACTTCGCGTGGTACCACTATATTCGCTACACCGGTGTGCCCCGGCTGTCCCGCACCGATGATCGGCACGCGTTTGTCGAGCTGGACTCCCTCCCCGCTGGCCTCGATGGCAGGCCGCTGCAACTTCTCGATCTCGGAGACGAGGGGCTCGCCGCGCTCTGGGCGGATGCGCCCGCCAGCGAGTGCCAGCCTTACTGTTATCGCCATGAGACGCGAATGGCGGTGAGCCACGACGGCGGAGTGTCTTTCGGGGGACCCATCGGCGTTGCCCCGCCAGGCAGCAGCGGGGGCAACATCGCGCAGCTCGGCCCGGAAAGCTGGGTGGCCGCCTATGAATTGGAGGGGGACGTTTACTTTCGCCGCAGCATTGCCGAAGGGCTAGCCTTTGATAACCCCCTGCTCGTGGCCACCGGTGCCGACCCCTTGGTTCTTCCGGTTGCGATCGACGAGGTGGACGTGGCCTACTCTGCCGGTCCGCCGGGTGCGCGCCAGGTTGCGATCGCCCGCTTGAGCGTCGGGGAGTCGCGCGCCGTCGTGAGGGGACGGCAGACAGGGCACTGCGGCACCGGCGAGCAGCGGCTGAGCGACGCGAAAGTGACCCGAGCGGGTGGTCTGGCACTGGTCTGGCAGCAGCGAGAGAAGTCGAGCTCCGCAAGCCGCATTTACTACGCCTTGCGGCCGGACCGGACCAGCCCGCTTGGACCGTGCGCGCTCGTGAATGGCTCGGTTGCTACCACCGAGGAGATCGACGCCCGCATGGCGCTGACGCCGCGCGCGGACCTCGTGATTGCCTTCACCGACGCGGGCAGCGCCGAGGACCCTCAGGACAGCCGCATCTACTATGCGCTCCTGCCTGCGGGTGCCAGTGCCTTCGATGCCCCCCTGCGTCTCGACGACACCGCCGGTCAGACCCGCGGCAGTGTCCAACTGGCCAACGGCGCCAACGAGTCCATTCACGCCGTCTGGTTCACCACCAATCCGCGCTACGCTTTCGCGGATCACTTGCGGTAAAGATGCCAACCCCGCATCGCCAAACCTCGGTACCGGGATGCCCCTCACGCTGCTCTTCCGCCTCGATCGCGGCGATGGCGATGGCCGGTGCGCTGCTCATGCGCCGGAACCTCCCGAGGCGGGGCGCGGTTGCCGCTGTCCCTTGCAAGATGGCGCATGTACGGCGCGCCATCTGGCGGAATCCAGTCGAGCCGTTGACAGGCGGCATCCATGGCGATACCACAGCCGGCGTGGTCCCGGATTCCTGATCCGCCGCGCTGAGGCCAATGCCCGGCGCCTTCCCAAACAGGAAATCGACAGCGCCATGGAAACTTCTGACCTCGACTCCGATCGGCTTCGCATCATCTCGTCTGCAGCGCAAGCGGGAGCGGACATCGGACCATACTTGCCGGTTCTGTGGAAGTGCCTGGCAACTCCGAGCGTGGAGCGAAGGCTGCGCGACACGGCGGCGGGAGTCATGCTGTCCTTCAGCATCGATCACAGGCACTGGAGCGAAGCAGGCGAGCTGCTAGCTCACCCGGACACCGAAGCGCGCGAAGGGGTATTCAAGGAGCTCAAGGCGTTGCTCGACCTGCGCGAGGGCCTCGCGCTGGAGCCACTACTGCCCCAATTGATTGCCATCCTCGGCGACGATGGCAGCTCGAGCTTGATCCAGGACACCTGTGCGCGCGCCCTGGTCCGGCTGGCGGAGGCCGGGGTGGACATGGGAGACGCGGCGAGCACCCTGCGCCGCAGGCTGACGCGAGCCACCAAAATCACGCGCCGGCAGAGCGCCCTTGCTCTGGCCATTCACGCTGCCGCCACGGGCGATCTGGCGACGGTGCAGGCACTCCGAGAGAGCGCCGATCCCAATCTCCGCACGGCGGTCGTCCGCGGCTTGGCGCGGCGACCCGATGCCGGCAGCGCTCGAGACCACGAGACCTGTGACCTCGAGCTGACCGCGGCGCTAGCTGACGGCCATCCTTCCGTCCGGCGCGCGGCGCTCGATACCCTGCGAGCCATGCTCGATGAGGCCCACGGCGACCTGCCCGCAAAGCGCGCCATCGCCAGACGGATCTCCGCACTCCTGGAGCCGCTTCGCGCCATCAGCCGCGAGGCCACCGCACTCGCCGAGAAATGCGCTTGCCTCGCCGTGCTGCCGGTGCTTCCCGAGGAGCTCGAGGCCGAGGCCACGGCCCTGTCCACCGCCAGCGGTCAGCGGGCGCGCGATATCCTCGGGCGGCTCCGGTCAGCGGCCCGGGAGGGTGTCGACCTGAAGCCAGTCCATCACCAGCTCACGGCGCTACTCGGCAACGCCGACGACCAAATATCCGATGCGGCGACGCGGACGCTCGCCGTCGATTGCGTGACGCAGCGTCGATTCGGCATGGTCGAGGAGCTGCTCCACCATCCGGACGCACGCGTCCACCGGCTGTGCGCGGATCTTGTCTCTGCCATGGAGACGGGTCGCGACGTCGGCCATCTGGGGGCGGTCTGATCGAGAGAGAGCTCATCAAGGGGTTGCGTGGCGATTCCATCGCAGCGAGCTCTTCATCTGACGCGTCAATTTCGGCACAACGCGTGGATCGATCAGATTTGCGAAGAGAGCGGCTGGATTGAGGTCAGGTGTCGTGTGTCGGTGAATCACAGATCACAAGGAAGCGCCGCAGGCAGTTGGACCAGGATGATCCACCGGTCGCGCACCCGCTGTTGCCCGCGGCCATGGCCTGAGTATACTCGGAGCCGATCCAGGCGATCCGCACATCAAGGAGGCCAAGACCATGAGACCGAGGTCACCGCACCAGGCGTTCGTACTGATCTTGTTGACCCTACCGGCTCGCGCCTGGGGTGCCGACACCGACGCCTGCTGCTGCAAGGCGGGGATCACGTTCGGGGCGGTGCAGCTCGTCCAGCCCGTGCAGGTGGTCTACCCCTACGACCCGCGCTTTCCCGTCACCGGAGACAGCTTTCTCCCCAACCCTGACGATGGCGGCGCCTTCGATCCGGCGGGCACCCTGGATGACACCGGACCGCTCGCCGAGGGCGCCCACTGCGCCAATGCCCGCTGGCGCCGGCAGGTCAACGTGCCACTGGTGGAAAACCGGCGCGCGCTGCTGTTCGGCCATCCGACGCGGGAAACGCTCGGGCAGCTCACCCTGGAGAACTGGGGCTGCGATGGACTGATCGGCACCGCGGCTGCGTCGGTGAAGCTCCGGTTTTCGCTGCAGCCAGCCAACACCCAAATCGGCGAGCTGCAAGGCCCGTATACGATCCCGAGCGCCGGACCGTGCCCGCAGCCGCCCAACTGCGTGACTACCCCAGGGTGGCTCGACGTCAACATCCCGGTCCCGCAGGGTTTCCCCACGGGCGGCGTCTCGATTCCCGCCGGCACCACCTCGGTCCGCGTCGAAATCGTCGACGCGAGCAGCGGCGCGGCGATCGCGGACACCTGCCCGCTGGACCAGGTGCTGGACACTGAGGTGTCGACGCGCGCGACGCGGACTATGCAGGTATGCCTCACGCCCGTGCTCTTCGAGGACTGGGAGCAGGCCTGGTTCGGTACCGTCGCGAACGCCGCGCGCACGAAGCAGCTCTTGCAGCAGCTCGCGAACATGACCGAGGCCTTCGTTCCCGATGTTTTCCCGCTGCCGGACGGCGGCTATGGCCAATTTCGCCTGAACACCCCGGTGTGGCTGAGCTTTTCTGAAGCAACCTCCTTCGAAGAATTCGACGACCTGTCGGCCTCGGCCAAGGACGAGCTGCGCGTGCGGGCGATCCAGCAGCTCGACTACCTCCGGTCGGCGGGGCAGTGCGATCGGATGGTGGCCATGGTTCCGCCCCGGTGGTTCATGATCAACTGGGGTGTGCAGGCAGACGCGATCGGCCTGTGGTGGAGCGACAGCGCCAAGGGCGTCGTCTGGGTCGTCCAACCGGAGGCGGCGAGCGGCGGGCTCGGATCGACCGTGGCACACGAGATCGGTCACACCCTTGGCCTGCGCCTGGGGAGCGATCCGGAAGAGTACGTGGAGATGCCGCCCGCCTACGAGGCTTCCGGATACGCGGTGGCCGACAACGTGGACAAGCAATCCCGCGCGTGCTTCATGGGGGCCCGGATAATGAACGCGAGCGATGATCTGTACTGGATCGACAAGGAAGAATACGGCCGCTTGCTCGACAAGTTCGACGATCCGGTGCTGGACCCGGAGGTGCTGTGGATCGGTGGGACGCTGACCTCACCCGCGCCCGGGACGTACGCGGTGGAGGCGCCGCCGTGGCGCTATCTTCCCACCGGCACGGTGAGCCTCGCCGAGGGCGCCTCGGGCGAGCTCACGGTCCGAGCTCTCGACGCCGCGGACAACGCGCTGTTCACGGCCGGCTTCGACGTGAGCTTCGACGGCGGCTTCGAACCTGCGGAAGGATCGGCGCCGCTGACCCCGGTGACCTTTCTCGCCGCGCCGTTTGGATTCACCATTCCATGGCAGCCCGACGCGGCCGCGATCGTCATCCTGGATGCCGGCGAGCGCGAGATCTATCGCCGCTCCGTGTCCGCGAGCGCGCCTGCCGTGCAGCTCACGGTGCCGCCATTTGCCGCGCCGGTGACGGAAGGCGACACCGTGGCGCTGGCGTGGACGGCAAACGACCCTGACGGCGATGCGCTGGCCTACGACGTACTGTATTCCGCCGACGGCGGCGTGAGCTGGTCGGTGCTGGCGCTCGCCCAGAGCGGCACGAGCTTTTCCTGGGACACCGCGGGCGCGGGGACCGGAACGGCGTTTCGCGTCCGTGTGCAGGCCGGTGACGGCGTGCGCACCGCGCGCGCCGAGAGCGAGGATTTTGCCATCGCGGCGCCGGCCGACGCGGACGATGACGGCTTGCCGGACACCTGGGAGGCCGCGAACGGCGTCAGCGATCCGACCGCGGACGACGATGCCGATGGGCTCACCAACCAGGACGAGTACGAGCGCGGCGCCAATCCTCAGTTGGGGGACTCGGACGGCGACGGGCTGGGCGACGCCGACGAGGTGGGCCTGTACGGCACGTGCGCGGGAGCACGGCGGGCATGCTCGACCACCGAGCCGAACGTCGCCGACAGCGACGCCGACGGGATGCCCGACGGGTGGGAGGCGACCTACAGCCTGGATGCGGCGGACCCGCGCGACCTGGCGGCGGATCCCGATGGCGATGACTATGCGAACGTCGACGAGTATCGCGGCGGCAGCGACCCGACGGACCCCGATAGCGTGCCGCCGGGCGTGAGCGCCGGAGGAGCCGGACCGCTGCTCGCGCTCCTTTCCATGGCAGGGCTGGTGATGTTGCGCCACCGCCGCCGAGAGGGGATGCGGCAATGAGATGATGAGCTCAGGTCAGCCGGCGCGCAATCGCGTCGATTCCCTTCATCCCGGAGCCAAAACGACTCATCGCTCCGCGATGTTCCGCCAGCTCGCTAATGAGAAACTCAGGTTGCGAGGTCGTTCGTTTCATCCGGCGCGGGTCGGCGGAGCCGGTGGAAAACTAGTAGGAAACTCGAGCTATGCGGCCTCCTTGATCTCGACGGCGCATCCGAGGGCACCCAGCTTACAGATGAGGCGGCGTGCGGGCGCGGCCTTGTCAACGCGATCGAAGTAGTCCGTGCCGAGATCGTGGTAATCGACGTCGTCGCGCAGCATGTAGAAAACGGCGGTAAGCATCGAGGCCGCGACGGCCATGATCGCCTTCTTCGGTCCTCGACGGCTCTTGAGGCGGAGAAACTGCGCCCGGAGGTAGCCACTCTTGGCGCGTGCCGCCGACCAGGCAGCCTGGGTCAGGGTGGCCTTGAGCCAGGGGGCGCCCTGCCGCAGCCGCGTCGAACGGCGCTTGCCGGCACTCTCATCGGTGCGTGGGCAGAGCTCGGCCCACGAGATGAGGTGCGCAGCGCTCGGGAAGCGGGTCATGTCGAGGCCGATCTCGGACACGATGACCTGCGCGGTGACGTCGCTGATCCCCGGCA
>JACPHN010000160.1 GCA_016188575.1 Candidatus Schekmanbacteria bacterium
CTTGCGGCGGTGGCATACATCCGGCGCGAGAACCCCGGAGCGGCGGCACGCTTTCGGCAGCGTGCGGAGGAGGCATTACGCCGGCTTGAGCAGTTCCCCGAGTCAAGTCGAGTGGGCCCAGAGCTCCCTGACCTGCCCAATCGAGAGCTGATTGTCTCGCCCTACCGCTTCTTTTATCGCGTCAAGGACCCGACGGTGTGGGTAGTCGCAGTCTGGCATGGGGCGCAACTGCCATTGGAGCCCTCGGCCTGAGAAAGTAGTATGGCTGCCAAGTTGCACATCCTATGCAGGTGCGCGGGAGCAGAGGGGGAGGGTCTTCGGTAGGCGCTATCCAAACAATCGCTTGCAGGCAACCGCTTCGGGCGTCCGCTCCTGCGGGGCTCCCGCTTCGCGCCGCGCCTGACGCCTGACGTCAGGCCACAAGACGACCTCGACCAATTTAGGGATGCCGGCCTGACTGAGGTCGATCTCTACCTGTCCTGTTTCGGTCCGGCGCTGGAAGAATTCGCGCAGCACTGGCCGCTCAGGCGGGGACAGCCGAAGCGCGGCGCGAGCGCCGGCGAGGACTCGTACGCCGTGACTCCCGAGGACGCTCTCGACGCGGCGCGCCGCGAGGTCAAGCAGCGGCGCATGGAGCAGCTCCTGCAGACGACGCGACGCACCGAGCTCGACGGCATGACGGAGTGGTTCGTGCTGGCCTGGAACGCTTTCCGCGCGCCCGAGCTTCCGTACGACGAAGCGCTGCGCCTGGCCCGCGTCGTGGGTGTCGACCTCGACCGGGAGATCATCGGCCGCATGGCCGAGAAGAGAGCCAGCGGCGTCGTGCTCCGGGAAAGCAAGAAGCGCGCCGCCAAGGGCGCTCTCGGCGCGCCCGACGGCAGCCGCGGCATGATCGACGCGCTCCACCACGCCGCCCAGCGCATCCACACCGCGGGGTTGCAGGCCGGCCGCGAGCTGCTCGAGCGCAGCGGCGTCGACAAGAACCCGGCCTTTCCGATCGCGCTCGCCGCCATCCTCGAGGTGTTGCCGGTCTCGTCGACCTTCACCCGCATCCCGAACGAGAAAGGCCCAATCGCCGATGCCGCCAGCGACTTCGACGCGCTCGAGCACCTGCGCCGGCTGGCGTACGCCGAGCGCGTGCGCAAGCCGAGGCAGCTTGCCTTGTGGGAGGAGCGGGCGTGAGCGATGCCGATCCTTGGTGACAACGCCTGGAAGACTCGATACGACTCCGACGAGGACAACCTGCTCGACGATTTCTTCAATCCGGTGCTCGAATCCGCGCTGCGATATGATACGACAAATGGCCGCTCAGGTGTCTCGTCGCGGACGAAGTGGGGCTGGGGAAAACGATTCAGGCGTCGATGGTGCTGCGACAGGCCTGGCTCTCGGGGCGCGCTCGCCGTATCCTCATCCTCGCTCCCAAGGCAGTGCTCATTCAGTGGCAGATCGAGCTCAGAGAAAAATTCAACCTCAACTGGCCGATCTACGACGGCAGGGCGCTCTGCTGGTATCCTTACCCCGCGCTCGACGGCCGCGCCGAGCGTCAGGTCAGCCGCGGCGAATGGCATCGAGAACCCGGCGTGCTCGCCGGCAGCCAGCTCATGCGCCGCGACGAGCGCCGCACGGAGCTACTCGTGCAGGCCGATCCGTGGGACCGGATCATCCTCGACGAGGCTTACCACGCGCGCCGCCTGGGCGGTTGCGCCGAGGAGCGGCGCCCGAATCAGTTGCTCAGGCTCATGGAAGGTCACAGGGAACGGACCCAGGGGCTGATTTTGCTGACCGCGACCCCGATGCAGGTCGATCCCGTCGAGGTCTGGGATCTCTTGCACCTGCTCGGGCTGCCGCCGGCGTGGACTGCCCAGGACTTCGTCGCGTTTTTCGACAAGCTCGGCACCGGCCCCCCCCACGACGACTTCGAGTATCTGGCCCGCATGTTTCGCGAGGTCGAAGGCTTCTTTGGCGAAACACCGATCGAGCTCGCGCGGCGCCACGTGCCCAACCACAGCAAGCTCGCGGCGAAGAAGATCTTGCAGGCGCTACGCGACGACGCCAGGACGGGCCGCCGGCGACTCGACACGGATCGCCGCCGGGCGGCGCTGAAGATCATGAAGGCAAACACGCCGATTGCGCGGCTGGTGTCACGGCACACCCGCGAGCTCCTGCGCGCCTACTTCGCTGCCGGGAAAATCGACGCGCCGGTGCCTCGCCGCCAGGCCGAAGACGTGTTCATCGACCTGTCGGCGCAGGAGCGCGCCCTGTACGAGGCCCTCGAGACCTACATTTCCACCACCTACAACGCCGCCGCCGTGGACCAACGCACCGCCATCGGCTTTGTCATGACCATTTACCGCCGCCGCCTGGCGTCGAGCTTCTACGCGCTGGAGACCACGCTCAGGAAGCGGCTCGAGGCGCTGCGCTCGGGTCGCCCACCCGCGCCGTTCGAAGACGACGACATCCTCGAGGACGAGGTGCAGGAGGAGGTCCTGGATGCCGAGGAGGCGGCGCAGCTCGAGGAGGAAGCTCTCCTGCGCGAGGAGCAGAGCGAAATCCAGGTTCTCCTCGATGCCGTCAAGGCGCTGCCCGCCGACACGAAAGTCACGGTGCTCGTCGAGAAAATCCGCGAGCTCCGTGAGGGCGGCTACAAGCAAGTGATGATCTTCACTGAATTTACCGACACCATGGATTTTCTCCGCAAGCACCTCGTCAAGAAGCACGGCATGTCGGTGCTCTGCTATTCGGGACGCGGCGGCGAGCTCCCGGCGCCTGACGGCACCTGGCGGGTGATCACGCGC
>JACPHN010000146.1 GCA_016188575.1 Candidatus Schekmanbacteria bacterium
ATGTCCTGGAATTACTGGAAGCCGGTGCCCACCTCGTATCAGAAGACCTTGAAGGAGCTGAAGCTTGTGCACACACCGTGAGCTCGCTGTCGTTGGCGCGGTCGCCGCGCTGCTCGCGAGCGCGCCGTCGAGCGGAGCGGGTGGCGGAGAACCCGCGGCAAAGTGGCTCGAGAGCTATGCTGGACCGCTGAAACTGATGTTTCTTTTCGAGAACGGCCAGCCTTATTCAGATTCCCGCGAGCGCGAAGAGCCGCACCGGTTCTATCCCCTCGACCGCCCGGCGGTCGTGAGCGTCACGCTCATCAACCGCTTGCACGATCCCATCGTCATCTCCGGGCCGAACGGCACCGTCACCAGCACCGAGGATATCTTCGCCGTCACGATCGAGAGGGAAGGCGCGCGCTACCAGCCCGCCGACCTCTTCACCCTCGCGTCCTCGCATCGCCGCACCGGCGCGGCCGATTCCGTGACGCTGGTGCCGCCGCGGCTGATGACCCTCGACATGACCTTGCGGGAGGGCGTGGCGCCGGGGCAGTACCGGATCACCGCGGCGCTCCGCCCCGTCGATGGCCTGGCGGCGATGCGCCTCCCTCCCCCCGTCAAGATGATCGTGGACATTCGCGATGCCTACGACACAGCGGCGGCCGAAATCACATCGATCGTGCGTATGATGCACCGCGGCTATGGGGTACCGGAGCCGCGGCCGCACTTTTTCGAATGGGCTGTATCACGCCTCCAAGAGCTCGACCGCACCAACTACCATACCCGGTACTACACCATTCACCGCCTCGTCAATCTGGGAAAATTCCGCGAAGCTCTTGCCGAGGCGAACGCCGCGCTCGAGGAGCGTCGTGGCAAGATCTACTCGGGGATGAGAGCCGAGCAAGAAAAGCTCGAGAACTACGCGTCTGAGCTCGAGAGGGTCGTCGCGGAAATCCCTGAGGGAGCCGAAGCGATAGGCGTCTTCGTTGGCGAGCCGTTCAAGGCGCGTCTCTTCTACCAGATCGTTCGTAAGTAGCGACGACAAGAGCGCCGCCGCGCAGGCGCTGGCGAATCTCCACATCGCGCACATCACCGATGTCGACGTCACCGTATACACCGACACGACTGTCGTGCCGGGCTCGTGCTACGAGTATGGGCTAACCATCGTGGTCCACGAGCCCGCGGCACCCGCGCGCGGAGATTCCCGTCTCCGACGCTCACGAAAAATGACAGGAGTTTGCTCGCCGAAACTGTACCACCCAGTTTTCTCCCGAAATCGGCAGTTAGAGAGAAAAGACAATGTCCCCGGGCGATTGGAGCGCCTGGCCCGGGCCAATGGCACTGGCCTGCTCCAATGGAGCAAAAGCGGTGGGTTCAGGGCATCTGAGTCGGCTTGCCCCATGGCCTGGGGTACGCGTATACTCGACTCCACTCGTCAACGGCTGCTGAGGCCGTGGCGTCGAACGCGCCAGGAGGCACACCGTCGTGAAACTCGTGCACATCGTCGGCCGGAAGAACCACGGGAAAACGACCCTGTTGGTGGAGCTCTTGCGTGAGCTACGCGGCCGCGGGCTGCGCGTCGGCACCATCAAGCACAGCCCCCACAAGCATGAGCTTGATGCTCCGGGGAAGGACTCATTCGTCCATCGCCATGCCGGGGCCGCTCCCGCCGCGATCGTCGCGGCCGACCTCAGCGCGGTTTTTGTGCCCCGGACTCCGGGCGACGATCCCATCGCCAGTCTTCTCCCACTGTACTCCGAATGCGATGCCATCCTGGTCGAAGGTTACGTCATGGGACCGGGACACAAGATCGAGGTATGGCGGCGCGAACGCGGAACGCCTCCACTGGCCGCCGAGCACGAGGGAATTCTGGCTGTAGTTACCGATGACGCCATTTCGCTGCCCGTCCCGACCTGGCCCAGAAGCGATGTCGGTGCCGTAGCAGATGGCTTGTTGCAGATTCTGGGGAACCGACGCGACGCGGATCCTGGAGGAAAATGAGTTGCATACCAAGCGTGCGCTTCTTGTCTGGCCGGTCGTCACGATACTTGCTGGCGCTGGCTTGTGGCTCGGCGGCTGTGGGCGCCACCGGAGCGCCTCCGAGCTCGCCGCGCCAGGCGGCCAGAAGTCGGCCGAGGCTGCAGCGGCGCTGCCGCAAGCAGCCGACAGCCGGCTCGACCCATCTCCCGCCCCCGAGCTCCCGCCGCCAGGCGCGCGGCCACCGGCGGCGCCCGGAGCGCTTCCGAAGACGGTCGGAAACTGGGTGCTCATTCCTGGCGGCTGGTTCATGATGGGCATTGACAGCTCCGACGACGAGGAGATGTCGTATCGCCTGGACGAAAAGCCGCGGCACCGCGTCTGGCTGGACGATTTCTACCTCTATGGCCACGAGATTACGGTTGCCGAGCACCGCGAGTGCATCGCGGCGGGCACGTGCGCCGGGCCGCTGGCTCATGACGCGAGCTCCCCGGTGCAGCGCCTGTGCAACTTCGGGGCGCCAGAGCGCGATGCGCACCCCGTCAACTGCATCGCCTGGGCCGAGGCCGCCGCTCACTGCGCCTGGCTGGGCGGTAGCCTGCCGACCGAGGCACAGTGGGAAAAGGCGGCGCGCGGCCTGGACGAGCGATCCTACCCATGGGGAGAGGAGACGCCCGATTGTGATCATGCCGTGATGATGAAGAGCGGCTGGACCGGCTGTCGCAAGGGCGCTACCTGGCCGGTTTGCTCCAAGCCTGACGGTAACAGTCCCTATGGCGTCTGTGATCTGGCGGGCAATGTCGCGGAGTGGACGGCGGATTGGTTCGAGCAACTCTACTACGAGACGTCGCCGGCCTCCAACCCGACCGGGCCGGCGGACGGCATCATCAGAGCTGTCCGCGGTGGTTCCTGGAACATGGAGAGGAAGGGACAGCACGCGGCAAGACGGTGGTACGAACCTCCGGAGTCGCGAAAGTACATGCTTGGTTTTCGCTGCGCTGCTGAGCCTGACAAGGTGGCGCGCCAGCCATGAAGCGGTTGCCGCGACGACTGCCCCGACGGCGCCCACGCGAGTGGTACGCACGGGTCGGCAGCGGCGATCAGGCCGACCGCGCGGCGAGATTGGGGCGGCCGAGTAGCACATATCTGTGGGAGGGAGTCGATGGAGCCAGCAGCGGATCATGCTGGGAATCGCTGTGCCGAGTGCAATAGCTACCTGAAGAAGAAGGTGCCCGCATCGGTGATCGTGGCGTGCGACACGTGTGGAGCGACCGTCGCATTTCCGCCGGCCGTGCCCGCGGTGAAGTCACTCGGAAAGCAAGGCCACGCTCTGCAGTCCTTTGGGGAGATCCCCATAGGCCAGGTGGCCGATGTCCCGTTCGCCGCGATGAAGGCCCGACTCGCCGGCGTGGCGGACTTCGGCTTGATGCCGCTCGGTGGTGCCGAGGTCCCGGCACAGCTCGCGTGGATCGTGGCGCACGACGAGCACTTTCTGGCGTTGTGCACCGGGGTGACCGTGCGGCTCCTGCGCATCGTCGGGAAGGCGTCGGCAGGAAGCGACGCCACCACGCCGGACGCTTCGGGGACTGACGTGACGGTAACCGTCAAGGCGTTTGGCGGGGAGCTGCCGTGGCCGCTGGTTCCCGGCCAGGCGGTGATCTTGCGAAACCCGGCCGCCTCCGGGGAGCTCCGGCTCCGCCTCGCCGACCGCGGTCCGTGGTTTGCCGCCGCCGAGGAGCAGCGCTGCCGGATGGATGAGCTGCGGGACATGTTTTCGAGCGTGCTGGACGCTCGTCTTCATCGGCGCGGGGCGCAGCCCGCCGCCGATGCGGGGTCTTCCGAGCCGCTCAGTGACCGCCGTCCCTATGGAATACCTGCCGTCAGCGGAAGCGGGCGAACGTCGGTCGTCAAAGTCGGCGAGCTGAGTCACGTGATGATCTACTTCGGGATTCTGGAGCTCGTGACCTTGCCCTTCGTCTATCCCGAACGCCACGAGCTCGCGTTCGCTCAGGTCGGAATCGGCCTCCTGAGCGGTTTTCTCACCGGGTTTGCCATCTGGCTACGGCGGGTCAACGCATTTGGCGGGATGATCACCGGGGCGGTGGTCTTCATGGCGCTCGCCGGACTGTTCAGCTTTCTGGTCAGTCACACCGGCTACTATCGCGACTTCTCGCGAATCATGCTCGTGTTTCTCACCTTTGCCGGGCTCAAAGGAGCCCTTGGTGGTTTGCTCAGCGGCCATAGCCGCGAGGGAACCGACCTGTCGTGAGAAAAAAGGCGGAGGGGAAGCGTGTGCCTCCCCTCCGCCCTGAGCCGCCTGGATCAGGCGCTGGCGCTACTTCGCCGCCTTGATCCAGCCTTTTTGCTTCATTTCGCGGATGCGGAAGTGGAAGTCGGGGACGTCGACGTTCGACAGAGCGTCCGCAATCCTCCCCATGCGCGTCATCAGCCACGTGTCCGAATGGATGTCGTACGCGCGCTTGTAATAGTTCTTGGCGTTTTCGAAGGCGTCCATCAACGGCTTGCTCTGGGGAATCTTTTCCCCCTCCCCCCAGAGTTGCAGCGCGCGATTGAAATAGGCGTCGCCCAGCGCTTGTTGTACGCCCCAATCGTCTGGAGTCTGCTCGGCAAGCGGCTTGAGAAGGGTGATCGCTTCTTCGAACTTGCCCTCATCAATCAAGTTCATCCCTTGTCGCGTCGGGTTTTGCGTGCACGCCGACGACAGCAGCAGAGCAAGGCCGACCGCAAGTGCGGAAGCGATCTTTGAGTGTTTTCCCGACATCATTACCTCCTGATTCGCGAAACAGCAGACCACGCGGTTCCGGCCTCGGCCCTGCACCGGCGGCCCAGGGGCGCCGACCGCCTGCTCATCACAACGAGCAGAGCCTAAGACAGGCGCGCGAATATTGCAAGCGCGCCTTCAGAGTCCTCACGCATCCTGCTTGGCAGCGTCCACCACAGACGCGAAAGCATCGGGTTCCTGCAGGGCGAGAAAGGCGAGGACCTTGCGGTCGAGCTCGATTCCGGCGACCTTCAGGCGATGCATAAACTGGCTGTAGCTCAAGCCATATTGCCGCACCGCCGCATTGATGCGGACGATCCACAGGGCGCGGAACTGGCGCTTGCGTTGCTTGCGGTCGCGATACGCGTAGCGGCCGGCACGCATGAACGCGTCGTGAGCCGTGGCGTACAGTCGTCGGCGACCGCCCCAAAACCCTTTGACGGCCTTGAGAATTGTCTTTCTGCGACGGCGGCTCTTGAATCCGCCTCGGGCGCGAGCCATGAGCTTCTCCTTAGTAACAGCGATACTGAAGCGAAACGAACGCGAAGTGACTATAGCGTGCACACATTGGGAATGCCAGCATCGTCCCCGGCGTTGACGGGCCCTGGCCTGCGCGCTGCCGGGGCCGGTAACCCGTCTAATCGTACGGCATCGGCGAGCGTGACCCTCCTTCGGCGCGGTGCCGGTACACTTCCTTACCGTCGCGATAGGTGGCTTCGATCCGACACCCCACCGCCCAGGACTCGAACGGGGTATTCCGCGACTTCGACGCAAAGTCCGCGGAGGTGATCCGCTCCTGAACGCCGATGCGAATGATCGCCAGCGTCGCTGGTCCCCCCACGCGCAAGCAACCCAGGTCTGCGAGGGCCAGCACCTGCGCCGGCCCGGCTGTCAGCGCTGCGACGAGCCGCTGCAGCGACAGCAACCCCTTTTCGACGAGGTAGGTGTAGCAGAGCGGAAACGCCGTCTCCAGCCCGATCACGCCAGACGGTGCGGCGTCGTACTCGAGCTCTTTTTCTGCCGCGGTATGTGGGGCGTGGTCGGTTGCGACAATATCGAGCGTGCCCTCGGCGAGCCCGCGAACAACCGCCTCCCGGTCAGCCTCGGAGCGCAGCGGCGGGTTCATCTTGGTGCGCGTGTCGTACGAGCGGACGGCAGCGTCGGTGAGCAGAAGGTGGTGAGGTGTTACCTCCGCGGTGATCGCCAGGCCTTCTTCCTTTCCCCGTCGAATGAGCGCTACCGAGCCCGCCGTGCTCACGTGCGCCGCGTGCACACGCCCCCGAGTCAGGCGCATGAGCTCGAGATCGCGAGCGATCTGCACGGACTCGGCAGCGGCCGGGATGCCGCCCAGGCCGAGCGCGAACGACACGGCGCCCTCGTTCATGCTGCCGCCGGCGGCCAACGTCTCATCCTCGTTGTGCGTGATGATCGGCAGCGCGAAGCGCCCGGCATACTCCAGCGCGCGGCGCATGAGCGCGGCGTTCATGATCGGCCGACCGTCATCGCTGAGGGCGACGACGCCGGCCTCCTTGAGCTCGCCGAAATCCGCCAGCTCCGCCCCCTGCAGGCCGCGAGTCACCGCACCCACGGGCAGCACGAGCACGGGGCTGGTCTTCGCCGCCTGCTCGAGGATGAACTGCGTGACTGCCGCATTGTCGTTCACGGGATTCGTATTGGCCATCGCCGTCACCGCGGCGAATCCTCCCCGCGCCGCAGCCGCCCCGCCCGAGGCAATCGTTTCCTTGTCCTCGCGCCCCGGCTCTCTGAGGTGGCAATGAGCGTCGATAAACGCCGGCGTTACCAGGCAGCCGTCCACGACCTCCACCTCGACGTCCGCGTCGTCCAGCGGAATCCGCGGCGCGATCGCGGCAATTTTTCCGTCTTCGATCAGCAGGTCGCCGACGCGGTCAAAGCCGCTGGCCGGCCCTTCCAAAATGCGAGCGCCCCTAAGCAGCCGTCTCGCCATGTCCGCCTCCAGCGTAAAGGTAGAGAAGCGCCATTCGCAGCGCCAGGCCATTTGCCACCTGCTGCAGAATGAGCGACCGCGGACCGTCGGCGACGGCCGGATCGATCTCGACTCCGCGGTTGGTGGGACCCGGGTGCAACACCCAGGTATCCGGCCGGGCCTTCTTCATGCGCGCGGGACCGAGGCCGTACAGCTTCGAGTATTCGCGCAGCGAGGGAATGAAACCGCCCGTGCCCCGCTCGCGCTGGATGCGCAGAGCCATGACCACGTCGCACTCGGGCAGCACCCGATCGAGATCGAGCTCCCGGCTCGCCCCCAGGCTCTCGACCTCGGGAGGGACGAGCGTGGCAGGACCGCACGCAATCACGTGGGCTCCTAGCCGGGTCAGCGCCAATATGTTCGAACGCGCTACGCGGCTGTGCAAGATGTCTCCGACGATGACCACGGTCACGTCCTCGATCCGCCCACACGCCTCGCGGATCGTGAAGGCGTCGAGAAGCGCCTGCGTCGGATGCTCGTGGGCACCGTCCCCGGCGTTGATGATGGCGGCGTCGACCGCGGGCGCGATCGTCGCGGCGGCTCCCGAGGCCGGATGGCGCAGCACGACCACGTCGGGGTTCATGGCCTGCAGATTGCGCGCCGTGTCCAGCAGCGATTCGCCCTTCACCAGGGAGGACGCTCCTGGGCTGATGTTGATCACGTCGGCGCTGAGCCGCTTGCCAGCGAGCTCAAACGAGGTCCGCGTCCGCGTGCTGGGCTCCACGAACAGGTTGATTACCGTCTTCCCGCGCAGCGTCGGGACCTTCTTGACTGTCCGCTGGTTGATTTCCCTGAAGGCCGCGGTCATGTCCAGCAGCGCCGTGATCTCGTCGCGCGAGAGCTCGGCGATCCCGAGAAGGTCTTTCCGCCTCCAGGGATGATGCTCGGTCATTTACTGATCCTTTCGCGCGGGCGGCACGCGCATGGGGGGGCGTGGACCCAGCTCCACCGACTCTCGGCCGTCCTCTTCATGGAGCCAAACGTTGACCGTCTCATCGCTTCCGGTCGCGACCGTCAACCCCACGTAGTCCGCCTGGATGGGGAGCTCGCGATGACCGCGATCGATGAGCACGGCGAGCTGAATTCTGGCCGGCCGGCCATAGTCCATCAAGGCGTCCATCGCCGCGCGCACCGTGCGGCCGGTGAAGAGGACGTCGTCAACGACAACGATCGTGCGGCCCGAGACCGAAAATGGCAGCACCGTTTCGCCGACCTCGGGACATGGGCCGATTGCGGAAAGATCGTCCCGGTAAAATGTGATATCCAGCTCTCCCAGCGGGACCTCGGTGGATTCGCTGCTGGCGAGCTCCGCACGCAGCCGGTTCGCCAGGAGGATGCCGCGGGTGCGAATACCCACGAGCGCCACGTGCTCCGCGCCGCGGTTGCGCTCGGCGATCTCGTGTGCGATCCGGCGCACGGCTCTACGGATGTCGGATTCGGTGAGGATTGTCCTGCTGTCGGTCATGTTGGATCAACCTCGGCTGTTGCGCGTCCGCTCTCGACGGTTCCACCGGCTGGACGCTCGCCGGTACGCTTATCCCGTGCCGCGTCCTGCTCACCTGCCCGCGACTCGGCGCTACCCGGTTCTGGACGCCTTGGCGGCTACGGAAAGACGCATGATCGCACGCACCAGCGCGACTCTGGCGCGGTCCAGGTCCGTCCCTGGAAGGCGGCCGCGGAGCCGTTCTTGCGCTCGGCGCATCGCCTCGCGGGCGCGCTCCACATCGATCTCGAAAGGACGCTCGGCGACGTCCGCGAGAATGACCACGGTGTCCGGGAGCACCTCGACGAAACCACCGCTGACCGCCAGAATCTGCTCAACTCCATCGTCATCCCTGTAGGTGACCGGGCCGACTCCGAGCCGGGCCATGAGCGGCGCGTGACCGGGCAGAAAACCCATGCTGCCGTCCGTGGCGGTTACGGTGACGTTGCGCACCAGGTCATCGACCAGCTTGCGCTCCGGCGAGACAATCCGCAGGTGCATGCGGTCGCCCTTGACCTGCATTTTTCTGGAGGGCTGTTGCTGCGCCATGTCGACTCCTTCCGCCTGCGTTCGCGTCTTGTCGCGGGCGGGTGCTACTGCAGGCTCTTCGCCTTGACAAGGACATCCTCGATCGTGCCGACCATGTAGAAGGCCTGCTCGGGAAGGTCATCGTGCTTGCCCTCGCAGATCTCCTTGAAGGCGCGGATCGTGTCCGCGATGCGCACATACACACCCTTGCGGCCAGTGAACTGCTCGGCGACGTGGAAGGGTTGCGAGAGGAAACGCTGAATCTTGCGGGCTCTGGCCACGGTGACCTTGTCTTCGTCGGCGAGCTCATCCATTCCGAGGATGGCGATGATGTCCTGGAGGTCCTTGTAGCGCTGCAGAATCTCCTGAACCTTGCGGGCCGTGCGGTAATGCTCGTCGCCGACGATGCGGGGGTCGAGAATGCGGCTCGTCGAGTCGAGCGGATCCACGGCGGGATAGATGCCGAGCTCGGCGATCTGCCGCGACAGCACGGTGGTTGCGTCGAGGTGGCCGAAGGTGGTCGCCGGCGCCGGGTCAGTGAGGTCGTCGGCCGGAACGTAGATGGCTTGCACCGACGTGATCGAGCCCTTGTTGGTCGAGGTGATGCGCTCCTGGAGCTCGCCCATCTCCGATGCCAGCGTCGGCTGATAGCCGACGGCACTGGGCATGCGCCCGAGCAGCGCCGAAACCTCGCTGCCTGCCTGGGTGAAGCGACAGATGTTGTCGATGAAGAGGAGCACGTCCTGACCCTCTTCTTCGCGGAAATACTCGGCCACGGTGAGCGCGGATAGGGCGACGCGCAAGCGCGCGCCCGGCGGTTCGGTCATCTGTCCGAAGACCAGGCACGTCTTGCTGATGACGCCGGACTCTTTCATTTCGAGCCACAGGTCGTTGCCCTCGCGCGTGCGCTCGCCGACGCCGCCGAAGACGCTGAAGCCGCCATGCTCGAGCGCGATGTTGCGGATGAGCTCCATGATGATGACCGTCTTGCCGACGCCGGCACCGCCGAAGAGGCCAACCTTGCCGCCCTTCGAGTACGGCTCCAGCAGGTCGATGACCTTGATTCCCGTTTCCAGGAGCTCGGTGCGCGTGTTGAGGTCGGCATAGGTGGGCGCTTGGCGGTGAATGGGGTACTTCTGGGAAGTGATCACCGGCGCGCCGCCGTCGACCGCGTCCCCGAGGAGGTTGAGAACGCGTCCGAGCGTCTCCCGTCCGACCGGCATGGAGATCGGTTGGCCGGTGTCCTCGACGAGCATGCCGCGCACGAGGCCATCCGTGGGCTGCATGGCCACGGCGCGAACCGCGCTCTCGCCAAGATGCTGCTCAACCTCGAGTGTGATCTTGTGATACTGCGTCTTGGTCTCTATTCCGCCGTTTGGCCTGATGATCAAGGCATTGTAGATGTGGGGGAGCTCGCCCGGGGGGAACTCGACGTCTACGACGGGGCCCATGATCTGGAGGATTTTTCCTGGTTGCATGGCGTGAGAAACTCCTGCGGTGGTGGGATTGGCCATTTCCCGTGTTCTCTCGGTCCGCGCCAGTATAATCCACCGCCCGGTGAACGGCAACTATCATTGCCGGCATCGGCGGGATTTCGCCGCGAGGGGTCGCGCCAGCCGGGCGATGGCAGCGGTCCTGCGTCCAGCGGGCGTTTTGTCTGGCGATTTTGCCATGGCCTTGACAGGCACGATCGCCCCTGGTGGGCGAATTCAAGCCGGCCGGGAGTACATTTCGCGCCGGGAGGTGAATGGTCCGCGTTGTGTTTGCATGACCTCAGAGGGCGTAGGGAAAGATACAGAGAGTTGGAGACAGAAACTCATTGAAGCCACTGTATCTCGGATCGCCGGGGGGCTCAGCGCAAAGCATCACCGCCTGCATTTTGCCGATCCCAGGCTTGTCCTGCTGACATCGCGCGTGCAACGAGGTCGGGTTGGGGGCATGCAACGCGACTGTCACTGCGCCACGGATGCCTTGTCCGAGTTTCACCAAATCTGGATGCCTCCCGGCGTTACGGCCATTGCGCCATCTAGCAGATGAGGCGGGCGATCCAGGCGAACATGCCGGTAGGGTGTCATCATGGTCGTTCTGCTCCACCACGCTGCTGTTCCGCGCGCCCACCTGCCGAAAGCTCACCGTCTCGGAAAGTGTCGTTGATTCAGCAACCTGAACCAATTGGGGTGCGCTTCACCGGCCCAACTCCGCGCGGAGGTCAGCCGCCAGGACCTCGCAGGTCAGCCTCACCTGGTCCGCGTCCATGATGGGCTGCGTTGCCCGCGCCGCCATCACGGCGCCTTTGCTGCCTCGGTTCGCGAACAGGTCGTCGAACAGCTCGAGCGCCCGCGAGCCGGCGGCGGCGCTTCGCGGGTCGACCAGGATCGCACGCAGGCGCCGCCCGAGGTCCCCGACGGGGATCGCCTGCAGCACGCGAAGCACGTCGAGCGCGTCCTTGTCGTTCGCCCTGGCCGAGCCGCGGCGCTCGTGAATCTTGAACAGCTTGGCGACCAGGAGTGCCCCCGGTCCGGCGACCTTGGCTCGCACGACGCGCCCGTCGACCTCCGGTTCAAGCGAAGCGATGTCATGCTCGGCCTGGTCGACGAGGACCCCTTCGAGGCCGTCGACCTTCCGGGCGGCGTGGACGCCATGGCCAGTCAGCCGCGCGGCGCGTCGTCCCGAGCCGGAGCTGACGGTCGCCGGCATGAGGATATCGACTCGGACGTCGATGTCGAGGGCCTCAGAGGTCTGGCGCCGGGTCTTCCAGATGCCGATGGTGCTCGTCGAGCCGTAGAAGCCGGCACCCTCGAGCGCCTGCTCGAGCGGCGGGATCTCGCCGAGCAACGCAGGGTCGAGGACCAGGTCGGCGTCCGTGGTGTACTCGGCGACGCCGAGCTCCGCCGCGCCGGTGTGCAGGTAGATCGCCTGGGCGCCGACCAGGATGGTGGCCTTGCGGTGGTCACCGAGGGCCTCGAGCGCGTCGAGCAGCACCCGCCGCGCGATCACGTACAGCTCATCCACGCCACATCCTCTCGTGCGCCGCCATCCAGTCCATCAGCGCCTCTGCCTCGGCGGGGGAACGGCCGGGGCCCGAGAGCAGGTCCGCAGCGACAACCGGCAAAGCGGCGCACCGCAGGCCGTCGCGCTCGTCCACGCCCTCGAACACCGCTTCGTCCTCTGGCTGAAGCAACACGACGTTGGCGCCCGCCTCGGCCGCTCTCAGACCGAGCGTGTGGGCGGCGCCCGCCGAATCCTCGACGTACACGGAGGCGAGCCGCGTCGGGGCAGCCGGCGCGATGGCCGCGGCGACCGCGCTGCCGGTCGCGGCGTAGCGAAAGTCGGCTGCTCGGAGGCCTTCCCAGAGGCTCTTCAGCCCCCGCGGCGCGAACCAGGTACTCGCGTCCGTCCGACTCTCCAGCGGCGCCTCCTCGGACCACCGCAGGAGCAGCTTGCGCCAATCGACGCGCTCGACTCGCCCGCGCGATGTGCGGTCGAGCAGCGCCTCGCGATCCAGCATGCCGAGCAGCCGCGACACGTACCCGGGGTCGGTGTCTGCCGCGGCCGCCAGCTCGCGCACGCCGATCGGCTGCGTGAAGCGGGCGAGGGCACACACCACGCGACCCGCCTTGGCGCCGCGCAGGCTGAGGCGTCGCTCCTCGGGCCAGGGGTTCGCGTCTGCACCGCTTGTCACGATGTACAGACCCGGCTCGTCGACGACGATGCGCACGTTGCCGGTCTGGTCGACGAAGCTGGCCCCCTCTGCCTCGAGGACCTCCCGGACGCGCCGAGAGAAATAGGGCGCGGCAACGAGGAGCGGTCGTTCGGCCGGGATCTGTCGCGCCGAACGCGGGTCGGGGCGTGAGAGCGCGGACACCGGCATCTCGCCCGAACGACCCTCCTTCGAGGTGATGCGAAGGCGGGGCGGCCGAGACGTTGCTTCGACTCGCTCCACGACCCAGCCGGGCGGGAGGCGCTCCTGCACGACACGGGTCACGCCAGCGACGATGTTGTCCGAGACGCTCATGTTGCACACTCATGGCAACGGGCCGGATTGGGGCAACGACCCGGGCTTTCGTTGCCTATGATAGCTCAGTTGCCCGTATCGTGCAACAAGTCACATTCGGACAACGCGGGTTCCGTCGAGGCGTTCCGGACCTACATCTGGCGCAACGCTCCGATGATTACGTAGGAGCACGGCCGTTTGCCGTGCCTCCCCGGTTCGTTCGATGAGCGGACGGGGAAGACACGCCGGGGAGTACGATCGCGAGCAGAGCACGATGCGTCCCCGGCGAGACCGTAGGTCGGGAAATGGACGGAGCGCTCGCGCCCGGTGCCCCTTCGGGTTACCATTGGAAGGGTCCCACCCACGGCGCCGGGTGTGCGCTCGACTGAGCTGGTGTGAATGCGCCGCCGGCGCAGTACTGCATTGGGGAATGCTCCAAGCCGTGAACCCGGACAGTCGTAGAGACCACGAGCGTTTTTCCGGCGACCCGGCAGGCGAGGAGCAGGTGCTCGAGGCGAGCAGCCGTACCGCGAGGTATCCACGATTCCCATGACCACGACCGCCGATGAACCCCGTGCTCCTGTCCCTCCGTGCTCGCTTCTGCTGCTCCATGAGGCACTCCGCGACTTCGCGGCCAGAAACAGGGCGCCCGAGACGGTCGGGCAGGCGGCATTGCGCCAACTAGTAGGAAACTCAGGTTACGAGGTCCTCCGTTTCATCCGGCGCGGGTCGGCGATGCCGGTGGAAAACTAATTGGAATGACGGACTCGAGCGCCGGGGCGGTGGCGAGGTTGACCGGGAGCGACGAGATCGCGTTTCTGGCGCGGTGGGGCCTCGACGGCTCGGAGCTGCCCAGCGAGACTGCCCTGCGCGAGGTCCTCTCCAGGCGACGAGATATCATTGCGGGAGCTCCCCCTTCCTCCAGCTCCGTCGAATCCGCCCGGATCTCGCACGTTCTCTGCCTCCCCGTAGCCTGCGGGGACCAACTGCTCGGAGCCGTGTACCTGGACCGGAGGGGCTGGGCGGCGGAGGCATACGACGATTCGAGCCGCATTCTGGCGGAGGCTTTTTGCTCCGCGTTGGCGCTCTCCCTCCACCTTTCGGCTGAGCTCGATTCGACCCGCGAGTTGCTCGAGGAAACCGGAAGCGCAGCGATCGAGGTACGGGAGCTGGCCCTCGCGTCGCGGGATTATTGGCGACTGGGGGACATTCGCACCCACAGCCCGGTCTTCGCGGACTGCCTGGCCAGGGCGGAGCGTGCGGCCCGGTCGTCCTTCGAGGTGCTCCTGCTCGGCGAGACCGGCGTCGGCAAGAATCATCTCGCTCACGTCATCCACTCGGCCTCGGAGCGAAGAGGCGGCCCCTTCGTCCTGCTGCAGTGCAGCGCGGTTCCGGAATCGCTGCTCGAGTCCGAGCTGTTTGGTCACGAGAAGGGCGCCTTCACCGATGCGGTTGGTCGCCGGAAAGGCAAGATCGAGCTGGCGGCGGGCGGTACCCTGTTCATCGACGAGATCGACGAGCTCGGGGCCGCCGTTCAGGTGAAGCTGCTGGAGCTGGCGGAAAAGCGCGCCTTTTATCGGGTAGGTGGCGAAGAGCTCCTCTCCAGCGACGTCCGGATCATGGCCGCGACGAATCGTCACCTGAAGTCGGAGGCGCGCGCTGGTCGCTTCCGCAAGGACCTGTACTATCGGCTCAACACGATCCCCCTCGCGGTTCCGCCGCTGCGCGCCCGGCGAGAGGACATTCCAGCTCTGGCGGCGAGTTTTTTGCGTGAGGCCTGCGCCCTGTCGAGCCGGCGGGAGCCGGCCGAGCTCGAGCCGGAGGCGATGCGGCTCTTCGAGGGGTACCACTGGCCGGGAAACGTCCGCGAGCTCCGCAACTACGTTCGCCGCCTCGTTGCGCTCACGTCCACTCCGGCAATCACCGCCCGTGACATTTTACTGCACCCATTCGACGACGTGGAACCAGCACCGCGCACGCCGAGTACGCCCTTGTGGTTGCCGGGGGCTTCCCTGGCGGAGGCGCTCGAGAGTTTCGAGCGCCAGGTACTCGAGGCGGCCATCGGCCACGCGGGTACGATTGCCGGCGCCGCCAGGCTGCTCGGTCTGCCGAGGCGAACGATGACGGACAAGTGCCAGCGATTCGGCGTGCGGCCGCGTGGAAAGAAGCCGAGCTGATGGCGCCCTGTCCAGAGCGCGTCGGTCCCTACCGCGTTCTCGACTTGCTGGGACGAGGCGGAATGGGGCTCGTGTACCGAGCCGAGCACACGGAGTCAGGCGACCTCGTAGCGCTGAAGCTCGTCCAGGGAAAGAGCCATGCCGCGATCCGTGGTGCCCGACGGGAGATCTTCGCGCTGCAACGCCTGCGCCATCCCGGGATCGTGCCGCTTCGCGAGCAGGGCCTCCACGACGGTTTGCCCTGGTATTCCATGGCGCTGCTGCGGGGGAAACGGCTCACACTCGCGCTGCGAATCGACGATCTCGGCGGTACGACGGTCAGCGGCGCCGCGGATGAGGTCGGCCAGGCGTCCGAGTCGGAATCCGAGCCGACATCCGGTTGGTAGACCCGCTCGTTGAGCAGCGGGGCGGCAGTGGCCGAAGCGCCACGCGAACCGATTCCTGGAGCCGGTCCGACGCGGCCGGCAGAGACGTCTCGCATCGATGAGGCGGTGGCGATCGTCGAGGCGCTGTGCGGCCCGCTGGATTACCTGCACGCCAACGGTCTCGTCCACGCCGATCTCAAACCGGACAACGTATTGCTGGGAGATGACGGGCTGCCAGTTCTCGTCGATCTCGGCCTGGCAGCGCTGACCACCGTCTACGATGCCCGAGAAACGGTGCTGCACCGGGATTCCTCCATCTCGGGAACGGTCGCCTACATGTCGCCCGAACAGGTGCGGGGCGAGCTGCTCGACGGGCGCTCCGACCTCTACGCAATCGGTTGCCTGCTCTACCGTCTTCTGGCCGGCAGGCCGCCGTTTTCTTGCGCCACTGCCGGCCAGACGATGCGAGCGCACCTGCGGGATCAACCGGCGCCGCCATCCTCTCTCAACCCGGCCGTGTCCGCCGAGCTCGACGCCATCGTGGTGCGCTTGCTCGCCAAGCGCCGCGAGGATCGTTTCGGGTTTGCCTCGGATCTTTCGCGAGCGCTCGGCAGTGTGGCCCGCGAACCCCGCCATTGGCCCGGTGCGCCGCCGCAGAAGACCTACCTACACCGCCCGGCCTTCGCCGGCCGCACCGCCGAAATTCGCTTCATCAAGGATTCTCTCGGCAAACCAGCCGGCCCGTCGCAGGTGGTTCTCGTCAACCTGAAGGGACCAGCCGGGTCGGGAAAGACGCGTCTGGCCCTGGAATATGCGGTGAAGGTCGCGGACAGCGGAACGGTCGTGCTCTTCTCCTCGTGCGAGCAGCATCGGAGCCAGCCGCTCGGCGGTTTCGTCGCGGCGATTCGGGAGCTTGCCGACCGGTTCCGGTTGAGGCCCAAATCCTATGAGCCCGCGATCGAAGTGCTTCCGGGCGTGGCGGGTGCGGGAATCCGTATTTTGCCGCCGAGTACATCCGTGCGGCGGTCGCCTCCGGGTTGCTTTCCCGTTCCGGGGAGGGCGCCTGGATCATCACCGACGCCCGCGCTCGCGGGTCGGATGAAGAAGCGGAGCGACTGCCTCTGCCGGCCACCTTACGGGCGCTCATCGCGGTGAATCTCTGCAACCTCACGGCGGCGGCCTACCACCTGCTGGAGTGCGCGGCCGCGCACCCATTCGACGTTTTCCTCGACACCCTGTCGATCCTGGTGGAGGCGGGCGCGGACGGCTTCGAGGCCGGCATCTCCGAGCTGCAGAGCAAGCAGATCGTTGTCCTCGCCCAGGAGCGGTGCCTCCTGTTCGCGCACCTTTCTTACCGGGACGCGGTCTACGAGAACACCGAGGCGAGCAGCCGCCGGGCGATTCACCGGCGCTGGGCGGAAACGCTGGAATCCGCATCTGATCCGCCCTCGCTGGATCGCTTCGCGGTGCTGGCCTGGCATTGGGAGCACGCCGCCGACGGCCAGAGGGCGAGGCCGTGCTACCTGGCTGCCGCCCGTGCGGCCCGGAAAGTCTACGCTCAGCGGGACGCGGAACGGTTCTACCGGGCCTATCTGGACCTCGTGGAAGTGCCCACGGCCGAGAGTATCCAGGCGCGCAACGAGCTCGCCAGGGAGGTGCTCGGCTTCGGCGGCCGGCTGGAAGATCAGGTGACGGAGCACTCCCGAGCGCTCGACGAGGCGCTGCGGATCGGTGACGAGCTGAATGCGGGGCGGAGCCACGCCTTGCTGTCCCTGCCACTCCTTCGCCTGGGGAAACGGGATCAGGCGCTGGCGTCCGTCGAGGCCAGCCTCGCGATCGCCCGAAGCGTGCGGGATCGGCCGACCGAGGCAGCAGCGCTGCTCGGGCTTGCCAGGCTTTTCTCGGACGAAGGACGCCTACGCGAGGCACAGGGAACCGCCGCAGAGTCATTGGCGATTGCACGCGCCATCGGCGATCGCCAAGCTTAGCTGTATAGCATCGGAGTGCTCGCGGATCTTCTCAATAGCCAAGCCGAGCATGCGGAAGCACAAAGACTCTGGGAACAGGCGCTCGACCTGGCCCGCGGATCCGGAGATTCGTGCGCCGAAGTCAACATTCTCGGCAACTTGGTCCAAGTGCTCGCTCACCAGGGCCTGCGCGGTTGCGCGCGCGACTTCGCAGAGAGGGGATTTCGCCTGGCCAGGAAAATCGGCTACAGGATCCCGGAAGCCGGCATTCTGTATTTGCTGGGCATGCTATTCCGGATCGAGGCACGCTTTGCCGAAGCCCAGGAGGCTTTCGAGGCGTCCTTGGACTTGGCCCGGCGTGGCGGCATTCGTGAAACCGAGGCCGCTGCACTGAATGGCCTCGGTCATGTGTGCTTTCAGCTTGGTGACCTCGAAAGAGCGCGCATCTTCTACACGCAAGCACTGGTTGCCGCTCGCACATGGAACCACCGGCAAGGGGAAGGCTCCATTCTCAATAGTGTCGCCGAGGTGTGTCGACACCAGGGTCGTGCGAACGAAGCGAAGGCGCTCTACCGACAAGCATTGGCAGTCGCCCGCGAGCTTGGCCACCAACTTGACCAGGCAATGAGCCTGGGGAACATCGGGAAACTGAGCGTCCAGGAGGGCCGGCTAGACGAGGCAAGGGCGATGTACGATCAGGCCCTGGCGATTCTCGATGACAGTTCCCCGGATCGCGCCTGGATTCTCGCCGAGCTCGGTGATCTGTCGCTCCTGCGGGGGGATTTCACCCAGGCCGAGCGCCTGATTGCCGAGGGGATCGGCATCTCGAAAGCCTCCGGCGACGTCGTGCAAGTCGCTCTGGCGGACTGTCTCAACGGTCATCTCGCTCTGGCCCGGCAGCAGTCCGCTCAGGCGGCGCTCGAAAGGGCGACGGAAGTGGCCGGCACCATCGGCTGCGGTCCAGCCAGCGAGCTCGGCCAGGCCATCGCCAGGCTGCGGCGCGCTCAGCGCGCCCAGGAAAGCGGCGACGGCAGGTTGATTGGCGGGTACCGCGAGCAGGACGTTCCCGCCTTGCTCCGGACCGCGCAGGCGGACCCCGATGGTGCGGGCGCCGGCGGGTAGCCGCGGTTGGACGGGCGCTCGGAACGAGTCCCGGGAAGTTCCACCTCCGCGGGAAATTCCCGCGAGATTCTCGGCGCGATAGGCCGGAGATCTAGCGGGGCTGTGACTTTTTACCGGGGCCCGCCGGTCCGTCATTCGGAGACGGTCACCGTCCAGCAATGCCGCAGGGTGAATGGACTCTGCGCGTACGCACCGCAAATCGTGGAGGTCCCTACCTTCTTGTATACGGTGGCCACGTCCGACATCGTCCCGGACGTGCGGATCGACGCCACGGTCGGGTCGCTCGCCGACCACACGACGCAACCCTGTCCCATTGGTGTGGCCTGGAACGATGTCGAAGACCGGGGGTGTTACGTTGCGTGCCCAATGGCAGTGGAACAGGGTTTTCGTTGCAGCTTGAATGACAGTGGCCGGGCCGCGGGGCGGTAGCCACCCCCAGCATGCCCGCTCGGTAGCTCGCCACGTTGGACGTCCGCGACGCTGGGCCGGAATTATCCGTGCCATCCTGCCATGATGCCCGCAAAAAAGGCCCACGCCCCTGGCAAGGCGAAGGCCTTTGCCACACGTGCCGATACCCGATTTTCTGCGACGGTTCGGCACAACGCGAGGCTGTATGTCTTATCATCGGCGGCCTCCGAGCGCCAGCCGCCCGTTGCTCATCGCGTCGTATCATGCCCCCGCGGGCGGCGTTCTCTTGCCCGACCTTCCCCCCGTCTGTGCCGCCCACGGTGCGGATGCCCGCGACTGCCGAATCGCCGTGCATCATCTCCGGCCACGAGTTACTGGACCGGGCTTTCCGCTGGTGGTGGCGCGGTGCCGCACCCATCGTCTGACGTTTACTCTCTACCCGCCTGGCCACGTTCCCTACGGCCGGTCGGCGGTCGTCCCTATCGCAGTCGACGGCAAGCGCATCCAGCGGCAACCCGCTGCGCCCGGCGCCGAGGGATTGCGCGGCACGATCTTCGATGCCGCACTAGATGGCGCCGCGGGCCGGCAGTGGGCGCGGATGGACGATGAGGGCAGCAAGCTGCGCCCAGGGTGATCCGCCGGCCCGGGACCGACGCCCTGGCCGGTACCCGCCGCCATCGACGTCATTGGCGCGTCGCAGCTTTCCGAGATCGGCGCGACACGGCCGCGATCGCTCCCAGCAAGCCCAGCACCAGCAAGTCGGCGCCCGGGCCGGCTGCCGTCGACCGCGTCCCTGCGAAGCATCCGCCGCGCGGCCCTTCCTCCTTCGGGACGTCGGGGTTCGGGGTTGGAATTCCGTTCGCGCCGGCCGGCAACGCCGGGCTCCACTCATAGGTCGTGCCGTTGAAGCCGACGTCCGCACCCTTGATGTAGCCGTTGGAATCGGCGCCGATTGTGGTCTGCGCCAGCGCCCAATTCGACACCTCGCTCGGGTGGGCGACGTGAACGATGTTGATGCCGTCGTCGAAGGCGAAGCTGTCGACGATGGTATCGCCCCGGTAGGTCGCCGTATATGCGGACGCCGATTCGTCGACCCACGTGTTCATGGCGAACTGGATCCTGCTCACGTGATCTTCCGTGAAATCCGCCTGGTGCGAATAGTATGACACTGGCAACGACTTCCAGCGATACTTGACGTCGAGAGGCTCGTTTGAGCAACAGTCGGTGAGCATGCGGCCAACGCAGATATACGTGAACAGATTCTCGTTATTCGCTCCGTTGTCTACCGGAACCGTCTGATTCCCGTAGATGAAGCGAATACCCAGCATGTCGGCGTTGTGCAGACCTCTCTTGATCTCCCCTGCTGCGGTCTGGCCAAACATCATCTTTGCGCCATTGTTCTTTCCCATGCAATCGCGATGCGAGGAACCCTCGTCGTAGATGTCGCCCAGGCCCAAGAAATGGCCGAGCTCATGGGTGGCGACAGTCTGGAAGTCATACGCCGCCCTTTCGCGTCCTGTCCGTTCCGCGGGGAGGTGGGGATTGATGCGGGCGACGAAGTCGAAAGCGCGCTCACCGGGAAGCGGGCTCTGGTCGGAGCGGATGGCCGTGGCGCCGAGCGCCAACCCGGTCACGGTCCGAATGCCCCGATCGTCGGGCGAATCGAGCAGCACGGCATACCGCTGTCCGAGCGCGAAACGCGCCTCCGACGAAACGAACATGTGCAGATCGCGGTCGGAAAGGTAACCCCCGAGCGTGGTCACGCGCACCGTTTCTCCGGGCGCGTGACCGGGGACCAGCGCGTCGATCGAGAGGGTAGTGATCGTTTCGACCCGCTGAATTTCGTCGTTCCAGGCGGATTCCTGCGCCACCGCCTGAGCCGCCACGATCAGATCGGACGCCTCTACGAGCTCGCGCACGGAGGTTTCGCGGATCGCCGCGCGTGACCCCGCGGTCCAGAAGATGGCGACGAAAAAGGCCGCGAAAAGGAAACACGCTCTACTTCTCATTCTCATCGAAACACTCCTCGAGGGGGCGCACGTTCAAGGAAGCTCGGGATTGGTCCCGGTACGTGAAGCGCGCTGACGGCGCCGGTACCCCTCGCGCCGAGATCATCGCCAGCGACTTCCGCGATCTTCACCCCGGAAATCTCACCGTAGCTCATACCGATTACAGGCGCCACGGGACCCAAGAGCGGAACGCGCTATTCCATGTGAGCTCCAGTCGAGAGCAGCGGCTGAAGCTCGGCGGGACGCCCTTTTCCGGTGTACGGAGAGAATCTCCTGGAGCGAATGCAGTTTTCTGGAGGTCAGTTGCGCTCCATTTCCGGATACCAGGGACCATGCCAGCTTGCTTCCATCGCGCACCGAGTCCACATTGGAGGCCGGCGAGGGCGAGAAAAACGCATCAGCGCCAAGTCATCAGGCCGGGCTCCGCGGTCCGCCAGCCCCGTTTCCCCTCGCCGACTTGCCGGAGGGAGGCGGCAATCGCCCGCCAGGGTGAGCAAGAAGCCGCTCATTGGTCCGACGCCTTTCGTCGGCAACGGCGAAAACGGCAATGCGCGCCGCCCAGCCTCTCCGACCGCGTGCGATTGATCATCGAGAAGGCGTCGGCCTATTATGGACAGTCGAAATCTCGAAAAGCACCTCGCCACCGTGACCCGGCTCATGGGCGCCCGGGATCATGCAACGGCCTGGGAGATGGGATCGCCGTGTCTGTGCTGCGCTTCCGCGATCGACTGCTCGATACGCTTCGCCTGGTTCGGCCGCTACTCGATGTGCCGGACGTGCTGGTCCTCGGTTCCCAGGTTCCCAATCTGCTCGAACCTGACGCGGCCTCCACTCTGGTGGTGTCGCTGGATGTGGACATCGGTGTGCCGGTGGACCGCCACGAGACGTGCAGGCGCATTCTGGCCTCGCTATCGGGAGTCCGACCATCGCCAGAGGAGCCTTCCGTCTGGCTCCCCGAGGCGCCGGGCTTGCTCGAAGTGAACGTCGTCGGCATTGACCGGTCGATTGAAGACGTTTCCGATTCCTACGTGCTCGCCGACGCTCACCTTCCGCTCATCGTCTTCGGGCCACTGTCGCTCTTGGTCGAGGGCCCACGCCTCGAGTTGGAGGCGCTCAGCGTGCCGCTGCCCCTGCTCTCGACGCTGGCCCTGGAAAAGCTACTGACCGAGCGCAGCGGCGTCAAGGGAGAGCGTGACCTGCTGGTGGTGGCGGCGCTGCTGGCGATCGCCTCGCCGCAGGAGGCGGCAGACGTGGCGGTCCGCTACCGGCGGCTGAGCCCCGCGCTCCGGCACCAGGTGCGGTCGAATCTCGCACTGCTGTCGTTGCTTCCCCAGCGTCCCGGCATGCCCGACCCCAGACCGTTGCGCAGGAGTGTAGCGGCGCTACTCGCCGCGTGCGAGACCAAGGAGGAGGAGGCGCCGTGAACGCGGAGGAGGGGGGGCGGCGGTTGGAGAAGCGCCTTGCGCAAGCGCGTGCCCGCGCGGCGCTCCGTGCCTGGGACTATCGGCAGCGGCATCATGCCAGAGGAGCATGGTTTCGCCTGTGCCGCGTGCTTGCCCTCGCGGAGTCCGTTTGGCGCATTTCGACTCAGACCGCGTTGGATCTCGTTCGCGAGGGGCTGGCACCCGACCCCGTCGGTGAGGCGCTGGCGCCACCCCGCGTCGTTTTCCTCCTGAGCAAGGAGCGTTGCGAGGCCATTCCCGGCCGCCGCGCGCTCGCTCCGCGCCTCGACGCCGAGCTTCTCGGCGCCGAGGCATTGGTGCTCGTGCCGTTCGCGCTCGACCCCCCACCAGTGCGTCGAAGCCGAGAAAACGGTGTGCCTGACGGCGACTGAGCAGTGGGTATCAGGGGCCCATCGCGCGGATCGTTCGGCGGCCGCCAGCGAATGGTGCGGTGCCGGATCTGGAAAGCTCGGCGTCGGCCGATTCTGCTTTTGAGCCTATCCCAGTAGGCCCGTAGCTCGCCAGGTAATCAACGCCGCTCGAGGGTCGGCTACCGAATGCGGGGCAGTCCTCGATGCGGCCAGGATCCTCGGAGCTCGTGATGAGGAAAGGTACACCGAAGGCAAGACGACGCTGTCCAGGCTCGTTTCCATGCTAGTGAAGATGAGCGCACCATGAAGTCGAGCCAGCGGGTACCAACAAGGCCGCGCCGAGGGCGAAGGCGCCGGCCAGGGCTACGGGGAGCTCCGGGGCGGCCGGGAACTTCGTTCAACGCCTACTGGGATAGGCTCTTAGCGCGTCTCGGCAAACTGCCGAAACGTGGCTTTCAGCCCCGCATTCTGCAGATCGCCTGCATACACCTCGAGGTAGCTCGCGTGGTCTTCCGTCGCCCGGCGAAGCGCCTCAAGGCGGCTCCCGGTCTGTTGCTCGAGAAAACCTCCGCCTCCGACCATCTGGTATCCCACCACCGTCCTGCCGGCAGCGCCTCGGAGAATCGTTCTGATCCGGTGATCCGCCGGGAGATCTCCCCGCAAACCGTTGTGCTGGAGATAGACCGCACCGGGGTATTTCGCCAGGACAAAATCCACCAAGGGGTTCAACACATTGCTGCTGCGGAGCGGCTCGTTGATGTCCAGGTTGGTCGGGATGCCGGGAAAGGACTCGCGATAGGCGTCGATGATTCGCTTCCAGGCGCCGATGAGCTTTGTATCCGAGTAGCCGGCTGCCGACCACTTCTCCGGCGCCTTGGGCAGGTTCAGTTCGCCGATGTGGCCGCCGCCCGTCATCTGGATGCTGAAGATGCTCTTGTCACGGCCATAGCGCTCCCCGAGAGCGTGGATGAAGGCCGTCCACCTCGCCAGGTAGACCTCATCCCAGGGCGGCGCCATGGTGAGCTGCTTCTTGTAGTTTTCGCTATGGAACAAGTCGGTATTACTGAGCTGCACGGCCCGCGCGCCTGCATCATAGACCCAGTCCGGAGTGTGCATGCCCGCCGTGATCCGAAGCATGACCGTCTTGCCTGCGGCCCTGGTCACCTGGATAGCACTATCTATACGTTCCCAGTGGTACTCCCCCGGGAGCGGCTCGATCGTGCCCCAGCGGAACCGCCAGCTCAGGCCGTGGACGGCGGGTTCAGCCAACTCGGGCGGCGTCGTCCCGACGGGGGCGTCGGGTTGCTGAAGCGAGAACAGCTTCATGGGAGTCGGCGCGGGAGCGCGACATCCCGTCGATGCGAGCAGCGCCACGATGACAGTGGCCAGGCCGGGCCAGCCGCGCGCCAGCGCTCGCGCCAGAGTTTGCACGTGCCCGCTCCGTTACTGCGGCAGCACAATCTCCGTACGGCGATTCTGTGCGCGCCCCTCCTCCGATTCATTGCTCGCGAGCGGGTAGTCGGCGCCAAAACCCTGAGTCTTGACATGCTCCTGCGGGACCTTGCCGGCCACGAGGTAATCGGCCACGGCGCGCGCGCGATCGAGCGACAGGGCCAGGTTCTTCTGGGGATCTCCGGAGCTATCGGTGTGGCCGCAGACGTAGATGTCGATCCCCGGAAAGTACGAGCTCAGCATCTGGACCTGTCGGTCCAGAGAAGAGGTGAACTCGGGCTTGATCTCGTGCTTGCCGACGGCGAACGTGGTTTGCGCGCCGTAGTCGAACACGAGGACGCGGGGCAGGCCAAGGGCCTTGGCGATCGCCGATGCTCCCGCGCCAAACACGAAGGTGACCTCGGCGGTGTCCGCGCTCGTGAAGCGGATGCGCGTCTCCACGGGGGCCTCCTCGCCCTGTCGCGCGGACAGGCGGACAACCTCCTGGAGTGACTGCATGCCTACCGTTTGCGGCGTCTGACCGACGACCTTGCCGTTAAACACGACGTCGGCCGGGCCGGGGCTTGCCGCGACCATGGCGTGGGTGGGCAAGACTTTGGGCGCACAGGCGAGGGTGGTCAAGGCGGCCCCGATCGCGGCGACACCCAGAGTCAGTCGGCGGGCGGCCTGGCAACGGGAGAAAGCGCAGAAGTGCGTCATGGTGATGCTCCGGCAGGAAAGTCGATTCCGATTGCGACCGTCACGGCCACGGGCTGTCCTTCGGCATCCCGCGCCGGCGAGAACTTGTAGCGCGAACACGCGGCCACTGCCAGAGGGCCGCAGGCAGAATTGCCGGCCTGCAACACCTTGCAGCCGCTGGTCGCGCCAGTCACGTCAACGCGGGCGACCACGCCGACGCGGGTGCCGGCGCACGCCGCGACGAGGTCGGGGGGAATGTCGGGCAGGGGTGCGGTGATCGGCACAGGAGTGGTGACCGGGCGGGCCGCTGGCCGCGGCGCCACCCTGGCGGCGGCCGTGGGTTGCGGTGCCGGCTTGATCGCAGTCGCTCTCGGCGACGGGGCCGGGCGCGTGGCCGTAGGTTCGGGCGGCGTGGTGGTCGGGATCGCGGTTGTGGTAGGTGACGGTGACGGTGACGGTGCCGGGGCCGCGGGTAGCGCCGTCTCGGCGGATGCCAGAGCAGGTCGCGGGCCGGTGGGCGCCGTTGTCGCGACAGCGGCCGCCGGAGGTTGCTCTGTCGCCACGATCCAGACAGCGGCGGTCGTCGCCGCGATGACCATGGCCCCGAGGCTCGCGGCGACCACGATCGCCGCGCGGTTGGTGCTCCGGGAGGCAGATCCCGCGACGAGAGGCAGGGGGGGCGGCAAGACCAGCGGAGCCTCTGGCGTCCGGGCAACCAGAGTGTCGGGAGGCGCCGTCTCCGCGGTGGACAGCGCTGCCGGGGTTGCGGTCGCGGTGAACCCCACAGGCTGCTGTTGCGCACGCGTAACCTTGCTGGCGGTTGCCAGCGCCGCGGAGAATTCGGGCAGAGGCTGCCAGCGGGTCCGCGACAGGCCGCGGGACTCGAGGTATGCGGCGAAACCGTCGCGCATCGCCAGGGCCGATTCATGGCGCTGTTCGGGCGCGCGCGCCAGCGAGCGCATGACCAGATCTGCCAGCTCGGGCTCGAGATCGGGGCGCATCTCCTCGATTCTCGGTGCCGGCTCCACCAGGCGCTTCATGACCATTTCGAGGACCGATTGCGACTGGAACGGGCGCGCTCCTGTCAGCGCCTCGAACAGCGTCACTCCCAGCGCGTACAGATCCGCTCGCCCATCGATCGCGCCGCCGATCGCCTGCTCCGGAGCCACGTACGCCGGTGTTCCCATCATGAAACCGGTCTGTGTTTTCACCGTGCTTTCCGTGGACCTGGCGACGCCGAAGTCCGCCAAATGCGGCCGCCCCGAAGGATCGAGGATGACGTTGGCGGGCTTGATGTCGCGGTGGATCACGCCGCGATCGTGGCTGTACTGCAGCGCCCCGAGAATGGGGATCGCCAACTGGCAGACCGTCAGCGGGTCGAGCCGCCCGGCGACGCGGAGCACCCCGCCCAGAGTCGGCCCCTCGATGAGCTGCATGACGTACCAAAGCAACCCGGCGTCGCGTCCAAAGTCGTAGATCTTGACGATGTTGGGGTGATCGAGCGCCGCCGCAATCGTCGCCTCGCGCTCGAAGCGTTCCGCGGAATCCGGCTCGTGATCGCTCGTCAGGATCTTGAGCGCCTCGTCACGGTGCAGGCGCACGTTGCGCACGCGAAAGACCGCGCCGCCCCCGCCCTTGCCGAGCAGTGCCAGGAACGTGTAGCGCTGCCCGAGGTGACGCTGGAGCTCCGCCGCCTGGTGCGCATAGGCCTCGTGCGGCAGGGACACTTGCCGCGGCATGGGTCCCGTCGGCAGACCGGTGCTCTCATCCATTCGTTATTGGCTCTTGATGGATTCCGGGGAGCGAGCTGAAGAGCGCTCCCATACAGTGGTCGCGAATGGAGACGCCAGAGCGCCCATCCGCCTTGGTACGCGGACCTCTCCGATCACCTGCCTGGATCCCATGTTGAGCCAGGTGCAAACAAGGAAACCCGGCATTCGGCCGGCGCCGAAACGGGTGGGCGCCAGCTCTGTGCGACCCGCGGCGAGCGCTCAAGGCCCTACGGCCTGCAGCGATCGATCCAGATGGACCGCTCCGTTGCCGGTGACTGCTACGGTGTCTGCCCAGATCGCGCCCATCAGCTCCCCGTTCCCGGTCACCCCCACGCGCTGGTACGGCGCGAGGACGATGCCGCCGAAGCGGCCCTGGCCCGCAACGACCACCTCGTCATCGGGATCGTCCGAGTAGGCCATCAGGAAGAGCGCGACCGGATCCTCGCTGGGATGCACCGCAGTGCGGCCGCTGATCGTCACCGGCCCGCCCACGGCAATCGTAGCCGGGCCCGTGAGCTCGAGTTTGGCATCCCCGTGCAACTGAAGTGAGGTCAAGTAGTAGACGCCGTGGGGCAAGGTGAGGGAGTCGCCAGTCTGCACCGAAAGGTCGAGGGAACCCGCCGGCTGGAAGGGGTCACGCCCTTCGGCCGTCAGGCCGATCTGGGCGTTGTCGTTCTGCAATGGCAAGACGTCGACGACCAACGTTCGCAGCGCGAAGGGGTCAGCCGGAAGCTCGAGATCCGCTTGCACCGTGCCTTCCTCGAGAACCGCACCGTCCAGGACGGAGAGCGAACCGGCGGGCCCCAGGACCGCGCTGCCGCGCACCCGGGCATTCTCGGCGAGGGTGATCGACCCGTTCGACCTGACGTTGGCGCCGCTCTCCGAGCGGTCCTCGGAATACGGCCCGGCGACGAAGTCGTAGCCGTCCACCAAGGCGTTGCCCGAAAGCTCCGCGCCGGAGCTCGCAAAGATGGCGTTGCTCAGATACGGAATGGGTGAGGGGGAGGGTTGGCTCGCCCGTTGGCGCACCACTACCGGCACCGCCGGCCGGAAACCCACGAACACAGATGATTCCAACGCGTGGTCGAACCAGCACAGAGGCGGCACTCCGCCGTAGTCGGAGCAGGCATCGAGGTCGTTTGCGCTCCAGCGGCCCATGCGGGCCATTTGCAGCTCGACGAGGTAGCGGCCGGGGACGAGCAGCGCCTCGGAAAGGTCGGTCCCCGCCGTGAGGGTCGGCGTCAGATCCACCGCGCCCTGGTCGTGGGGCGCGACTTCCGCGGTGACCACCGCGTTGCCGGTCACGGGTGGATCCTCCGCCACGACGAAACAATCGACGGGTTCGTGCGCAATCACCTCGCACCGGGTTACCCGCCGAGCGCGAACGGACACGGTGGGCTTCGCCGGGTCGGCGAAGTGCCGCCACCACTGTCGTCCGGTGTTGCGCGCCCGCACGGGGAACGGAACCTCCACGACTTCCGTGGTCGCGGTGGCCGGAAGCGAGATGATCAGGGGATCCTCGGCAAAGAGCGGCGTCAAGCTGGCGCGATAACCGAGCTCGAAGTCGTTGATGGTGCGTTCGTAGGCAATCGCGGCCGGTTTGGGGGCGACGCTGCAGGTGGCCGCGGGATGGTCGCGATCCAGGAGCAGACCGAAGTAGCGTTCCCGCGGGTCGCTCGGGACGCCACCGCCATAGGCGTGATCCGAAAGCGTGTAGAAGGAGACGCGATCGAGGCGAAAGGAACTTCCTCCCAGTAGCACGTTTTGGTTCGAGAGCAACGCATTTTGCATGAAGTCCCGCAGCTCCGCGGCCTGGGTGCCGAGCGTCACGTCGTAGGTCGACCTTCCGGTCTCCGTCAGCCACACGGAGCGGTTCGACAGGTTGTGGCGCGACATCCAATAGTACACGGCCTGAAGGTACCCGGGCATGCACGAGGCGGCGCTGCAGTCGCGGAAGTAGCGATGGATGCTGATGCCATCCATGTACTGCCATCCCAGCAAGCGAACGACGTCGTCGACGTTCCCGCCGCCGTCCCAGGGACCGCCGCTGAATGGGTCGATGTCGTACCCGTATCCCCCGAGACCGAGGACGACCGCGTTGCCGTCGGCGGCCTTGATCGCCTCGTAACCGGGTTTCTGAACCCGCTCTCGATACTCCCACGCGGTGCCTTCCCAGAACCGGACCAGATGCGGCTCGTTCCACAGCTCCCAGGCGGCGATCACGCCCGGGAAACGCTGGTTCGACCAGCTTACGAGCCGGGTGAGGAACGCCTGCCAGCGGTCGACGTGGTTGGGGAATGGGTAGCTGTCGCGTGGGACGGTGAGACCGTCTTCAGTGCACACATACGGTGGCGTCTTGGCCACCAGCGCCAGTACCTTCAAGCCGTGGTTCCTGGCGTTGGTCAGCGCGTCTTCCCAGGGGCCGATACTGAACTGGTCCGGCTCAGGCTCGATATCGCGCCACAGAAACTCGATGCGCACGTGCCCGAGCTCTTCGGCTCGCGCGAGCTCCGGCTCGGTCGGAACATGCCCGTTGATCCCGAACCACACCGGATCGGCCGCGGCTCGCCCCCCGACAACCACGCCGACGGTCACGATCGCGACGCACCCAAGCCACCTGTTCAGCCCGCTCCCCGTCATGCTCTCCTCCCCTCTCAGCACCCTTCGAGACCCGGGTGCGTAAAGCCATAGATCGCTCTGGGCGGTCCGCCGGCGACCCACAACGTCGTGCCATCCCAGCTCACTTCCAGGGTGCTGATGTCGCGCGGCACTTTCCACTCGTGCAAGCTCGCTCCGGTATCGGCGTCGAGACACTCGATCCGGCCTTCGTCCCCGTACGACGCGAAGAGATTGCCGCGAGATCCCCGCGACAGTCCATAGACCGGCCGATCGATCTCCCAGCGCACGCCGGCGAGGCTCACATCTGTCGGGTCGATCACCAGCAGCCAGGAGTGCCCATAGGTCTCCGTATTGCTGCGGTTGACCTCGATCGCCAGCAGATGGGTCTCGTCGTGGGTCAGCGCCTGTAGGAGCGTGTCGAGTCCCCGCGTGAACCTGTGGACGTCGTAGACTTTTGCGGTCGGCAGATCGACACGGCCGAGCTCTTTCAGACCAGACACCCAGCCCCCGCCGAACGCTACCGTGAGGGCGGAAGGAAACACGTACTCCGTCAAATCCATGACCTGGTTCAGACGGAGTGTTCCGTCGCGCTCAACGGCAAGCAGCCGGTGGCCTCGGTAGTCACTGGTATAGCCAGTCCCCCACAGCACCTCCCCGTCCCAGGCCACCGCGTCGATGGAGCCAAACCCCGCTGGCAAGGGGATGACCTGGCTGACCTCGAGGACATCCTGAGGCTCCTCGTCGTCGCAGCCGGCGCAGCACGAGCACAGCGAGGCGAGCATCAGCGGAATTGCCACGGCGCGGAGTCGGCGCCAGGAACCGGTCCGTGGGGGACGCGTCGCGATCGGCTGGCCGTGCCGTGCACAAAGGAACCTGGTCTTCAACACCAGAAAAACGGGCGGTTTCGCCATGCAAACCTCCACTTCGGCAGCCAGGCCATCCGGACGGTACCCGGACCCAGGGCTTTGCGTCCCCGACGCGTGGCGGGGTTGCCTTTTCGGTGGAATGATCCCCAAAGCAAAAGCGTATACTGGCTTCCCGCTCGATTGCAAGGGCCAGTAGGTCTACAATCGCCCGCCCTGGCAGCTAAACTCTCCCCCGCGCGCCGGCGGCGGGTTTTTCAGGTGTTGTGCCCGATCGCAGACGTCGGATTGAGGGTGCCGTCCTACTTTGAACCGCGTGTTCTTGTCGTAATAGCTCAAAGCTCTTTGTGGATTTTGGGGAGCTCCTCGGACAAGCTCGGGCGCGGGGTCGAGGAATGCTTTGGCGTTGTCCCTTTATGGCCACTCTGAACGATTGAGAAACCGCGGACGATACCATTCGCCAGCTCCCCGAAACTCATCAAGAGCCTCGTTTTTTTACTCGCGGCGCCAACCCGTGGCGCACCAGGAAACCCGTGCCAATCGTACCGTCCGCGGCGCTGGGGGTCAAGGTGCCGCCCCTGCCATCCGCATCCGGCAGCGCGCCTCTGACGACGCCGATTATTGTAGTCGCTCGCCCGTCGGGCTAGGATCTACGGCTCCAGATTATGGGCGACAAATATATAGATAGATTCCGCATCCAGTCGCTTCTGGGCCGGGGAAGCATGGGTGTGGTCTACCTTGTCGTCGACGAGCAATCGGGGCGGCCGTTCGCCCTCAAGCAGATCACGCGCGTCGACGAGTCGCAACTGCTGCGCTTCAAGCGGGAATTCCGCGCGATGCAGCGGCTCGACCACCCCAATCTTGTGCGCGTTTTCGACTACGGCCAGACTGAGGATCTCCCGTATTTCACCATGGAGTACGTGGACGGATTCGGTCTTGCCGACTATGTCCAGCACGGATCTGCAGGACCGCCGGCGGGAGGGGCGCTGGATGGCATCAGATCGCCCGCTGCGGCGCCGGAACCGCCGACTGTGCGCCAGATCGGCCGCCTCGTTCATGCGATCGCGCACGTGTGCCGCCCGCTCGCCTACATTCATGCACGCCGGGTCCTGCATCGCGACCTCAAACCCTCGAACATCATGATCCTGCGCGCCGAGCACGCCGGGCTGGAAGATCGCGTCAAGCTGATGGACTTCAGCCTCGCCAAAGAACAGGCGGGCGGCCCGAGCATCGACCCCGAGATCACCGTCGCCGGTTCGCTCATCGGCACACCCGCTTACATTTCTCCGGAGCAGGCGCTCGGCGAGGCCGTAGATGCGCGCAGCGATCTGTACGCGCTGGGCGTCGTGCTGTTCGAGCTCGCCGCCGGCCGGCGCCCATTCGATGCGACCTCGGCCTTTCTCACCGTGCTCAAGCATCTCAACGAGCAACCGGTCTCGGCGCGGATCCTCAACCCCGCAATTCCCCCGGCGCTTGCCGAGATCATTGAGCTCTTGCTGCGCAAGGATCCATCCGAGCGAGTTCAAAGCGCCGCGGAGCTCGAGTCACGGCTGCTCAGGATCACCGGCCTGGTCGATACCGAAGAGGCGGCGCCGGCGCCTCCGGTCCTGGTTCGTGGGCGGCCGATCCCTTCCTGGGACGCCGAAACGACTCCAAATATCCCATGGAGCGTGATCCGCGAGGCCATGGCGACGGGTGGCCAGGAGCACGCGGATGCGTTGGTCGACAGCGGCGCTGGCCAGCGGCAGGCGCCCGCGCTCTATTCGCCGCGCTTCGTGGGCCGGGAGCGCGAGCAGACGGTGCTGGCCGCCAGGGTCGCGGAGCTTCGTGGCGGCGTGGGCAGCTTCGTGGTTGTCAGTGGTGAGGCCGGCGTGGGCAAGACGCGCCTGGCACGCGAGCTCCGTCGCGACCTGCGGCTCGGCAAGATTCCCGCCTTCGCCGCCGCGTGCACGGAAGCGGCGAGCACCCCACTCGGGGTTTTCGGCGGTATCGTCGAACAGGTCGTGGAATCGTGCCTGGCAGTGGCGGATGGCGCGATTCCGGCGGAAATCGTGTCGCCGCTGCTCGTGCTCGGCCAACACTGCCCCGAAATCCGCCGCTTGCCACCGCTGCGGGCGCAGCCGACTCCGGAGCCGCTGCCTCCAGGCCAGGCCAAGTTCCGCGTTCTCGACGCCCTTCACCGCGTCCTGGCGTGGGCAAGCAACCGCTCGCCGCTCGCGTTGCTCATCGACAACCTCCAGTGGATCGACCAGCTCAGCCTCGAGGCGCTCGAATACTTCGTGCGGCGCGGCATTCACCGCCCGCCAGACCAGGCGGCCGCCGACGACCCGCCCCTGGCCGTCATGATCGTGGCGTGCGTGCGCAGCGAGGAGATTGCCGAGGTCGAGGCCCTTTCGAAAAGCCTGCAGCGCCTCGTCGGCGAAGGCGTCGCCGTGCCCCTGCCTCTTGAACGGTTGGAGGTCAGCAGCATCAGAGCGCTGCTCGCTTCCATGCTCGGCATGGCAGACCCGCCCGCCGATTTCGTGCGGCGGGTACACGCGGAAACGGACGGGAACCCCTTCTTTGTCGAGGAAATCGTCAAGGAGCTCGTGGCAGAGCGCATCGTGGTGCCGAATACCGGAGGCGGGAGCTGGGGCATCGGGCCCGCGGAAGCTGGTGCCTCACCGTTGACCGCCAGCGACTTCGACCGCATCCGCATTCCGGTCACGATCCGGGAGGCCTTGCAGCGCCGCCTGTCCCGCCTTTCTCCCGAGCTGCTCGAGGTCCTGACGGTTGCAGCAGTCATTGGCAGCGAGTTTTCGTTCGACGTGCTGTCCGCCTGCACCCGCTGGGACGAGGATCCCCTGCTCGACGCGGTGGACGAGCTTCTGCGGCGGGCCATTCTCGCCGAGGTGGTGGGCACCTCCGAGCGCTACCGGTTTCATCACGAAAAGGTCCGCGAGGTGCTGTATCGGGATTGCCCTCAGCGCCGGCGCACTCGCCTGCATCGTCGCGTCGCCGAGGCGCTGGAGGCGCGTGGCGACGCCGCCGGAGAGCAGCGGCCCAACGAGCTCGCGCGGCATTACCTGATGGGGAAAAACCGGCCCAAGGCGATCCACTATGCGTTGACGGCAGCGCGGGTTGACGCGGCAATGTTCGCCAACGAGCAGGCGCTGGAGCAGTACGCAAACGCCTTGTCGCTGCTGCAAAAGCCCGAGGGCAGCGACGAGGAGGCGCAGAGGATCCGCGTCTTGCTCGAACGGGGCGACGTCCTGAAGTTGATCGGCAGCTATGCGGAGGCGCGCGACGCCTTTGCGGAGGCGCTCGACGGCGCACGGTGCGGGCTGCTTCCGGCGGAAACGGCCGCGGCCATGCTCGGGCTGTGCGAATCCTACTGGCGCCAAGGAGCGCATCGCGTCGCTCTGGAATTTGGCAAGGAAGCGCTGGAGCAGGCGCGGCAGGACAACAATCCGCGCGCTATCGCAGCCGCGCTCACTGCGATCTTTCCCATTCATTTCTACCTGGGCCAGATCGACGACGCGCGGAGCGTCATGCAGGAAGCGATCGCCATGGATCCTGCGCCGGGGAACCCCGCCGAGCGCGCCGATCGCGTCGGCAGACTGGCGACGCTGGCCCACCGTCTGGCCGAATACGATCGCGCCCGCGAGTACTATCTGCAGTCCATACGGCTCGCCAAACAGAGCAACAACAAGGTGCGCATCGCGGCGAACCTGTCGAATCTTTCCGCGCTATATTTCGACCTCGGACGGTACGGCCGCGCGCTGAAGCATTGCCGGCGCGGGCTCGAGCTCGATCGAGAAATCGGCAACCGCCCCGGGCTCGCACTCGGGTACGCCCATCTCGGGGCGATCTACGCGACCATCGGCATGTATGACAAGGGCGCCAAGACACTCGTGCGCTCGGTCCGCATCAGTGACGAAACCGGTGAGCGCGTCTTTCTTCCGTATGCGCTGGTGATGCTGGCGCGCGTGTGGCGGGCGCTGGGAGAAGCGGACGGGGCCCGGGAGGCGCTGATGCGCGCATATCGGCTCAGCGGTGAGTCCGGAAACCCCGAGGACGGGCTACACGCCGGGCTCGAGGTCGTGCGCGTGATGGCGCAACAGGGTCGGCTCGACGCCGCCCGCAAGAAGGCCGAGGAGCTCAAGAATACGGCGGCGACATTGAGCAATCCGCTGCTGCACGCCGCGGCCATCCACCTGTGCGCGCGCCTGGACGGTCTGCTGAAACGACCGGAACAGGCGCTGAACGCGGCCCGCATCGCCGCGGACATGCGCGTAAAGCACCAGTTGGGGGAGGCGTGGAGCTCGTATGTGGTCGCCGCCGAGTCGCTGCAGGCGCTTGGCCAGCTCGACGAAGCGAAGGCCGCCGCGGCGCGGGCGCTGAGTCTACTTGGAGAGTGCATTGGCGAGCTTCCCGCCAATCTCCAGGAAGTCGCCGCCAATCGCCGCGGCGTGCAGCGACTCGGTTCCCTGTACCAGGAGCTGACGGGCGCGGAGATCGATCTGCAGCACCTGCTGCGCGAACGCCGCTAGCGGCGGCGGCGCCTGGACAGATCCTCAGGCGCTTTCGCTGTCGCTCGCCGTCGCCGCCGGTTCCGCCTGGTCGACTTGCTCCAGCCCCAGCTTTTCGCGCATGTCCCGCTCGAACTTGTCGAGTTTCTCGAAGGTCAGTCCGTGCGTCTCGTCGGTGATGGACGAATCAAAAAGGGGATTGCTGGAGAGCACCCCGAGGGCCTGTGAAAACCCCTCCTCGACCGCGCCGCGAACCGTCGACATGTAGCGATCCAGGATTGCCGCGTCCTCTTCGCCCGCCTTGCGATGCTGCTGCAGATAGGCGTCAAAGAATCCGGTCGCGAAGCCGGCGATGCGGCCGCTGACGGCCTCCGGGGAAAATTCGCCGAGGTCCGGCTTGCCATCCGCCCCCCTCTTGCTCGGCAGCGCTGCGGTATCGGGGAGGCTCACGCCGAGCTGCTTTTCGAGCATGGCCTTGATGCGGTCGAGCGTTATCGTCCCGGCCGCCTGTTCCGGCGCCCCGAGGTGCACCTCGAGCGCTGCTCGCGCCGATTCGGCGCGCGCCGTGACCGCGGATTTTTGCATGGCCGCGCGCTTGTCTAGCCCGGGTGCGGTGCGGTTGGCGACCGGAGCCGGGAGGGGGTTGGAGAGCTTCTTCATCGCGTCCATGCGGCTGTCCTCCTGCGCTGCGCGTAGTGCATGCGGCATCGAGAACGGGGTATCTTCTCCCCGGTACCGATACTTATCGGCGCCCCGCGCCACGCCCTTGAGCGGCTGTGCGGCTCAGAGGTTTGGCGTCGGCCGACATCAGAGGTTTTGTATCTCGCCCTTGAGGACCTTGGTCGTAAAGTTGGCAAGGTGATCCGCCACCAAGGTGATGGCCTCCATAGGCGGGTTCTCGAAGCCGACGCTGTACCCGTACACCTGCTCAGTGTGTCGGAACAGGGCCAGCACCCGCCCTCCCTTGGCCTCGAGCAGCCGCCCCTCGACAGTAAGCTTGGTGCCGAGGTCGTCGCGCTGGAGCAACTCCACCACCGCCGCCTCGACCATGAGGTCGTTGGAAGGGCTCGTGACTGCGGGCGAGCGATCAATCACGCCGATGCGTCCCGAGCCCTCCTTGCCGAGCGCGATCGCGAGCTCCTGGCCAAGCGAGGTAAGCACTACTTCGGGGACGTTGGTGCCGGTATAGTTTTGAAACGCAGGAATGTGGAACGACCGATAGGCGCTGAAGTCGGTGTTCGGCACGATGTGATACTCGCGCACGACCTTGCCGCGGGTGAGCTTGACTTCGGGAGCGATGAAGGGAGTCGCGGTCTTGTTCTTCTTGCCGAAGGCGCCGCGAGAGCCGGTGACGCAGGCCGACACGGTTACCGCCAGCAGCAGCGCGGTCAAGAGAACAAGGAGGGCAGTTCTTTCGCGGCAATTCTTCATGAGCGTGCTCCTGACAGGGCCGAGAGATCTACGGTCGCATGCGCGGAGTCGGTTCCCTCCGCTGATCACCGTGGGTGCTAGATAGTCGAAACGGCGGTGGTGCGCAAGTGCGCGGCCGGATCGCAACGGCCTGCTTACGGAGCCTTCTCGGCTCGCGGCTGCAGATCCGCGGCGGCAAAGAGGTCCGTCCAGTCGCCGGCCACGAGATGGTCGAGGTGCACGTAGTCGAGCCAGGACTTTCCGGATGGTGTCTTGTGGCCCCTTACCGCTCGCTCGACGATGATCTTGCGGTCCCCCTCGCCCGTCCCCGAAAAAAACACGAGAGCGCCAATAGCCATGGGCGACGACTGATGAATGACCTTCAGGTTTTGCCAGATCGCACTGGTGCGCGATTCCATGATGTCGAAAACGCGGCTGGAGACCAGACCCGCGTCGGCCGAGCGAAAATAGACCCCCATCACCGCGGAGCTCGATGATGGGCACAGCTTGAGCTCCGCGAGCTCGCTGAGACGCACTTGCGAGGCGAATGCCAGGCGTTCGAAGCGGGCCGCGTCAGCGCCCCAGTACTCGGCGCCGATGAGGGTTTTCCCGCGCATGTCGGCGAGCGACGCAAGCGTCGAGTCGCGCCGCACGACGACGCTTATCGTGTTGTTGCGGGCACCGTCCCGGGTCACCGGATAGGCGCCGAGCGCCAGCCCCCAGCGCGTCCGCTTCTCCATTGCCACTTCCGCGTGCAGCGCGCCAAAGAGCGGTGGGGTGCCGAGCCCGCGATTGAGCTCGACGTAGTCCTCCAGATCTTTCATGCGCGAGAAGTAACGCACCTTGAGCTCGTAACCGAGCGCCGGCGCCAGCTCCTCGTCGATCCATCGCTGGTAGCGGTCGACGATCTCGCCGGTGTTTTCACCCACCGAGTCCGGGAAATAATACACCACGGTATGAGCGGGCGCCTGTGCGTCAGCGGCCGGCGCCGAGACGAAGAGCAGGACCAGAGCGATCAAGGTGAGGCAGCGAGTTTTCGGGTGCACGAAATGTCCTCAGATCGACGCGATACGGTACACGAAACGTGAGCGCGCGTCCACCGCCCGCAGCAGCGCCGCGCTGGGTATCAAGGGGCGAGCGGCAAAGTCACCACGAAACGCGCGCCACGACCCGGCAGGTCGGCTGGCTGCCGCGGGCCGCCACACGGGGGCGGGGCGATGTTCTCGGCCCACGCCCGCCCCCCGTGAGCCCTCATGATTCCCCTGACAATCGCCAGACCGAGCCCCGAGCCAGTCCTTTCAGGGTGCGTGCGGCTCTTGGCGAAGCGGTCGAAGATCCGTTCCAGGCGGTCGGCAGCGATCTCCGGACCGTCGTTCTCCACCGTGACGCGCGCCTCGGACTCATCGGTAATGGATACCGTCACCCGGATCTCGGACACGGCAAACCCCATGGCGTTGCTGAGGAGGTTGCCGACCGCCTGGGCGATGCGATCTTCCTCGGCCAGGACCTCTACGGGGTGCGGGGGCAGCATCAGATGCAACTGCTGGCCGCGCTGCTCGACGGCAATGCGCGCTTCGGTAACCACCGCCGTGACGGGGTGGCGCAGATCGATGCGGCGCAGGCTGGAAACCAGCCGGCCGGCTTCGATGCGAGTGATCGTGAGCAGATCCTCGATCATGCGGAGCTGACGGCGTGCGTTGCGCTCGATGATCGCAAGGATTTCTCCCCGCCGCTCCGCGGAGGCCGCGGTGCTTTCGCGCAGCGCGCCTACGGCGCTGAGCAGGGTGCTGAGCGGAGACCGCAGGTCGTGAGACAGGACCGCGAGGAACTCCGTCTTGAGCTCGTTCGCGCGCCTGAGCTCCTCGTTGGCCTTCTGAAGCTGTCGCTCCACTTCCTTCCTGGCACTTATGTCGCGGGCGAGAACCGTCACAAACCTGCGGCTGGAGGTGGTCCAAAGACAGAGCGTCAGCTCGACGGGGAACTCCGAACCGTCACGACGGTGCCCGGCGACCTCGATCGGGGCACCGACCACCCGGACGCCGGTACGGCCGCCGACGCGGAGGCCGAAAGGCTGCTCTTCGGAGCGATGCCGATCGGCGAGCAGCGCCGATAGAGGCCTGCCGACGATGTCCCCGGCAGCATAGCCGAACATGCTCTGCGCACTATCCATCCACAGGACGATGGTTCCAGCGGCGTCCGTGCCGATCATCGCGACTCTGGCGGAGGCCGTAAGCGCCGCGAGAAACGCGAGCCGCGACGCGGTGCGGTCGGCGCGCTGTTTTTCCGCGGTAATCTCGAGCGCGATGCCATGCACCCCGGCGCCGTCGCCGCCTGGATTCGAGCACCTGCTGCCGGTGACGATGACGGCCGCAGTTTCGTCATGACCGATCCGCGCGGGGTGCACGATGATCGCGCAGGCATCGGGCGCCGCCGGACTCGTCGCAAGCAGCTCTTGAACTCGTTCGCGCTCGGCCGGGTCAAGCGGCGCCAGGATCTTCTCGAGGGTGGCGGCTGCGGTCTCCGGCGCCGGTGACTCCGCAGCCGCAGTGCCCGGCTCCGCGAGCCCGGCTGCGGCCGAGTCCACGTCGATCCTGAACGCAACTGGATCGCTCATGGCGGGCTCGCCGAGGCCACCGAACGTGTCGTCGCAAACGCGCAAAAGCTGGGCGCGAAACTGGCCGGCGACGGCGCGCCAGCAGGCACTTTCGGCGCGCGCTGCCGCAAGCTCGGCGCGCAGCACCGCCAGCTTGTTCTCGTCAGGTTTCGCAGAAGTCACGGGTCACGCCTTCGCGGCCGCCGGCTAGCTGACCACTCCGGAGGCGGCAATAGATTGATGAACTTGCTCGTCGGTGAGGATCCGGCTGCTCTGCTTGGCGCGTTCCATGATCGCTTTCACGCGCTCGGGCGTGGGCTGAATGCCGCGCCGGCTGAGCCAGTACACGGCGTTGGACTCGCCGCTCATCGGACCGATCTCTATGATTTGCTCGCGCCCGACCAGGCTGGCGGGAACTCCGGAGTAGACCGAGTCGGCGAGCCAGCGGTCCCCCTTTTTCATCGCCTTGATGATCGCTGCGGCGTGCACTCCGGTGGCCGTGCGGAAGGCGTCCGCACCAACCACCGGGGTGCCGACCGGAATCGGAACGCCACAGGCACGAGCCGCGGTCTCGACGTATTCGACGAGGCGCTCGAGATTGCTTTGGTTGACGCCGATCAGCTTGAAATGCACCAGCAGCAGCTCCAACTCGCAGTTCCCGACGCGCTCACCAATCCCGAGCGCGGTGCCGTGCAAGCGCGAGGCGCCTGCTTCCCACGCCGCGATCGCGTTGCTCAAGGCCAACCCGCGGTCGCGGTGGCCGTGCCAGTCGAGCGGCAAATCCCGGCCCAGCGGGGCGACGATTTCGTCGCGCACGAAGCGGACGAGGTTGGCGGCACCTTCCGGTGTGGCGTGCCCGACGGTGTCGCACAGGCAAAGTCGCGACGCGCCCGCGGCGATCGCAGCGCCGTAGAGCGTCTTGAGGGTTTCGGGGCGGGCGCGGGTCGTGTCCTCCGTGACAAACATTACCGGTAGACTTTCGCGCACCGCAAAACCGATGGCTTCTTCAGAGCGGCGCAGCATCGAGCCCAGATCCCAGTCCTCGGCGTACTGGCGGATGGGGCTGGAGCCGATGAAGGTCGCCACCTGAATGGGTAGTCCCGCCTTCTGCGAGATTTCGGCAATCGGAGCGATATCCGCCACCACGGTTCTGGCGGCGCAGTTCGGGAAGATGCGCATTCGCTGGCTGGAGATCTCCTGCGCGAGCCGCAGCGCGTCGGCGTAGGCTCTGGGTCCGGCTCCCGGCAGGCCGATATCTGCCCCGTCGATGCTTAGAGCTTCCATCAAGTGGAGCATGCGGAGCTTGTCGGTGATCGGCGGGTCGATAATCGAGGGCGACTGCAGGCCGTCTCGCAAGCTTTCGTCGTTGAACTCGACGCGGCGCCCACTGGGGTGCTCCATCCCTTGCTCGAGGTTCCAGTCGAACACCAGGTCTTGCTCGACCGGCGAGCGGTCGTAATCCGTGCGGCTCATGGTTTCTCCTTGATTGTCCGCGGGTCAGAGCACTCCTCTCGGCTCCTCCGGGAGCGCGGGGCGGCGCGAGGAGAAAGCGTCCGGGGGTGATGCGAAGTCTACTGGATTGCCCGCAGGGGCGACGTGGACACCGGGAGTGTACGGCCCCGTTTGCGGGGCTGTCAACGCGACCTTTGCACCTGCGCGCGGAAACGCGCCGATGCGGCGCTGAAAGCCGTGCCGCCACGGGCGGGGAAGAGGTGAGATGGGGGTCTTCGCGCGGCGCATTCCGCGCAGCTTGGAGTCGAACAGGCGGCGAGCGCAGGCTGCCGCGGCGACTTGACAGCGCCAGGCCACTTTCATATAAGGTGCATGTCCACCGTAGTCGAGGAGGAAAAGATGGAGAAACAGGAGTTCGGCCTCGATCAGGCTCTGGACCTGATTTCGCGCCTGCCGTTGGATGGGGAAAGCCAAAACCTGGTGATTCAGGTCGTGCGCACCACGCTCGATGCCGTGGGCGTGGAGTTTGACCGGGTCGTGAACGAAGCGGACTCGCGGGCTCACGAGCTGGGGGATCGGGCGGCCGGCTTGGAGGAACAGGTTCACGACCTCGAGGGGCGGTTGGCGGACCTCCAAAAGCGGCTCGAAGAGCTCGAGGCCGAGCGCAACGATCTGGACTTGTTCGTCAAGCGATTCACCAAGCCGGAAAGTGCCTGAGGGCCGCTCCGGACCGTGCTCATCACCGTTCTGAGAGGGACAGATGTTTTCACGTATTGCGCGCCTCTTCAAGTCCATCGTCAATGCTATCCTCGGTCGCGCCGAGTCGCAGCTCACGATTCCGCAGATGGAGCTTGCCCATCGCGAGATGCAGCAAAACCTCTTCAAGTACAAGCAAGCCGTTGCCGGCGCCATCGCGTATGAGAAAAGGGCGCAGCGCAAGCTCGAAGAGGAACGCCAGCGCTACGACGCGCTGACCGAGAAGGCCAAGGTGGCGGTGCAGCAGTCGCTGCAAGTGACCGATGCGGGACGGAAGGCCGAGCTCGAGCAGCTCGCCAAGCGGGCGCTGCAGCTCCGCAAACAGGCGGAGGATGCGCTGAAGACCATGGAATCGGCGCATGGGCAGGCCGCAGCACAGTCCGACGCGGCCAAGAAGCGCTTCAACGTGGCCGCCGACGAAGTCGAAAAGCGGGCGCGGCAGCTCCAGCAGGCGCGCACCATCGCCGACCTGAACAAGTCCCGTGCCGAGGTCACGAAAATGGCCGGCAGCCTCGACATCAACTCGTCGGCCGGCATCTTCGACGAAGGCCTTGAACGAGTGCTTTCCAGCTCCGACCGGCTCGATGCCATGGACAACCTGGCCCTGAGCGAAGGGCAGGAGCTCGATCAGAAGTTGGCCGAGCTCACCGGCGAGTCGGGGGTGCAAAACGATTTTGACGCCATGGTTGCTGAGCTCGGGGGCGCACCGGCCACCAAGTCGCGCCAATCCGAATTCGCGGAGCTGGATACGGCCCTGGAGTCGTAATCCGTGGCCGCCGCGGCGGAACCGTTGCTGCCGATTTCCGCCGTCATCATCACCAAGAACGAGGCGGACCGCATCGGTAGATGTCTGGCGTCGCTGAGGTTCGCCGCGGAGGTCATCGTCGTGGACTCGGGCTCGACCGACGGCACGGTCGAGCTGGCCACGTCACTGGGTGCGCGCGTCGTTCATCACGACTGGCTCGGCTACGGCCCCCAAAAGAACTACGCGATTTCACTGGCCACCCAGCCCTGGACACTCAGCATCGACGCCGATGAAGAGGTCACGCCGGCTTTGGCGCAGGCGTTGCGCCAGCGGCTCGGAGAGGAGGTGCCGCCACGCGTCGCGGGATTTCGGATGCGCCGCCAGCTCGTGTTCGCCGGACGCCGGCTGCGGTTTGGGCGCTCCGTCAACTACCCGGTCCGCCTCTTTCGCACGCATTGTGGCACGTTTGACGCTGTTACCATCCACGAGAGCTTGCGCGTCGACGGAGACGTGGCGTCGCTGCGCGGTACGCTGCTGCACCACAGTTATCGGAGCCTGAGTGACTACCTCACCACGCTGAACTCGTTCACGTCCCTGACCGCCCAGGACAAGGCCGCGCGCGGCTGTCGGGTCCCGCGCGGCTACGCGCTGCGGCTGCCGTGGGAGATCTTTCATCGCTACTTCCTGCGGCTCGGCGTCCTCGACGGCCGGCCTGGCCTGCAGTGGTGCCTGCTCAGCGCCTTCTACGTTTACGTTAAGTACGCGAAGCTCGACGAGCTGCTGAGTCGGCCACGCCAGGCCGATGCGCCCCAGCGCCGCTAGGCGTTGTCAGCCGGGGGACTTCGATGTTACAAGGGCATGAGCCTTTTTCGCATACCAACCGGAGGCTGAGCAAAGGTGATCAATCGGGTGGCTATCGTGGGTGCTCCGGGAGCGGTCGGGCGGGAGCTGCTCGATCTCTTCGCAGAGGGAAGACTGCCTGCCGTCGAGGTCAAGGCATACGCATCGCATGCCGAGCACGGAACGCTGCTGGCCCACGACGACGAGCCATTGGTGGTGCTTGATCTGGAGAAGGAGGTCGATCCCTTTGCGGGGATAGACGTTGCGTTTTTCTTCGGCGACGCCGAGGCGGCGCGGCGGCACGTCGCTGAAGCGCTCCGTACCGGGGCCGTGGTCATCGATGGCACCGGAGCCCACGTGCGCGAGACGCACGTGCAGCTCACCATCGCCGGTGTGAACTGGCGGCGGGCCACCGACGCCTGGCCGCTCTACCTGGTTCCCAGCTCGCTTGCGACCATCGCCGGCACCGTGTTGCTGCCTTTGCACCAGGCGTTTGGCCTGCGGCGGGTCGCGATGTCGTCGTATCAGTCGGTGTCCAGCCTGGGGCGGCCGGCGATGGACGACCTCTTCGAGCAGAGCGTGTCCATTGCCCGCGGCCAAGAACCGATTCCCGTGATGTTTGAGCACCAGATAGCGTATAACCTGATTCCCTGGATCGGGGCGATTCTTTCCGATGGGGAAAGCACGGAGGAGAAAGAAGTAGGCTATCAGCTTACGCGCCTCCTGGAGGTCCCGGCATTGGATGTTTCGATGGCCTGTGTGCGCGTTCCCGTGTTCATCGGCGAGGCGGCGACCGTGACGGTGGAGACGGAGCGGCCGGTCGACTTGCGCACCGCACACGAGACGCTCGATCAGGTCTCCATTATCACGGTCGTTCGCGATTGCACCAAGGACCGCCTCGACCCGCTGCGCGCCGGGCTGGAAGAAAACGTCCTGGTCGGCCGGGTGAGAGTGGACGCCGCGGTGGGGAATCGACTGCACTTTTTCGTCGTGGCCGACAATCTCAGGCGCGGCTCCGCGCTCAACGCCATCGAGATCGCGTCGAGGCACTTCGCATGAACGCGCCTATCGCAGAAGCGGATCGGACCGAGGTCGTCGTCATCGGCAGTGGGGCTGCCGGGCTCCTGTACGCCATCGAGCTCGCGCGGCGAAGCTCCGGGACCGATACGATTCGCCTCGTCACCAAGGGCTCCATCGACGAATCGAATACGCGCTACGCGCAGGGCGGAATTGCCGCGGTGTTCACGCTGTATGACGCGTATTCGCACCACATCCAGGACACCATGACGGCAGGTGCTGGCCTCTGCGACGTCGATGCGGTACAGGTGCTGGTGCGCGAGGCCCCGGCGCGCATCCGCGACCTCGATCGCCTCGGCGTTCATTTCAACAGAGACGAGGAAGATCGCTACCGGTTTACGCGAGAGGGCGGGCACGAGCAGCATCGCATCCTCTACGTCGGCGACATGACCGGCAAGGCGATCGAGAGTGCTCTGGTCCAGAGCATCTACGACAATCCGGCGGTGCGGGTGGATATCGACAGCTTCGCCATCGATCTAATCGTGTCCGAGGGACGGTGTCACGGCGTCTGGGTGCTCGACCGCTCGCGGACGCTCAGGCCGATTCTCGCCAAGGTGGTGGTCCTGGCAACGGGCGGTGCCGGACAGCTCTTCAGCCGCACCACCAACCCCGCCGTGGCCACGGGAGACGGCGTGGCCATGGCGGACCGCGCTGGTGTCGGGCCGCGCCATATCGAGTTTGTGCAGTTTCACCCCACGGCTTTTCATCGGACTGGCGCCCCGTCGTTTCTGCTCTCCGAGACGATCCGCGGAGAGGGAGGAATCCTGCGGACGCTTGCTGGTGAACCGTTCATGAAGCGTCACCATCCGATGGCCGATCTGGCGCCGCGCGACATCGTCTCCCGAGCGATCTACGCGGAGCTGACCAGCACCGGGACCGACCACGTGCTGCTGGACATCAGCCACAAGCCGGCCGACTTTATCCGCACGCGCTTTCCGTCATTGTCCCAGCGGTGCCTGGAGCACGGCATCGACCTGGCCCGCGAGCCCGTCCCGGTATCTCCCGCGGCGCACTACATGTGCGGCGGCGTGCCGACCGACATCGATGGATGCACCTCGCTGCAAGGTCTCTACGCGATCGGGGAAACGGCGTGCACGGGAGTACATGGGGCGAATCGCCTCGCTTCCAACTCGCTGCTCGAATCTGTCGTGTTTGCGTACCGTGCGGCCGTGCACTCGGACTGGTATGTGCGCAGCCTGGGGCGGTCCTTCGACAGCGCCCAGCGCAGTCTGCTTTCTGATGGTCTGGCCCCGCCCTGCGGGGACGCGGCGCTGCCCGAGGCAGTCGGCGGAGAGCTTGCGGCGCTGCGGGTCGCGATCGGCGATTGCTTGTGGCGTGGCGCGGGCGTGGTGCGGTCCGACGAGGGACTGGCGCGGGCGGCGGCCGAGGTGACCGCGATTGCACGGCGCGTGGAGGAGATCTACGCGCACCACTGCCCTTCCCCTGCACTGTGCGAGGTCCGCAACCTCGCACGTGTCGCCGAGCTTGTGGTCGCCGCCGCTCGTCATCGGCGGCAGAACGTGGGGAGTCACTTCAGCACCAGTCTCGAGCCGGGGAGAGGGGAGGCGAGCAGCGCTCGCCTGCGGTTCCTGGACGAGCTGTGCGGTTGAGCTCGCGCGGCAGCGGAGCGCCGCGCCCGGCGCGCTGACGTGCGCATGGACGTGCGCTGGACGCCTCGCTCTCCCGGCCAACCAACCGCTTCGTGATCGTCTGCGTTCGCCCCAAAGCGCCGACTCCCCTTGGCCCGATCCCTGCAAGTCTCTCGCGTGGAGCGCGAGCCAGCCTGCTGCCGTGCTCGCGCGGCCAGGGCCGATCCAAAATCATCATCAGGGGAAGACAAACATGATCCGCAAGGCGTGGGGATTGCTTTTTTGCTGCGCTCTGTGCGCGCCGTCGAACGCGCTGGCCGAAAGAGCCACATACGCGGTGTTGACCTATAACGTCGCCGGACTCGTCGCACCAGCTCCCATGATCTTCGAGTACTCGGCGGAAGAGCGAGCTGGATTGATCGCAGACAGAATTCTCGCCGCCCAATACGACATCGTCGTCATCGCTGAAGCGTTCGACGACGCCGTGCAGGACACGCTGGTCGCGCGACTCTCGCCCTCGTTTCCGCACTTCGTGAAAATGCTCGACGACGGCGGGTACGACGGTGACAGCGGATTGATGCTGTTCTCCAAGTTTCCGCCGCGGCCGCTGAGCCGCGGAGCTTCGCCCTCAGACTGGTACTGCGCCTACGACCCATCGACGGTAGGTGTTGAGCCCGCTGTCCCTTCCGGTAGCGTGGTCACCTCGCCCTCATTCTGGACGGCTGCCTTTGCCGACTACGCGGGCTGCAGTGCCGCGTACCGGCCATTCTCTTCGCTGACGGACGGCGACGTCTGGGCGGCCAAAGGAGTGGGCTGGGTCAGAGTCTTCAACACCGTCAGCATGCGACCGCTCAACGTGTTTTTCACGCACCCCCAGGCCTCCTACGCAGATTGCGTGTACGAATGCGCCGTGGCTCGAGCCGAGGGCTTTGCGGAAATCCGCGCGATGATCCGCACCTTCGCCCCGCTCGCCGAGGGCGAAGAGGCGGTGCTGGCCGGTGACCTCAACGTCGTCGGCGACCTTGACGCCGCGGGCAGCCGCGACGTGGAGTACGAGCGCGAAATCACCTCGGCGGTTGGCTCCGCAAGCCTCCGAGCGCTCGGTTTTCGGGATCCGTGGCGCGCAGACGGGACGCCGTCTCCCGCCTACAGGGATGATCCCCTTCAACGCTGGCGAAAAACGACCGGGGTGTGCCGGCGAAAAGTAGGCCAGACGGGGCGTGGCAGTTGGGTGGGTATGGCCGGGAGCAAGTAGGCCTGTGGTGGCTTGATCCGTGAACCGACGGCCGGGGATATCGG